>DAIRDH010000075.1:0-1900 GCA_036796255.1 Cryomorphaceae bacterium
CCCCCCTACCACCCTTCAAAATAATATGGTACACTGTCATCCCGAAGCGTAGCGAGGGATCTTGCACTGTAGAAAGAAATTTGGCGTCTGACCAAAAACAGGTCAATGTCTAAAGCGCCATCCACAAAATCCATCGGACCGATGAGAACTAGAAGAAAACCACAACAAAACCACAAAAAATCCAACACCATGAAAACACTACATTCCAACATATGGTACGCCGATGAAGCGCGCGCCGACTCACCCAAAAAACTGCTTGTATGCTCCGACACCGGTACCTTGAACCTGAAAAGCTCCGGTCTGCAATTTTCCGGAAGGAAAACTGAGCTCAACATCGAATACATCTCCAGGCTTTACCTCGGCAGGCAATCGCTCAACTGGGCGGCTTATCTCATTGGCTTAATGATCTTCGTGTTTCTCGACCTGGTGCTCGGCTCCGGGGCTGAAATGCTCCTCGGCACGGGTTGGGTGCTCAGCAAGCTATTCGTCATGCTGGCTCCCATCTGCATTTTGCTGTTTTGGCTTCCCATGAAGTGGCTGGTCGTGGAGTATGAAGCGGAGGGCGAACAGCGCCGCGCCTATTTTTCCCTCGCCGACCTGAATGGTTTCAAAGGCTTTGTTGGTGGAAACCAAAAACTGCTCCGGGAGATCGAGGGTGCCACCGGCGAACTTTCGACCGTCCATTAAAATTGCCCAATACAAGGGGCTGAAGAGCAATCCTGCTTACTTTAGTAAATTCGAACCATGGCTGCCAAGCATCCCTCTAAAACCTTTACTGCCATCATGGACAAAGCCATGTGGATAGGGATATTGCGCGCATCATTGTTTATCACGCTGATTCCTATCTCGTTTGGCCTTATTCAGGTGTTTCTTTTTCAGAATTACGAGCGCTTCGTCCTGTACAATACCTGGTGGCAGTGGGTGCTCTACAATGCGGGAATCACGTTTTTACTTACGCTCTCCGCATCATCATTAAGTACTTATGTGGGGCAAAAATTGCCTTATGAATCCACAAAGTATCCCATCAGGCTGCTTGTGCTTCTGGTCTCAGTTACCTTGTCAGCAGCCTTCATCATGTACCTCTATTTCACCGCATGGTGTCCGCACCTTTTGCTCGATTGTTTTTCGCGCGAGGATCTTTTCAACAACATCACCATGGCGGTTGTCATCACCATCATTATCACGGTGATCCATGAAGGAATTTGTCTCTTCGGGTTGTGGAAAAAATCCCTGCTCAATGAATCAGCCCTGCGCGAAGAAAACCTGAAAACCCAGCTCGAAGTGCTCAAGAGCCAAATCAACCCACACTTTTTGTTCAATACCCTCAACAGCATTTACGTACAGTCGGCCAAAAACCCGGAACAGGGGCGGGAGAGTATATTGCACTTTTCAGAATTGCTGAGTTATCAGCTCTACGACAGTCGCGAAAAGCAGGTGAGCCTGGAGGCTGAAATGGAGTACCTGAAGAATTACATCGAGCTCGAAACAATGCGGCAAGGCGATGCCGTGGATTTGACCGTCAATTTTCAAAAGCCCAAGACCGAGGTCACGGTTGCCCCTCTCCTTTTTACACCCGTGATTGAGAATGCCTTCAAATATGGATTGGCCTCGGGACTGGATGTTTACAAAATGAGCATTTCTCTGAAGTCCGACGATCAACATATCACACTGCTTTGCAAAAATGAATACCGGCCCATGCCAAAAACAAGCAAGGGAGGTCTTGGCCTCGAAAATCTCCGAAAGAGATTGGAACTCATCTATCCGGGACGGCACGAATTCTCTACAAGCACCGTTGGCAATACTTTTACCGCCATACTGAAAATTGACATTTCACAATGACGCGCACCATCAAATGCATCGTGGTTGACGACGAACCCCTGGCCCGCGAAGGCATGGAAGA
>DAIRDH010000075.1:2000-12632 GCA_036796255.1 Cryomorphaceae bacterium
GTAAGCAAGCAATACCGGGCAGAGGTCATTGAGCGCGTGGTGGGCGATAAGTTGTGGAGGAGGGAGTAGGGAGCGCTTTGTCGGAGTCGAATCGCGGCCGTCGCTCGCCTCTGGCTTGCGACTACTTTAGGTGGCCTCCGGCCATATTCTCTAATTCACAAAGTGCAATCAACACAAAACGGCCAGAGGCCGAATGAAGCCTCACACGTCCCCACTTCGTTCACGGACACGACCGGAGGCGAGCGAGAGCGCCGATGTCGCTCGCCTCTGGCGCCGATGTCGCCACGCTAAAGGCGTGGTGACTACTTAATGTGGCCTACGGCCATATTCCGAAATACTCGCGGAACGCAATGAAAAACGGCCAGAGGCCGAATGAAACCTCACACGACCCCGCTGCGCTTACCCCCGCTTCGCTTACGGGCACGGCGGTCAGGCCAGAGGTGAGCGAGAGCGCGGCTGTCGCCATGTTAAAGGTTTGGTGACTACTTTAGGTGGCCTCCGGCCATTTTTTTTCAGTGAATAGGCAATTCCTTTTCATCGTAAAATGTCTGCCCCATATCTTTTATGCTATCCCGTTATGGGCACATTACTTGCCTGACATGGTTAAACACCTATAAACTGTGTTATGAAGCAAAGTTCCCCTCAAAAAAAACGCCTCTTAATCGTCGCCAACCGCCTGCCCGTTTCGGTGACGATAAATGACGGAAATGTAGACTTTAGCAAAAGCTCCGGTGGTCTGGCCACGGGCTTCGACTCGCTCGATACCGATATTGAAAAGCACTGGGTGGGCTGGCCCGGTACCGACACGACCGACCCTGCACTTCAGTCTGAAATCGCACAGAAGCTAGAGGCAGTGCACATTCACCCGCTTTTTCTCAGCGCCGAAGACATTGAACTCTTCTATGAAGGCTTTAGCAACAATACGCTGTGGCCCTTATTCCACTACTTCACCAGGTATGTGGAATATAATCAGCAAACCTGGGAGCGCTATGTGGAAGTGAACAGGAAATTTCACGAGGCAGTGCTCAAGATTGCCCAACCGAACGACATCATCTGGGTGCAAGATTACCACCTTATGCTGCTTCCAGCCATGCTCCGCGCAGATTTGCCCGACAGCGAGATCGGCTACTTCCTTCACATTCCATTTCCATCTTACTAATTGTTTCGCACCTTGCCATGGCGCAAGGAGATACTGGAAGGCCTGCTCGGCGCAGACCAGATAGGATTTCACACGCACGAATACATGCGCCACTTTATCAGCTCCGTAAGGCGCATTACGGATTACGAAAACCAATTGGGCGAGCTTTACCTGCCGGGTAGAACGGTCAAAGTGGACGCGTATCCCATGGGGATTTGTTACGAAAAGTTTCACGGCGCCTGTGACGACCCCGCTGTGCAGGAGCAAATGAAGCGCCTCCAGGACAGCTTTAAAGACACACGAATTGTGCTTTCAGTGGATAGACTCGACTACAGCAAGGGCATATTGCAAAGGCTGCACGCCTGCAACCATTTTCTGGAAAAGAATCCCGGGATGGCTGGCAAAGTGGTATTTCTGATGCTCGTGGTTCCCTCCAGAGACAATGTGGAGCACTACGCCCTGCTCAAGGAAGAGATCGATGAACTGATAGGCAAGATCAACGGCCGACACGCCACCATGCATTGGTCGCCGCTGCACTATTACTACCGCTCCTTGCCTTTTGAAGAGCTTGCGGCGCTCTACAAAATCTCGGATGTATGCCTTGTGACTTCTCTCCGCGATGGAATGAATTTGGTTTCAAAAGAATACATCGCCAGCCGCAAAAAGGATGGTGTGCTCATATTGAGCGAAATGGCCGGAGCATCCAAAGAGCTTAAGGATTCTGTGTGCATCAACCCCAACAATGTAAATGAAATCAGCGAAGCCATCAAGACTGCCCTCGAGATGAAGCCCGATGAGCAGCTGCTGCGCCTGCTCAAGATGCAGCGACAAGTCAAGAAATACAGCGTGCAGTTCTGGGCCAATGACTTCATCGACCAGATGAACAAGCGCCACGAAGAGCACCTGCTTCAATCAGAGCGACTCGTGGCAGGCGAGCTACGTGACAGGCTGGTGTCGCAATATGCTTCCGCAAAAAAGCGCTTAATACTGTTGGACTATGACGGAACGCTCGTACCATTTTCGAACGATCCCAATGAGGCATTTCCAGATGAGTTGCTCCTGGAATTGTTGAAAGACCTCTCTGTAATGGAGCATACCAAAGTGGTGCTTATCAGCGGTCGTCGGCATGATACCCTCGGTGAATGGTTCAAGGATGTAGAAATGGATCTCGTCGCTGAGCATGGCATGTGGACACGCACTGCGAGCGGATGGCAGGAAGCTGAAAAACCCGAGCTCAACTGGAAGCCCGAAGTGATGGCTATTCTCGAGGAGTTTACGGGCAAAACACGCGGTTCATTTGTGGAGGAGAAAGACAGCGGCCTTGCCTGGCATTACCGCAATTGCGATTCATGGATTGCCGACATTCGGGCTCACCAAATCATGAAGGCCCTGGTGAATTACTGCACCCGTAATGGATTGGAAATTCTGGATGGCAACAAGGTAATTGAGATAAAAAACAACACCACGAACAAAGGCATGGCTGCACAGCAATGGCTCAACGATAATCCGGATTTTGTGATGGCACTCGGTGATGATCAAACAGATGAAGACGTGTTCAGGACAATTCCCCAAGGTTCATGGGGCATAAAAGTTGGGAATTTGCGTACTATTGCACCATACCGGCTTTCTGATTACCACCAAGTGCGCGATTTACTTCACAAGATGATTATTGCCACCAACAACGGCGACAGAAAGCAAAAACGCAAACCTGAAGAAGAAACCAGCCAGGTGTGATGAAGCAATTGCGAGAAGCGCTTAACCCCTATTTCAGTGCATCAAATCCACTGGTTGATTTGATCATGATGCTCGCGGCCCTGCTCATTGGTGTGCTTATTCACGCTGTTGTTTTCAGAATTATTCGTGGCATTGCACGAAAGCGAAACAAAGAATTGTGGCGGGCTGCGCTTACGCACGGAAAAGCACCAGCGCTCTTTCTCATCCTGCTCATTTGCTTCGTGGCGGTAAAGCCGCTGCTGGATATGAAGGATGATGTTCGCGACAAAGTCAACCACATTACTTCGCTTGCGAGCGTTGTCATATTTGCATGGGCGCTCATCAAGTCGGTTACCATCATCAGGGCCAGTTTCCTGGAAAGGTATGATGTACAGGCCGAAGACAACCTCAAGGCGAGGAAGGTACACACGCAATTCAGGCTCTTCGGCAATATCCTCAAGTTTCTCATCATTGTGATTTCCATCGGTATCGGGCTGATGACCTTTGAAAGCATCCGGCATTTTGGCGTAAGCCTGCTCGCCTCGGCGGGCATTGCTGGGATTATACTCGGTTTTGCAGCGCAAAAGCTTATTGCCACCATCCTTGCCGGCCTTCAGCTCGCCATCACACAGCCCATCCGTATAGACGATGTGGTGATTGTGGATGGTGAATGGGGCCGCATCGAGGAGATGACGCTCACCTATGTGGTGGTGCGCATTTGGGACAAGCGGAGGCTCATTGTACCCACCACTTTTTTTATCGAAAATTCCTTTCAAAACTGGACCCGCGTATCAGCCGATATCTTGGGTACGGTATTCCTTTACACCGACTATACCCTGCCCGTCGAGGAGCTTCGCAAAGAACTCACCCGCATACTGCACGAATCGCCCCATTGGGATGGTGAGGTGAATGTGGTGCAAGTCACCGATGCCAAGGAGCGTACCATGGAAATACGTGCGCTGATGAGCGCCGAGGATTCGGGCACTGCCTGGGACCTGCGGGTGGAGGTACGCGAAAAGCTAATTGCGTTCATTCAGCAGAATTATCCCCAGTGCCTGCCCTCCACGCGGGTAATGATGGATCAGGATATTGAAACGAAAGGAGAAAAAAATAAAGCATCAGGGCATTCAGACCTCTCCTCTGATTTGTGAGTGGACACCATCGGCACTGGTATCGCTAGCAAAATGACTGTCGGGGTTAGAAACCCGGGCGTTGAATTGTAATTCTTTGGCTTGTCACAACATAGTAATTGGCTTCCTGTCTCTCATCTACCTCAATTTCTGCAATGAGGTCGGCGAAGTCAATCCGGTACTTGTCCATGAAGGTCAACTTTTGATTTGTAGAAGCACCTTTGAGGTTGTCGTGATCAAAGGCAGTGGGCAAGAGCCGCCATAAATGATTGCGCTGCCTCCCGTAAAAAAACGTGGCTTCATTGTTGGGGGTTGCTGGATTGAACATACCAAGAATCAATGTTTCCGTTTTCGGATTGATATGATGATCAAAGAATTTATGTATAATTTGAACCACTTTCAATTGCCGTTTACCATTGCCACTTCTTCGCCTTTACGGCAAAAATGGCGAATTAAGTGGCAGCTCACTGGTGAATTCACACAAATTTTAAAAATTTCTGAGCATCAATTTTCGGGGGTAAACTCGCCAATATTTTCAATTTATCCCAACATTCCCAGAAAGACAATGTTAGAAACTTACGTTAAATAAAGCCTGGAAATTGAAGGAGACAGATGTTGTAATCATTGGCGCAGGCCCGGCTGGATGCACCGTGGCGCGCAAGGTGGCCGAAGCCGGCTTTTCGGTTTTGATCGTCGATAAGCGCCAGGAACTCGGAGCGCCCATACAGTGCAGTGGAGCGGTGAGCAGGCACGCCCTGATTGAAAACGACATTCACCCCGACCCCGAATTCATCCACGAAGCCATTTATGGATTTCGCATTATGGACGGGCTTGGGTCCGAAACCAACATCGACTACCGCGAGCTAAAGCCAGATACTTACGGTGCACAATCAAACCGTCAGCCCCTGGGCTATGTGGTTGATCGCCGACGTTTTGACCGCTATCTCTACACCCAGGCCGAGCGTGCTGGCGCTGAAGGTTGGCTCAAAGCTGAAGCATTGGGATATGCGAAGTCAGGCTCAGAAGTGGTGGTTTCGATCCGCCGCTTCAACGAGGTAAATCAGGTAAAAACAAAAGTGATTGTGGGCGCCGACGGGCTCCGCTCGCAGGTGGGCAAGTGGGCCGGCATGCAAACACACATCAAGCTCACAGAGCTGGCGAGCTGCCTGCAGGTAATTGTAGACGGTGTGGAAACAGATGGCATGCTCGAGCTCATCACAGGCAGCCAAACTGCACCCGGTGGCTATGGATGGGTTTTTCCGAAAGGGGGAGGCTATGCTGAAGTGGGGCTTGGTGTAATCGCGCCTTACACCGTCAAAACCGCGCAGCAGCACCTGGATGACTTCATGAAAAACTCCTTCCTCTCTCACCGTTTTGCCAATGCAAAAGTACTGGAAGTGCAAGGCGGTGGCGTGCCTCTTGCAGCCCCACTCAAAAAGCAATATGCCGACAACGTGATCCTCGTGGGCGATGCAGCCCGCCACGTAAACCCCATCACGGGCGGCGGTATACACACCGCTTTGAGCGGCGGCCGCGTGGCTGCTGATTTTCTTAGCAATCACTTGCGCACAGAGAAAATTCACGATGCCGAACTGATGAAACGCTATCAGGATGATTGGCTCGAAGCCGTTGGCAATCAAATGTGGAGACTCTACAAAGTGAAAAAGAAAATTTTCAAAACCAAAGACATCGTACAGCGTGACGTAATGCTTTACGACACCATGCGCAACTACTTCAGTCCCGACAGCGAATTCAAGAAAGTATGAAAAAGCCCGTCACATTCGAAATCGGCTGGAATGCTTGCATCAATTGCGCTGCCTGCATCGCGGTCTGCCCTCACGAGGCGGGGTTTATAAGCGATTTCGACACCATCGCCGTGCACACGCCTTGCGATATTGCCTGCATGAAATGCGAAGACATTTGCCCGGTCAATGCAATTTCACACACTTTAGCGAAAGCTGAAAATGGCATCATGAGGTGATAAACAAAACACAAAATCACTATCAAACATCTCATTTACAGACTTAAACCACTGTTTGACGCCTTCGATTTCTGCCAATGTATCGCAAATTGAACTGAACTTGCCGGCTGCGATTAGTTATATCTTTGGTCCTGTTATTCAACCTGTGAAACCAAAAGCAAACACCTGTAATAACTTTGAACCGGTATTGATTTTCCAGGGCTGTAAAATAATAGCATAAGCATGCATAAATTAGCTTTACCAAGATATGACCCTATTACTTGTTTACCTCTTTATAGCGCTGTTCACATCATTTTTGTGTTCGATTCTTGAGGCTGTTTTGCTCTCAGTACCCATATCTTACCTCAAGTCCAAAGCCACAGTTGGCGACAAAAGCGCTGAAGCAATGATCGTTCTTAAAGCGGATATTGATAAACCATTGTCAGCCATTTTATCACTCAATACGGTGGCACATACAGTGGGTGCAGCAGGTGTGGGTGCTCAGGCTACGATAGTTTTTGGAGATGCCTATTTTGGTATCGTTTCGGCGGTATTGACACTGTTGATTCTCGTTGTTACCGAAATCATTCCAAAAACGCTTGGCGCAAACTACAGCAGAGAATTGGTAGGATTTGCCAGCAAGGCGATAAGGATTATGATTGTGATCACTTATCCTTTGGTTTACCTTTCCTCGTTGTTGACCAAAATGCTGTCCAGAGAAACAGCAGAATTGACCACCAGCCGCGAAGAAATATCTGCATTGGCGAGTATCGGTACACAGGAAGGAATTTTTGTAGACAAGGAAAATAAGATCATTCAAAATTTAATCAAGCTCAAAAGCCTGGAGATTCGTGAAGTGATGACCCCACGCATCGTTGTGGTTACTGCCAATGAAGAAATGACTTTACAGGAGTTTTTGAAAAATAAGGAGTTCCTGCACTTTTCACGCATTCCAATCTTCAAAGACAATAAAGACAACGTGACGGGATATGTATTCAGAGAATTGGTGTTTGAAAAGCTGGCCGAAGATCAGTTCGAACTGAAACTTAAGGACATTAAACGCGATATTTTGGTCTTTTCTGAAAACATCACCCTGTTTGATGCATGGGAAGAGATGCTTCAGAAAAAGGAACACCTATCGCTGATCATTGATGAGTACGGCGGCATGGATGGTATTGCCACGCTCGAAGATATCATCGAGACTTTGCTCGGCTTCGAAATCGTAGATGAAAAAGACCGCGTGGACGATATGCAGCAATATGCAGTAAAGCGCTGGAGAGAGAAGCAGAAGAAATACGAGCTTTTGAAGAATGACAAGCTGTCGTAAGGCTATCGATTACCACGGCGCCATCTCAATTTTTTGTCTTAATTTGACTTGATTGAAAGCCCTCGGGGCCCGCCTGCCTTTGCTATATTTGACGCAAGTATCCAGATACCGAAACGGAACCAACGTTGAACAAACTCGTCAGCCTCGTACTCGTCAAGTTGAAGGTCTCATTTTTAGACCTTTTGCCAGTGATTCTCGTGGTTGGTTTCTTTCAGGTGGTCGTCATTCAGCAGCCCCTCCCCGACTTTGGACAAGTCATTTACGGAAGTGTTCTGGTCGTGGTAGGCCTTATGCTCTTCGTAGAAGGCCTGGAAATGGGTCTGTTTCCCATTGGAGAAGCAATGGCAGACGCCCTGACCCGCAAGGGCAGTTTGTTTTGGCTGCTCAGCTTTTCATTTGCCCTTGGTTTTTCAACCACCATCGCTGAGCCGGCATTGATTGCTGTTGCTAATGAAGCCGGCAGCATAGCCGCCAAAGGAGGCCTCATCGGCAGCGATGAGGCTTCCATTGCCGATTACGCTTTTGGACTTCGCATGGCCGTAGCCTTCGCAGTTGGCATTGCAATCCTCATTGGCGTGCTGAGAATCTTAAAGGGATGGCCTATTTACTATCTCATTATCGGAGGTTACACAGCTGTAATTTTAATCACCCTTGTGGCGCCCGATGAGATCATCGGCATTGCCTACGATGTGGGCGGGGTGACCACCTCCACCATCACCGTGCCGCTGGTGACAGCCCTGGGCGTGGGCCTCGCCAACACCATCAAAGGCCGGAGCCCGCTCACTGATGGCTTTGGACTTATTGCTTTTGCTTCGCTCACGCCCATGATTTTTGTGTTGATTTACGGAATGATTCTATTCTCATGAGACCGATTGGCAAACGACATATTCAAAAACTGCGGAGATCATGACTGGATTTGTAAAAGATTTTGCTGCCGTTTTGCTCTCTACATCCGTTGATGTAGCGCCCATACTGGCGATCATCCTTTTCTTTCAGTTTTTCGTTTTGAGAAAACCTGTTCCAAATGTGAAACGGGTTATTCTGGGCAGTGTCTATGTTGTAGTGGGGTTGGCAATGTTTCTGCTCGGTTTGGAAAAAGCCCTCTTTCCCATCGGAGAAATGATGGCCTCCCAACTGAGCAACGCCGACTTTCTAGGTGTAGATCAGGCAGGACTCAAAAAATGGTACACCTACTATTGGATTTATATTTTTGCGGCAGCGATTGGCTTTGCCACTGCCATTGCCGAACCCGCGCTCATAGCTGTGGCCATGAAGGCCAATGAAGCCTCTGGCGGCTCTATAGGCAATGTACGATTGCGGGTCTTTGTGGCTCTTGGGGTTGCATTTGCGCTGGTGCTGGGCACATTTAGAATTGTGACAGGCACACCTCTATATTTGTACATCATGGCGGGCTATGCTATAGTAATGGTGCAAACCATCTTCGCGCCTAAGCATTTGATTGCCCTTGCTTACGATTCAGGTGGAGTGGCCACATCTACTGTGACAGTACCCATTGTTGCGGCACTGGGTCTTGGCCTATCAGCCGCTGTGCCGGGTCGTAATCCCGCAATTGATGGCTTTGGACTTATAGCGCTGGCTTGCCTCTTTCCCATCATTGCCGTGCTCGCCTATGCCCAATACACCGAATGGATTTTAAAAACTAAAAAAAGATAATCATGCGATTTAAACTCATCGTAGCCTCCGTAAAGCGTGAGCTTACAGACCAGGTGATCGACTCGGCCAAAAAAGCCGGTGCCACCGGAGCAACCATCATTCCCGCAAGGGGCATAGGCGGTGAAGACAAAAAAACCTTCTTCGGCCTCAGCATTGAAGGCCCTACCGACGTGCTGCTCTTCGTGGTCGAGGAGCACGTCTCTGACGATATCCTAAATGCCCTCACTGAAGAGTGTCAGATTCAGGAGCCCGGTGCCGGGATCGCATTTTCAGTGGCCATTGAAGAGGTGGCGGGCATTGAAAGCCAAATGAAAAAATTTCGCGAACAAGCACGCGAACAGTACCTTTAACCGCCAATTATTAAAGCCATGAAAGATCAAGCCAAAAAGATATTGCGCGCCAATGAAGTGATGAAAGCAGAGCTGCATTACATCGACGGCATGGCCACCGCCGAGGAAGCAGCCGAGCTGATGCGGCAAAAAAATACCGATACGCTGCTGGTCACCAAGCGCCACCCCGACGATGCCGTGGGCATGGTATCCATACAGGATTTGGTCAAAAAAGTGGTGCTCACCGAGCGCTCACCTCTGGCTGTAAATGTATACGAAATCATGACCAAGCCTGTAATTAGCGTTCCCGCAAACATGGACGTGCGTTACGTGGTGCGGCTGCTGGCGCGTGCGGACATTCGTCGGGCACCAGTTGAAGAAAATGGCGAATACATTGGGCTGGTTTCCTTCGCCGATTTGATCATGGGGAAGCATCTGTTTTAAATCCGGCAGGGCTCAAAATCACCCAAAGGGATGATTGCTGATAAGGGGGAAGCGCATTCCTTTACACACCGGTATTTCTTATGCCGTTAGCAGATTAGCAAGATAATATGGCTCCATTTCAATTGGAAGGCTTTTTGGGTGCAACGCTTGATAACAGTGAAGAAGCGGTAAGCAAGCAGCTGAGCCTGATTCATCTGGGAGCTGAATTGCTGGAGATTGAAAAGACCCTGAGAAAGGGAAGGATTCAGCGAGAAGAGCCGAAAAGAGAATCCAGTACAGATCGGGTTTCCCACAATAGCAACGACAATAAATCCCGATGGATGTTCTGGAAATGACCCCCTGTAAAATCTCTGCATGCCATCCGCTTAGGATGTCACTACTAATTGTATACATCTTTTTGGCCTTACACCTTGGAGCACAGTCAGAAGTGCTCGACAGTATAGATGCCCAAATCGCGCTGCTTAAGGATGATGATTTACAGGTTAATGCATTGCTCGATGCTGCGAAACTGGCGTATGGCATTGACAAAGAGCGCTCCGTAAGCTATACCAGCCGCCTGCTTGAAATGAGCAAAGTGCAGGCCGACAGCAGCCTCTACATGGACGTATTGCGCAGGCAGGCTGCCGCCAACAGGTGGATGGGCAACTATGTGCGCAGCATTGAAGAGTTCAAGCTTTGCCATGCCTACTTCCGTCGCCAAAGCGACACCACGCAGTGGGCCTTTTCGGCAAATCACCTCGGCGCCATGCACATATTTATGGGCTACACCGAAACTGCCCAGGACTACCTCAACGAGGTGTACGAGCTTGAAAAAGCGCGTGGTAATCCCTCGGCCATCGCTGGCGCAACGAATGGTCTGGCGATTTTCTACAGCAATATCAACCAGTACCAGAAAGCCAGGGAGCGCTACGAAGAAG
>DAIRDH010000076.1:0-12489 GCA_036796255.1 Cryomorphaceae bacterium
GGCTTGGGTTTTTCAACCGGCTTTGGTTTCTCTATTTCTTCTGTGGGGATGCTTACCTCGCTGTCGTCTTCGGTGGCGACTTCTTCTTCAAGCTCCTCAGCCGGTGTGGGGTCGACCGGTGCCGGTGTGGGCTGGGCAATGGGAGTTGCGGGAGTTTGTAAATCGGCCATAGAGCCTGTGGCATCCCAGCCAAATTCTATTGAAGTACCTTGCTGTTCAGGCAGTGGCACAGGTTGTTTCAATCCAAAAAAGAGGAAAAGAATGGTGATGATGATATGAAATATCACCGTGATCACTCCCGCTTTGCGTTTTCTTTTTTTATCCTCTTCCATCACATTAGTTGGGCTTGGTGGCGAGCACTATTTTCCAATTGTTGCGCTTGGCAATGTCGAGCACTTTGACCGTTTCGCCGGTAGGTACCTGCTGGTCCACGTGCATCACGATGCTTGGCTTGTCGATGGACGACAATTTTGATGCCAATTCCGTTTCGAGCTCGAGTGGATTGATGATGACATTGTTGACGCTGTAATTCAATGCCGCATCGATGCGCAAAGCCACATTTTGCTTGCTTTCAGAGCGGTTCTTGCTCACCGGCAGGTCTACTGGGAGCGAGTAAGGGGTAACCAGGGTAGAGAGGATGATAAAGAAAATGAGCAGCAGAAACACGAGGTCGGTCATCGACGACATGCTAAAGGTAGCATCAACTTTATTTCTGGAGCGTAGGTTCATTTCAATTAGTTGCTTGGCGTTTCGAGCAGGTCGATAAACTCAATGCTTTGGCGCTCCATGCCATGCACCACTTTATCCACTTTTACCACGAGGGTATTGTAAGCGATGTAGGCTACGATACCAATCACGAGACCGGCCACCGTGGTGACCATGGCTTGCATGATACCGCCGCTGAGGTTTTCGATTTCCACACCGTTTCCGGAAATTTTCATGGCGTGAAAGGTTGAGATCATGCCGATTACTGTACCGAGAAATCCGATCATGGGTGCAGCTCCTGCCACCGTTGCCAATACAGGCAGGCCTTTCTCGAGTTTGTAAATTTCGAGTTTGCCGGCGTTTTCAATAGAAGCACTCACATCGTCCATAGGCTTGCCAATGCGTGCCACGCCCTTGTCGATCATGCGCGCTACCGGCGTATTTTCCGAAAGGCAAAGACTGCGCGCTGCATCGAGCTTACCTTCGCTCACGTAGTCCTTGATGCGGTTCATAAAGTCTTTGTCCTGCTTTGAGGCCCTTTGAATGGCCATCCAGCGTTCCGCAAAGATGTAGACCGCAATAATCGAAAGTATAGCCAGCGGAATCATGATGTACCAGCCTCCACCGATGATCAAATCGACAATGGAGATGGTTTCTTCCGTGATTTCAGCCTCATCGACCACGGGCATTTCCTGCGCCGCAGTTGAGATTTGCAATAATAGGGGATTGTTCATGCAGACAATAATAGGTGTAGATTGCTTCGTAAACGCGAAGGATGTCGAGAAATTATGAACCTTGCAGTATGAATACCACTGCACCGGCGATGTATCCCAACAATGCCAACCAGGTGAGGTGCTTCATGTACCAGATAAAGTCGATGCGCTCAATACCCATGGCTGCCACGCCAGCGGCTGAACCAATAATAAGCGCGCTGCCTCCGGTACCGGCACAATAAGCAAGAAAGAGCCAGAAAGTTCCTCCCTGCGCAAATGCTCCTGTGGCTTCAATGGGGTACATGCCCTGGGCAGCTGCTACGAGCGGCACATTGTCGACAATGGCTGAGAGCAATCCGATTGAAAGGTTGATCACGTAAATATCGCCTATGCTCTTGTCGAGAAATGCGGCGGCATTGGCCAGCGTGCCTACCTCTTGCAGGGCTGCAACCCCTAGCAGTATTCCAAGGAAGAAAAGTACTGAAGCGGTATCGATTTTCTTTAATACGCCAATCACTGCGAGTTTTTTACGGCTGGTGTAGCTGCGTTTTCTATGCATGACTTCGGTCAGTACCCACATTACACCCAAGCTGAGCATCATTCCCATAAATGGGGGCAGGTGCGTGACAGTTTTGAACACCGGGACAAAAATCAAGCCCAATACACCAACCACAAAAACAGTGGTTCGCTCTTTGGTGGTAATCATATCTTCATGCTCCTCGTCATTCACAAGCCGGGGTCGGTAAATTTTGCCTTTCAGCAAAAAGCTGAGCACGATCAATGGCACCACTACTGTGGCAGTGGCCGGAAGGAAAATATTCGTGATTATAGTCATGGTGTCTGGCAGCTGCTTTTTAATCCAGAGCATGGTGGTGGTCACGTCACCAATGGGCGACCAGGCACCTCCCGCATTGGCGGCAATAACGAGAAAACCAACAAAAAACCATCGCGTGGGCCTGTCGCGTATCAGCTTTCGCAAAAGAGAAATCATCACGATTGTGGCTGTCAGGTTATCCAGAATGGAACTGAAAAAGAAAGTCAACGTGCTCAAAATCCAGAGCAGTTTTACCTTATTGGTAGTGGTGATGCGGTCGGTAATGATCCTGAAGCCTTCATGGGCATCAACTGTTTCTACGATGGTCATGGCGCCTAGGAGGAAGAAGAGGATGCTGGCAATCTCGCTGAGGTGATGAAGCAAGCGATGCTCCAGGAAGCCGGAAAGCATTTCATTATCTGCCAGGAAGCCCTGATTGTCATACGCGAAATGCTCGAAATACGAAGCTATACCTTCGGGCACTTCGCTGACGCCGAGCACAAAAATGGCCCAACAAATAGTTCCGAGCAAAAGGGCCGAAGCTGCCTTATCCACACGCAGGGGGTGCTCAAGGGCAATCGCAAGGTAGCCCAGTACAAAAACGATGATAATCGCTATTTCCATCTTTTAAACCAATTGAGAGAGCGCCACTTCAAAGCCGGTCGCCGCAAGATTTTTACCTGTACTATTTCGTTCCATCACTTCAGCAATTGCGCGTTTGATGGTTTCAGATGTATCGTCGAAAATGGCCTGATCGCTCATTTCGACATTTTTATTCATGCAATAGGCAAATACCCGTGCCATACCGCAATTCGCAATAAAGTCGGGGATGATGCTCACGCGCTCATCAGCGTAAGCCATGGTGGGTCCGAAAAAGATTTCCTGATCGGCAAAAGGGACATTGGCTCCACAGGCGATTACTTCCAGGCCGCCATTTATCAATTGGTCCACATGCTGCCGCTCAATGAGCCGGGATGCGGCACAAGGGAGGAATACTTCAGCGCCCAATTGCCAGACCTCGCGGTTGACCTGCTCAAAGCTGAGCATATTGGCATCGGCTTTCAATTTGTTGCCATCTTTATCAATAAAAAGCTTGCGGATTTGATCGGCGGTAAAGCCTTCGTGGTTGATATACCCCCCTACCCGGTCAATGATGCCCACAATGGACACCCCGGCTTGTGAGAGATAATACGCAGCTGCAGCGCCTACGTTACCCCAACCTTGCACAATTGCTTTTTTTCCTTTAAAGGCCTTTCCGTCAATGGTATAGTAGTGAAGTATACTCATCGCAACGCCATATCCTGTGATCATATCAGCAATCACATACTTGCGGCTTGGGGCGGGAGAGTAATGCGGGTCTTCAATCACCTTGGAAACCCCAAATCGCAGCTGACCTATGAGATGTATTTTCTCGTTTTCCCGGGGCTGAAAATGTCCATTTACAACTCCTTCCTGGGGATGCCAAAGGCCATAGTCTTCCGTAATGGGAATTACTTCATGAATCTCATCTACGTTGAGGTCGCCTCCGGTGCCGTAGTAGTTTTTCAACAGCGGAATCACTGCCTTGTACCATCTCTCGAGCACGCCTTTCTTGCGGGGGTCTTGCGGGTCGAAGTTGATTCCGCTTTTGGCGCCACCGATTGGAGGTCCTGACACTGAAAATTTGATTTCCATTGTTTTTGCAAGCGACTCCACCTCTCTTCTGTCCAGTCCCTTGCGCATTCTGGTGCCGCCACCAGCAGCACCTCCCCTCAGGGAATTTATAACAACCCATCCCACTGCTTCCGTCTCAGGATCGCTCCATTCAAAAACAATTTCAGGCTTCTTACCCTCAAAAGTACGCAGCAAATCCTTCATGCGGTAATGTCAAAATTCGGGCAAATATAGCAATCAGAATGTCTAAAATTGGACTCGCGCACGCCTGCATCAGTATTTAACATTGCTTAAATCATGGCAAGTAAATGGCACCTGATACTGTTGCCCTTGAAGCGCCTGTAACTTCTGGCAATACGTTCATTTTACCCTCGAGTCGCAACTTGCCAAGCAAAGCAAAAACAATGGCCTCCTTGGCCTCAATGAGCAAAGGATCGAGCACTTCAACCTGGGCCGCAGTCTGCTGTTGAAATTTTTCAATTAAAAAGTCATTGAAAGCGCCGCCGCCGGTGACAAGTATTCTGGAAGATGTACTGAGGTGCTCTGTTGCTCTGGCGAGTTGACCTGAGATATGTGTGGTGGCTGTTGCGAGGCAATCTATTGTAGCATGCTCATCCGTGTTGAAAAATGGCATCACTTCAGCTTCAATCCATTCTCTACCAAGGGATTTTGGTGCTGGCAGGCTGTAATAGACTAGGCTGTCTAGCTTGCGTAACAAGGAGGAAATCACTCGCCCCTCTCTGGCCAATTGCCCTCCAGCATCATATAGATGGCCCTCGCGCTGGCTGAGTGCGTTTAGCAACAAGTTCGCCGGACCAATATCATAGGCCAGCATACATTCAGCTTTTGGGAAACTTATGTTGGCCACACCGCCCAGGTTGAGACAAGCATCATAGTGGCTGAAGAGCAATTGATCACCTTTGGGAACCAGTGGAGCACCCTGTCCGCTCAGAGCTACATCTTGCCGGCGGAAATCGCAGACCACCGGCAAGCCTGTTTTTGCCGCAAGCATGCCCCCGTTGAGCATTTGGAAGGTAAGGCCAATGTGGGGCTGGTGGTACACGGTGTGGCCATGGGCGGCGATGAAATCGAGCTTTTTGGCAGCCGGTGTTTTCTTCAAAAGGTTGTTGACCGCTGCGGCCACAAAGGCAGTGAACTCATTTTCGAGCTGGAGCAATTCCAGGGCATCAAGGTCCATCACCGACAACAATTTTTGCCGAAAAGGCATTGTATAAGTGAGCGACTCAAAATGCAGCAAATCGTAGCTACTGTCAGAGGGAAAGTGGCACAACGCAAGATCAAGACCATCACATGACGTGCCTGACATGATACCTAAACCGGTCGAACTTCCCATTTTGGCTTGTGTAGTTGCGCTGTACACGCGTTATCACAAAGGAATAACTAAATTTGTGCACCTGAAAATTTAACCACCTTATATATATGAACTTTGAATTGACTGAGGAGCAAATGTCTGTACGGGACGCCGCCAGAGATTTTGCCCAGAATGTCCTGAAGCCAGGAGTTATTGAGAGAGACAGAGAGCAACGATTTCCCGCTGAGGAAATCAAGCAGCTTGGAGAGCTGGGCTTTATGGGAATGATGGTTGACCCCAAATACGGTGGGTCGGGCATGGACAGTGTATCATACGTGCTGGCTATGGAGGAGATTTCGAAAATTGATGCTTCGGCATCGGTGTGCATGTCAGTGAACAATAGCCTGGTATGCTGGGGTTTGGAAACTTTCGGCAGCGAGGAGCAAAAAGAAAAATACCTGAGGCCACTTGCCTCAGGCGAGGCTATAGGTGCATTCTGCCTGAGCGAGCCAGAAGCAGGATCAGATGCCACCTCACAGCGTACCACAGCCATCGACAAAGGCGACCATTATCTGCTCAACGGTACCAAGAACTGGATCACCAATGGTAATTCGGCCAGCATATACCTGGTCATTGCGCAAACCAACGCCGAGCTGGGGCATAAGGGCATTAACTGCCTCATTGTGGAACGCGGAATGGATGGATTCATTGTAGGTGCCAAGGAAGACAAGCTGGGCATTCGCGGAAGCGACACACACACCCTGATGTTTCAGGATGTAAAAGTGCCGAAAGAAAATCGGGTGGGTGAAGATGGCTTCGGATTCAAGTTTGCCATGAAAACACTCAGCGGTGGCCGTATTGGCATTGCTGCACAGGCACTGGGTATTGCCAGTGGTGCATACGAACTCTCGGTAGCTTACAGCAAGGAAAGAAAAGCCTTTGGCAAACCTATTCACCAACACCAGGCCATCGCCTTTAAACTCGCCGATATGGCGACCCAAATTGAAGCGGCGAGACTGCTTTGCCTTAAGGCTGCTCAGCTTAAAGATGCCGGCGAAAACTATGATATTGCCTCGTCCATGGCAAAACTTTACGCCAGTAAAGTAGCTATGGATACCACCGTGGAAGCAGTTCAGGTGCATGGTGGTTATGGCTACGTGAAAGAGTACCATGTAGAGCGCCTCATGCGTGACGCAAAAATCACTCAGATTTATGAAGGCACCAGCGAAATCCAGAAAGTAGTAATTAGCCGGTCTATTCTGAGCGCGAACTAATCAGAGCAATTCCTTTGCTTTTTCCAATGCCACCATTCGGCTTCCTTTGAGCAGTATGGTGGCATTTTTTATGGGCGACTGTTTCAGATGTTCAAGGAGCCCCTTGGTGTCGGCACACCACTGGAAGTTCTTTCTGTCACAATTTTCAAAATACTGGCCAACAAGTATGGCCTCTAAATCCAATGCCCGCAATTGCTCAATTAAAGCCTGATGTTCATTAACGGTATCTTCACCAAGTTCCAGCATGTGCCCGAGTATAGCGAGCTTGGATTCAGCCTGCACTTTGGCAAAATTTTCCAGGGCCAACTTCATGCTGGATGGATTGGCATTGTAGGCATCAAGCAGTAAGGTGTTTTTGCCAGTTTGCAACCACTGCGAGCGATTCAGATTAGGCTCGTAAGCTTCCAGGGCATCGGCAATAGCATCATGTGGCACTTTGAAATACCTACCTATACATACTGCTGCAAGGAGGTTAATCAGGTTATAATCGCCGGCCAGCTTCGAAAGGATGCTTCGGCTTACATAGTCTTGCTCGCGGTATGTAAATTGAACAGTAAGGCCGCTCCCACCCTGAAAACCTTGAATAAATGCTCCGGCATTGATGCCATAACTGCACGTGTTCATGCCCTTAGCCATATCGTTGAGCACGGGGTCGTCACCATTTAGAAAAACGAGGTGATCAGGTTTTTTTCTTAGAAAATCAAAAAGCTCTCCCTTTCCTTTGCGCACCCCTTCTATACCTCCAAAGCCTTCAAGATGGGCCTTGCCAATGTTTGTGATCATGCCTACACTTGGCGCGCAAATTTCTGAAAGCATTTTGATCTCTCCCTGATGATTGGCCCCCATCTCAATGACAGCAATTTCGGCAGTTAAAGGAATAGCCAGCAGTGTAAGGGGCACTCCAATGTGGTTGTTCAGATTTCCCTTGGTACTGTAAGTGCGGTATTTCTTTGCCAATACCGCTGCGATGAGCTCCTTGTTGGTGGTCTTGCCATTGCTGCCTGTAAGACCTATCACGGGAAAGTCGAATTGTGCCCTGTGATGCGACGCCAGTTGCTGCAGTGCATGCAACGCATCGCTTACCACCGTAATGCTATCGTTACCAAGGTAAGCACGGTCGTCAGCCACCACGTGTGCCGCCCCTTGTTCAAGGGCCTTTTCGGCAAATGCATTTGCATCGAAATTGGGCCCTTTGAGGCAGAAGAATATGCTCCCGGCCAGATTGGCACGGGTATCGGTACTCACTTTCGGGTACCTTTGAAATATGCGGTATAGTCCTGAAACATCCATGGTCCAAATTTAAAAACCCGACGCTTAGGTCGGGTTTTTAAATTCATATTTAAGTCAGATTATTTTTGACCCAGGCCTACCGGACTGCCTACGCGGTCCATTGCACACCTAAAACCAATAGTGGCTGTCGCCTTGCGCTCATCCAAGTAGCGACGTGTGCCAGGACTAAGGTAGTATGCCCTGTCGCGCCATGAAGCTCCTTTGTAGACCCGTGAGCGGTTGCTGATCAAAGTGCTTCGGCCTGTATCGTACATTGTGTTTTCGTCGTCATTCGGATTGAGGTAGTCAATCCCTGAAAGGTAATCTCCGTCGCGGAAGTTGATATTATCAGCTACGCGATAATTCTCGCGGTCAATGTTTTCTTCAGGTCTTACCTTGCGCATGCGCAATCCACCTGGAGTATCTTCAACATAATCGCCCATTCCCGAAAGCAATTTTGGAGAGATTCTAAGGTTGCTGCTGCGAACCTGCTGGAATCCATCCCTCACCAGAGTGTAGGCCTCATCAGGCTTACCTTCTTCGAAACGCTCATTGGCTTGCTCGCCAAAAGAAATAAGGTTGTCCATGAGTTGCTGCTCATCAGCGTTAAGCTTTCCTTGTGTAACGGTATTGAAGTCCTGGAGATATTTAAGCAACCCAGCCACATCGTAAGTCACAATATTGAGTTTCTCATCAATGTTTCCTTCACTATCGAGCACTTTGGTCTTAAAGACATTTCCGCGGAAGGGTCTGAATTCATCCATGTCTTCACCACTCAATGGTCGATATACATCCATCACCCATTCAGCAACATTACCAGCCATGTTGTAAAGCCCGTAATCATTGGGTTGGTAAGCGAATACAGGAGCAGTAACGTCGGCGTTGTCATTGAGACTTCCGGCCACACCCATGTAGTCACCTCGTCCGCGGACAAAGTTGGCAACCATCTCACCATAATAACGGCTGTTGTTATTGCCATCGCGCACATAGTGTCCATTCCAGGGGTACACTTTCCTTTGTGTTACCAATTCCTGAAATGAATTCCCAACCAAACCGTAAGCGGAAAACTCCCATTCAGCTTCGGTTGGAAGCCTGTAGCGAGGAAGCATGATACCATCTTCCATGCGCACGTTTCTAAATTCTTTGTCTGGAGCAAGGTCGGGAAGACCGTCTACACGCTTTCCGCTTTCATATTGACCGGCGAGGTATGCGTCGGTGCTAAAGTGGTCTTCATTGTATTGCTGTGGAAAATGCTCGAAAAGACCTTCACGAATCAATATCGCTTCATTGACCCTGTCACTTCTCCATGCACAAAAATCATTGGCCTGCAACCAGCTAATGCCCACTACTGGATAATCGTTGTAAGCGGGGTGACGCAGGTAGTAATCTACATAAGGCTCGTTATAAGCCAGTTTCGATCTCCATACCAGGGTGTCAGGAAGGGCTTTGTCGTAAATTTCAGGATAATCTTCACCATACACCCTTTTAGTCCAATACAGGTATTCCAACCAGTACACGTTAGATACTTCTGTTTCGTCCATGTAAAAGGATGATACAGTTACCCGGCGGGGAATGTTGGTCCACTCGTCGGTGAGCATTTCTTCAGTGGCGCCCATGGTAAAGGTACCACCTTCAATGAGCACAAGTCCAGGTCCGGTTTCCTGCTCATAGTATGGAAGCTTCTCGAAGCCACCATTTCTGGAGTCATTGTAATTCCACCCTGTGGCATTGGACGTTTCAAACCTGCAAGAGGGCAGCAGAAGTATGCCACCTGCTACCGCAAGCATAAGGGTCGGGTAAATGGGATTGCTTTTCATGGGCTTCGTTTTCGATGCAGTTTTCGAATAACTAAAATGCGGGGCAGTTTATTGCCCTAAATTTCTTTTTGGTAGGCCTACAGTTAAAATTCATAGAGACTGAAAGCTCATGGGAGCCTGCTGTCTGGGTTGTCAACTGACTGGTGGTAAGGTCATAACTATAACCACACCTGAACCTGTCATTGTCGATTCCGACCAGAATGATAAATGCATCCTGGAATCGGTACCATGCACCCACGATCAATGGACCTTTCTGGGCGTAGAGACCAATGTTGATTTGCTCAAAATCAAATTGCCTCTGGTATAGTATGTTAGGCGAAATGGATGCATCCGTTTCACCGCGCACATCCTTTTTAATAGGAATTATTGCTCCAGCGTGTACAGTGTATTTTCTTTCTAAAGGTG
Source organism: Cryomorphaceae bacterium (assembly GCA_036796255.1). GTDB lineage: Bacteria > Bacteroidota > Bacteroidia > Flavobacteriales_D > Cryomorphaceae > T3Sed10-241. Next base: position 9,963 of record DAIRDH010000076.1, read on the forward strand.
CTTCAGCCACGATGAGTGATTCGTTGGGTTCAAACAGGTGGTGTACGGAGACCCCGCCGTAAAAGTTATCGCTAAATATCATCGTCCCTGCTGAGAAGTCCACATTATTCACAGTCCCTCCGCGTGGTGCATCCTGTGTGGAGAAAATAAAGCCACGACGGGAGTCAATTTGATCGCCAAAAGTAAGCCTGCTCCAATCCAATGATCTTTGAAAATAAGTAGCCTGGAACCCGGCCACCATGGACACTTTGTCAGACAAGGTAAGTTGGTAAGAATAAATACCACTCACCTGAAACCAATTTAAGGTGCCGCGACCGGCGTTATCATTCATGATTAAAAACCCCAGACCTCCATTTACAGCCTCCACGTATTGATCATATGAGGCGCTGGTAGTGACAAAATTTCCCGAGAGGGCAGGCCACTGGTTGCGGTAATTGAGATTAACCCGCGGACATTTTTGGGTCCCGGCAAGTGCGGGATTCAGGTAGAGCGGGTTGGCGTAAAATTGGCTAAAGATTGGATCCTGGGCTTGAACCTCGTGAAGCATTGACAAAATGCAGCAGGCGAGCATCGCTGCAGCCAATCTAAAAGGCTTTATCAACATATAGGCCGGTGTAAGTGCTGTTTTTTTTAAAACCCCAATGATACGAATTTTTTTAAACAAGGTTTTACACTTCATTTGTCGCACAATATTAATTTCGTCTAGGCGTTTTTGCAATGTTTACGGTTAAAAGTACTGGAATAAAATCAATCTCAAGCGGCCTGCGAATATAAATAATTGTTGCTTGTTTGGAATCCTGTACCAACCATTACTGCCATCGATGAAGCCTTTAAGTTTGCTTGTACTTTCATTGCTAACCATTTCCACTGCCCTGCGGGCGCAAATGGAGGTGGAATTTAACATTGAATGGAAGGAAGAGTTGGTATCTATTGACGATATTGACGGAGAAAAAAAATTGAAAATCCCCTCGTTTTGGGGGGCTTTTCACGGCGACGATTTCGGCTTTGCGCCAATCTATACCACAAAAATTACTTTAGGTCGCGGTCAAATTGCCAATTCGGTTGTCGCAGAAGTAAGCGAGACAACCGACCTGGGTAAAGATGCAATGAAGGATTTGCGGTCTGAAAATTCGCCTGAGCCCGGTAGGATCATTTGGCACACGAGCGAAGAGCGGGGACAAAATGTGGTTATTATAGAATATTACCCCCTAGCAGGATCGGAGGCCAACCCCAGCTTTGTGGCTTCCGGCAAATTCAGAATTACTACTGGCAGGGAAGCGCCTGCAGCCCGCGCCAAATCGGGCTTTGCAGCAAGCAGTGTTCTGGCCAATGGTGATTGGTACCGTATAGCTGTGCTTCAGGATGGCGTGTATCGCATAGACCGAGCCTTCCTGCAGGCTTTGGGTGTTGATGTAAATAACCTCAACCCGCAAAACCTCAACATTTACGGAAACGGTTATGGTCAGCTGCCTTTTGACAACAGCGTGGAACGCCCTGATGATTTGTTGCTCAACAATATTCACGTAGAAGGCGAAGCCGACGGAACCTTTGACGAGGAAGATTATATATTGTTTTTCGCAAAGGGTCCTCACACATGGAGCTACGATGAAAGTGAAGGCCTCTTTAACCACCACAGGCACGACTACTGCGATACTTCCTATTACTTTATTGGTATCAATACCGGAAGTGTCGCTTCACGCATCAGTACGTTGCCCCCTCCTTCGATGGGTTCCAATTATACCGTGACCAGTTTCAATGATTACACCTTTCACGAGGTAGACCGTGAAAACCTCATAAAAACCGGCCGCGAATGGTACGGTGAGAAATTTGATGTGCAGACGACTTTCAACTTTAGCGGAAGCCAATTCACCTTTCCGAATATTATTGCCGGCGCTGAAACCGTAATCAGGGCCAATGCTGTTGGGCGCTCAACCGGAACTTCGACTACATTTTCACTTACTGCCGGTGGGCAAACCAATACAAGCCTTATCTCGGGAACAGGGACAGGAGTTACTTCTACTTTTGCCAACCAGGCCAATGTAGAAGTTAGATTGACCAATGCCGCCCCGGCACTGAACATCAACCTCACCTACAACAAAGGCAGCAACCCCTCCGCAGCGGCCTGGCTCAATTGGCTCAATGTAAACACCCGGCGACAACTGCGGATGGTGGGCAGTCAAATGATATTTCGCGATACAGAATCTGTAGCGCCTGGCAGGGTGTCACAATTCCAACTGGGCAACAGCAGCGGTGTAGCAGAAGTGTGGGATGTCACCGAGCCCAGCAATGCCCGCCGATTGAGCCTGAACCGCAATGGCGACATTGCTTCCTTCAATATTGCCACAAATGAACTGCGCGAATTTGTGTCCATAAGCGGCACCTCTTTTCTGACTCCTACCGCCGCAGGCAGGGTTCAAAATCAAAATTTGCACAGCCTGGGCCTCGATCAAAGAATTGATATGGTGATTGTGACCCCCAACCAATTGGTGCAAGGCGCTGAAGACCTCGCCAACATTCACCGCAATTA
>DAIRDH010000077.1:0-10366 GCA_036796255.1 Cryomorphaceae bacterium
CAATCCAGCAATGAAGTAATGAACCCTCCCAAAAGAAATGGGCAGGACATGTTCACTTGGACAAACCGAATTCAAGCAATCAATAATTCCTTAACTGCTCCACCGCTTTCGCCAATCGGCTGTTGGCCAAAAACTGGGCTTCGAGGGGGCCGGCAAAGGGCACTGGCGTGTCGAGGCTCGCGCAGCGCATCACAGGAGCGTCGAGGTCTTCGAAGCAATGCTCTGTAATCTGGGCGGCAATCTCTGCACCCAGGCCACCGAAGAGGGTGTCCTCATGCAGCACGAGCGCCCTGCCAGTTTTGCGCACCGATTTAAATACTGAGGCACTGTCGAATGGCAGCAAAGTGCGCAAGTCAATCACTTCGATGCTCAGCTCCGGCATCTCGTTGGCGAGTGCCAGGGCCCAATGCACGCCCATGCCATAGGTGATGATGCTGAGCTCACCGCCTTCGCGCAAGGTGGCCGCTTCGCCGAAAGGCAGGGTGTAATAGCCCTTGGGTACATCGGCCTTCAGGCTGCGGTACAATGCTTTGTGCTCAAAGAAAAGCACCGGATTGGGATCTTCAAATGCCGTGAGCAGAAGCCCCTTGGCATCGGCCGGGAATGCGGGGTACACCACCTTCAAGCCGGGCACGTGTGTAAACCAGGCTTCATTGCTTTGGGAATGGAATGGCCCGGCCTGCACGCCCGCACCGGTGGGCATGCGCACCACCACATCGGCATGCTGGCCCCAGCGGTAGTGAATTTTCGCGAGGTTGTTGACGATTTGGTTGAAGCCTTCGGTAACGAAATCGGCAAACTGCATCTCGACCATGGCTTTAAATCCCTTGATGCTCAAGCCCAGCGAAGTGCCGATAATGGCCGCCTCACAAAGCGGGGTGTTGCGCACCCGGTCTTTGCCAAAGCGCTCTACAAAACCTTCTGTAACTTTAAATACGCCGCCGTACTCCGCAATGTCCTGCCCCATGAGCACCAGCCCTTCATGGCGCTTCATGGCCTCATTCAGGCCATCGCTCACCGCGTCGACAAGGCGCATTTCCTGCACTTCTTCTCCGGCTTTGGTGGCTTGAAATTCAAAAGGCGCGTAAACGTCATCCATCTCCGTATCGAGATTGGGCTCAATCACATTCTCGGCGTAAGCCTCCTCAAGACCTCCGTCGATTTCAGCTTTGAACTCCGCCCTGATGGCCAGGATATCTTCTTCAGTTAGCACGTCTTCCGCACGCAGGAAGTTTTCAAAATTCAGCACAGGATCTTTTGCCGCCCACTCTTCCATCAGCGCCGGTGGCACGTATTTGGTTCCGGAGGCTTCCTCGTGGCCGCGCATGCGGAAGGTGAGGCACTCCACCAGCACCGGACGAGGATTGCGGCGGATGTCTTCAGCGAGCTCGCGCACTTTGGTATACACCTCAATAAGGTTGTTGCCGGCTATTTGTATGGCTTCCATGCCGTAGCCGATTGCCTTGTCAATAAACTGAACGCATCGAAACTGCTCGCTCGAAGGCGTGCTGAGGCCATAGCCATTGTTCTCGATCACAAACATCACCGGAAGGTTCCACACGGCTGCGGTATTCACGCTTTCGTGAAAATCGCCCTGACTCGTGCCGCCGTCGCCGGTGAATACTGCCGTAACGGCCGCTTCTTTTTTGAGCTTGTGCGCAAGGGCTATCCCATCGGCGATGCCCATTTGCGGGCCCAGGTGCGAAATCATCCCCACAATGCGGGCTTCCTTCACCCCGAAGTGAAAAGAGCGCTCACGGCCCTTGCTGAAGCCATTAAGCTTGCCTTGAAATTGGCTGAACAAGCGGCCCAAGGCCAATCCCCGGGTGGTAAAGACACCAAGATTGCGGTGCATGGGCAAGATGTATTCTTCCTCATTCAATGCCATGGTCACCCCCACGCTGATGGCCTCCTGCCCTATTCCCGAAAACCATTTTGAAATTTTGCCAGAGCGCAAAAGCACCAGCATCTTCTCCTCAATCATGCGTGGCTTGAGGATGTTTCGGTACAGGGCAAGGAGCTCAGCGTCGCTAAGTCCCTGGCGTTCATAATGCGTTTGTTGATCAGCAGCGGCAGTCATCATAGGAAAAATGTTTGCCCAAAAGTATTCAAATCCCGCGAAGCGCTGTCACAGTTCACACGGCCTTTTTATGATGTTATTAAGCCTTTCAACCCGAAGTTTGTACACCGCAAAAGGGCAGCGATTCAGGAAAATCTGAATGGGCGCTATTTTGCCGCTGGAGCGGGAAAGGACGACTTCAGTAGCTGGTACCCCAGAAGGCCGGCGATAAAGGAGGCGATGAGGATTCCGATGCGTGCCTGGTACTCATAATCGGTGGTGTAGAAGGCCAGCGAACTGATGAACAGGGACATGGTAAAGCCAATGGCTGCGAGGAAAGCAAGCCCTAGCAAAGCCTTGTATGTGAGCGCAGGAGGCAAAGTTATCAGGCGCAACTTTTCAGCAATGAAAACAAAGCTAACGATGCCCAATACTTTTCCGAGAAGGAGACCAAAAATAACCCCAAGCGATACCGGACTCGTGATCATTCCCAGCATATCACCTGAAAATGATATGCCTGCATTCGCAAGAGCGAATATGGGCATCACGAGAAAGGCCACCATAGGATGCATGCTGTGCTCGAGCTTTTGCAAAGGGGAAATCACATGATCGGTAGCCGCCTTGATCTCGTCCAGCGCATATTGCTCTTCTTTGCTGGCCATGGCTTCGCTGCTGCCTTTGTTTTTGCTAAAAACCTGTAGCAGACCGCTGACCTTATCAGAATATGCTCCGCGCGATAGCTTTACATTGCCTGGAATGGTGAGCGCTGCGAGCACAGCAGCGATGGTGGCATGCACCCCTGAAAGCAGGAAGGCCAGCCACAAACCTCCTATTCCAAAAGTGGCGTAAAAGAGCGTGCTTCTGATGCCGATCACATTGCCCACGGCCATGATGGCGAGAAAAATGCCGCCAACCACGAGGCTGATCACGGAAATGTCGCTGGTGTAGAAAAAGGCAATGACCGATACCGCTCCAATGTCGTCGATAATGGCCACGGCGGTGAGGAAAATTTTAAGCGAAACGGGCACCCTTGGGCCGAGCAGGTAAAGCACGCCGAGCGCGAAAGCAATGTCGGTGGCCATGGGAATACCCCAACCATTGACGGCGTCGGTGCCGGTGCCGGAGGTGAAAAGTATGTAGATCACCGCTGGGACGGCCATTCCGCCGAGACCAGCCACAATGGGCAACACGGCATCCTTGGGCCTGGAGAGTTCACCTGCGATGATTTCTCTTTTCAGCTCAAGCCCAATCACAAAAAAGAACATGGACATGAGTCCATCATTGATCCAAAGCAGTAGCGGCTTGTAGACCTGGAATCTTCCAAAAGTAAACCCGAGCTGTCTGTCTAAGATCGCATCAAAGGTGGGGGCGAAAAATGAATTGGCAATAATAAGCGAGAGCACTGCGGAGCCAAATAGCACGAAGCCGCTGGCTGAAGAATTGCCCATAAAGCGTGTGAGTGGATTCACCACCCAGCGGTCGATAGGAGTAGGATTGGCATTCATGATTTTAAGGATTGGCCCAGGTTAGAGAATAGGTTCACAAATAAAGTTGAAAACCTTGAATTGCTGTGACCATTGACCACTTGAATTACCACATTTCGAAAAAGCAAAGCACAAAAAAAGCGCAGGACCTGCGCTTTTTCAATTCAAATTGGATGGAATCAATCCTGAATGATCACCCCGTGGGCTTCAAAGTTGATCGAAATCTCCGGCTCGTTGATTGCGGCAATTTCTTCGGCAGTGCGGCCAGCATCTTCCGCAAGGTGACGGAGTTCATCGACAGCAATTGTATCAATAAAAGCTATACCTTCTACGATGGCAGTTTTGCCTTCAGCGCCTTCTTTGGGGACGAAGAAGCCGTAATCTTTAAACCTTACACGCATTTCCTGGCCGTCGCCCATGTCCATGGTCATCCAGCAACCTTTCATTTTGCAGGTTTCATTGATGGTGGCGGTTAGTTTTGCTTCGAGGCTGTCTTTGCCTTCCATAATGGCAAGCATGTCTTGTGGCAGCAATGCACCTTCGGCAGTGATGGTATCGCCGTACACGTTGAGTGTTGGCATATCCACCGCAATATCGGCTTCGGTATTGGTTTGTTCAGTTTGGTTTCCACCGCAGGCCATCATGGCGAGGGCGGGAAGGATGAAAAGTAATTTGCGCATTTATGTGTTGATTTTCCGCAAAGGTAATGAAAGTAAGCAGGCTACTACTTTTTCAGAATTTTAAATTCCGTGCGGCGGTTTTTCGCACGGTTGGCCTCTGAATCGTTTGGCGCAAGCGGCACAGTATCTCCATAGCCCTTGAAGCTCATGCGGTTGTGGTATATTCCTGTATCTTGAAGGTATCCGAATACTTCAAAAGCCCTATCGGTACTGAGCACAAGATTCTTGTAGGGATCGCCCACCGCATCGGTATGCCCTCCGATTTCTACCTTTAGCGAAGGATTCTCCTTCAGGTAATTTGCAAACTCATCCAGCACTTTTCGCGAAGCTGCATCGAGGCGGGAGGAAGCGGTTTCGAAGCGGATGTCGTTCATGCGGTAAGTCTTGCCGGGCTCGAGTTTGGCAATTTCCATTTTGATATCCTGCACAGTATTCAGGGTATCGGCGATGGTGAATACACGGGTATTAAAGGCCAGGTCCTGGGTTGCGCTTTTCACGGAAACGACCACTTCTCCATTCTCCCTCAGGTTGACCACTGCTGCGTAATGGCCATCTTCCTTGTCCACATTCACTTCCTTCACTTCCTGTGAATTCACGTACTTCAATTCAATCTTGGCATCGGGAATGACTTCCCCTTTGTCGTTGCTCACATCGCCTTTGAAGATCAATACCTTCTCGGGGCGGGCCTTTTTGGGAACTTCAAAAGCGTAAATATCAAGGCTGCGCGACTGTTCGGGATTGGCAGAGGCAAATAGGGCTGTCATCCCATCGGTGCTCACGATCAGTCCGTGCTCATCCTGCGGTGAATTGATGGGATAACCCAAATTTTTGGGCGTAGTCCATTTGCCATCCTCATCTTGCCGGCTGTAGTAGATGTCATAGCCACCGGCACCCGGCCTTCCATTGCTGGAAAAGTAAAGGGTGCGGCTGTCGGCGTGCAGGAAGGGACTCTTGTCATTGCCCGCAGTATTGATATTGCCCGATATGGGCTTGGCCGTGCTCCAGGTGCCATTGCTTTGGCGCTCGGTGCAGTAAATGTCGATGGTCGGGTTGCCGTCTTTGTCGGGGGTAGTATTTTCGCGCACAGTTGCGAAGAACAGCGTGTTGCCATCAGCCGAAATGGTAGGCTGTGCCTCCCACCCATCAGGGGTATTGACGGCTTCACCCATATTTTCCAGGCCCGACCATTGAAACTCTATTTCGCCTTTGTCATTGCGCTTTCGCTCAAAATGGGTGACGTAAATGTCACAATTCTTGTAATTGGCGCTCACAGGCTTGCATACGGTCACAAACATTTCGCGGTTGTCGAGTGAGAGACTTACGCCGCCGTAATTGTCGCCCACATTGAAAGGTGGCGGCAAGGGTTCCGGCATCCCAAAGTCGAGGTTGCCGCCCGTTTTGCGCGCCTGCATGAAGTTCTCAACATCGCGGGCGTAGAGGTCGCCTTTCTCCTTCACTTTTTCCTTACGGGTGAAGAAGATGAACTCATTGTCGGGTGAGAGCATGGGCAGGTACTCTTCGGCTGCGGTGTTGATGGTCTCTATGCGCACCGGATTGTAGGGCACCGGATTGGCATAGAAATCAACAAAAAAGCGAATTTCCGGAAGGATTTGTGCCACGTCTTTCTGCTTCTCCTCATGGTCGCGGGCTATCTTGCCCCGGCTGGGCTCAAACAGCAGGAAAGACTCAAAGCGCTCGACAGCTTCCTTGTAATCCTGATTGCCGTAGTGGATGATTCCGGCGTAGTAATGCACATCGGCATGAAAAGTGGGGCAGCGCTCCAGCAGCTTTTCATACGCCGCAAGTGAAGGGGCATAGCTCAGGCCGCGCTCATTGGCAAGTTGGTATTGCAGCCGCGCTTTCGCAAAAAGACACTGAAGGCAGTTCGGGTCGGCATCCACAGATTTTTGGAGCAAATCCAGGCGCTCGTCATCGCTCAATTTGTCATTGTTAAGGGCCTGCTCGTAATATTTGATGGCCTTTTTGTTCGAAGCCGGGGCGCAGCCATCTTGCGCCACAACCGGAGTTATTGCGCCAAATATCAGCATGATCACCGCAACAAATGCGCTGCTTACAGGAATGTGGACTTGAAAATTCACCGGTCTGAAATTCACTTTAATGCTTTCTTTTAAACCTTAACGAGGCTGCCGACAAAATCGTTGCCTTTAAAACCGCAGCGCACTAAAAGGAATCACGCTCTTCATTTTAAAACGAAGAGAGTAACTTATCTGATTCTTCTTTTGCCTTTTTCATGATGTCATCGGCGCGCTTTATGCCTTCGTTTTCCAGCTGGGCCGCGCGCTTGTTGGCTTCTTCTCTTGTTTTGTCGGCAGCGACCTTTGCGGCGGCCTTGGCAAGCGGATTGTTGCCGGCCTCTTCCATCAGGCGCTGGGCAGCCGATTCGCCTTCTTCCCTGATCGTTTTGGCCGCATCAGCCGACTCTTTCTTCACGCGGTTGGCCTGCACCTGTGCATCGGCCAGAATCTTATCGGCGCGTTTCTGCGCTTCCTCACGGGCTTTGTCCTTGGTGTCGTCAATCACCTCATCCACTTTTTCCTTCACCGCTTCCCTGGCCTGGTCTTTCAAGCCACCTGAGCCGCCTTCCATTCCTGCAAAGCTCGGCGTAATGGTAGGACTGGCGATATCGCCATGGATGCGTACATCCATATTGATGAACTCGCCGAGGGTCATGTTTCCACCCAAAAATGCACTGGCCGATGAGAGCAGTCCTTCCGCCATTTTATTAAAGTCGCCGCCGAGCTCACTGCGGGGCACCTTCATTTTCATCATGTAGTCGAGCGTTTGGTCGAAGCTGCTGTAACCCGACACATTGGCCGTCATGTTGTTGATCTTGATATCAAAGGGCTCTGTTTCAACCTTGCCATTCTCCACTTTAAAACGGAGACTCAGGTCTTGAATTTCCTGTCTCGCCAGTTTGGGCGACTTGAGGGTGGTAGAGAGCTTCTGCAAAAACTCACCGCCTTCGAGCACCAGGTTTTTGCTGCTGAGCGTACCGCCGCCTGCCATGGTCTCGTAGATGGGCTCCATTTTCGCGTCAAGCGAGGTTTTGAGGTCAAACTTGCTGCTGATTTTTCCGGAAGCATGCTTGGCAATGGGTGCCATTTGCTCAATGGTTTTAAAGCCCTCGGCTGTGGCCTTGAGGTCGATGTTGCGCATATCGTAGCTGAAGCTCATTTCGGGTACTTCGGGATTCACTGTGCTGTAATAGCCATCCATCCCGATGCTGCCGCCCAAGGCTTCGAAGTTGAGCTTGCGCATGGAAGCCACGTGGTCTTTCACGCCGATTTGCCCAACCATGTTTTTCAAGGCTACCTCACCGTAAAGTATCTCACCGATGGTGGCGTTGAGCGTAAGGTCAAGGTTGCCGGGCACTTCTATGATCGACATACTTTCTGTCGCGGTGGTATCGGCCACTTCGGTCTCTGCTTCGCCTTCCTCATCGCTCATGTACTTGTTGAGGTCAATCTTATCGGCGTTAAAGTTGAATACGCCTTTGAGCAGGGTGTCTTTGAGCGCGTAGGCCACATAATTTTCGAGGTAGCCGTCCATCGCCATGTTGATGTCATCGTAATTCACCCTCACTTCGGGCACGTTGAGGCGTTGTGGGGTAAAGTTGGCGGAAGCCTCTGATATTTTCACTGCCATATCGGCATCGCTGTATTCCATGCCGCTGAGCTTCATGCTGCCCTCGGCTTTGAAATTATCGAAGCGCTGGTTCTCGATATCGCTCATTGCACCGTCGAGGGCAAAGTGGGCGGCAAAAATCCCTTTGAGGCTGAAGTCTTCTTCCAATGGCACCACATCCTTGAAGCTGCCAAGGTCGAGGTCGGCATCCACGCGGGTTTTGATTTTTGGATCGCTCATGGGATTGCGCAGTGAGAGGGTGGCGTCAACAGTATTTTTGAAGTCGGCGGTCTTGCCAATCTCCATGTAGAAGCGCGATACATCGACAGTGAGCAGGTCCATATCGTCGCCTTCAGGGCTCACGATTACCGACTTGATGTTGATGTTTTCTATGCTCCTCGGCAAATCGGGATACTGAATGCGGCCATTTTCCACGAGGAGGTCCACGCCGTAGCCGGGCATGGAATTTTCGTTGTACACGCCTTTCACATAGCCGGTAAGGCTGAGGCTTCCGGTGGCATCCACGCCGTCAAGGTCTTCGGTAAAGTCGGCGGGAACGAGGGAGAGTATGGTTACAATATCGCTCTTGAGCGACTGGAAGGTGATGTCCATGTCGATATCGTCGCCGGGCATGGCGAGCCAGCCATCGAAGCCGAGGTCGAGCTGGTTGACGAGCAGCTCATTTTCCATAAAGGTAAACTTGAACTGATTGAGGTCCATGGCAATATCAGCCTTGAGGTCTACCTTGGCACGGCGCAGGTATTTCACCCCGTCGTATTTCACGTCGAGCACATCAATCTCGCTCTTTGTGTAGAGGGTGAAGACCTCTTCGGCAAAATTGCCCCGACCTGTATGGTCAAAACCGTCGAGCAGGATGTAAAAAGCAAGGCTGACGTCGTCGTAAACCAAACGTCCGTCAGCGATGGAATATTCATTGATTTTCAAGCTCATCTCTTCGCCATCGGTCTCGTCGGGTGTTTCTTCCTCGTCTGTGCTTTCCTTGGCAATGTCGTAATTGGCGCTGCCATCGGCTTTCACCATCACGTTGATCACAGGTTTTTCCAGGTGTATGGATTTGATTTCGATTTCGCTTCCGCGAATGACGCTCATCACGTTGACCGCAAGCCTCAGCTCCTCCATGTAAGCAAGGGTATCGCCTTCAAAGGGTTCGATATTGATCACGCTGAGCTCCTGGATTCCAACAGAAAGGTTGGGGAAGTTGCGGATCAGCGAGAGGCTTACATCGTCGAAATTTACAACTGCATTGAGGTTCTTGTTGGCTTCGGTTTTCACCAATTCCACAATTTTGCCTTTGAGGGCAAATGGCAGAATGATAAGGGCTGCGAGAAAAAGCAGCACGATGATTCCGATAATTTTGAGCGCTTTTTTCATGGGATAGTTTAAGGTGGTAGGGGTATTTTAAGCTTTGTAGTTTAGTTCGCCTTCGGTTGCTGCAATTACGGTACTCACGGTGGCATCTCCGGTCACGTTGACCACGGTGCGCATCATGTCCAGAATACGGTCGACAGGGAAAATTATTGCAATCCACAATGGGTTGAGGCCCACACTCTGCAACACAATAATCAACATCACAAGGCCTGCACTTGGCACCGCCGCCGACCCAATGCTGGCGAGGGTGGCGGTGAGTACAATGGTAAGTTGCTGGCCAAGGCTGAGATCCACCATGTGGAGTTGGGCCAGAAATATCACTGCAACTGCCTGGTACAAGCTCGTTCCGTCCATATTGACCGTGGCCCCGACGGGCAGTACAAAGCTCGTTATATTTCGCGACACCCCAATGTTTTGCTCCACACATTCCATGGTGACGGGCAGCGTGGCTGCACTGGAGCTGGTGGAGAAGGCGAGAAACTGTGCCGGGCTGATGCGCTTGAGAAATTCGCGGTAGGTCATTTGCTTCACCACCGAGCGGGCTATCAACGGATAAAACACAAAAATCATAAACGCAAGCCCGATGGTGAGCACAATGCTGTACGAGCCCAGGCCTATGAAAATTTCAAAAACCTCGCCGGGTGTATCGGCCATGTTGGAAAGCACGCCGGCCATGAGGGCAAAGACAAAAAACGGTGCCGCATCCATCACAATGTCCACCATTTTGAGAAACACTTCATTGGCGCCATTGACAAAGTCTTTGACCATGCTCACCTTTTCATGGGGCAATAAAGCCAGGCAAATTCCAAAAAATATGGCGAAGAAAATCACTTGCAGCATTAAGCCATTGTTGCTGATAGAGAGCAGGATATTTTCGGGTACAAACTCGATGAGAAAGGTAAGTGGCCCACCGTCTTTCGATTTTTCGGCCGCAGCCATTTTCTCTTCCGCCACTTCGCTGCCTGCGGCGGCCTTGATACGGGCTTCGTCCATGTATTTGGCGTAAGCCGGATCTCCGCTCAGGTATTTTCCGTCAAGGATTTCCACCCCATCGGTTTCATCGGCCCAGAGCTCGTATGCGAGGCGGTTCTTGATGCGGGTTTCATCGT
>DAIRDH010000077.1:10466-12488 GCA_036796255.1 Cryomorphaceae bacterium
GTTTCATCGGCCCAGAGCTCGTATGCGAGGCGGTTCTTGATGCGGGTTTCATCGTCCACGAAGGCGCCGGGCTTGGCTACATTTACAAGAAGTAGGCCTATTCCGACGGCAGTTACGGTGGTTATGAGGTAGAGGCCTAAAGTTTTTGCGCCAAGCTTGCCCAATTTTGAAATATCCTGAAGGCCTGATATGCCTGAAATGATGCTGAAAAGCACGAGCGGCACAGCGATGAACTTGAGTATGCGGATGAAGATGACGCCAAATGGGTCGATCCAGTCGCGGGTGAATTGGTTCCAGCCCAGTGCGCTCGCGGCAAATGCCCAGATGATGCCGAGCACCAGGCCAATGATGATTTTCCAGTGCAGGGGGAGGTTTCTCATAGTTTGGCGCTTCGGTTGCGGAGGTAGTGGTCGGCGAGCACGAGTGCGGCCATAGCTTCAACGATGGGCACTGCGCGGGGCACCACGCAGGGGTCGTGCCTCCCTCCTATTTCGATTTGGGTGGCTTCGCCTTCTTTGTTCACAGTGCTTTGGGCCGTTTTGATGCTGGCCACGGGCTTGAAGGCCACCCGGAAGGTGATGGGCATACCATTGCTGATGCCGCCCTGAATGCCGCCGCTGTGGTTGGTGGTGGTGTGGGTTTTGCCCTCGCGTTGTTCAAAAGCGTCGTTGTGCTGTGAGCCGCGCATGGCCGCTGCTGCAAAACCGCTGCCGGTTTCGAACCCCTTTACGGCGTTGATGCTGAGCATGGCCTTGCCGAGGTCAGCGTGGAGCTTGTCGAATACAGGCTCCCCGAGTCCGGCGGGAATGCCGGTCACCACGCAGCTCACCACCCCTCCGAGGGTATCGCCGCTGTCGCGTGCTTGCTCTATGAGGCTGCGCATGGTTGCGGCAGTTTCGGGGTGTGGGCAGCGGAGCTCATTTTCCGGAAGGGAAAAGTCGAGCTGCTCCACAGGAACTTCGAGCTGCACCTCTGCAATGGCACTCACAAATCCCTGCACTTCAGCGCCCAGGGCTTGCGCGAGCAATTGCTTGGCGATGGCCCCGGCTGCCACGCGGCTCGCCGTTTCGCGGGCGCTGGAGCGGCCTCCACCGCGGTGGTCGCGGCGGCCGTATTTGGCCTCGTACACATAGTCGGCGTGCGAGGGGCGGTACACGTCTTTGAGCTTGTCGTAATCCTTGCTGCGCTGATCGCTGTTGCGGATGATGAAGGCAATTGGGTGGCCGGTGCTCATGCCTTCGAACACGCCCGAGAGCAGCTCCACCGTATCCGACTCCTTGCGCGGAGTACTCAGGTCGCTTTGTCCGGGGCGGCGTCGGTCGAGTTCGTGTTGAATTGTTTCGAGGTCTATGCGCACTCCTGCGGGGCAGCCATCCACAATGCCGCCAATGGCAGCGCCGTGCGACTCGCCAAATGTGGTGAGCCTAAAGAGTTGTCCAAAAGTACTTCCAGCCATATAGGGGCCAAAGATAGTATTATTTGATGCCGGCAATCGGAGCGCTCGCCAGCATTTTCGCACCTTTGTGGCCTAATTTTATCGAGCATGCGCATCCTGATCAAAAACATCCGCGGCCTGGCCGGCGTCTACGAGAATCCACCCAAGATGCTGCGCGGCAGTGAGATGAACCACTTGCCCGTGCTTGAGAATGCCTTTCTCGCCATTGAGAATGGCCGCATCGCGCTCTACGGCTCCATGGACGACTGGGGGGGCATCACCGACTGGCGCAACCTCGAGGTGATCGATGCCGACGGCCGCTTCGTGCTGCCCGCATGGTGCGACAGCCATACCCACCTCGTATTTGCCGCCTCGCGCGAGCGGGAGTTTGAAGACCGCATTCAGGGCCTGAGCTATGAGGAGATCGCAAAGCGTGGAGGCGGTATTCTCAACTCTGCCGGATGCTTGCGCGAAATGAGCGAAGACGAACTTTTCGAGAAAGCCATGAAGCGCCTCCAGCAGGCCGTGGCCATGGGCACCGGCGCCATGGAGATCAAGAGCGGCTATGGCCTCAGCACCGAGGCTGA
>DAIRDH010000078.1:0-12256 GCA_036796255.1 Cryomorphaceae bacterium
TTGAATCGACGGGATGAAATATCGCCTGCCGCCCTTATGGACTGCGCAACAGTGTGCAGGACCTTGTCCATCACCACTGCCGCCGCACAACCGCACCGCGGGGTTTGCAACCCTGCGGCATCCTTTTTATCGTGTACCCTGGCACCGCCGCCTATTGCGTCCGAACAAAAGGGTTTTGCTTCGCTGAGAACGCTCTGTTATCGTTAAGTTACCATCCGTGAGATCAACTCCCCCCTGTTAATCATTCCCAAGTACCACGGTGCCCTCCTGCATTATGCCTACATTGGGTAAATAACACATGTATGATGAACTACAAAATCACCTTATTCCTCTGCGCAGGCCTCTTCGCCTTTGCAGCCTGCAGCGATGATGACAATGGCAGCGCGGAAGTCCCAAGCTCCCCTACCCGCCTTGTGGTGTACATGCATGACCAGCCTGCCCAATACCAGCAGGTAAACATTGACCTGCAATCCGTGGAATTTAAAGGCAGCGGAGGGGACAATATGGTGCTCGACGGCAATTACGCGGGCATCTACAACCTCCTCGACCTCCAGAACGGACTCGACACCCTCATCGCCGATACGGTGGTGAACTACGGCGCGCTCACGCAAATACGCCTCATCCTCGGCCCCAACAATACGGTGATGGTAGACAATGTGCTCCACCCCCTCCAAACACCCAGCGCAGAGCAGTCGGGCCTCAAGATCAACGTGCAGTCGGCCCTCTCAGGGCTGGACTCCCTGGTGCTCAACATCGATTTCGATGCGCATGAATCCGTGGTAGAAACGGGCAATGGCGGATACATCCTGAAGCCCGTGCTGACCCTGGAATGATGCTGGGGTAGCAAAAAACAGAGAAAATTGCGCAGCATTGGCAATGCTGCACTGCAGTACCCCTCCCTTCCCCTTTCATTGTGTCTCGATATTCTTCTAATGAAAGCCCAAAGTACCCGCCGCTATCTGAATTGCCCAAATCAGTAGCGCCAGCAGGGACACCATGAGCAGCAAGAGCCCCGCGGCAAATACCCACACCACCAGCAGCAGCTCCACATGTATCAAGAACATGGTGAGCACGCTGAGCAACAGGCTGCTGATGCCGCTGATCTGGATGTAGCACGTGAGGTTAGTTCTTGATCTGGGCAATGAGGTTGGGGTCTCTTTTCTCCAGGCACTTGCCGTGTAAGCCGTGTACCATGGTGGCATATGCCAAAAAGCGGTTGGTGGAGGCGACCCGAGAATGTACACCATGCCCATCTATTCTGCATCTGCCCCTGCCCTATTTGCCGCAAGGCGGGCCATGGCGCTGATTCTGCTGGGCCACCCTGAAATCCTGGACTTCATAACATTCAGCATCAAGCCATCAATCAAGCGCCACCCACCTCCACAACACCGCTGCGCTGCGCGTAATTTTCCCGCTTGTAAAAGCGCAATACGAAGTCCAGGTTATGGATGGTAGAGAGATAGGGCTCCTCATTTAAAAAGCTGAATTTGTCGCGCGCCAGCTCCAACACGTGGCACGCCACCTCGGCCGAACCTTCTTCTGTAAAAAGCAAGCCGCCAAAATGCTCCTTGGCCAATTCGGTCCGAAAATAGGGATTGTAATCCACTGGAAAAGCCGAGGCCAAACCGCGTACAAAGTCGATGTTCTTCGTCCCGAAATAAAGGCTTAGCACCTCATCTTCGTTCGCTACAGCCTGGGCTGTTTCATGCTTGTCTGGTTCGAAAGCCACCGACTTAAGCCGGCCACCGCTGCCTTTCCTCTTCGCATCAATCAAAGCATTGGTTTGTTCGGCAAGGGCTTTGGTAAACGCATCGAGTCTTTGTTCTGTAATGAAGATGAAGTCCCTTCCTTTGCTCAAGATCCGAAAAGCCTGTCGCTGAATGTCAATACTCTCCATGACCTGCTCTGACAATTCTTCATCTTGGTAGAGGGCACTGATTTCCTTCGGGTCGTTTTTGAGTGAAGCGGCTTTCTCCTCTGTGTAAGGAAAGCTGTGAGAGCTCCCGGAAAACCACCACTCTCCACGCCAGCGCACCAGGCCAAGTGCATGGAAGTACTTTTCATTTTCCTTGCGGGGCAAGTTGGGTATGCTGTATTTGAGTACTTGAAATATCCTTCCTGAAGCGGCGTGCCTGAGGTGAAAGCAATGTTCATCCTCGCCCTCCTCAGTGAAGTGACCAAATACGCGTGTGCCCATGGCGTTAAGGTCGGGGGTTAGTTCGTGTTGTTCCCCCAGCATTTCAATGAGCCAGTCCCTGGCATGTAAATGGTGGAGCGAGGTGCGAAAACTGGAATCATAGCGCGCCCTCGTTTCAATAAACCACTCCTGCATATATGCATGCATTTCATCATCAGCCAATACTTCTTCCAGCTCGGCTGAAAATGCGTAGGAAGCATCAGGAAATAAAAGATAGGAACCGAATAGCAAATGGTCCATGCACTGACGTACCAGGTAAAAATCGGTGGTACCCTCCTCGGGGATGTAGTATGACTGTAGCTTCGGGTTTTCAGGAGCCTGCTCCCAGTGGTGATCGAGCACTGCGTACATGGATTCAGAGAGCTCCCTTATCAACGCGCTCTGGGGCTGCAACACACTGTCATGCTTTACCAATGCGATGAAGTACCAGGTGAGAAAGCGCACATCGGCTTCATTGATTTCATCCTCGTAGTAATCCTTATCAACTTCATAAAAGGGCAATGTGTGGCCGTGTAGCCGCTTGTTGACCCTTACAAAACTTGCCCACATACCGGTGCCCGATACCACATCCTCTAGGTAAGCCGCGTACATACAGCACAGGTGGTTTACTTGCTCGGCTTCCAACGTTTGAATTAAATGTAGCCCAAGTGGCTCGAAGCCAAGTGCGAAGCGCAGCTCGTTGGCCATCCTCACGTAGTAAGTATCACTTTGGCGCATGCTCTCGTATGGCTTTAATTTCAACCATTGCGCTACTGTAACCCGATTTTTTGTTGTTTGCATTGCCATATGAATAAGCCGCCAAAAATACCCATATTCTTCTGACGATGAAACGTGTTTAACGATCATTCCCACCTTGGAGTGCATGAAAGCACCCGCCATCCAGTGAAATCAATAACGAGCATTTTTTGGCATTTCATTCCTTTCTGTTTCAGGATAGAAAACAATAAAGCATTTAGGGGGCATTAAGGGAATATAGAAGTTGGCAGAAAAACACTTAGGCATGAAATACCACCTCAGTTTCCGTTTGTTTGGACGGATATTTCAAAACCCAACGTGACCCCCAGCAGCGATTACCCCCCTGTCATCATCACAGCCACCATGCTGTAAGCCGAGGCACAGGCCCCCTGCACCATCGCTTGGTCGTCAATGGACAATGCCTCACCGGCAAAATAGACTTTTTGCGCAAGCGGTTCATTGATGGCTGCCACAATGTCCTTTTGATTCCCATCGAATGTGTAGGAGTATGCCCCTTGTATGTAGGGCTCATCCGACCAGTTTTGAATGATGTGCTTCACATAATGGGCCGAAGCTTTGCCTTCAAATATTTCGTCCAATTCAGCCATAAACTTTTCTATAATGGCCTCCTCGCTGCCCAGTGCAGTATATGCCCGCGCTTTTTCATTGATGGCAAACAGCCCCAAAACATGCTTGCCGGAGTCTTTCCTGAAGGCGGCATCATACACGAATTTCTCTTCTTCATTCAGGGCTTGAAATATGTTGCCAAAGGCCAATATATCCGGATAAAACTTCTCTTTGAATTCTATAAATATCTTGATACCATCTCCCATAAATATGCGGCTGAGGGCAAGGGTTTTTTCGCTGGGCAAGGCGGGTTGAAAGGAAATGTGTCCCTGTTGAAGCGTTTTTACCGGGGTGGTCACGAGTACCTTATCCGCTTCGTACGTTTCATTGTTGCTTGTGCTCAGGATCACTTTGTCGCCCTCGTAGTTGATTTCGCTTACGGGCTTGTTGAGCACTATCCTATCCGAAATTTCTGGCACGATGTACTGCTCGAAAAAGTCGAACCAGGTGGTGTTTTTAAATTTCCACTCGCTGTATAAACTGCGGATGTAGTTGTGTGATTTCAATTGGCCGTTCTTCCAGGACTGGATGGTTTGGGGGTTGTACACTATGATGTCAACCTGCGCCTCTGCATCGGGATTGTTTAGAATTTCTGCCAGTATGCGCGGGTCGGTGTGGATCCATTCCGCACCAAGGTCAATGGGAAAGTCTGCAAAATCACTTGCCTTCTTGAGGCGCCCCCCGTACACCGGCGCAGCTTCAATGATTTCAAAATCCACCCCATACCTCTTGAGCAAGTAGCCCGCCGACAGTCCCGCTGCCCCTGCCCCCACGATGATTACCTTTCCGGAAAAATTGGTTTGAAAGCTGGGAAACAGTGCATCGGCTTTGCTGCATGATTGCAACATGAGCCCGGAGAGGAAAGGCAGACCGATACCCATCATCACGCTTTTCTCGACAAATTCCTTTCTTGTCATGGCTTACTCATTTGAATTGAACTTGAAAATTAAACCCGCGGAAAGTGCAGCAAAGGCAGCATGCGCGTTTTGCGCAGCCATCTTCCTGCCATAAGTGGCTTTCAAGTAAAAGCCGAAATGCTTTTTGGGCTCAAGCCCCAGGCCTGCGTTCAGGCTTGGCAAGAAATAGTGCAATGCCTTGTAGCGGTAATCTATCTCGCCGCTTGCCAGGTCCAATGTGCCCTCTTGTCTTTGAAATTCCAGCAAATAACCTGCGCCAACTCCAGCGCTAAGGAAAAAGCGGCTGTCCTGTTTATTCCATTTGTACACCAAGTCGGGTTGGAGCAAAATGTTCTTTGACACATTTACTTGCGTAAAATAGCCCAATTGCGACAAGAGCTGTAAGCGTTTGGTACTGCCCTGGCCTGATGGTGTACCCATTTCTTTTAAATCAAGGGCCAGGCCCAGCATTCCGCCCACATGCGAGAGGTAGGGCGCGAAATAGCCCGCTTGCCATTCGCCCTTGCCTGTCTGGGCCACAAGCCCCGCCGACATCAGCCAGGCGAAAATTGGGAGTAAAATATATGGCCTGTGTAGCCTCATTTTCAAAACAACCTATGGGCGATGCCAAAATAGAGCACACTATTCCTCAAATCCCGTCCCCTTACAATGTTGGTTACGCCATGGATGTAGCGCATTCCGATGCTCCAGTCCTCAAAGATCTCATACCCTATGCCCACATTGACGGAGAAATCGAAGGTTTCAAAGTTGTCCAGCCGCAACTCATCCGGTACCGATTTGGCTGTAGAGATGGTAAGCACACCCAGTTGAGGACCCACTTCTGTATAAAATCGATCGCTTTTCCATTTGAACATCACCGGGATATTGATGTAAGATATCTTGTACCGTCCACTCTCTTTCGAGTCAGCCCCTTGCAGCGACCAAATCACTTCGGGCTGCACCTTCAAGGTTTTTGTAATTTTATAGGTCGCATACCCTCCAAAGGAATAGCCCACTTTTCGGTCGCTTTCCGGAAGGGCATCATCACCCCAAAGTTCTGCATAGTTGATGCCCGCTTTGATGCCGTAATGTTCTCCTTCTGTTTCTTTAGCAGCATCAGTGCCCTGCGCAATTGCATGGAGACCGCTGCAAGTGCAAACTAGCGTCCCTCCTATTTTCAAAGCGTATTTAAACCTCCCGAGCATGTAGAAAATTTGAATCGTAGCCCTTTTGCCCAGCCCATTCAACATCCCATACGGCAGCTTCGCCATTGGAAAATCCCCTTTATTCTTCCGCATAGTTGATCAATTCAATGCGCGTTTTTTACAATTTTGATTGCCGTCCCAAATATACACCGCACCGCAGGGTTTGCAACCCTGCGGCACCCTTCTTTTTGCCTTCACAAAAATTTCGCAACCCGCACGACCTGATAGGTTTCTTTTAACCTGTAAGGTCTAACAAATTGTTATACAAATCTATACGCCTCAAATAGTGCCCCCCCTCGGCTCCTCCGCCTCTGGCGTCCATATGGAAGGGTTTAGCTTCGCTGAGATCGCTCCCCGCCCGCTGACCTGCCCGCCGTGGCCGTAAGTGAAGCGGGGCTAGGTGGAACGAGGGCGCAGTCGGGCTGGGCTTCCTGTGCGCCTGCGCGCCTGTCCGCCAATTTTCATGCGGGCTGCAAGGAGGGCGAGCGTCGCTATTTGCAACGCTGCGGCACCTTTATTAGCGTGTACCGCACCGCAGGGTTTACCTTCGCTGAGATCGCTCGTTCCTCGCTAAGTTGCAACCCTGCGGCACCATTTTAAATGTGTCTCCTCTAAAACAATATATTGCGTCTCAATGGAGCACGATCGAATAATCAACTGTATGTACCCTGTACAATCTCACAACCGCAATCAATGCCTGTGCTTCGGCTCCCAAATAAGGCGCACAAAAGAACTGAGCCTTTCATTGGTTCTGCTCAGCGGTATACCGGCTACGATACCAATCAGAAGGTTGTCGGTAATACCCACCCGCATTTGCGGACGCATGGTCATATCGAAGTGGCCATCATCAAAGGCTTTATTGAATTCCACCCCGATAAAGTTGCGCGTACCCGTGATCATATAGTGCAGGCTGGTATGGGCCTCATAGCTGGTATGAAATGTGGCGGTGGCGTAATCCTGCGCGATGCGGGGTCCGGTGTAAAGCAGCGTATGGAAATTGTTGCCCCAGCGCTTCGCGACAATGAGGAAGGGGTTGTAGACATTGCCCCTGATAAGTGGCTGGCCGAAGTTTCGGAAATCACTCAACTCAAATTCATTGATGTATCCAATGGCCATGGATGTGGCGATGTCTTTGTTCACAAAGAAGGACCATTGTGCCGCCACCTTCAGGCTGTTGAGCTGGTTGGAAGGAATGGAATCCCTGTCCGTGTCTTGCACAGGCGAATAGAAAGTGAAGGGCAGCTCTACCTCCAGCCCAAGGCGGTCTATGGGCGCCCATTCATATTCGACAAGGGCCTCGTAACTGTCAAATTGAAGGTTGTCGGCAAGCTCCAGCCCGACGTTCCATTCCTTCTCCCCTTTGCGTGCGCCAAGGTCGCGAATTAGGTCAATATACAGTGGTTCTGCGTGCAAAACCTTGTCGGGCTTGCGTTGATCTTCTACTTGTTTTATGTAGATACTGTCTTTTTCAGTTTGCGTATTTTGGGCAAAGCTGTAGGTGGCAATCGCCACGGCTATGGTGGGCATCCAGATATTCTTAAAGTTCATATGTGATTAGTTTTTTAGGCAATACGAAGTGGCCCATGAACCTTTTGGCCATGGGACAATATCAATCGGTTAAAACAAATCAGGCTTTTGGAGGGGGCGTGTCTATTTCGAAAAAATTGTGCAGCAAGCGCGTATCGAAAACGGGAAAACTTTGGCTACTTTCCGTAAATGAGACTTGGGCAAGGGGCTTGAGTGCAGGCCAGTAAAGATGAATGTTGGCTTTGAACGGTTTCTTCTTGTTGTGCTCTTCCGTATCGTGGTCGTCGTACTCGGCAATGGCATTTTCAAATCCGAGGATTTTCTCAACCACAATTTCCACAATACTTTCCTGGTCATTGAAGCTCAGGTCTTCGGGTATGTGATCTGGATATGGGTCGGCGGTATCCACGCTGATATTCAGCAGGTACAATGCCATCAATCCCCAGAGGGACCTTACAAACGCACTATTTCTAAACTGTTCCAGCACGCCACAAAAGTAATGCAGAAGTTCTTTTTTTGACCGATTTTTACGAAAGGAATTGAAGAATGTTTTTTATCTTTATTCAACCATATAAACCACTCAAACCGACAAACTTTACAAACTTTACAAACTTTACAAACTTTACAAACTTTACAAACTTTACAAACTTTCCAACTTTAAGAACTTTACAAACTTTCCAACTACAAGAACTTTCCAACTTTAAGAACTTTACAAACTTCTTTTCCGCTTTCAAACCGATATTATGCCGTTGTGATGCCGTTGTGATGCCGCTATCATACCGGTGTCATACCGATGTGCAGCCGCTTTCATACCGCTGTGCGGCCGCTTTCATACCGCTCCTGATATAATCCAGATCGCAGCCACTGACAATATAGACCCCATCCTCACGTTACATAGAAAGCTATACATCACTACCTAACAAGTACCGCAATGGCTATACAAACAGGAATCATCCAATTCAAAGGCAAGCTGGGCACCGTAATAGGGCGAAAGCTGGGCAACAAGCACATTATCCAGGAGCCAGGCGGCTTTACCTCCGACGACCATAAGAACAACAAGAGGAGCTTTCAGCGCATACGGGAAAACAACACCGAGTTTGGGCGGGCCACGCTTTTTGCGAAAGCCATCTACAACGCTACCAGTGCCAACCACAGCCGCTCCCACAGGGGAGGCAATGCCTTTACCAACCTGGTCAAAAAGACAATCGCCCTCCAGCGCCAGCTCGATACCGTCAACATACGAGGCGAACGCCGTCCTCAACCTTTTATGCTCGACTTTCTCGTTCACACCAGCCTCAATCCCACCGACGATTCCACTTGGCAGGCAGAACCCACCTATCGGCTTAGCCCACCTGATGCCGCCCTGACGGACCCGCCAAAGGCCATCGCCAGCATCGCACCGCCAGAAGAATCCCTCAAATGGCCTATCGGCGCCAACGCATGCGCCTTCTTCTTCTACACCATCGAGATCGACTTCGAGACCCTCGAGCGCTCAAACAACGCGTTTACAAGACACCACGTCACCGACCCCTACGCCAACATCGAAATACCCATTCCACTCTTCGAAGGACCTTGCTTCATCCTCGCCGGTGTTGAATTCTACCAAATCGTCAACGACAAGCACTTCCTGCTCGAAAACCGCGCCCACAATCCCCTGCACATCGCCTTCGCCAAAACCGAATAATTCCCGCCGCCGCCCACTTTTCAGCCGCTTTGCGGCCTTTTATTCTTTGGCCGCAAGCGGCCTTTTTTGAGCAACGAATACACATAAGTTCACAAATACCACCAATGGACTTCTAAATATTTCATTCGTGTTTTCATTAGTGCCTATTCGTGCATTCGTGGCCAGTTTTAAGCTGCTTTGCAGCTTTTTATTTTTGACCGCAAGCCCCCCTCAATAATTCAACCTCAACCCTACCCCAAACCCCATATCGCTGTCGTAATGGGCGCGGATGCCCAGATGCCGCGTGACGATGTAATGCATCCCTGCCATATATTCCATATCGCTATTGACCATAAACCCTGCCCGGAGACGCCGGGAAATGGGGATGTCTTCTCTTGCAAGGGTAAGCCGCACGATGCCGTCGTGGTGAGGAAATCGTAGCGGTAGGTGAGGCGGTAGGAGTTGAATACGTAATTGCCGTGATACAATGTCCCTTCTGGAAAAACGATGTCATTAAAAGTCACGTCGCGCCCGAAAGTCCCTGTCGAGTTGATTTGAAATGGGGCGTAAAGTGCACGGATGGTATGACGGGTGTTGAAGGTATACAGCAGTTCGGCCCTGAAAAATGGGGTGGCCGCAGTCTGGTTATTTTCCGTAAGGGAGAAGGGCGTGCCCCCATTGGGCACCCGCACATCATTGCGGCCATTCCACACGGCACCGCTCTCTATGTCCAGTTGCCACTGCGCTTCTGCGGAAAAGGCACACAGCAGCAGCAGGGTTATTGAAAGGGATATTTGGCAGAAAAATGGGCGCATTGCGAAAAATATTTAATGATAATGGTCTCTGCATGAGCCGCAAGATTCACGCCAACACGTAGAGACGCGATTTATGGCTTCTCTATGTGTATCGCGTCTCTACCACGTCCATGGCCAAAGAAGCAATCCATTCAACCCAAAAATCCCCGCACCTCTTTCTGGATGGCCGCTTGGACCGAAGCCCATGTTTGCCCTTGGAGGCTCTTCGGGTCGAGGTCATCTTCGGCATCAGCGAAGTATGAGATGGCCTGTGGCACGGTGACAAGCAGATGCTGGGTGCTGTACTTTTCTTTGTGGAAAGGCACAAAATGGGCTACGGTGTAGTGCTGGAGCAAAGTGGCGATGTCCCAGAAATCCTTTTTGCGGGCGCGCCCAAGAACGGCTTGCACTTTCATGGCGACGATGTCTTCAGTGGAAATGAACCGGATGCCATCTGCTTCGTAACCCGGCCGAATAATGGAATGCGGAGTTTTTACAAGGTCAATAATTGTTTTATCCACCAAACAAAATAACCCGAAGCCAGGACTGGACGTGCGTATTTTAAAACGATCGCCGTAACAGGATCCCAGACATTGCGAAATCTCATTTAGGTCGAAAGGATTGGCGAAAACAGATCAAGATCAACGGAAATTCTGTGTCCATAGAGCAAAGAGAGTGCAGTCCCATCGACCAAAGAAAAATCTTTGAGCTGAGGAATACGCATCAATTCCTTCAGTAGGGAAAAAGTGTCGGGTTCGACTGTCTCCGTGTGTAGCATCTGAATTTGGTCACGGGTTCATCAATAACTGCTGAGGCGAGGTACATGGTGACCTCAGGCAAAAATTTTGCGTTGAGCAGCACCTCCTTCACCTTCTCATCGCCATAATAGCGGCGGCAATTGCGGATGTCGGGCACGTCGCCGCGCTCAAATACCCGCTCGATGACGTAGCGGAAGTACTTGTCATAGTCGATGTTGTCGGTATCCACATCCCAAAAGATGCGCTTGTCGAATACGGGGTCGGTTCTATCGGCCATGTACCAAAGGTAAGATGATTTCAATTCACATTCCTGCATTCACGCTTAACGAAGTCCGGCTCGTTGCTTATTGAAAGGCATTACGGACAAGCAGGTCTGGTCATTGCTCGACGGGTGCTTCTGGTATCGGGGTGCTTTTGCTCACATCAAAGTAGCCAGACTTTAGCCGTTCTATTGTGCGCTCACCCTGAGGTGCGTCGCGCAGCACTTGCCACTCCGCGCCAGGATAGAGGGCCAATTCAGTATCGCCAAAGGCTGCATCGACGCGAAACAGGAAATCAGCTGCTACGCCGGCGTCCCACTTGTAGTAAAAGGCGCTGGAGTCCTCGTCGAAATGCACCAGCATGGTGGGCAGGGTGTTGCTGCGCAGGTAGAGGTCAAAGTATGCCGACCAGTCGCGTCCTGTGTGCTTGCTGAAGTAGGTCTGGAAATCGGTGGTATTGATATTGCTTTTCGCAAAATGCTGGGACGCGCCTCTCAGCACTTCAAAGAACAATGAATCGTTGGCCAGCTGCATGCGGAGGGTGTGCATGAAGAGGGCACCTTTGCCGTAAATGTTGTTGTCGCGGCGGTTGGCCCAGGAGTTGTACCTCACCCCAAAGGGCTTGATGACCGGCCGCTCATTGTAATTTTGGCTGTAGCCGTGGGCCATGCGTCGCTGGTATGTTTCGTATCCATAGAGCCGCTCCGCAACCAATGCCTCCGCATAAGAGGCCATGCCTTCGTGTAGCCATGCATCACCATAGTCTTGCGCGGTGATGCTGTTGCCCCACCACTCATGGGCGAGCTCGTGTATCAGGGTGCTATTGCTGTGCATGCCCGAGTCGGGCCGCATATTGTTGGTCATTATGTCGCCCATGGAGATGGCCGATTGGTGCTCCATGGCACCACCCTTCACCGCCGATTGCACGAAGCGGCACGCATCCTCCCACCAGGGAAATGGTCCGTAGAGCTGCTCGAGCGCTGCCATCACGGCCGGCGATTGGGCATAGAAGCTTTGCGCGACGGTGCTGTCTTCGCAGAGTACCGCCGCTTCTATCACCTGGTTATTTCCCGCAAGGTCGGTATAGGGATATTCAAGCGTGCAAAACTTGCCCACATTGAAGGAGATATTGTACACATTGATGGGGTTGATCAGGGCGTAGTGAAAAGTGCTTTTGCCATCGCGCTGCACAGTACTGCGCAGCTTGCCATTGGCAACAGCTGTACGGCCTTCGGGTACGGTGACCCTTATGTGGCAGCTATCGGGCTCATCGTAGAGCAGGTCCTTGCAAGGCATGATCCAGTGCGGCCCGATGCCTTGGGTAAGGGTACTCACGCGGGGATGCCCCTCCTTGTCTTCCATCCAAAATACAGGGCCATAGCTGAGGATCGAAGCCGGCTTGCCCTTGTAAGCAATGTCGATGTGGTAATCCATGCCCGCTTGCAAAGGAGGGTCAAAAAGGATGTAGAGTAGGTCGCCGCTGTGCTTGTACTTTTTTACGGAAGTGCTACCGGTAATGGACTTCACCTTTAAGCGGCCCTGTAAGTCGAGCATGATACTGTCAGCGGGAGCTGTGGCTTTGAAGTGCATGCGC
>DAIRDH010000079.1:0-12014 GCA_036796255.1 Cryomorphaceae bacterium
ATAAGAGGTATAGTGAGCATGCTGATGATTTGTGGCACCACGATAAACATATTGAAGATGCCCATATACACACCCATGCGCTTCACCGGCACAGAGCCTGCCAGCATCACGTAGGGCATGGCCATAATAGAAGCCCAGGCAATGCCCACCAAGGCCATCAGACCCACAAGCATATAAGGTGACTCTGTAAACTGCATGAGGACAAATCCCAAGCCCCCAATGCTCAGGCACATGGCATGGGTGGCCCTGTTGCCAAGGTGCCTGGACAGCACCGGAATGCTCAGCGAAAAGAGCAGGCAGGCCCCACTGAACACGCTAAATCCTAAATTACCGAACTTTATACCCTCTTCAAAAGCGGCCACCCCCGGCACCGGGGCACTGAATCCGTGCCGCGCCATGGTGAGGGAGTAGTACTGCCACATCAGCGGAAGCGAATACCATGTAAAAAACTTCACCCACCACAATTGCTTCATGGTCGTGGGCATTTCTTTGAAGGCTTCGACAATTTCTGACAAGGTGGATTTCTTTTTGGCCGCATCAATGGCCTCCTGCTGTTCCTCTGTAGGGGGATACTCCTTGGTGGTAAAGACCGTGATGAGTACAGTGATGAGGATGGTGGCAGCACCTACGTAAAATGACAATTTCACGAAAAGTGGGATGCGCTCCACCTGCTCGCCCACCGTGTAAAGCAAGCCAAGTGCGCCGAGTATGAAGGGCATGAGATTGGCTAAAATCTGGCCCAGGCCCACAAAGAGGCTTTGTATAGCAAAGCCGAGTGAGCGCTGCTTGTCATTGAGCTTGTCGGCTATCAGGGCGCGGAAGGGCTCCATGGTCACGTTGGCGGCTCCATCGAGCAGCCAGAGCAAGGCAGCTGCCTGCCAGAGGTGTACCGAGTTGGGCATCAGGATGAGTGCCAGGCTCGTGGCGATGGCCCCAAACAGGATGTACGGCTTGCGTCGCCCCATGAGCGGGCTCCAGGTGCGGTCGCTCAAGGCACCGACGAAGGGTTGTACCAGCAAACCTGTGATGGGTCCGGCCAGCCAAAGGAAGGGAATTTCGCTTTCTTCGGCACCGAGGTAGCGGTATATGGGGCTCATATTGGCCTGCTGCAATCCGAAAGCATATTGCACCCCGAGGAAGCCGAGGCTCATGTTCCATATTTGCCAAAAGGAAAGGCGGGGCTTAGCGGCGTGTGGGGTCATAAGCGTTCGGCTTGGTAGTTTTTACGGATCAAAATATCGGCCTTTTCAAGCATCGGCGCGATGATGTGGTGCTCCATCTCCAGCACCTGTTCCACAAAATTACTCGCCACATCGCGCATCCTGGCTTGCCGGTTGGGCAGTGTATCGTGGTAATTGCGCTCCATGAAGATGTGCAGGTCGGCGCGCGCAAGCGCAAGGGCGTAGGTGCCTTCGATGATGAGCACCCGGTAGGGCACCATGTTGATCGTTTCCTGGAGTATTTGGTTTTCCTTGTAATACACAAGGGGCTTGGTGATGCGTGTGTCGCCATTTGCGAAAGCATCGAGATGGCCTTGCAGCAATGCCAGGTCTACTTCCTGAGGCCCTACCCGACTTATATCGGCCTCGCGGGCAGCGTGGTTGCTGGCAGGGGGCAGGTGGAAGTAATCGTCCTGGTGGAGCACGAAGGCATCCACTCCCCTTCTCAAAAGCTCCTTTTGCAGGGAAATGGCCGTGACAGACTTACCGCTGCCCGACTCTCCTGCAATGAGCACAATGCGCTTATGAGTAAAGTACTCGGGGCCGCACATCTCAATGATGTCGGCCGCGGTGCGGAGGTATTCCGGCTTGATATGAATCACATCGCCTATCATGGGAGCAAGTCGTGTAAAATGTGAAGTGGGTCGCGTACTGCCTTTTCGGCAAATAGCCAGCCCGCGGCGGAATAGCACAGCTGTTGCATGCCATGGGGCGCACCGGTCTCCGTATCAAAATATTCGTAAAAAGTACCCGCCGGCGCTTCCCTCTCGAGGGCGCGGGCCATGTGGTCGTGAATGGCCGAGGCGGCTTCCACCTTACCATTGGCTGCCAAAGCGAGGCACATCAACCCGCTAAATACAGGCCAGGCGCCCCCATTATGAAAGTGGTGGGGCCTATTCTTGAAGCGGTAATTGTAGTTATTGGCAAGGAATGCCCAGTCGGGATCGCCAGGTGTGATCACCGGCCAGAATGCTGGGAGCAGGCCATGGGGCAATTCGGACGCCAGCTTTTCCATAAAGGCGCAGGTCGTATCCAATTTTTGCGTGAAGCCAAGCAACAAAGCCAGCGCATTGCCGGCCATATCCCAGCGGGTATCATAACCCATAGGACTTACCGAAGCGAACAGACAACCAGGATCGTGCGCTATCCTGCCATAAGCCTCTGCATGGTAAAGTGGCCTTTGGGGGTGCTGGGTGTACATGTAATTGCTTTCCATCTTTTCCTTAACCAGTTGGGCTTTTTCACTGAAAGCCTTTCCCATACGGACTCCGCTGTCGTTGGCAAAAACTTCGGCAGCGAGCCGCAGGCCCCAGAGCCGCAGTAGGTTATCATAGAGCGTATGTCCTTGAATGACGTACTCGTCTGCCCAATTACCGCCGATAGGGGTGTATATGAGGTGTCCGAGGTTCATTTCCCATATTTCCAGCACCTGCATGGCCCGGAGCACGCCCTGTTTTGTTTCATCTGGTTTTGCAATAGCTTCAGGCCTGCACTTGAGTAAAAGCAAAGCGCCCACTACCCACCAGGCAGTGGCATCGACCCTGCCGGCTGTGCTGCCGTAACTCACTTTGGGTGGGCTTGAAAGGTCTACATTAGACGGAATGATACCAGTCATGTGTTGCTGCGCGCCGAGGGTTTCCACAGTTTTGGCAAAGTGCCTGATGAGCACCTCATCTGCGTACAGCAAGCCAGCGAGGCCCGCAATGATGCCATCACGCGCCCACACCCGGCGGTAGTTGTCAGCCCCATTTGCGGAAGCGACTATGCCCTGAGGCACGCAGCTGCTGTGCAATACATGCAGGGCCTGTGTTATTGTAATGTCCGTATCAGAAAAGGCCATTGAGGTGTGAAGTTAATTGAAATTAAAACCATGCGGGCCTTTCCCGCATGGTTTTAACCTTATCTATCTGAACCTTAAATCAAAACCTCAGCATAACTGAAGCACCTATCGTGCGGCCCACAATGCTGCGTGCACGCACAAAGTTGATCTGATTGTCAGCAATAGCACCTTCTTCAGCTTCGGTGAGTCCGAGCGCATCAAAAAGGTTATTGCCCAGCAAGGATACCGCAAGGTTCTTGTTGATCTGATAGCGCAGGAAGCCGTTAACGAATACATATCCTGGCATCCACAATTCGTTATTGTCCTGGGTGTACGCTCCGGTTTGACCCATCACAGTGGCACCCAGGTTGATCTTATCACTTATTTTGTAGGTAGGTGTTGCAAAGTACATCAGCGCGGGCTGCCTTCTGGGGGCATTGCCGTCATTGACACCTGAAGTAATGGTAGCATCAGTATACGTTAATCCGCCGCGCAGCTCAAGTTTTTTAAGATTAACTGCGCCTTCTACTTCCAATCCGAATGCCTGGTAGTTGTTGTCAATGATATTTTGGGTGGTGAGTTCAAAGCCGCCTTCTTCAGTAGTTTGGGCATAGAAAGCCGTAACGAATACAGCTGCACTGCGGAAGTTTTTCTTCCAACCAATCTCAGCCTGATCAATCATATCGAGCGCATTGAGGTCGACTCCGCCGCTATAAGGCAAGCCCTGGAAGAGGATGCGGTCGGCCTTGGCGGCACCACCACGGCTGAATCGCCCGAAGATGGCCTGGGTTTCGTCGAGTTTGTAATTCGCTCCGAATGAGAAGGAAAGGTACTCGTAGGTATAATCTACGGGGGTGCGGTTCTCGTTGTCCACGAAGAAGACCTCTTGCTCATTGGCGCCAATTTCGCCATCGTTGTTCATATCGAAAGGCCGCGAGCTGCCTCCGGCAAAGGAGCCATTCACTGCACCGATGTCATAGCGCACAGATGCGTCAAGAAAGAGCTTGCCATTGACGTTGTAGGAGGCTGCCATGTACGGCGCATTGGTGGTGTGCTGGGTGTCATAGTTGCGGTGCAGATTTCCCCAGGCAGGTGTTCCGTAGGCATAAAGCCCGTTGGTACTGAAAGGCGTGCCATCCTCGCCAAAAACATTTACCGGACGCGCATTTTCCCCGTTTACATCGAAGAGGTAGGAATTCCAAAGCCATGACATCGAAATGTTCTGTACCGATCGGAAATAGCCGAAGGTCAGGTCAAGGTTGTCCAGGCTCTTCTTGATTCTAAAATCATTGGTAAAGAGGTTGAAGTCGTTGAGCTCAGTATCAAAAAGATGCAGTCTCATGAGGAGATTGTTACCTGCATGCCCGTTGCCGAAAGGTGAGCCATCAGCATATTGCAGGCTGGCTCCTGCCCCCCCTACTGACTCCGCAATTGATGAGGCATCGCCTACTTCAGCGGGAAAGGGTGACACAAATCGGCCTGAGTTAAAAGCCATGCGGGTGCGGCCCTCGAAGCTCCAGCCATCACCGAGGTCGGAAATGAATTCAGCACCGATGGCGGTAGATACAGGGTTCATGCCGTCCATAACATTGCTGCGGCGCAGCCCTCCATCTGGGCCTGTACTCAGATTGGAAGTGAAAAAGGGAGAGTGCATGGTGCCGCGGAGGGCGTCAAAGCCGGCAATGTTTCCCCATTCGGGATTGGCATTGGTGCCGGTAACCTGCATAGGCATAGGCAGAAAGGCTGGAGTGCGGTCGTTGAGATGTTTCAGGTATACCCTGGCATGCCCGTTCTTGAAACGCTTGGTAAGGTTGGCCTTGATCTGCCCGCCCTGGTTGGCGCGGAAGCCCGATTCGCGGAATCCTTCGCCCTGGCGCATAAAACCTCCTATGTGAAAACTCACATCATTGCCCAGCGGCGCACCGTACTCAAAATCGGTGCGGAAATTGTCGAAGTTCAATCCTACATTGGTCACGATAGAACCGCCAGCCACAGCACCGGTTTTACTTATGAAGTTAATAATACCGGCTGGTGAATTGCTGGCCATGGTTGAGGCCGAACCGCCACGTATAGCTTCGATGCGCTGTATGGTCTGGTCAGCCCGAAGGAAGATGTCGGCAGTACCGAAAGAAATGTCGCCAAACTGGAGTATAGGCATGCCATCCTCTTGAAGCTGCAAGTATTTGGCCCCTCCAGAAGAGATCGGCACGCCACGAACGGTGATGTTGGTATTTCCTTCTCCAGCCGATGCTTCAGCACGCACACCAGGAATGGTGCGCAACAGTTCAGCGGTGTTGGCAGGATTCTGCTCAAGAAGTGCAGTCGGTCTGATGGTGGTCATTGACACCGAACTTTCAAGTTTCGATACCGGATTAGATACCCCTGTTATTACCAGCTCATTGAGGCTTAACGCGTCTTTT
The DNA here is from genome assembly GCA_036796255.1 of Cryomorphaceae bacterium. Lineage (GTDB taxonomy): Bacteria > Bacteroidota > Bacteroidia > Flavobacteriales_D > Cryomorphaceae > T3Sed10-241. The sequence continues at coordinate 5,460 of DAIRDH010000079.1, forward strand.
TTGAGCTGCACCGCAACCTCAGTGGTTTTCTCATCTGATACAAGCACTTCAACCTTTTCAGCAGTGTAACCTATTTGCTTCACTACGAGGGTATAGCTTCCTGCGTCCAAATTCGGAATTTTAAATTTTCCATCCATATCGGTCACCGCGCCACCACCAGTTTCAAGTACCTGAACGGTCGAGAAGGGCAAGGTGCCATCTTCGCCGCTCACGCTGCCCGTGATTGTGCCCTGGGCTAAAAGGTAGTTACCCAAAGCCGTCATAATGCAAAGCATTAACACTTGTTTAATCAGTATATATTTCTTCATTGTGAATGGTGTTTGTTTGACACAAATCTAGGCCAGACTTTGACTAATTATATGTAGCTGAATACTTCGCAACGTAAAGCAATCGGTTGCGCAATCGGTTGCGGTTGATTAATTGCGCGTATTTTTACCACAATTGTTCATATCTTACTCGAAATATTCGCTCAATTTTAGACTGCTTTGGTACCCATGCTGATGTTCTCCTTACAACAATACCCAAATGCGCTACATCTCTGCGCAACTATTAACTGCTTTTTCGTTCCTATATGAGTCGCAGAATCACAATTAAGGACATCTCAAAGATGGCGGGAGTCAATCCTTCTACCGTGTCGCGCGCCTTGCGAAATCATCCAGATATCAGCAGCGATGTCAAAGAGCGCATTAAAAATATCGCCAAGCAGTTCAATTATACGCCCAATAAAATTGCCAGCAACCTGCGCAGCAATTCCAACCCTACACTCGCATTGATCATTCCTGAAATCAACATGTTCTTTTTTCCATCCGTAATCAACGGTGTGACACAAGAGGCAACCCTGGCAGGATATCATGTGATGGTGCTGCAATGCAATGAGGAGTTAAAGCGAGAGGAAGAGAACATTCAAGTGTGTATTGATAACAGGGTGAGCGGCATCATTATTTCGCTGAGCCGTGAAAGCAATCAACTAGACCACATTAGCAAGGCGGTTGAATTTGGAATCCCGGTTGTGTTTTTTGACAAAGCCCCTCCTGGTGGCAACTTCGACACCATTAAAATTGACGACGAGCGTGCGGCATACAATGCTGTGAAATATCTGGAAAAAAATGGATGCAAGCATATTGCGGGACTTCTCGGACATCCGGGCATGAGTATATCCCGACAGCGCTTGTCGGGATACTCACAAGCAGTGGCTGAACTGAACATAGAAAATGTGGGTGTTGCCAATTGCTACAGCATGGGAGAAGCACGAAATGCTACAATTAAATTCGCAAACCAAGGGATAGATGGGATTTTCGCCATGAGTGATGAATTGATTTCAGGCATTGTACCAGCATTAAAAGGTGCCCAAATCTCCATTCCCGACCAGTGCCGCATTGTTGGCATTAGTGATGGTAAGCTGCCTTACTTCTTCACCGACCCTATTGAATTTCTACACCACGATGGATTCCGGGCCGGACAGCTCTCGGTGCAGCGCCTTATTGAAATTATTGAGATGACTGGCTCCAATACCCCCCGGATGCACATCCTCGACACCCCACTCATGAGCAACCAGCAAGTTTTGAATCTGCCCAATCAGCAAGATGAACTTCCTGCCCCCCTTATTTAATACCGAATATGTGTTAGTCCACTGTATGATTTTCGGGGTTATTTTGATTTATTCCCGAAAATGTGTGGGTTTTTCCTGAAATGTGATCAGCGGATAGCCCTTTTTCGCTTTTCGAGCTTATCTTCCTCCAATGAAGCAAGCCCTCATCCTCACAGCCCTCATCAGCCTCAGCGCTTGTGCTGCGATCAACCTGACCCCTTCCAAAAAAACGAGCGACATTTCATTTGAGGAGGGTCGGAGCATCGAGGCCACAGCGTTTGTGTTTCCCGACACCACCGGCGACCCCTATTTGCGGCAGCTGCGCAATGAATACGTGCTCGAACAGCTGATAGCCAATGCGAAAAGTGAAGTAGAAAAAGTGCTGCGCATCATGGATTGGACGCATGCACAATGGAAGCACAGCGGCAGCAATGAACCCTCCGCCGATGACGCGCTCACCATCCTGAAGGAAGCCAAAGAAGGGCAGAATTTTCGCTGTGTGGAATATGGCATCGTGCTCAAAAGCGCATTGCTCGCAGTGGGCATCAAGGCGCGAACCCTGGGCCTCAAAACCCGCGATGTGGAGCGCACCCTTGCAGGGGCAGGTCATGTGGCCACCGAAGTGTGGCTGAACGATCATGGCAAATGGGCCTTTGTCGATGCCCAATTCAACGCCATGCCGGTGCTCAATGGCAGACCCCTGAACGCCGTGGAATTCCAACGCGCCATCCGTTCCAAGGCCGATTTTAAACTTGTAAACATTCATGGCGAGGTGGACGAGAAAACGAAAAAAAAGTACCTCCGCTTCATTGCACACTACCTCCACTATTTCGACCTGCGATTCGACCAGCGCATGGTGGCTTATGAGCAAGCCGCTCAGGTGGCAGGCTTTCGCTATCTCATGCTCGTGCCCAAGGGAGCGCCGCAGCCCAAGGTATTTCAGCGCAAGTACCCGCTTGACTACCTCATGTACACCCATCGCGAAGCCGATTTCTACCCGGTGATGAACGGGCCGGCGGCGCAGCATTGACACTTGGGATGGATTCATCTGAAGTATGGTGCCCAATCTTTCGGGAGGCTTTACATTTGCCCCCATGCGCTTCCTTTTCTACCTCGGCCACCCCGCCCACTTCCACAACTTTAAGCACAGCGTGCAGCGCCTTTCGGCAAATGGGCACAAAGTAAAAGTGGTAGCCCGGGGCAAGGACGTGCTCTTCGACCTGCTCGAAGGCGAAGACTGGGACATCGTGAAGTTGCCCGAGCGCAAGCCAAGGGGTGGCAAGCTGGGCCTTGCGGCAAATATAGCAGCGCGTGAACTCACCATGTTGCGCATCGCCCGCAGCTTCAAGCCCCACCTTATGGCGGGCACCGACCTGGTGATTACGCACGTGGGCCGCCTGCTCGGCATCCCATCTGTGATCGTGAATGAGGACGACAGCGCCGCCGTGCCGCTTATGGCGAAATATGCTTTCCCTTACTGCACGGCAATCCTCGCGCCCAATTGCTGCGACCAAAGCCCTGCCAACCACAAGAAAACAGGCTACGAGGGCTACCACGAACTCGCTTATTTGCACCCCAATCTTTTCAGCAGCAGCCGCGCCGACCTTCCGGAAAATGTGCGGAAAGCCGGGCCTTACTTCCTCCTGCGCTTTGCATCCCTGCACGCCCACCACGATGCCGGGCGAAAGGGCATTTCAGACGAGCTGGCACTGCAACTTATCAACTTACTCGAGTGCCACGGAAAAGTGTACATTACCAGTGAGCGCCCATTTGGCGAAAGCCTGGAGCCCTACCGCCTGCCCGTGCATCCACGCCTCATGCACCACGTAATGGCCCATGCCGCCATGTACATCGGCGATTCGCAAACCATGGCAGCCGAGGCAGCCGTACTCGGTGTGCCCTCCATCCGATTCAACGACTTTGTGGGGGAACTCAGCTACCTCGAAGAGCTGGAGCACCGCTACGGGCTCACGAAAGGAATCAAAACCAATGCGCCCGAAGATCTTCTCAAACTTGTAAAAGAATGGGCCGCTGATCCAGATTTGAAAGCCAGTTTTCAGCGAAAGCGCGAAATCATGCTCAACTCCACAATTGATGTGACTCCATTCTGGGTAGAAACCTTCGAGGCGCTGGCTGCAAAAAATCGTTAATTTCTCTGTTTATAAGTATCCGTGCGGCACTGCGCAGGGGGCTGCGCTTGGCATAGTTTTACCTCTGAAAAGTTCAGGATGGTAAAAATCGTTTCGGAGATTGTTCGCGTATCGGGAATAGGTGGCAGCGCGCTGCTCGACTTCCTCGCCCCCATCACCGGGCAGCGCAAAGCCAGCACCGAAATACTCCGCACCACCGATAGCTTCAACCTTGAGAAGTTTGAAAAATCAGGCCTTGACAACATTGTAAATCTTCAACGCGTCAATGACATAAAGGGCATCAACAACTTTTTCCGAAAGGCAAATGAGAAGCTCGCGTATGGCGGAAGCTTTGTGGGATGCGTCGAAACGCTGGAGCAGCGACGTGAACGACTGATCAAGAAATTCCCGGCCGTTTTTAACTTCTTCTACTATTTTCTCGATTTCATCTTCAAGCGCATATTTCCGAAATTCAGCTTCACCAAGCGCTTTTATCTCTTCGTAACCAACGGGCGCAACCGCGCGCTTTCTAAAAGTGAAGTACTGGGCAGGTTGGTTTATTGCGGATTTGAAATTGATGAAGTGAAAGAAATCAATGGCCTGCTCTATTTCAAAGTGAAGAAAAAATCGGACCCATTGCAGGAGGAAGAACCCAGCACCGGGCTCTTGTTGCGCATTAAGCGCATAGGTCACCACGGACGGCCCATCACCGTGTACAAATTCAGAACGATGCATCCTTATGCACAGTACATTCAATCGTATGTATTTGAGCAAAACAACCTCGCGGAAGGAGGGAAATTCAAAGACGACTTTCGGATTACAAAATGGGGGCGCTGGATGCGCAAATTTTGGATTGACGAAATTCCCATGGTTTGGAATATCCTGCGGGGCGATCTCAAGCTGGTGGGCGTACGCCCGCTGAGCGAGCACTATCTCAGCCTCTACACTCCCGACCACAAAGCGCTAAGGGTACAGGGAAAGCCGGGACTTATTCCGCCCTTCTACGCCGATATGCCTAAAAACCTTGAGGAAATTCAAGCTTCAGAATCGCGCTACATGCTGGCCTATGTGCAGGCGCCTTACAGCACCGATTTTCAATACTGCATCAAGGCTTTTCAAAACATCTTTCTGAAAAAAGCGAGGAGCCACTGATGCGCATCGCTTTGCTCATCTGCTTGCTGGGAATGGGCATGGCCCTCAAAGCCCAGGTGGTGTTTGAGCCAGTGCAAAACCGGGTGTACACTTTCCTCGATGAGATGGCTGCCGAGGGCCACATCCGAATCAACACTTTCGCAAGGCCATTTGCACGTAACTTTATCGCGGCCCAGCTCGATAGCCTTTCGGCAAAAAAGGAAGCACTCAACGAACGCCAGCGCTATGAGCTCGACTTCTTTCTCCGCGATTATGGCAAGGAACTCAACGAAGGAATGGATTGGGACCGCCGCCGCGATGCGCTCTACCGCGCTGACTCGACCTTTAAGCTCACAGTCAATCCCATATTTGGCGGAAGCCTGATGCTGAATGAAAACGGCACCCGCGTACACCGCAAGATAGGCGGAGAATTCTGGGCCACAGGTGGAAAGGTGGGCATGTACGGCTCCCTGCGCGACAATACGGTGACCCATGCCCTTGCCCTACCCCAATACCTTACACCGCTCGAAGGGCAGAATTACAAAACCATCGTAGCTGACAATGAGCGCAATGACTACAATGAAGCCATGGGCGGCATCAGCTATCAGTGGAAGTGGGGCGATGTATCGCTGGTGAAAGACCGCTACATCTGGGGCAATGGGCAGCGACAGGCCAACATCTTTTCCGGAAGGGCACCCTCCTATGCAGCCGTATACCTGCGCATGTACCCCTTCGAATGGCTCGACTTTCAGTACATGCACGGTTGGCTGGTGTCAGAACAACTTGACAGCGCACGCACCTACCTCACTCCGAATGGCAACCGCAGTGTGCAAACCAACAAGAACATCGCGGCAAACTTCATCACGGTGAAGACCAATTGGAATGTTGATTTTACTGCTGGCAATTCAATCATTTACAGCGACGATGGATTTCAACCGGCTTTCCTTATTCCATTTATGTTTTTTAAATCGGTCGATCACACCTACAGCGGCACAGGTTCAAACGAGCTGGGGCAAAATTCTCAGATGTTTTTTGACGTGAGTGTACGCAGCTTACGCAAAGTCCATTTTTACGGAAGTATATTTATGGATGAGCTCAACATCGGCAACATGTGGGACAGCGATATGCATACCAATATATGGAGCATAAAAGGCGGTGCCACCTGGTTTAACGCGCTGCCCAATGTGCACCTCACCGCTGAGTACGTGCGCACGGCTCCCTGGACCTACCGCCACCAGATTGAGAGCACTACATTCGCCTCCAATGGCTACAACCTGGGCCACTACCTCGGCGAGAATGCCGATGAACTCTACCTCGCAGCCACCTGGCGACCCTGGCGCATGCTGCGTATCAAGGCCGCTTACTGGCAGGCGCGCAAAGGCCCGGAACACGTGTACGAAATCATCCTCGGCAACGCCAACGTAACGGGGCTCGACTTTATAGAAACGGTGGAATGGAAGCAACAGGGCTTGCAGTTGAGCGCTGAGTGGGAAGCCATCAATGGATTGCTCATTTTTGCCACGGGAACTTACTACAGTAACGAAGGTTTAGAGGCTTATACCCCTGATTTCCTTTCGGGAAATTTGATCAATATCGAGGCGGGCTTCAGGATTGGGTGGTAATTGCGCTTAAAGGCTAGTCCGTTTTCACCTTGCCACCGCCGAGCAGGTACTGCATTTCGAAGAGCTTGAGCTGCAGTTCAAACAT
>DAIRDH010000080.1:0-11808 GCA_036796255.1 Cryomorphaceae bacterium
TTTGCCGCCCACCTGCGCTACCACTGGATGGAGAATGTGCTGTACAAGCCGCTGAAAACTTTTGGGGTGATGATTCTTGGAGGTTTTGAGCCCGAGCAAGCCTACATCGTGCACTTTGCGGCCATCAGCATAGGCCACCTCAACCATGCCAACATCAAGCTCACGTATGGCCTACTCAAGTATATCTTCAACAACCCGGTGATGCACCTCTGGCACCATGTGTATCATTTGCCGCAAGGCCGTACCCACGGCATCAATTACGGCATCTCGCTGAGCTTTTGGGATTACCTGTTCCGTACGGCCGCTATTCCCAATCCTGACGACGGGGAGATCAAGTTGGGTTTTCCGGGGATGGAGGAGTTTCCTACAGATTTTGTGCGGCAGAATATGCATGGTTTTGAGCGCAAAAGGGGAGTAAAACAAGGGGGACAAGGAGGTACGGAGAAGAAGGTGCTGGGGATATAGAACCTATTTCTAACTGAGCACTCCATGGCTAAGCGGCTAAGCTTTGCTTGATTGCCGTGCCTCTTTTTGTTCAGTAAACATTTGGACTGTCAAAATTATGATACGTGGATTTCAAACGCATGCTGACCTTCCTCACAAGGGGTGGCTTGCTGATCCAGTTAGGAAAAGAATTTTAAAACTTAACTAAGCGCGGCCCTGACTGACTTCTTGCCAATATTTATTCAGAAATAGGAATGGCAAATATGTTAAAAATTTGCAGGCTTCATTTTGAATGACTAAAATTGAATTCTAAACAAGTGCTAACCAAAATTAAACGTTATGAACAGGTTAATTCTCTCTCTCTCTCTCTCTCTCTCTTAATTACATCTCTAAGCGCCCAAGAGACCACTTACAGGTGTCTCTTTGAGGATGATTCATCTTCAGTGTCGACCCTAATAAGAAGTGGGGACAGATGCAGTGAAAATGGCTGGGTATTGCCAACCACAGAAGAAATTAAGGTGCTTGTGGTCTTGATGGAATATGATAATCCCTCAGATGTCGGGCATGCTGATTGGCCTTCTGGACAATTACCTTCTTGGGTTAATTCTTTTCTTGATTTTGCGCCAAGTTCTTCACCGTCGGGCATTGTAACAGAGTATTTCCAAAAAGCATCACATGGAGAATTTTCTGTTTTGGGTGATTATTTGCTGGCTGCTCAAAATAACGGGGTGTTTAAAATTCCTACATCAATCACTCCCAATAATATTTCGGGGAACTTTACACAATTGTTGAACATAATCAACTCTCAAACTAACGGAGTATTCACAACTGTCAATGGTGTTACAGATCCTCAGTATTTTAACAATTGGACACTCTCGACTCCGGGGGCAATAAAAGATCATTTACCCGATGCGCAAGGTAGATATGATCATGTTGCGTTTATTATTAGGCATCCAAGTGTTGAATCTACAGGGTCGGCTAACGAAATAACTTCAAGTCAAAGTATGTTAGGCTACCCGCTAAATTCCCGCTCAATCAACTTTACGAAAGGAGCAATCCCCACTGACCTGTTTCGACACGAATTTGGGCATTTGCTTTATGGAGGCAATAACTTTCATTGTGCCGGTGGTGGTCGAAATCAAGCACCTGCTGGTAATTACTGGATCGCTGACATTGGAGGGCACAGTCTTATGAGTCTTGCAGGTTCTGCGCTTCGCACTTGGAACGGCTGGGATCAATACAGATTGGGTTGGAAACCGCAGACGAATCAGTATCAAATATCTGCAAGAAATGAGGCTGGGCAGGAAGTGGACGGTGACCTGGATGCTCTCGTAGCAAGTGATGAAGGGGTATACGTAATTAGAGACTTTGTCACAACGGGTGATGCCTTAAGAATTAAACTGCCTTACCTGGACCCACAAACGGAATTTGGACAGTGGTTTTGGCTTGAAAATCATCGTGGCGCGCAGAATAATGGCTTTGCTTTGGATGAGTTTGGCTCAACGCAATTGCCATCATGTGCCACGCCCGCAGAATGGGGATTGACTGTGAGTATGCAGATCGATAGGGATGAAAATTGTGGTTCTGATATCTATGGCGGTTCCGCAGACCATATTAGAATGATATCAGCCGACGGAATGTGGGAAAGTGTATTCGACAATAGCAGTACGTCTGATCAATGCAATCCATCTAACAGTGTTTTCCTTGTTGAAAAGGTGTTGCCAAACCCTCTTACTGGACACAGTGATTTGGACAGACATCCAATTGACTTAAACAACGACGGACAAATCCAAGATATTGATCAAACAGGAGTTTTCGCAGAAAGAGTAGGCAATAATGTCGACTGGCAGTGGTATTTTAGGGGACACCCCCGCCAGTTTTTCAGACTTGGCGGTAAGGAGAAGATGAATTTGAGTACTAATCCTACGGTCACTACAAGAATCAATCAAATTGGGGATAATGCTCCATTGGTAGGGAACAATGTTAAAACCATATACATTAACGGAATTAGTATTAAAATCATTGACATGCTCCCTAATGGCGACATCAAAGTAGAGATCAAATTCGACCATGTCGACATAGAAGAAGATGTGCGTTGGTGTGCTCCCGACATTGTGCTCAATGAAATTCCGACTGCACATGGATACAGCCTGGTTGTGAAGCCGGAGCAAACTTTACACCTTGACCATGGCACAGCCGCAACAAATATGGATATCCCCATAACCTTTGAAAACCAGCAAGTATTCACCAGCCCTACTTCCATGCATGTAAAGAGTGGGGCGCACATCAACCTTGAAGCCAACAGTGAAATGGTAATTGACAGGAGGAGTAGTCTGAAGCTTGAGGCTGGTTCAGCCTTGTACGTTCAAAATGGAGCAACACTGCGCATACGTCGGGAAGGCACACTCGAATTACTGAATGGATCGCTACTACAAGTTGAAAATGGTGGTAAAGTGATAGTAGAAGGAGGTACTCCGGGTGGATATGCCCGTGGAAATATTATATATCACCAGGGCACCCGCATCAATCTCCAAGGAACAGGATCAATCATTGATATATCGGGAAGACTACACATTGCGGATGGTGCCTTATTTCGGTTGTCGAGAAGCACAAACGGCAATAGAACATCTGGTAAAATTATCTTCCGGAGTAGCAATAGTACCCAAGTAACCGCAGGGACAAATACTTCGCTGCGATTACAAGGTAACAGCCTTTTACAAGAGGTTGTAATTAATGAAAAGGATGTCCTCCTTTTTCCAAGCTCCTTGACAAGCTTTAGGTTAACCCATCTTAGGGTTTCGCAGGCACCCTCTTGCAGCATTCTTCCGCCTTTTGGCAACTTATGCGACATCTTTATTTCACAAGTGAGCTTTAGGCCTATTGGAAGCCCGGGACACAATGGCTTAAGCTTGTCTGGCCAAGCCCAGGTGACCATAAAGGATTGTTATTTCTACGATGCCAATGTCGGTATAGGTGCCTTCAATATTACGCTGGGTAGTGGATTGAACGTTTCCCACTCATATTTTGAAAATTGTAGCACTGGTATTGGCACATATTCTGGTTTTCTCAATTTATCGGATACGGATTTTAACGGTTGCTACCAAGACTGGGATGCTACAGCGATGACCGGAACGAGCAGCATCAATGATGTGAATTCCCAAAATAATGGCTCAATCAATATCCGTTTCAATGGAAATGCTACATTGCTGGCCTCGAACAGCTATTTGGGCGGCGGGGACTTTGGAATAAGGCTAGACGGCGCTGTAGGTAAACTATATTGTATGACCATAAAATCGCAAAACACAAGTGCAATAGATGTTATAAATGGTGCAAGTCTCTTTATGAATAACTCTGCAACGAGTAGTGATATTTCATTTAATTCCAATACATTTACGCTTAATCAAGCTGTTCAATTAAATTTAGATAACGGGGGTAATGACCTTCGCAGTAGTACTTTTGGTGCAAACTCAATCGTAACGGGGAGTATTATTTGTCCAGCCGGGAGCACTCTTGCTGCCATCAGCAACGTTTGGAATAATGGAGGCACTGCGCCACTTTCGTCTGATTACATGTTCAATGGTGTCTGTGGTCTAATCAATTTCCCGATGTCAATAAGCGACAATAGTCCTTTAGCAACTAAATACCCTTGCGTCACATCAATGATGGGTTTCGAGGAGAATGAAACGTTAACTCTTAATGAAAGTTCAACTTTAGAAATTGACTCCATTTTGATGGGAAATGGACTCAGTTCACTTATCGACGCATATACTGCTGCTGGAAATACAAGTTTGAACCTTTCACCATTGCCATACATATCTGACTCTACAGCATTAGATTATATTGGAAGTGCTCAAATTGAAAACCAGGCTCTTTATTCTAATTTGTACAATGCAATTGAGGCGTTTGAAACAGTGACTGAGGAGTCGTCCTCATATCAATTCACATCGGCAGCCCTGCTTCTTGAATTGTACCAAAGGGATCATTTTTTCAATCAGCCTGTGTTTTTCAGCACGATTTCGGAAACACCTGATGAGCAGCAAGTGCATGCTGTTTTAAGCAATTTATCAAGTATTTTTAGCTCAGCTGAGTACCCTGAATATGCCTTCTGGACAGCCATTTGGGCCGCTGAAGTTTTGCATACAGGAAACCATACACAAGATGCGTTGAATTACCTTTCATCAGAGGCTCCTTTTGCTTATGACGACTTATCGGCAATGGTTTTGAATCGGTTTATTTGCCAAATGGAGTACGAACTCATCGCTGATTTTCCAACTTATGAGGAATGGTCTAATCAAGCGAACTTATGTGAGGGAATTTCAAATGATCAACAAAAATCATCTCATAATGATCAAACGAAGAAGAAACATGATAATGCATTTGACGTTAAGGTGTTTCCAAACCCAACCTCAGGTCAGCTTTTTCTTGAAATTCATGGAGATCAGGAAGGTTTACGAATTGAAATATATGATATAAACGGGCGTGAGATTCAGGCAAACAGATTATTCAATCATGATATTGTCGATGTATCCTCTCTAACCCAAGGCTTATACTTGCTCAGGCTTTGCAATGGATATGAATGCTCTACTGTACGATTTGTCCTAAATAAATAACGTCCGTCGCCATGAAGAACTATTCATTTGTATTTTGTTTTATTTTCACGCTTATATGTGGAAGGGTTGAGAGTCAGGAATATATTGAGCCGCAGTGGAAATTTTACCTGGCCTTTGAGGATGCCACGGGTGCTCGAGATACCATCTGGACATGCCTCGACCAAAACGCCTCATGGAATCCTGATTCTTCACTGGGAGAAGTTCCTGTTACCATTGATTCTACCGCATTCAGTGTTTGGTCATATCAATATACATTGTTCACGCCTTACAAATTGGTGGTACGTCCTTTGGAAGCCTCACCTGAAATAGAAATTCGTGGGATGAATGCTGTTTTGCCCTTGACCATGTCATGGGATACCACATTATTCAAGTCTTATTTATTTCAAGAATCAATAAACGGCCCAGTTTGCAACCCTGTCTTGAGTAATGAATGGTTTTTCTTTAACTCAAATGCGGGATGGTTGCACAATGCATTTAGCATGCTTTTTGACACTGAAATTATTCTTCCCGAGTTTTCATGGGGTAGTCAGAATCACTTTCCAATTGGGGTCTCATTCGACCGTGCGCATGAGTGCCTTCTCTTGTCTGCCGAAGAAACAAATATGATTGATATCAAGCTTTACCCCAATCCGTGTACTGATTTTCTTGTGTTAAGTACTGATATGGTCTTAGACGAAATACAAGTTTATACACTGGAGGGTAAGATGGTGCTTCAGGAAAGCACAACAAAACTGAGCGGCTCAAATGATGAAATGCGCCTTGACGTGCGTGCGCTTCCACCGGGAATGTATATGTTCCAAATCAAGGATAAGGTTGGACGAAAGGGGATGAAAAAGTTTGTGAAGGGCAATTGATTATTTTCCAAATAATGCGGCAGCAAATGGTTCAATGCTGAAAAGAACAGGCCCATAGACCCTAATTGACTGCCCGACGTCCTATGCTTTTGCTGCTTCACTTGACAGAAACTGCTGCGCGATACGCAACGGCCTGAAAGTAAACCGCTTTTTGATGCGGTGCGCCCGGGCTTTGGAGGAAATTTTCTTTAAAGTCTCCAGCACTTTGAGGATGTGAGGCCCCTTGTTGACCATGACGCATTCAGACTGCACAGCCTGTATGGCATCCGTGATTTCTGAACGGGTGGCGAGTCCGGTTTTGTTCATGTGGTCGAGTACCTGCGTGGCCCAAATCACCGGGACGTGGGCTGATTCACAAATCCACAAGATCTCATCCTGGATCTCACCCATGCGCTCAAATCCCAGCTCCACAGCCAGGTCACCCCGGGCTATCATCACACCAAAGGCTTCGCGCTTCATGCCTTCGAGCAGCATTTGGGGCAAGTTTCGAACGGCTTCGGGCGTTTCAATTTTGAGCACCACTGATGGCGGATTTGGTGAAATCCGCTGCATTTTGGCTTCAAGCGATTTTAAGTCATTGGCGCAACTGATGAATGAATAGCCCACCATATCGGCATGATTGCAAATGAAGGGGAGGCAGGCCTCATCGTGTTCGGTAAGCGGGGAGAGCGCGAGCAGGCTGTCGGGAAAATTGATGCCTTTCTGGTTTTTGATGCGGCGCTTGGGCGATGATATGCGCAGAATCCGGATACCGACCGCATGTTCTTTGACTTTTTCAACCGCCGCTTTGATCACACCGTCATCGATGTACACACGCTCTCCGGCCTTGAGCTTGCCAATAATTCCAGGTTCATGAGGACTGATCACCACATCTTTATTTTGAAATCCGTTGAGGTCGTAAGCCAACCAAATGAGCTGGCCTTCTTTCACCTTGACTTCACCCTTATCTCGGCCTTTGCCTAATATTTCAGTGCGGATTTTCGGACCGGCAAGGTCCATATAGATTTTGCAAGGCAGGCCTGTGTTGCGCGATGCTTGCCTGATTTGATGAATCATTTTAAGCCATGTGGCTTCGTCGTCGTGGGCGCAGTTGAGCCGGGCCACCGTCATGCCCGATTGCAGCAGTCGCTCGACCTTGTTGTAGTCATGTGCAAAAGCGGTTTCGAAAGTGACCATGAGTGCGGGTTCGTCCTTTGCCAGGTTTTCGCCAAAAAGCAGTTGCTTTTTGTGAAGTTTAAAACTTTGGCCGCATTGAAAATCGCAGTGGGCCTTTGCCTCAGCAGGATAATCCTGGCCGAGCCGTTCCATGATGGCTTGCACCTGCCGGTGTATGTGGCTTTCGGAACTCGCAAGGGAGGAGAGGCCGGCATCGTGGAGCCAATCCTGCAATTCTCGAATTTCTTCACTGCGCAGCACGAGGTAGTGAATCAGGTTGCGCGCTGATTGCAGCTGGGTGGGGTGAAGGTCGGGGAGTTGCGCCATGTGGACTTTGGCTGCAAGAAGCATCTTTGATTCTAGTGTCGATAGGGCTTGCCGGATGGCTGCTAAATTTTTCATTTTGTGATTGCGGGGCAGCGGTAATGAATCTCCTACAAAAGTGATACTATCAAAAGAAATCTCGAAGTGTAATTGATTAATTTTTTGGAGACAGCATTTGCAAATTACTTGCATGCGCGCGAGGACTTTTTCTGATTTTTGACCCAACTTTACGTATAGAAATATTATCTTGGTCGTATAAATTATCGTCATGGACTCAAAGATCACATTAAGCTTTGACAAGCAAATTATTGAGGAGGCGAAGGCTTATGCTGCAGCACAAAATATGAGCTTGTCGCGCCTTACTGAATTTCTTTTGCGCCAGGTCATCCAGCAGGAGCGGCACAAGGTGGAGGAGTACCCCATCGCTGAGTGGGTATCGCAGGTGGCCGAGGGTGAGGTGGAGTACATCACAAAGCACAAGTCGGGTCGTGCCCAAAAAGATGATTTTTACGAAAGTAAAAAGTAAGCCTTGAAGATCTTCATTGATGCCAATGTGCTGGTGTGTGTGCTCAACAAGGAGCTGCCCCGCTTTACAGATGCGGCCAGGGTGTTGAGTCTTGCCCATCAGAAAATTGGTAAAGTCCGGAGCCGACAGGTGTTTTTGTACACCACCCCGCTGTGTCTGGCAATCGCATTTTATTTCGCATCAAAAAAGCACGGTGCGCCGAGGGCCAAAGAGAAGATAGACATGCTCCTTGACCACGTGGTCATTGCCGTGATTGATGAATCAGCCACGCGCAGCGCAATCAATGATCAGCGCGTGGAAGACCTCGAAGATGGCCTTCAGTATTTCGCTGCATTGGCCGCTGGCTGCGATCGCATTGTTACTTATCATAAATCGGATTTTTATTTCTCAGAAATTCCCGTGATGCAGCCTGATGAGCTCTTATACTCGCTCAAAGAATTGTGAAACTTCAGAGGGCTTCGCCAACATTGCCCAGATCAAAACCTAGCGCATTCGCTCCCGCACTTCCTTGATTCGGCGTTTGGCCACTTCCAATTCCCGCTTGCCGCGGATTTTTAGTTTGCCATCGCTGCTCATGCTTTCCACGTGTTCAAAATTCACCAAATAGCCTTTGTGAATGCGCACGAAGTCTTTGTCGCTGAGTAAGTCCTCGTATTCCTTGAGCGTTTTGGATGCGGTTACCTTCGCATTGTCGAGCAGGTGAAAATGGGTGTAATTGCTGTCGCCTTCACACCACACGATGCGCTCAATTTCGATAGATACATCGCCACTTCGCGAAGGAATCACTATGCGAAAGCCAGTGGCGCTCTTGCTGAGGTTGTGCATGAGGTTGTCGATCTGCACGCGGAGGTATCCGGCATCCTGCCTGGCGATAAAGCGATTTACAGCGGCTCGAAGCTCTGCGCCTTGCACTGGCTTAAGCAGGTAGTCGAGCGCACTGTACCGCAATGCCTGAATGGCATAGGTGTTATATGATGTCACAAATACCACGCTAAATTCTGGGTGTTCGAATTGGTTGAGCAGATCAAATCCTGAAGCTTCAGGCATTTGAATGTCGAGAAACACGAGGTCGGGTTTCGACGATTCTATCAGGGCGAGTCCATGTGCAGCATTTTCGGCACATGCCAGCACTTCCACTTCCGGGCAAAGGTCACTGAGTTTCTCCCGGAGTTGGTGATGGATAAACGCATCATCATCTATGATGATGGCCCTGATTTTTGCATTAGTTTTCATTGGCCATGGATGATTTTTGACGTTTCAATTCTTTTTTCACTGCACGCACGATGCCTTCGGCCTTGCGCATCCACTTCGGCTTGGGATTCAAAGGGTCGAGGTATTCAAACCATTCAAAGACCTCGCTGTATTCTGTCATTCCCGCATCGAGCAATTGGGCTTTCATCAGGTGCACTATGCGTTTGGCAGTATCTGCATCCTTCGCTTCTATGGCATTTTTGAGTTTTTCAAGCCGTTGAGGTACCAGTTTTATAAAGAGGTTTTGCCCTGCTTCGGTGGCCTCATTTTTCGCTTTCTGCAAATGGGGTTCTGGTGCAGCACGGTCGGGCAGCTTATCGATGAGTGCTGCCATGGGCTTGAGCAGGTCTTCGTCACGAAAGGGTTTGGCGATGTAGCCGTTCATACCGGCATCATAGCAACGCTGTATGTCGGTGCGGATTACGGAGGCAGTGAAGGCCACGATGTGGATATTGCGAATGCGCTCATTGTCATGTGCGCGTATGACCTTGGTGGCAGCATAGCCGTCCATCCCAGGCATTTGCACATCCATGAGTACCAGGTCGCATTCCATTTGCGTTAACATATCCAGTACCTCTTGTCCGGTCGCTGCCGTGTCAATGTGCGCTTGTGGCATATATTTTCGCAGGGTATCGTTGGCTACCAGGCGGTTGTAGGCATTGTCGTCGGCCAGCAGTATGCGCAGTGGGTAGTTGCGGTGGCGCTCGCTGAGCTGGAAGCTGTGCTGTGCGAGGTAGGCCTGATGTACTTTGGCAGTGCTCAGAGCACAGGTGATGTTGAAGCTGAAAGTCGCCCCTTCGCCAAGTACACTTTCAAGCTGAAGTTTGCCTCCGAGCAGCTCCACCATGGAGCGGGCTATGGTGAGTCCCAGGCCGGTGCCGCTGTAGCGGCGGTTGTCCTGGCTATGGCCCTGTCCGAAACTTTCGAAGATGTGCTCTTGCTGTTCAGCAGCTATCCCCGGCCCGGTATCGCTCACGGCAAATGAGAATAGCACCTTATTCCCATCTAGTTTTTCATGCTTTACGCTGAGTGTAACTGTGCCCTTTTCGGTAAACTTAATGGCATTGCCCAGCAAATTGTAGAGCACCTGATTGACCCGTGCCATGTCGGTGTGCACAAATTGAGGGAGGTCGGTGGGGCTGTCGAGCAAAAATTCGAGTCCCTTTTCGGATGTTCGTTGGCTGAAGGTGGTGGCGAGCATACGCAGTTCTTCATGCAGTGGGGTAGGGTGGAGGCGCGCTTCCATCTTGCCGGCTTCGAGCTTGCTGAGGTCGAGGATGTCGTTGATCACCACCAGTAGGTTGTTGGCGGCATGGTCTACCGCATCGAGGTAGCGCTGGCTTTGTGGGTCGTGCTCTCGGTCTTTGAGCAGGCGGGTCATGCCGAGGATGGCATTCATGGGAGTGCGTATTTCATGGCTCATGTTGGCCAGAAACTGCTTTCGGAAGGCCTCGCTGCGCTCGGCCCGCTCCCGGGCAGCATCGATTTCAATATTTTTTGCCTCCAGCTCATCAGCCACGCGCTGCTTGAAGCGGTAGCGGCGGTAAAGACCAAAAGCGAGCAGGAGCACGAGGGAGCCGATGACGAAGCCGATGTTCTTCAGAGAGCGCTGGTGTTGAATTTCTGCGGCTGCAATGGCATCGAGTTGCGCTTGCTGCGCGCGCGATTCGGCTTCCTGCTTGCTAAACTTGTACATGAGCTCGGCGCGCTCGGTTTGCCGGGTATTTTCTTTATTGAGGAGGCTGTCATTGTACTGCCTTGCAATGCTCTGATAATGATAGGCCCTCTCAAAGTTCTTTTTCGCGCAATAGGCCTTCTGAAGCCGCTCACCGCCAGTTGCCAATAGGTCCCATCTGTCAGTGCGTTCGGCTTCAGCCATCAAAATGTTGCCATAATATATGGCGCTGTCTGGCATGTTTAAGTCATTAAAAATTAATGCTTTCACATCCGCTACTCTGGTTCTCTCCTCGAAGTTGTCGGAGGCGTCAACCATTTTGGCTGCCAGTTCTATGGTTGCGAGGGCTTTTTCAAGATTGTCAGTAGCTTGCAAAAAGGTAGCGTAGTTGGTCAACCAAAGAAAACCCGCACCTTGCTTGTTTTTTTCAAGCAATGGAATAATGGACACGCACTTTTCATAGTAATAAGCTGCTGAATCATTATACTGCATACCGTTCCAAGCCACTGCGAGGGCATTGTATGCACTTCCTACCTCCGCTTGTGAATCGTGTTGCAATGCCAAAGCCACGCGTCTTTTTGCCAATTCAAGCAACTTCTCGTTTTCATCCAGCTCCACGTATACCGTTCCCAGCATACGCAAGGCGTACAGAAGGCCTTCCATGTCATTTATCTCTTCCAGGATATCAACAGCCTCTAAAAAGTAAGGCATGGCTGGCCCGAAAAGGCCACCGCGAAAAGTGAGGTAGCCCATGTTAATAAGACTTTGCGCGTAGCTTTTTTGATCTGGCAGCAACCTGCGCATGGCAATAGCGCGGGTTTGATAATGCATTGCGGAGTCTATAGACCCAAGGTAGTAGTGCATCACTGCGATATTGTTGAGCAACTGCGCCATCAGGCTGTTGTTGGGACTCGACTGCCATTGATCAAGGCAACTGCGGCTATATTGGAGCGCAACTTCGGCATTTGA
>DAIRDH010000081.1:0-11507 GCA_036796255.1 Cryomorphaceae bacterium
CCGAGTGGCCATCGCAGTGGCATCAAGCAGGTACACACAAGCGGACTAGCACATTCCGGAAGTGTACAATTGCTAAAACCAAACTCAAATTGTTAATAAAGTTGAATAAAAATTCATTTAAAACAATCAGGATCCAGATATAAATTCAACATAATGTGGATATTACAGTCCACTTTTTCCATTTATTTATGATTTGCATTAGATATATTTATAGGTAGTCCATTTACATATAAATCATTTGATTTTTCTTTGCAACGCTTTTACACCCAACCACTGCGTGAAAAAATTAGCACATTTCAGGTTACTTAAAAATGGCGTACTTAACGCGCTCTACCTGGTGTTTTTCAGTTTCGCAATTTTTGAAGGTACAAGCAATGAATTAACCAAGAATGCGTCGCTCGATTCGCAGATCGCATCTATTGGTGCATTGATTTGTACAGGCCTGAGTAAGTTCATGCCTGAAGTCAATCAAGTACACTTACCTAAGCATAAATCGCCGCTAAGTCTTGATGCGAAAGTTACACAGATCACAGAAGCGGGTGTTGGTATTTTTTGCGGGACTCAAGGTTCGGGTTGGTACTGCGGGGCGCATTTACTGTTGTATCATTTAGGATGCACATTCTTTCTTGTTGTAGCGCCCGATGACGATTGGTTTCCAGAAAGACTCCAGCTGCGAGATGTGATATGCAGTCTAAGCAGCAACAAGGCTTTTTCGAAATACCAATTTAGTCTTTCGGAAGCATTTATCGAGCCTCTTGCTCCCCCACCCGACTTCTGTTTCTTCGCGGGTCTTTTCCGGGCCTAGGCCTGTCCAGTAGGTGGCGCCGGCATTGTTTGGAGAACTTCTACGTTTCTCAATGCTTTCAGTCTATTGAATGTCAGCAATCTGGCAGATTCAAATAGCTGAATACATGTGACATGTTTGATTCAGACATAGCAGTGCAGTACACTTAATGTTGGAATTCACTATTACTTTCAGCTGAGGCTTACAGGACCTTTGTGAGGTGTAATGACAATGAATTAACAGGTCAAAGGGGGACATTTGAAATGCGCATTCCGGTGAGTATGTCCATCCATCTTGCGCAATCTGGATATTTCAGCACTGCAATACCCACCTCGGATGGATAAAGGCGAAAGCATTCGCTACGGATTACTGCTATCGCAGTGATAAGAATAAAATTTTTGTCAATAAAAACATTTCTAAAATTAAAAAGCATGATCAAGAATATAAAAATTTTGGCTTTCGCATTCGCAGCAATGACTATGCTCATTGCATGCGATGACGACGACAATGCAACGGTCACCCCACAGACTGTTGAAATCAACAACTTCCTTATTTCAGGCAACTGGGTAGTGGAAAGCCTGATTGATGACGGCGAGGACGAAACCGCTGACTATGCCAACTACGTGCTCAGCTTCAATGAACAGGGAGAAGTTGTAGCAACACATAACAGCGACAGTAACCTAACAAGGTCAGGCACATACCTCGTTTTTGAAGATGATGGCCTGATCGAGCTTGAAATGAATTTTATCAATCCCGGCATCATTGACGACCTGCATGATGATTGGTACTTCGTAAGTCAAAGTGGCAACTCCATCATCTGGGAGGATAGCGGTGACATCTTAATTCTCACAAAGCTTTAATTCACAAATAGAAAAACAAAAACACAAAACCAAACAAATGAAAACGATGAAAAGTCAATTTGCAATCCTGTTTAGCTTGATTTGTCTGCTCATGTTCCAATTTCCTGCGGTGGCACAGGACAGCCCAGCCCAAAGTAAAACCCTTTTGGGCAGCGGATTGCCCGTGGACAAAGAGTCTCTTGGTTTTTTCATTGCGCCGGCTCTTGGATTTACCCAAATGGATGGAGGCAATGCGCACCTCTTTCATGTACGTGGAGGGATCAGCTACAAGGATAAACTCGCTTTTGGGGCATTTTACAATGTATCCATTAATCGGATCATACCTGTGAGCGAAGTTGTACCAAATATTTATATGGATCACTGGGCCCTTGGGGGATTTGTTGAATTTTCGGCTTTGTCTAAGAGGTTAGTTCACCTCAGTTTTCCAGTATTTATAGGTTTCGGGGAAGTTCAAATGGACGATGTTCCAGACAACCTCGAACTGGGTGAGGCCAACTTCTTTCAAATAGAACCCTCAGCCATGCTGGAGCTCAATGTGCACAAGAATGTGAGGTTCAACCTGGGTGCGGGTTACCGCATAGTAGGCGATATGACCTACCGCAATTTTGACCAGAGCGACATTTCCGGACTTACCGGCTACATAGGCCTGAAGATTGGATTATTTGACTGAAGTACCTGCCTACATTCAGCAAACAGAAGTTCCACTCGAAACATTGAAGCCTCGTCACAAAACCCACCGCCTTTGTGCGGTGGGTTATTGTTGACAGCAAAGAAAAAAATCTTTTCAATTTTAAAATTTCAACATGGCATTACAAGAGGAGTTTGAAAAACAAGGAAATTGGCTGTTCAAATACAGGGGGCAGTTGCCATTAATTATACTATTCATCGGCGGATATCTATACCTTCGGTCTGAAATGTATCCTGATTCCTTTATTTTGAGAGATACACCCTATGAAATTTACTATGAGATATTTGCATTCATCATTGGACTTATCGGTTTGTTCGTTCGCATTTATACTGTGGGGCACACGCCGAAGAATACCTCAGGTAGAAATACCAAAGCGCAAGTGGCTGACACTTTAAATACATCCGGGATGTATTCCATTGTGCGACACCCACTTTACGTCGGCAACTTTCTCATGTGGCTTGCCCCAGCCTTGCTCACTGGTCACTTCTGGTTTATTGTTGCCTTCTGTTTATTCTACTGGGTATATTATGAGAGGATTATGTACGCAGAAGAACAGTTTTTGAGAAGAAAATTTAGCGGGCAATACACGGAATGGTCTAAAAAGGTCCCCGCTTTTTTTCCACGTTTTAAAAATTTCAGGAAGTCTGACCTTCCCTTTAGTTGGAAAAAAGTAGTGAAGAAAGAAAAGAATGGACTGTTTGCACTGTTTTTAATATTTGCAGCCTTCGATGTTCTTGGTGAATATGTTCAGCAGGAGGATGATTATAATTACTTTCTAATTGCCATGTGCATCTTTACGGGTTTAAGCTATATTGTTTTAAAATACTTAAAAAGCCATACGGAACTGCTCAACGAACAGGACAGATGAAAACGATTGGCTAGAGGTCAAATGTGCGGGCGCTTATGCATATTCAATGTTGTTATTTCTAGCATTGGAGTAATGTATTGCTAATTCGCAATTCACCTACCCTTCTACCGCGTATACCAGCACCGGTAGCTGCTTGTTTTTCATTTTGATCTCTCCCACGCACCTGCATTCAAACGAATCTTTTACTTTGTTGTAGGTTTTTTCCGTGATAACGATTTGGCCTTTGTCAGCAGCGGCTTGCAGGCGGGCGGCCACATTCACCGGGTCGCCGATTACGGTGTAGTCGAGGCGGCGCAGGGATGCCGCACCGATGTTGCCCCATACCATTTCACCGCTGTTCACCCCGATGGATACCTGCGGTTTGAATTTGGATTCGCCGATGCCAATGTCGGCGGCCTGGATGGCTGCGCGAATGGCGAGGCAGGCGTCAAGTGCCCTGTCTGTATGGTATTCGCCTTTGAAGGTGGCCATTACGGCATCGCCCAGAAATTTATCGACGGTACCTTCGTGATCGATGATCTCCTTAACGATGATGTCAAAGTAGGAATTTAGCATAGTAACCACCAAGTCAGCGGGTTGGGATTCGCTGATGGAAGTAAATCCGCAAATGTCGATGAAGGCCACACTCCCTTCCAGGGTTTCATTTTCAAAAAGTGACTTTTCCGCCCCTTTACCGCCCATAAAGTTGAGCACGGTCTCGTCCACATACATTCGGAGGATGTTGTTTTCCTTGACGGCTTGGAGGGTCTTTTTGAGGGCGGCCACATGCAGGATGGTTTTCTCGATGGTAATCTCCAGGTCTTTGAAGTCGATGGGCTTGGTGATAAAATCGAAGGCACCCCGGTTCATCGCGGTGCGTATGTTTTCCATGTCGCCATAGGCCGATACAATCACCGACTTGAGCAGGGAATGCGATTCGTGGAGCTTGCTGAGCAAGGTGAGCCCATCCATTTCGGGCATGTTGATGTCACTCAGCACAAGGTCTATATCCGGGTGCTCGGCGAGCTGCTCGAGTGCATGGCGGCCATTTTCTGCAAAGATAAAATCGTACTCGTTCTGCCTGATTTTTTGGCGGAAGCGCTGCTTGATGAGTACTTTCAAATCATCTTCGTCGTCTACAACCAGAATTTTGGTCATGGGAATGGTCTCTTTTACAGCAGTTCGGTAATTTCTTGCTTGAGGGTAATGAAGTCGATAGGCTTGGTAAAGAATTCTTTGGCGCCCGACTTCATGGCTTTGTCATAGTTGTCGCTGTCGCCATAAGCCGATATCATACTCACGTTGATTTGCGGAAAGCGCTCCTTGACTTTTGCGAGTAGCTCGAGGCCCGTCATGCCCGGCATGTTGATATCGGAGAACACGTATACTACCTTGGGCGGATTGGAACTCTCAAGGATGTCGAGGGCTTCCTGTCCGGAAAAGGCGAATGAGAGTTCGATGGTTCCGCTTTTGATTTCCTTGCGAAACTTCTGTCTAAAAAGCATTTCGACGTCTTTTTCGTCGTCGACGATAAGGATTTTCATAGGTTATTGGTTGTTATTGGTTCGTGGAATTTCAACGATGAACCGGGTGTAATTGCTGAGTTCCGATTCGATGGAGATGTTGCCTTTGTGGTTTTTGATAATGTCGTGCGTAATGCTGAGCCCTAAACCGGTGCCTTCCTTTCCTTTTTTGGTGGTGAAGAAGGGTTCGAAGAGTTTTTGTCGATTATCATCGGAAATGCCGGGGCCATTGTCCTCGAACGACACGGTGACGCGGTCTTTGCCTGCTGCTGATTTTACGGTAAGTACCGGCAGGTAAGCCCCATTTTGCGAAAGCAGTGCCTTGTCGCGCATGGCATCAAAAGCGTTCTTGCATAGGTTGAGCACCACGCGGCTGAAGTCTTCCGGGAAGAGGGGCACGCTGCCGATATGCGCGTCGAGTTCGTAATTGATCTTGACGTTGATGGCGTTTTTGGTGGCACGCATGCCGTGAAAAGCGAGGTTGACGTACTCGCTGAGGAGCTCATTTAAGTCGGTGGATTCCAGTACGCCGCTGCCTCCGCGTGAATGCATGAGCATGGACTTCACAATGCTATCTGCGCGGGTGCCGTGCTGGTGTATTTTACTGAGGTTTTCGGCCACATCGCCGAGCAGGTTTCTGATTTCGGCGGTCAGCTCATTTTGCGGAAGCTTGGCCAGGGCTACTTTGATTTCGTCGACATACTCGAGGCTAAGCTCCGAGAAGTTGTTGACGAAGTTCATCGGGTTTTTGATTTCGTGGGCGATACCGGCGGCGAGCTGTCCGAGCGCAGCGAGTTTTTCCTGCACCACGAGCTGGGTTTGCGTGGCTTTTAGTTCTTCAAGCGAGGCGGCCAGCTCAGCCGTTTTTTGGTTGACCTTTGCCTCGAGCTGTTGGTTCTTGGTTTTCCAATCGTTGATATGCCAGGTGTCGTTTTCGCTCATTACGGGGGTGGAGCCATGCCAATGCACGACTTTCCATTGACCGTCTATGTTGTCGAGCATAGTGCTGATGCGGAAGGGAAACTCAACCGTGCCGTCGGGAAGTTTAAGTTTTATATTTCCTTCTTCTACGATCAAGGCCGCAAGCCCACTTGAAAGGACGCGCTTTCGCAGGTGTTGCCTGTCAAAATGAAAGTTGGCATTTTCGCTCTCTCTAATTTGATTCTCGACCAGTTTTTTACATTCTGCGATTCCGTGGATTCTTTCGTCGATGGTGGTGCCAAAGCCAGTAATATCTGGGATTACCAGGTCATTCAACAGATCTATGTCAGCCTCCATGATCATGACCTTCATAAACATATCATAGACTTTGTCCAGATCGGATTCAGAATTCTTATCTCGGGGATCGGTCATTTTATACTCAGTTGGTATGCAGCTATTTTTCAGGGCTAATATCTGAAAACTATTGCAAATGAAGGGCGCTAAGTGGCGGTATATTCATTATTGAGGGCTGACCCATTGAATTATGCGTTTTTCGGGTACCCTTCCGATTCAAATTTCATGTTTGAGGTATATAAATTTTGAATTCAGATCCTTCTCCTTCCGCACTTTGTACGCTGATTTCCCCTTCATGGGCTTTGACAATGTCATAGCTGAGGGACAATCCCAATCCGGTCCCTTGTCCGGTGGGCTTGGTGGTAAAGAATGGCTGGAATATTTTGTCTTTGATGGCATCGGGGATCCCGGGGCCGTTGTCGGAGATGGAAATTTCGATGTGGTCGCCGCGCATTTTTGTGGACACGGTGATTAATGCCCGCTGTACAGACGGAGCATGCTCCGTCTGTACAGCTTGAAAAGCATTATTGATCAGATTCAGCAATACCCTTCCCATATCCTGTGGCACGATATTCACTTTCGGTAAATCAGGATCGAAATCTGTTCTGTATTCAGCTTTGAAGTTGATATCCTTAGCCTTGATGCCATGATAGGAAAGCTTCAGGTACTCTTCGGCCAAGGCATTAATATTGGTTGGTGCCTTCTCCCCTTTTCCGACGCGACTGTGGGCGAGCATACCTTTTACGATGGCATCTGCACGCTTGCCATGGCGGGTGATTTTTTCGAGATTTTGCTTGATGTCGGATGAGATTGCTTTCGCTTCTTCCACATCGCCTTTGTCCAGCTCTTCCTGCATCTCCTCGATAAGCTCGTTGCTCACTTCGCTGAAATTGTTGACGAAGTTGAGCGGGTTTTGTATTTCATGGGCAATGCCCGCTGTAAGTTCACCCAAGCTGGCCATTTTCTCAGCATGTATAAGTTGGGCTTGGGCTGCCCTTAGTTCCTTTAAGGCATTATCGGCTTTCTGCTTTTCAATTTCGGCCTTTTTTCTGTTTGAAAATTCCCTGTAGCGCAAGTTTTCACTCACCTGAGCTGCAATGACACAAAAAGTCATCAATGCAGTGGGATTGGCATAAGTCATGAAGTCCTTTGGAATCTCTCCAAAAAATACTAAAACCAAAAATGGCAACACAAATAAGGGAGAGTAACTGATTGCAATGGCTTTAGAGCCTCCATAGGAACCAATGTACACGGCAAAGACGGCTACCGCCACACCACTTATGGCCCGTTCAAGCTCCATATTTCTTGCAATTACCTCCCATGTAATACCTGCTACCATGAAGCATATCAGGAAACACCAAACCTGATAGCTGTAAAAAATCAATTTAACGTTCCTTCTTTGCTTGCTGAATGCCAGAATCACCAAGAATATGGCGAGGATTACGGATGGAAGTCTCCATTTGGATGCCCATGCATAGTCGCTCACATTGTTATCAGCGTATATGAAAGCAATGCCTACAATGAAAATGTACAGGGGTCCTGTGTACTGAATCATCCGCATGATTTTAATGATGCGTTCAGCCCTGAATTCTTCTATAAACTGACGTGATGACATGAATAAATTGCGCTCTGAATATGGTTGTTTTAAAGATTGTAAATAACGACAATTTTAGTTTAGCTTCCACTTATTTGTGTATTTTGCAGCCATTGCATATTGTTTTTGATTTCGCCCACAATCCTTTCAATCAACTATTTATGTCACCAAGACCAAGCAACCCAACCAAAATTACACTCGACGATCTGCAACCAGGAGATTTATTGCTCTCCGGGGGCTCTGACCTTATTGATAGAATCATCAATATCGTGGACAGGGGCATCTATTCGCACACCACTTTTTATTACGGTAAAATAGATGGACAGCATATGGTGGTGGAAGCCACTGAACAAGGAATCATGTATCACACACCCGACTCCGATATGGAAATCCAAAACCTGGTGGATGCATACCGCTATGTATCACCCGACGGGCATCGCTTCGGAGACCCTGGCTGGGACGTGCAGCCCGTTCTTGATCAAGCTATGAGTTATGTAGGCGCCAAGTACGCCTACAGCGAGTTGATTTTGGGGGCACTCGTAATCATTGCTGCTGAAGTGCCAAAGGAAGAGAGCGTCAGTGAACTTGTCCGTATATCTTTGAATTTGCTTGAACATGAATTGGAGCTTTGGCTGAATGCCCATGCGGATAAAACACCGATGACCTGCGTGCAAGTGGCCACATCGGCGTATTGGCAAGCTGTGAGTACCCCGCCCAACAAATATGGGCTGCAGGTGGTAATCGACGATTCAAGGCAAACTACAGGCAGCAGCGCGGAGATGAAAGAATACTTGGCCTTGCGAAACAGGCTCAAGCAGAAGCTTGATTCCAAATGGCCCGGATGGGTGTATCAGTCACGCAAAGAGAGTGGCGGCTTAACGCTAATTGCTGGTTCTGAAATGCTACCACTGGGTTCTTGCACACCACGCGACCTGGAGTTCAGTCCGACTTTAGAATACGTAGGCTGCTTAAAAGACACGCGGAACAACCCGTGAGGAGCACTTATTGTGCAGGCAGAAGTACAGAGAGGGAAGTGCCTTCTTCGCCAGTATTTGCCACACGCAATTCACCCCCATGCGCCTTCACAATATCATAGCTCAAACTCAATCCCAAGCCCGTGCCCTGCCCTGTTGGCTTGGTGGTGAAGAAGGGTTGAAAGATTTTGGATTTGATGGAGTCGGGGATGCCGGGGCCGTTGTCGGAGACGGTTATTCAAATTGCCCCCGCACTTCCCCCGACCCCTGAAGTGGGGACGGCGCGCGTTCTCACAATTACCGTGGGATTTTCGACAACTTCAATAGCACAAGCCTGAAAAGCGTTGTTGATTAGATTTAACAATACCCTTCCGATATCCTGCGGCACCACATTCACTTTTGGTAAATTCGGATCGAAATCTGTTTTGAAATCGGCGTTGAATGACTTATCCTTGGCGCGCAAGCCGTGGTAAGAGAGTTTTAGATATTCTTCTGCAAGTGCGTTAATGTCGGTGAATTCTTTTTCGCCTTTGCCTGCGCGACTATGGGCGAGCATGCCTTTCACGATGGCGTCGGCGCGCTTGCCGTGGTGGGTTATTTTTTCGAGGTTTTGTTTTATATCGGTTGAGATGGCCTTTGCTTCTTCGATATCGCCTTTTTCCAGCTCTTCCTGCATCTCGTCGATCAGCTCGTTGCTCACTTCAGAGAAATTGTTGACGAAGTTGAGTGGGTTTTGGATCTCGTGGGCGATACCGGCTGTGAGTTCACCGAGTGAGGCCATTTTCTCGGATTGGATGAGCTGGGCCTGGGTGGATTTAAGGTTTTCCAAAGAGTCTTTGAGCTCGCGGGTACGTTCATTCACCTGTTTTTCGAGCAAGGTATTTTGGTTGGCCAGGATTTCGCGTTTTTCTTCGGTGACCTGCAGCCGCTTTTGGCTTTCAATGCGCACCGCCGTCAATGTTTCTTTGAATCTCACAGAAATATAGGCAAGGTAAAATAAAGGGGGACTTAGAATATGCAGCGAAAGCAGGAGTTTGTCGTATTCGTTGTACAGGTCGAGCGAATAAGCGTGCAGAATGATTTGTACAATTATGGCAGCCGTCGGCACGACCACTGCTGCTACAATGGCCCATTTAGCGCCCCTGATTTCATGGAGATGGGCGTAAAGCTTGCGTCCAAAGTGCAAGAGCATGACGGCAAAAGCTACGGCAAATGGTTGAGAGATGGAAAAAATATGTGCCGGGATATTTGCGATAAGCAGTATGACCAGCAGTGCCCACGAGAGCTTTGATATTTTTTGCGTAAGCACCCACTCCAGAATGAAGAGCCCAAAAAGGGTCATGATGGCCTGAAACGTGATGAAAAGTATGAATCTGACTTTCTCAAGGGAATAAGGCATCTCGTAAAAAGTATTTCCGAAAATTGCCACGGTTCCGAGCAGCACCACCGTGGTGTACCATGCGATGATTCGAAATAAGGTTTGATCAGGATTGAGGTAAACCAAAAACCAATAGAGGAAAAACAAGAGAAAGGATACCGCCAGGCAGAGGGTGACGTAAACGTGGGTTTGTTTATGGTCACGGGTCACCCAGTCCACATATTCGGGCCCCGTGAGGTTGAGAAGGGGTTCAAGATTTTTAGGCTTCAGCCTGATTTCACGCTGGGTGAAGGTGGTTTCGTAATCCACAAAATGCACGGCGATGGTGTACTCCCGTCCAGGAGAAAGTTCAACTGGAACGGGATATTTGAGGATGGGGTTGAATGCCTTGTAGGGATTTCCCGAATTTCCAAAACGGTGAAAAAGCTCGCCATTGATATAAACTTCGGTTGAGGCCCAGAGCTGACGTCCGATCGCCAAGTCCATTCCTTCAAAGCTTTGATCCAACTTGATTTTAATCCGAAACCAACCTTCAATGCGACCTGAGACATCTTCCAATTCGGGACTGATTTGGGTCGGGTTGAAGGACTTCCAATCCGATACATCCAAATTCGGATTGGCCCAATCCCGGTCGTGTCCTTGCCTAAATACCCAACCATCAAGGGGCGCTAAGAAGATGCGCTGATGCGGTTGGAACATATCGGTTGAGAGCGTCACAACTTCCTGTTGTGCCGACAGGTTGGCGCTGATGAGCACTATGGCCAAAACAATCAGAAGGTATCTGAGACTCATAGTCCCTTTTTTGGTAGGTGAATCGAAAAAGTTGTGCCTTTTCCCTGACTTGAATCGATGGCAATCTCTCCTCCGTGCGCCTTGATGATGTCATTGGTGATGCTCAGCCCCAATCCCGTTCCTTCAGTACCTTTTTTGGTGGTAAAAAACGGTTGGAGTATTTTGTCTTTGATTTCGTCGGGGATGCCAGGGCCATTGTCGGCGATAGAGATTTCGACGGTTTCTTTGTTGCTTTTGGTATGAACCATTAGTTTAGGCTTGTAAGGGAGAAGA
Source organism: Cryomorphaceae bacterium (assembly GCA_036796255.1). Classification (GTDB taxonomy): domain Bacteria; phylum Bacteroidota; class Bacteroidia; order Flavobacteriales_D; family Cryomorphaceae; genus T3Sed10-241. Next base: position 10,989 of record DAIRDH010000081.1, read on the forward strand.
CCTGACAGGTTTTGAAAACCTGACAGGTCTTGATGCGACCCAACCTTTTCTTTTTCACGCATGGCACTTCGACTGCGTTCAGCACAGGCATCGAAAGCGTTGTTGCACAGATTCAGCACCACCCGGCTAATGTCTTCTCCGATGAGATTCACCTTGCCGAGACTTGCGTCCAGGTCAAGCTGAATGTCCACATCGATGGGATTTTTTCCTGCCCGCATGCCGTGAAAAGCCAGGTTGACGTATTCTTTTATGAGTGCGTTCAGGTCGGTGGGTTCCGGCTTGCCGGATCCGCCGCGGGAGTGCTGGAGCATGGACGAAACGATGCTATTGGCGCGGGTGCCATGCTGGTGGATTTTGCTGAGGTTTGATTGGACATCGGAAAGGATGTCCTTGATGTCGTCCAGCTTATCATCATCTTGAGACGCGATAAATCCCGGAGACGCGATAAATCGCGTCTGTACGGAGGCGAGCTCTTCGAGCGCTTCATCGATGAGCTCAAGGGATACCTCGGAAAAATTG
>DAIRDH010000082.1:0-11445 GCA_036796255.1 Cryomorphaceae bacterium
AGGTTGAGCATGCAGCGGTGGTCGCTGCCGCAAAAATACCGAAAATTGGGGAGGTGGGAGAAGTGAGCCTTAGTTGCGGCAATGAAACCAATCAAAGTAAATTGGTAAAAAATCAAACAGCAGCCTTAATCTCTGACGTACGGCGCTGCATGCTTTCAGCTTATTGTAAACCGGATAGCGAAGAAGAAATATAAAGACTACATGCTCTAAATGGCGGAGATTTTTTCTTAAATCTCATACAGATTTGGCATTCGACTCCCTAATCTGTATAATTTCCCTCTCCTTTTTCTTTCTGCCTATGGTAAATACCTATCGATGATTCATTCCATTTTGGCCCCAAAGTTGTTAATTTGGTCACATGAACATCAGCCCTCCAACCCTCCGATTTTGCCGACGACGAAGGAGTACGTACGGAAAGGCACTGCTTATGCTGGCGCTTATGGCCCTGGTTATTTCCTGCAAAAGAGACAAGCTCGTAGAGAGCTCTGTAAAAGGTCGGCCTGTATGGGTGTATGGCATCGAGCGCAATTACATCATCGTGGAGGGCAAGGGCCGCAACCACGACGAAGCGCGGCAAAAAGCTTTTACGGCAGTGAAAGAGTCGATTGTGAATGCAGTTTCAGTCAATGTATCGTCGACGGTGCAGATGGACATTTCGGAAGCGGTGATCAACGATGTGCGGCTCTTCAAGGAAAACACCAAGGTGAATACCACCGTGACCAGCGACTTCCTGCGCTCGCTGCGCGGGGTGCAAATCAGTAAGGCCACCGACTGGTACTGGGAGCTGCGCCGCACACCCGAAAAGGAACGCTACGTGGTGTACCATGTCAAATACCCCTTTACGGAAAATGAGCTCGAAACCTACATCCGCGAGTGGGAAGCACTCGACGCTGAGCTGGCCAGTGAGTTGAATGGTCTCAGCGAGAAAGTGGAAAATTCCAACTCCATCAGCGAGCTGCTCCTGCTCAAAACGGAATCGGAACGCCTCGCGAAAATATTCAAAGAGCCCCGCCGCAGCCTGGCCCTCAACACAGCTGACCGCATAGCACAGAAACTCGCCGATGCCCGCCTCGAAGTGGTATCGCACCAGCGCGGTGAGGCAATGGTGGCCCTTCGCAGCAATGGCACCATGCTGCGCAGCGCGGATGGCCTGCGCTTCGACTCTAAGTGCGCCGGCCTGGAACAACAGCAGTACCTCGAAAATGAAGGCCTCTACCTCATACACTACGATGTGAGCTACTGCACCCAAGCCGAAGAGAGTTTCACCCTGAGCACGCAAATCAATGGCCGCAACCTGAGCCTTACCGCGGCCATTCCTGCCGATCCGGCGCATGTGCGGCTGGCCATACAAGGACAGCTGCAGCTGTACCGCGTGCAAGGCCACCTCCACGAATGGCGCCTGCCCATCAGGCTCTTCAGCGATGAAACGATTGAAATCACCGAAGTAGAAATAGGACTGGAGCGCATAGGCGGCCGCTTCCTGGCTGCGCTTTCGCGAAAAGGAAGGGCAGGGCTCTACACGCAAATACAGCAATCCATAGAAGCTTCCTTTGCGGGAAAAGGCGACCATGTCCTGACTTTCGAAGCACCAAAATTCACCAATGAAGCCGACGAGATTTTCACCTCACTCTTTGAAAACAGCGCCATGTACACCGCTTCGGGCAAAGTCATTTACCGCCGCAGCGGACAAAGCGAAACCCGCAGTTATCGGTTTGATCGGCTTCCTGTCTCCATTCGCTAAATCGCAGCCTTTCAAGCCATGGCGTCGGTGATTGCAAAGAATTGCTATTTTTGACAAAAACCCCGCTATGTCCGCAACCATTACTGCCCACTTTGCCGAAGCCCAAGCACTGCTTGCAAAAGTGCTTGAGGACAAGCCGTTCGTTCAAAGTATTGAGGCTGCGGGCAAGCTTATGGTAGCATGCATAGCCAATGGTGGCAAAATCATATCCTGTGGCAATGGCGGTTCCATGTGCGATGCAATGCACTTTGCCGAAGAGCTCAGTGGGCGCTACCGCAACGACCGCCCCTCGATGCCTGCCATCTCCATCAGCGATCCTTCACACCTGAGCTGCGTGGCCAATGATTACGGCTATGCATACGTGTTTTCGCGTTTTGTGGAAGGTCTTGGTCGCGAGGGCGATGTACTGCTTGGCATCAGCACCAGCGGCAATTCCGAAAATGTGGTGAAAGCCGCAGAGGCAGCCCTTGCAAAAGGCATGAAGGTGATTGCCCTCACCGGAAATAGTGGTGGCAAACTCGCGGGCTTAGCAACCGTTGAAGTGCGCGTACCACACACGGGTTATGCCGACCGCATTCAGGAAATTCACATCAAAGTCATCCACAGCTTGATAGATTACATCGAGCGAAACACCTGAAAAATATGCTGGTAAAAACCTTCGGAAGTGCGGTATACGGTGTCGACGCCATCACCATCACGGTGGAGGTCAATGTGGATACAGGTATCAACTTTATGCTTGTGGGCCTGCCCGACAGCGCGGTGAAAGAGAGCCAGCAGCGCATTGATGCCGCTTTGAAGAATACAGGCTACCGCCTTCCCGGCAAAAAGATTACCATCAACATGGCTCCGGCCGATATCCGCAAGGAAGGCTCGGCTTATGACCTGCCGCTGGCGCTTGGCATACTGGCGGCCAGTGGGCAAATCAACGCGCCCAACATTGAAAAGTACCTCATTATGGGTGAACTTTCGCTAGACGGAAGCCTGCAACCCATTAAAGGATCACTGCCCATGGCCATCAAAGCCAAGGAAGAAGGCTTTAAAGGCTTCATCCTGCCTGCTTCCAATGCCAGGGAGGCAGCTATAGTGGAAGGACTCGAAGTGTATGGCGCCAAGGACATCATGGAGGCCATTACAGTGCTTACTTCTCCGGGCCAAATCGAACCCTTGCACATTGATATCAAGGAAACGTTTCGCCATCAGGAAGGTGCACATACCCTCGACTTCAGCGACGTGAAAGGCCAGGAAAATGTAAAACGCGCCCTGGAAATTGCCGCTGCCGGTGGCCACAACATCATCCTGATAGGCCCGCCAGGCGTGGGCAAAACCATGCTCGCCAAGCGCATACCTACCATATTGCCACCACTCAGCATAGAGGAAGCGCTCGAAACTACAAAAATTCACTCCGTGGCGGGCATCCTGCCCAACAATGTATCGTTGATCACTGAGCGGCCCTTTCGCAATCCCCACCACACCGTAAGCGATGTGGCCCTCGTGGGCGGGGGCAGCAATCCCAAACCAGGAGAAATATCGCTTGCGCACAATGGCATCCTCTTTCTCGATGAGCTGCCTGAATTTAAACGGGCTGTGTTGGAGGTGTTGCGCCAACCGCTGGAAGACCGCGTCGTGACCATTTCCCGTGCCAAGATCAGTGTGGACTATCCGTCTTCATTTATGCTGGTGGCATCCATGAACCCCTCCCCCAGCGGCGACTTCTTCAAGCCGGGTGAATCGCCCGACAGTGAATTTGCCGTAAGGCGCTACCTCGCCAAAATATCGGGGCCATTGATGGATCGCATCGACCTGCACATTGAGGTGAATCCGGTGGCTTTTGAAGAGTTGCGCAACCGGGAAACTGGCGAACCGTCTAAGTCAATTCGCGAGCGGGTCATTGCTGCACGCGAGCATCAAATCACTCGTTTTGCTGGTCATGAAGGCATTTATGCAAATGCCCAGCTTACGCCAAAATTGATGAAAGTGCACTGCGAAATCGATGCTGCCGGTGAGGCCTTGCTCAAAAATGCTGTGGAACGCCTTGGGTTTTCAGCGCGATCATACGCCCGCATTTTGAAAGTGGCCCGCACCATTGCCGATCTGGAAGGTGCTGAAAACATTGGTACTGCGCATTTGGCGGAAGCCATACAATACCGATCCCTGGACCGCGAAGGCTGGCTGAGCTAAAAATAGCTGCAACCGAAAGCACTCCATTGGCGTATGCATAGGCAAACGAATATGCTATGCGTGCACTTCAACTCACAATACTGACACTTTTCATGGGTTTGCAAATCTCAGCAGCCCTGCCGATTGAAGGTGAATTTCTTTACCTCAACGACCGCATGGAAGTGGTCAAGAACAAAAACAAGGCGAGCTACACTTGCAAGCTCGAAGGCCATGATGAGAATGGCTACTTGTTCAAAGTATACTTCATCACAGGTGAGGTGAAAATGGAAGGTTACTACCAGGATGAAGACATGTCACAAGCACATGGACCATTCACCTATTATTACCGAAATGGCAAGGTAGAATCCAGTGGTCACTTCCGAAATGGGAATAAATACGGCATTTGGCAACGATACCACGCCGATGGTACTCCAAAGGCCGAGAAGATTTATGCCATCCAACCCATCTTGCAGGCCATGCAAGATGAGCCAGGCAAATGAGGCTATAACACAGATACAATATAAATGAACGAACCCGGGCACTTGTCCGGGTTTTTTCTTTGCGTGAAATATTTGTGTGCCGACCCCGATCGATCCTTTAATCTGGTATTAAAAAAGCCGTTACCTCTTGGCAACGGCTTTATAAGTATGCGTGAACTGGATTAATGGGTAACAGTAGCGCCGTGGCAGTTCTTGTACTTCTTGCCACTTCCGCATGGGCATGGATCGTTGCGGCCTACCTTCTTCTCAGCCCTTACAGGCTGTGCCTTTGGAGCTGGCGCTGATGGTGCGGCAGGTCTTCCTGGTGCACGTTGTGGTGCTGGCGCCTCCGAACCTGGGCGGCTTGTTTGCAGCTTGCTCATGTCATCCTGCCTTGGACTTGTTACGTTGGTGGTGCGAATTTGATTTTCGGCACCTGGTAGCGAAGCCTTGCTAAGGAAAGATACCACTTCGAAGCTTACGCGGCCTATCATCTTTTTGAACAACTCGAAGGATTCGAATTTGTAGATCAACAAGGGGTCTTTTTGCTCAAAACGGGCATTTTGCACAGATTGACGCAAGTCGTCCATCTCCCGCAAGTGCTCTTTCCACTCGTTGTCGATGATGGCGAGCGTTACGGCCTTCTCAATGCCCGACACAAGGTCGCGGCCTTCGTTATCAAGGGTTTTTACAATGTTGACCACCACCTGAAGCGCGCGCTTTCCATCTGAGAAAGGCACCGCAATGTTGTCAAACTGCGCCTGGTTCTGGTGCACATTCTTGATGATGGGCAGCGCTGTTTGCGCAGTGTGCTGCATGCGGCGGAGGTAATTCTCACGCGCTGATTTGAATACTGCGCGCTTGAGCTCATCACTTTTGGTTGAAGCAAAGGCATCGGCTTTCACTGGCGATTCAATGCCCAGATACTGAACGAGGTCAAGCTTGAATGAATCAAAGTCCTTCACTTCGTGGTGGTTGTTCACAACAGCCTCTACGACATCCTGAAACATATTCTCAATGTCGAGGTCAAGTCGATCGCCGTGAAGGGCATGTCGTCGGCGCTTGTAGATCACCTCACGCTGTGAGTTCATCACGTCATCATACTCCAGCAATCGCTTACGGATGCCAAAGTTGTTCTCTTCCACCTTGCGCTGTGCGCGCTCTATTGATTTGGTAATCATGGAGTGCTGAATCACCTCGCCCTCCTTGAGTCCCATGCGATCCATCATTTTGGCGATACGGTCAGAGCCAAACAGACGCATGAGGTTGTCTTCAAGCGAAATGTAAAACTGCGAAGATCCCGGATCTCCCTGACGTCCTGCACGACCACGTAGCTGTCGGTCAACCCTTCTTGAATCGTGCTTTTCGGTACCCACAATGGCAAGACCACCTGCTTCCTTCACTCCGGGTCCGAGCTTAATGTCGGTACCACGTCCCGCCATGTTGGTGGCAATGGTAACCGCTCCGGGGCGGCCTGCTTCAGCTACAATTTCCGCCTCTCGGGCGTGCAATTTCGCATTGAGGACATTGTGCTTTATGCTGCGCAATTGGAGCATGCGACTCAGCAACTCGGATATTTCCACGGAAGTGGTACCCACGAGTACTGGGCGGCCGGCTTTGGAAAGCTCCACGATTTCGTCAATCGCCGCGTTAAATTTTTCTCTTTTGGTTTTGTACACCTTGTCCTCACGGTCATCGCGAAGCACAGGTTTATTGGTTGGGATGAGCATTACATCCAGCTTGTAGATGTCCCAAAGCTCTCCTGCTTCTGTTTCAGCTGTACCTGTCATACCTGCAAGCTTGTGGTACATCCTGAAATAATTCTGGAGGGTCACGGTAGCATAGGTCTGGGTGGCAGCCTCTACCTTTACTTTCTCCTTTGACTCAATGGCTTGGTGCAGTCCATCGCTGTAGCGGCGGCCTTCCATGATACGGCCGGTTTGCTCATCCACGATCTTCACTTTGTTCTCCATAACCACATAGTCCACATCTTTTTCAAAGAGGGCGTAGGCCTTTAGCAACTGATTGATGGTATGGATGCGCTCGGCTTTCACGCCATAGCTACGCAGCAATTCGTCTTTTTCCTTGATAATCTCCTCGACAGACTTATCGCTTTTTTCGATATCGGCGATGGCCGTCCCGATGTCGGGCAGAATGAAGAAATCCCGGTCTTCCACATTTTGCGAAAGCAGCTCAATGCCCTTTTCGGTAAGCTCTACCGAATTGTTTTTCTCTTCAATTGTGAAGTAAAGCACCGAATCGGCTTTGTGCATTTCCTTCTCCTGGTCTTGCAGGTAGTAAGCTTCCGTCTTGAGCATTTGCTGCTTGATGCCGGGCTCACTCATAAATTTGATAAGCGGCTTCAGTTTTGGCAATCCGCGGTGGGCCCTAAATACTGCAAGGCCGCCTTCGGTTTGGTTGTCTTTGTCGATTTTGCCCTCATCCAGACCATCAAGCTTTTTCTTGGCTTCAGCGATAAGCTGGGTTACAAGCTGGCGTTGAGCTGCATAAAGCTTCTCGACACGCGGCTTCATTTCATCAAAGAGTTGCTGGTCGCCTTTGGGCGTAGGGCCTGAAATAATGAGCGGGGTACGTGCATCATCAATCAATACTGAATCGACCTCATCGACAATGGCGTAGTGGTGCTTGCGCTGTACCAACCTTTCGGGCGTGGTGGACATGTTGTCGCGCAGGTAGTCAAAACCGAATTCGTTGTTGGTTCCGAAAGTGATGTCGGCGAGGTAGGCCTTGCGGCGCTCATCGCTATTGGGTTGATGCTTGTCAATACAATCTACCGAGAGGCCGTGAAATTCATAGATGGGACCCATCCACTCAGAGTCACGTCGAGCGAGGTAGTCATTGACGGTAACGAGGTGCACACCTTTTCCCGTAAGGGCATTGAGGTACACAGGCAGGGTAGCCACAAGGGTTTTACCTTCACCCGTTTGCATCTCAGCAACCTTGCCTTCGTGCAGGGCAATACCGCCTATGAGCTGTACATCGTAATGCACCATCTCCCAGGTGATTTCAGCCCCTGCTGCCATCCACTTGTTGTGCCAGGTTGCCTTATCGCCATTGATATCCACGCCGCTGCGGCGGGCGGCCACGTCACGGTCAAAATCGTTGGCAGTAACATCAAGGGTTTGGTGCTCCTTGAACCGACGGGCTGTTTCGCGAATTACCGCAAAAGCTTCCGGAAGCAAAGCCATCAATTCTTTCTCGATCAGCCCGTTATTTTCCTTTTCCAAGGCATCAACCTGATCAAAAATAGATTCTTTGTCAGCAAGAACCATTTGAGGGTTGTCCTGGACTTGTTGTTTCAGCTCGGCTATGCGCTTCTCGTTCTCTTCAGTGGATTGCCGTATGCGCTCTTGCAGCTTTTTTGTTCGTGCCCTGAGCTCATCATGGCTATCGTGCTGTATAGAGGCGTATTGCTCCTTAATTTTCTCTACCAGTGGAGTGATCGCTTTGATGTCGCGTTCTGATTTATCTCCGAAGATTTTCTTAAGGGTATTCGTAAGTGATCCTAACATGTGTCGTTATATTTCGGCTTTACAGCCGGGGTGCAAAGGTATCCATTTCACGGCGATATGCACTGCATGAAAGCGGGAAATCAGGCCTCTCGACTTGCATAAATGATGCCTTTTACGTCATCTGCCAGTATGACAGTAAATTGATTAGCGTCTGTGGAGGCCATAACAAAAAAAGCGCCTTAGGGCGCTTTTGATGAGCTATATAGCTATGGCTTAATACTCGTCTTCATTAAAGAAGAAATCTTCTTTTGTCGGATAGTCCGGCCAAATGTCTTCTATGGTTTCGTAGAGCTCTCCGACTTCTTCAATTTCCTGGAGGTTTTCTACCACTTCGAGTGGGGCGCCTGTACGAATCGCAAAATCTATGAGTTCGTCTTTCGTAGCCGGCCAGGGTGCGTCTTCAAGGTAAGATGCTAATTCTAATGTCCAGTACATGGTAATGTGCTTTTAGTCGGTGTTTTTAAAATTACGCAAAAGTAGTTTTTTTGTTCTCATGCGCAAGCTAAATAATTGTAATGTAAACGATTCACAATCTTTTATTTAGTCTTTTTTAGGAAGCCAGGGCGTTTCTTTAACGCCCAAATCTTGCGCGAGTTTCCGGCTCAGAACGAATAAAAAATCTGAAAGTCGGTTGATGTAAATGGGAATAAGCTCCGGCACGTCACTTTCATCGTTGAGATGCTGTACAATGCGCTCCGCCCTTCTGCATACGCATCGGCACACATGGGCTTCGGCAACAGCTAAATGCCCTCCAGGAAGCACGAAATTGCGCATAGCAGGCAATGCGTCTTCCATGGCATCTATACCCTCCTCGAGGTAAGTAATGTGCTCTGCATTCAATTCAGGAATCTTAAACTTGCGCTCACCTGGTTCAGAAGCCAGCTGTGATCCGATGGTAAAAAGATGATCCTGTATTTCGATCAATTGATTGATGTGCTGCGCATTGATGTCGTATGACCTCAACAATCCCACATGGGCATTGAGCTCATCAACAGTTCCATATGCTTCGATGCGGAGGTGGTATTTGGCCACACGCGAGCCGCCCAGAAGGGATGTCTTGCCGCCGTCGCCTGTTTTAGTATATATTTTCATGGTTGTTTGGGTATGCAAATTTGTAACCGAGAAATGCTTTGCTTGTTTAGCGGGTTGGTTTTTCGAGGTTGCTGTGCTGCGTTAGGGCATCTGATTCGATCAAGCCGTCGCGGAGACGCACAATCCTTTGGGCATGTTGGGCAATATCTTCCTCATGTGTCACCAAAATAATGGTATTGCCATTGCGGTGAATCTCGTCGAGCAAGGCCATGATCTCGTAAGATGTTTTGGTGTCAAGGTTGCCCGTAGGCTCGTCGGCGAGGATGATGCTGGGACTGTTCACCAGCGCTCGGGCCACTGCAACGCGCTGGCGCTGACCGCCCGAGAGCTCGTTGGGCTTGTGCTCCACGCGGTCGGCAAGGCCCACCTGAGCCAGCACCTCCCTGGCGCGCTCATTTCTCTTGGCTTTGCCCACTCCTTTGTAAATAAGCGGTAAGGCCACATTCTCAAGTGCCGAGTAGCGCGGCAGGAGGTTGAAGGTCTGGAAAATAAATCCGATCTCCCGGTTGCGCACTTCGGCAAGGTCATCGTCTTCCATGGTGCTCACGTCGCTGCCGTTGAGAAAATAGCTTCCACGCGATGGCGAATCCAGACAACCTAAAATATTCATCAGGGTACTTTTGCCGCTCCCCGAAGGACCCATGAGGGCAACAAATTCATTTTTTTGGATATCCAGATCCACAGAGCGAAGGGCTTGTACCTCCTGCGTTCCGACCTGGTATATTTTGGCGAGGTCCCTCACCATAATCAATGCATCGTTCATGGGTATTTCAGTGTAAAATGTTCAGGTGCCTGTCCCTTTCTGAAAAAAACCAGACCCATATAAAAGAGATCCATGCTCACCGTAACTTCAGGACTGCGGCGTATTTGCTCCCATGCCTGCTCCATTTCGGAGCTCCAATGTATATCACCTATAGCAATAAACGCACCGTCGTGGACATATTGCACAATTTGCTGGAAGTAAGTCATGGTGGGCTCGAGCCTGTGGTTTCCGTCAATGTAAGCCATGTCCACGCTGCCCATTCTGCGCAAGCAGTCTGGAAGCGCATCTTCAAATGCTCCCGTAACAACCTCGGCATTTATGTTCAGTTCATTCAGGTTGGCCCTAGCCAAGGCAGCCAGAGAAGGATCACCTTCGACACTGACTACATGCGGAGCACATTGAGCTGAAGCCAAATAGGCTGTTGTAAGCCCCAGATTGGTGCCCAGCTCCAGTATATTTCGGCTATTGCAGTGGTCTATCATTCGTTGTAGAAACATGGCATCGGCAGGTCGTGTAGCACTTTGGGCGGCGATCTTTGCCACGCTCCTTTTGCTGCTACTACCTTCACGGCTTCCAGCCCCGAGGTCGCGGAGCTGTATCACCTGCTTGTCTTTTTTAAGGACATAGCGCAAGCTTTCGATTCGATCTTTATTTGCGGTTTTTCTTGCCTGAATTACGTCTTCAACAATTTGGTACACGAAAGGCGAGTGCACCCCGTGACGCGACTTGGCTTTAAATCGATAATCAATGTATGAGCGGAGCATTCCCATTTCCACGAAAGTAAAACTTTCGAGAGGTTTTTGCTGATTTATTCGCCTTGCGGCAAATGGTGCACACAGGTGGCTGCGGGCTGAGATGAATGGAAACAAAAAATGAGCGCAAGATTTGCGCTCATCTTAATTGATTTTGGTGCCGAAGAAGGGACTCGAACCCCCACACCCGATGGGCACATGTCCCTGAAACATGCGTGTCTACCAATTTCACCACTTCGGCGGGCCTGCAAAGATAATGACATTTCATAAAATAGGGTAAAAATTAAAAGTCCCATATTTTCAGATCAATGAGGCAGCTTGCGCAATGCGGCAAGAAGTTTTTTGGAAAATCTGCGCACATAAGCTTGCATGTTTAAAATTTCATCTATATTTGCACCCGCTTTAGCGCAAAAAGGGCGATTAGCTCAGCTGGTTTAGAGCACCTGCCTTACAAGCAGGGGGTCGTAGGTTCGAATCCTACATCGCCCACAAAGGAAATCCGTCCCCAACAAGTTGGGGACGTTTTTTTTGCCCCTCTAAGAAATGCCAAGCCTTAGCTTGAGCATTTCTTAGAGGGGCAAAAAAAAATCCAGCCCGCAGGGATGGAGGGATTTCCTTTGAGCACCCGGGCCCAGATGGTCAGGATCGCGAAGCAATCCTACCTCTATTCTAAAGATATTTTGAGTTTGAAGCATGCCAAGCCCTAGCTTGAGTATTTTTTAGAGGGCAAAAAAAATCCAGCCCGAAGGGATGGAGGGATTTCTTTTGAGCACCAGGGCCCTGATGACTAGGATCATGCAGCAATCCTACAACACTTCCGCCACCACAAATACACTTCCTCCTACAAAGATTAGATCAGCTTCACCCGCAGCTGATTTAGCCGTGCTCAGCGCCTCAGCAACGCTTTTGAAGGTAGCGCCTTTAAGCC
>DAIRDH010000083.1:0-1202 GCA_036796255.1 Cryomorphaceae bacterium
CTCGCTGAGAACACAATGGCATTGGGCGGCGTGGCGATGGGCAGCATAAATGCGCAGCTCGCGCCGAAGGTGAGGGGTATAGCCAGCTCGAGCGGAGCACCGCCCAGGCTTGGGGCAATCACAAGGGCGATGGGCAGGAGCATGGATACCAGGGCCACATTGCTCATCACCTCTGTAAGGAATACCGCCAGTGCGGTCACCACGAGTACCACCACAATCCATTGCATTCCCGAGAATTGCAACATAGCCTCGGCGATCAGGTCGACCGTGCCAGTTACGGAAAGGCCCATTGCGATTGAAAGCCCTCCACCAAAAAGCAATAAAATATCCCAGGGCATGGCGCGCATGTCTTTCCACACCATCAGTGGTTTCCTCTTCTTGTCGGTGACCACAAACATGGTCACCGCCCCGGCCACAGCAATAAGCGGATCGCTCAGAAAATCCATACCGGGCAGGGCTACAACGGGCGCCCTAACTATCCAAAGCAATGCTGTACAGGCGAATATAGCGGCGACGCGCAGCTCGGCACTGCCCATACGTCCCAGCTCGGTAAGGCGTTCATCGACCATGGCTTTCAGTCCATGCATGGTAAATGAAGGTATGCGAAACAGCAGGCGGGTGTTGACCACCAAAATGATAAAGAACAGCAACAGCGCCAGAGGCAATGCGAAAAGCATCCATTGCCCGAAACCGATTTCATAGCCCAGTGACTCCGATGCCATACCAGCAAGCACAAGGTTGGGCGGGGTGCCTATGATGGTTGCCGTGCCACCAATATTTGCCGCAAAGGCAAGCCCCAGCAAAAGGCAGATTGCGAAGCGCGTTTTGGTGTTTTTATCAGGAAACTGCACCTCAAGCAGCCCGATAACTGAAAGCCCGATAGGCAGCATCATCACCGTGGCGGCCGTATTGCTGATCCACATGGAGAGGATGGCTGTAGCGGCCATAAAACCCGCGATGACCTGTCTCGGTTTTTCTCCGCTATAGCGCAAAATAAACAGCGCCAGCCGCTTGTGAATGTTCCACTTCTCTATGGCAAGGCCAATGACAAAGCCCCCGAGGAAGAGGTAGATGATGGGATTGGCGTAATTGCTGGCCACTGCTTTGATTTCAGTGAGGCCAAAAGCCGGGAACAGGACAAGCGGAAGGAGGGATGTGGCGCCGATCGGAACAATTTGCGTGCTCCACCATACGATCATCCA
>DAIRDH010000083.1:1302-11422 GCA_036796255.1 Cryomorphaceae bacterium
GGGGTGCTCAAAGCACTCATGCACATAAGTAAGCCCTGCGGAGAGTCCTATGGGTACCATGGCTGTGTGCATACCATTGAGGATTCGGACCTTTGCTTCCCGGTAGGCCTGGAGATTATCGGTGTATACCACGTTCAGTCCAGCTTTGCGAAAGGGCAGGATTTGCTCTAAGTTGTCGGAGCCCTCAAGCACCCAAAGGTGATAAGGTTCGGCTACTACCAGGTTATTATCCCTTTGCAGCAGTTCAGCTATTTCAGGTTGCTGCGAACCTTTTGGGTATCCCGATACGATGCGGTCTACCAATGTATTGTAAAAATGTACTTTGGTATCCAGCCAGGACTTGAATTCGGCGGGCAACATCCACAAATCGGAGTATTGCAGGACTGATTTTTTCAATACATCCCCATTCCGGTCTATGAGTTCGCAAGGCAGGATGTAAACTTCGCGCCCCGAATGAAGCCCGAATCGCTGATAAAGAAATTTGGTCAGCTTGGCTGGAAAGCCCGAAGGTGGGTCGTCCTCTATTTGGGATTCAGGATCGAAAACAATACCCGCTTCCGTGGTATTGCTTATCACCACGATATTCTCTGGTATGCGAGCAAGATTGTCCAACACCCCTTTTTCCCCATAAGGATTTTGCCATGAGCTTACCACGTTCACGTGATCGATACTGAGCACATTGGTATCATTGACCAGTCCCTGCAATACTACGTGGTAACCGTTTTCGGAGCGGGCCAGCGCCTCGCAACGTCCTTCAGCAATGGGTTGTACCACGTGCACCTTCCCGGTAAACAAGCCTTCATTTTTCAGTTTTTGCAGCATCCAGTCCACAAAGGCACGCAGGAAATTGCCCTCACCAAATTGAACTACACTAATGGCTTCTTGCCCTTTACGATGTAATGACGCCTTCATGTTACCTTCTTTGTCCTTTGGAAGTATGACGCTGAGGTCATGGCATACCCTGATAATTGGAATTTATCTTGAAGCCCCACCAACATGAACCTGTTCAGGTTCTAAAGACCATATTTTTTCTGAAAGGATCTGTTCAACACTTCAAAGCAAACATTGAAAACCGGGTTGTTTTCCCTTGCTGATAAGGGTATTTCACGTGTTAAGCGTCACTCATTCGCCCGAGTGCCTTGCCTTTATCGATTCTCATGATGCTCGACATCGTTGTCATTGTACTGTCCATTGTCTTTATTTCTTATGCCGCCGTTAAGTTGGGCTGGCATCCTTTTTACTTGCTGATAGGCACCAGTATAGTGCTGGGGTTTATAATTTTAGAAAGCCCACAAGATGTAGCCCCAGCGATTGGCAGGGGTTTTGGCGATATGTTGGGACGAATTGCATTTATCATCATTTTCGGAGCTTTCCTGGGCAATCTGCTTTTTGCCGCCAAGGCCATGGACCGCATCGCGATCGCCATTTTTTCCGGGAGCTTGTCAAGGTTTCCTTCGCTCGCCATGGGGCTTACAGGGCTGGTGGTGGGTATCCCCGTATTTTGTGATGCGGGTTACGTGGTGCTTTCCCATTTGCCCAAATCACTGGAAGTGAATAAAAAAGGAAAAGTCGCCATGGCCCTCATGTTGGCCGCCGGATTGTACCTGGCCCATACTTTAATTCCCCCCACACCCGGACCCATGGCTGCCTTAGGGGCATTCAAAATGATTTCATTCACAGGTCAAATGGTGCTATGGGGCGCCTTGCTCTCTTTGACCACACTCCTGGTGCTCTTTTTATGGCTGAACAAAGGCCTTTCAAAGGATGCGGTCAAGCCAAACAATGCAGACCCGCAGCATGAAAAGGGCAGCTTTGGCAAAGCACTCTTCGCCCTGATGCTGCCCCTGGTTTTGATTGCAGTGGGCAATGCCGTTCCTGCGGAGCACAGCCCGGCATTGGATTGGTTGATAGCTGCATCTCAGCCCTCTATGGCCTTGTTCATTTCATGTGGCGTTGCCATCCTGTTTTACCTCAAAGAAGTAAGGCATTCAATTAAAGCCATCGCCGAATCTACGCTTTCGCAAACGGCACCAATTTTATTGCTCACAGGTGCCGGAGGTGCCCTTGGGAATGTAATCTCCAAAGCCGAATTCCTTTCCCTTCCGGAAATGACTGCAAGTCAATCAAGTTCCGGATTTATGGTGATTATTTCTGGCTTTTTGATAGCGGCATTGATCAAAACCATGCAAGGTTCTTCCACGGGGGCAATTGTAATTACCGCCGCATTGCTGAGCCCCATTGTGGATGCGTCTTTCATGACCGACGAAGGCATTTTCCTGGTTTTGGCCATTGGAGCTGGATCTCTCGCAGTGTCACACACCAATGATTCTTACTTTTGGGTCATCGCCAAATTGGAAAAGTGGTCAACCAAGGAAGCCATCAATTACTGGACGCTTGCCAGTGTGGTCATTTCTGTGGTGTCCATGTTTTTTATTCTTTTGATCTACGCGCTTAAGCAATGGATATTCTGATCGCTCCGGACAGTTTTAAAGGAAGTATTTCATCGATTGATGCTGCCAAAGCGCTTGCGAATGGCTTGCATCGGGCAAGTCCTTTCTTGACAATGCGACAATGTCCCATAGGTGATGGAGGGGAAGGCACGCTTGCGGCGCTCTGCCTGTCCGGTAGTTTTCAGGATCGTTTTGTTTCATTCAGCAACAGTTTCGGCGAAAGCACGCAAGCCATGATTGGCTGGCAAAATGACGCTCAATGTGCGTACATCGAGAGTGCCACTGTGATGGGCTTACCCATGTGGTTGAAAAGGGGAGTACCCCTGATGAAGCGCAGCACCGCTGATCTTGGTCACCTTATTGCCTCCATGCTTCATCTAAAGCCGAAAAAAATCATCATCGGGCTGGGAGGCTCTGCAAGCAACGATTGGGGCATGGGCATGGCGCATGCTTTGGGAGTGCGCTTCAGCGATACCGAAGACCATAGCATCAACGATGACTTTGCAACGCGCGCTTTGTACTTGGAGCATATTGATTTGAGTAATTTGGACAAACGATTGAGCGATTGTGAAATAGAGGCCTGGTGTGATATTTCATCGCCATTGACAGGGGCGCATGGAGCGGCATTGGAATACGCCAAGCAAAAGGGAGCTTCAATCCAGGAAAGCCTTTTGCTCGAGAAAACAGCGTTTCATTTGCTGGAAAAGACGGGCCGCATATTAAATTTCAAACCAAGCGACAATTTTGGAATGGCCGCTGCTGGCGGCCTGGGTTTTGGACTGGCTGCCTTTATGGAAGCTACACTCAAATCGGGAATTCAAAAGGTGATGGAAGCCCTCCAATTTGAAAGCTTAATGGACAGCGCGCAATGTGTGCTAACAGGCGAAGGTCGTTTTGATCGGCAATCTATTCAAGGCAAGGTAGTGGGGAGGGTAATCGATATGGCCCGCTCAAAGAACAAACCCGTAATTTTGGTTTGCGGCAGCCTGGACCACACCGTGCCACTGCCCGAAAATGTCATCTCAGCCATTGCCCTCAATGAGATTGCCCTCAGCGATGAACAAGCCATGATTGAAAGCAAATCATTGCTGATCAATGAAGTGTCGCAACAGGTGCAGCAGATTTATTCAAACCTGGCGATCGACACTTAACGCCTGAATTTATTCATGGCCTTTTCATTCACCACCAGTCCCAATCCCGGCTCTTGTGGCACCTTGAGGTAGCCATCTTCAAATTCGATGGTGTTGTCAAACAGTTCGTGCAAGGGGCCATAGCCCTGGTGCTCCCGTCTACCGGAATATTCCTGGAAGTTGGCCACATTGTCGATGGATGCGAGCAGCTGCAGACTTGCAGCGCAGCCCAGGGTGGGCTTGGCATTGTGCACGGCCACCTGCTTGCCAAAGGCATGGCCCATGGCCGCCACCTTGGTGCATTCGCTGAGGCCGCAAAGGAGCACATCGGCGTTGAGCACATCCACGTTGGCCACAGTGATCAGGTCGCGAAATTGCCACTTGCTGTACTCGTGCTCTCCGGCAAAAATGGGGATGTCCAATGCATCGACCACCTGGCGCAATGCGGGGTAATCTTGCTGAAAGACGGGTTCTTCCAAAGCGGCAATGTTGCAATGCTCGTACAAGCGCTTGCCCATCACGATGGCTTCGGCAGCGGTGTAGCCATTGTTGAAATCTGCATAGAGCACGATGTCGTCGCCGATGGCTTTTCGCACCGCTTTCACCACCTCAAGGCTGTCGTCGGGGTAGGGGTTTACATTTTCCTGCCTGATCTGCAGGCGCACCTTCACGGCCTTGAACCCCTGCGCCACAAAATCGGCGGCAATGGTGGCCATCTTATCGGCGCTCAGCATACCTGCCTTTCCGGCATCGCGCCCATAGCTGGCATACACGCGTATTTTATCGCGGCCATTTCCACCTATGAGTTTGTGCGCGGGCATGTTGAGCAGCTTCCCCTTAAGGTCCCATAGGGCATTGTCCACCCCGGCCAGCGAGCCCGGATGGATGCCGCTCATGCCCGCTTCTATTTCTTTCAGGTAAGCCTCGTGCCATATTCCATGGCTTTGAAAAGGGTCTTTGCCTATGAGGTAGGGCTTGAGGGATTTTTCTACATAATCGGCCACGTAAAGTTTGTTGGAGGCATTGGCTTCCCCCCAACCGGCGATGCCTTCTGAGCATTCCACCCGCACGTAGGCGGCTTTTTTAAAGTTGTACACTTCCACCTTGGTGATGGTCACGCCACTTTTGTCGGGCCGGGTGTGGCTTGGCTTTTCGACAAAAGCAGCCAGGCCCAGTGCCTCCATGCCTGCACCAAGGCTCACGCTCGCTGCGCCTCCAATGGCACCAGTTAGGCTGTATTTCAAAAAAGTACTTCTGTCCATAAATTTCGTTTTTTGTGTTTATTGCCCCATGAGGGCTTCACTTTTGTAAAAGAAAATGGGCTTTCTGTCGGTTTTTGCGGAAGCATCTATGCGAATATCCTCCACATGTCCACTGCCGATGTAGCCCAGCACAATATGTGCATTTTCGCGCGAAAGGTCGATGCTCTGCTCGGTCTTTGGGAAGTTTTTATTGCCCCGTGGTTTGGAAGCATCGCTAAAGTCCAACTCATCGCGGAGGATGAACTCTACGTCGCGAAAAGTGAGAAACTCAATGGGCTGCTCCGCGTGGCCGCTGATGAGCACCTTGCCGCCGCTTACGATGTGGATGTTTTCGAACTGGGTATGGCTTATGCGGCCCATGCTGCTCTCGCGCACCCGTTTGTCCACATCCACAAAGATGGGGTAGTGGTGCCTGGCCCTGCCGCCGCTTTCGATGGTGATGTTGCTGAACCTGTTGTGCTCATACACCCCGCCGTCGAGCATAAACATGGCAATGCCGTAGCGCGAGTTGCGGATCACAATATTGTCGAAACTGCAAAAGCGTGTCGCCACACGCGAACCGGTGCCAAATTTGATCGCAGCGTCGTCACTTTCGAGGATGCAGTTGCTTACCACCACATTCTCCACGGTGTCGCGCTGTGACTTGAGGCAGATGAGGTCATCGCCGGAGCGCAGGTGGCAATTGCTGATGCGCACATTGCGGCTGTCATTGATGTCGATGCCGTCGGTATTTGCGCTCTCGAGCGGATTGTCGATGCTGATGCCGTCGATCACCACGCCATTGCAATCTTTGAGCTGTATGGTGTGGCTGGGCGAATTTTGAATATGCACATCGCGGATGCTCAGTCTCCGGCAATTTTTGAAAAGCATAAAGGGAGAGGGCCTTTCCACCGGTTCCCAGTTTTCGCCCCAGAAGTAATGGCCATTGCCATCAATCGTGCCCTTTCCGGAAATGCTGAATCCCTCGGCATCCTCCACGATGAGGAAGTGGAATTTGCGGCCCCGGCTGTCGCTCGCGGCATCACCAGCTTTTTGGACGCTATCTTTGGGTATTTCTTCATAATGGTTCAGATTGCCTGAGGCCAATAGTGTCGCACCTGCGGCGAGGTGCAGTTCTATGCCCTGACCAATGCTGAGGCTGCCGCTTAAATAGGTGCCCGGCGGGAAGTGCACCATGCCACCGCCTGCTTCGGCACAGGCATCAATGGCCGCCTGAATGGCTTGGGTATTGAGGGTGGTTCCGTCGGGCTTTGCGCCAAAATCGAGGACACTGTATTCAGCGGATTTTGCGGAAGCGGGACGCTCGCCCACCTCGCCCGCGGCACATGCAGACACGAAGCACAAAAAAATGAGGGCCAATGGAAAGAGTTTGATTCGCATTAGTCTTTGATTTTTATGGGATAAGCGCGCTCCATTTCGTCGTAATAGGCCTTGAGGATGTAAAAGGCCATTTTCTTGTGGCCACCGTCCGAAATTACACCTTTTCTGTTCCACCCGTCCTGGATACCGGGCAGGTTCCGGCGCGGCGAGCGAAAATCGAGCAGTATCCAGGGCGTCATTCCGCGCAGGCTGGGTATTTGGCGCAGCATGGCGATTTGCTCGCGGTAGAGGTAGGCCATATAGTCTTCGGTCCAGCGCGTGAGGCTATCGCCACGCAGGTTGTAGCGTGCACCCCCGCCAAATTCGCTGATGAAGAAGGGCTTGTCGTGCTCGCCCACTTCCCAGTTAGTCCGGGCGCAGGCCTCAGGGGTGGAGCCATACCAGCCGATGTATTCATTGCAGCTCACCAGGTCGACCTGCGCAGCGAAGGGATCGCTGATGCGTCCGGTGATGCGCTGTCCTTCTTCTGTTTCACTGTGTTCAAGGGCTGCACTGATCAAACGGTTGCTGTCCAGCTCAAGGGCTGTAGCCCGCAAAGCGTTCAAAAAGTCATAGCGGGCCTGGTTTACCGGAGTCTCATTGGCCAGCGACCATACGATGACGCTTGCGCGGTTGCGGTCGCGCAGAATGAGTTCGCGCAATTGATTTTGTGCATTGGCCAGGGTGCCGTCATTGCTGTAATCGAGGCCCCAATACACAGGGATTTCTTCCCAGAGCAGGAAGCCCATTTCGTCGGCGAGGCGGGCCGCGTACTCGCTGTGGGGGTAGTGGGCCAGGCGTATGAAGTTGCAGTTGAGCTCATGGGCCCAACTGAAGAGCATTTCAGTTTCGGCAGTGGTAGATACCCGCCCGCGCTTGAGGGGATTTTCCTCGTGCAGGGAGATGCCCCGCAGAAAGATGGACTGCCCGTTGAGCAGGATGTTTTCGCCATCAGTGCTGATGCTGCGGAAGCCCACGCGGTCGGTGATACTTTCACTGTCCTGGCTGATGCGCACTTCGTATAGCTTTGGCCGCTCGGGGTACCACAATTTGAGCTTTTTGGCTTTGAGCCTGAAGCTGCAGGCACCCTGGGTATCGCTCCGCCCATTTGCCGAAAGGCCCAGCTCCGGAACTTCAATCCTTAGCTCTGCGCCTGGAGTATTTACGGAAAGCTGCACTTCCACAAGGATATCGCCGCTGGCCTCGGGGTCGAGGCGGATGTGGTAATCGCTGATGTAGGTTTCGGGTACCTGCACCAGCAGCACATCACGGGTGATGCCGCCATAATTCCACCAGTCGGTGGTGAGGTTGGGTACGCGGTCGGCTTCACGGCGGTTGTCGACCCTGACGATGAGGAAATTCTCGGCTTCAAGGAGCTCCGTAACGTCGAAGGCAAATGGGGTGAAGCCGCCTTCGTGGTAGCCGACTTTTTGCCCATTGAGGTACACGTCGGCACGGTAATTTGCGGCACCGAAGTAGAGCAGCTGCCTGCCGGGATGGTTGGGATTGGCCCTGAAGGATGTTTTGTACCAGAGGCTGCCTTCGTAGTATTCCAGGCGCGGATCCTGGTGGTTCCAGTCGCCGGGTACGCGCAGTGTTGGGGCGCTATCGAAATCGTATTCCACCCTATCGGAGGCCTGCTGTGGCTTGCTGTTGGTATAATAAGGTTTGGCGGAAGCCTTGGTGGAGGGCAGTGCATCGAAGGGTGTCCAGTTGCGGTGGTTGCGGTAGCCGGTGTCGTAAGGGTCGATGATGTAATGCCAATCGCCGTTCAGCAGCTGGTGGGGCCTTGCATAGGGATGGATGAGCAGGGCTTCCTGGGCCTGCGCGCCGGGCAGGGTGTATAGCGCGAGAAAGAGTCCGCAAAGCAGTTTCCGCATACTTTTTAAAGTGAAGGACGTTTGCCGAAAGGCTTTCCCCTTACTCAAAGTGTCGTTTAGGTGCTTTTGCGCGCCACGACTTCAGTAGGCAGCATCTTGGTTTGTGGACTGAAGCTGCGCTCCGGATGGCTGATGATGTCGAGCAGCATGCGCGCGGCTTCGCGGCCCATTTCGTAGGCGGGTTGGGCCACGGTGCTGAGGGCCGGCTCCAGAATCTCGGTGACTGCGAGGTTGGAGAAGCCCATGATGGCCACCTCTTCGGGTATGCGCAGGCCCATGTCGCGCGCGGCCATCAGGGCCCCAATGGCCACGTGGTCGCTTACGCAAAAAAGGGCATCGCACGAACGGCTTAGCAGGAGGGGAATGGCATGCTTTCGGCCGGTTTCCTGCTTGAAGCTGCCTTCAACGATCCATTCGGGCTTTGGCTCAATGCCCGCCTCGCGCAGGGCTGCCTCATAGCCGCGGCGGCGTTCCCGGGCGATGGCCAGATTGGAGGGGCCTGCCAGGTGGGCAATGCGCCGGTAGCCCTTGCTGAGCAGGTGTTGGGTGGCACGGTAGGCACCGTCATAGTCATCATTGAGCACTTTGTGGGTGTCAATTTCCTCACTCACCCGGTCGAAGAGCACCAGGGGCACTTCATACTTCATCACCCGCTTGAGGTGGGTCACATCAGTCACGGTGCTGCACAGGGATACAATGATGCCATCCACGCGTGAGGAGAGGAGCTTTTCAATAATCCGCGCTTCTCTCGTCACATCATCTCGGGTTTGGCATATTAATATGTGGTAATCCTGGTCGAAAGCCACATTTTCAATGCCGTGTATGGCTTGAGAGAAGAATTGGTTGTCGATTTCGGGCACCACCACCCCAATGGTCAGGGTTTTACGCTTCAGCAGTCCAAGGGCTTGCGAGCTGGGCATGTAGTTGAGCACTTCGGCCATTTGCATCACGCGCTTGCGCGTTTCAGGATTCACGTCATAGCGGTCGCGCAGGGCACGGCTCACCGTGCTCGTGCTTAGCTGAAGTTTGCGTGCGATGTCTTTGATCGTGGCGTGTCCCATGGGTGCATTTAGGTGTACAAAGTACGAGAAAAACTTCAGCACTATTTTCGGGAACGTTCCCGACAACGTTCCCGCTGATTTTCTGCCCAAAAGCTTTGATTGTGTCAACTGTACAAGATTACTTTAGGCCCAGAAAATGCCAATAGAAAACGGATTCACAACTCAGAAATATACCATGGAACAAGTTGCCTCAGCACAAACTTTACAGGAAATTTTGGGAACCGAACCCGAGAAGAGGTACACGGAACTCTTCAAGTCGTATTACGACATCCTCTGTCATTTTGCGCTGAAGCATGTCCATGAGCCTACCCTAGCCGAGCAATGTGTGATGGATGTATTTACAAAGATGTGGGACAAAAGGGCCGAATTGGTCATCAAGACCGACCTCAAATACTACCTCTTCGCCAGCGTGCGCAACCGCACCATGGACATGCACCGGCGCAACAGCCGCAAGGCCGCACTCGACCACCATGCAGAACGCACGCTTTGTGACGGGCAGAGCAGCGCCGATGACCGCTACCACTGGAAGCAGGCGCTCATAATGGTGGAAACTGCCATCGAAGCATTGCCCACAGAGTGCCGACGCATCTTCCGCATGAGCCGTGAGGATGGATTGAAATACCAGGAAATAGCCGACGAGCTGCAACTTTCCGTAAAAACGGTGGAAACCCAGATGACCCGTGCACTCAAGAGCATCAGGCCGTTAAGGCCGGTGATTGGTCTTTAAGGGAAGAAAATTACTAAAACCATCAGGGCAATGGTATTTTTGAGCGTCTGTAAATGACAGCTCATGGATTATGCCGCTTTCTTATAAAACCGCCCTTTCAGCTCAGGAACCTGTAAACCAGGAAATTCATCATGAAGGCAAAGTCCTCTCCATGGGCTATGTAGATACCGAAACGGAGGATGCGGACTTCAGGGAGGAGCTGCGCCGCTTCGAGTCGGCTTACCAGCCCTATGCCTGGTTCGATAAGGCTG
>DAIRDH010000084.1:0-11222 GCA_036796255.1 Cryomorphaceae bacterium
TCGCCGCCTTTAGCGCCCATGGCTGCTTGTGAAAGCAAACAGCCCAGCAAAAAGTGCGGGGCCAATTTCAAATATCGCTTGATTGAGGTAGAGGTTTTCACAAGTTCAAAAATGGATGAATATTCCGTAATACAGTTCATCAAAGCACTTTATTTATAAAAATGCAATGTTGATAACCTCGCTGAATTGTATTATTGTAGCGCGTTTAATTGGCTTAAACTTGCTCACTCAAACGTTTATGCGCTATTTCATTCTTTCGGCACTGTTGATAAGCATGCTCAATACGGGCCATGGGCAGGACGTGATTGAGCGCAACTATTTCCCTGGTGCACAAGCACGCAATGCAGCGATAGCCGCGGCCCGCTACGCGGAAGAAGGTTACCATTATACGCGTTTCACCACATTCATCAGCGCAATAGACAGCTCGCGCATTTACGCCGATACGGCGCTGTTTTTCGTCAAGCGTTCGCTGATGCTGTGCGATACTTCGCTCTTTCATGCACCCAAGGCAAACAAATCAGCCATCGAATACCTCGAACTGGGGAAGACAAGAACGTCCTCGGCCGACAGTGTGATCAGGGAATTTTATCCCATGACGGACATCAAGTCGCACAACTATTTCGGAAAAGAAGCTGCCTACCACCTGAGCAGCGCGGTGATGGATTATTTCAGTGCATCTCTTTTGCTCAAGCCTGAGGCCGATAATGTGAATGTAGAGGCCTATGATGTGCTGCCCTTCGATGATGAAATCCAGAGACTCGAAGCAGATGAAACAGCATTTCAGCATCTTGCCAATGCATACGACAGTGAAGTTAAAATGCTCGAAAACCTTTCTGAGGACATAAAAGCTGAAATTGAAAAGACTTCGGACCAGCGCACGCGGGCAAAACTGCGTACCTGGAAATCTGAAATTGAACAGCAGATGTCGGAGAGCACGAGCAATATGGAAAAAACTGCATTCCGTATACAAGAGATTCGCGTGTTGCTTGACAAAAAATATTTAAAGGATTTGGAAAATGCTGAGAGCCCTGAGCACCTTTCTCAATTTGAAGTTAGTGCATTAAAGAGTACTTCGTTGGAGCTGGATGAAGACCTGCCCGAAGGCCTCGTGTATAAAATCCAACTGGGCTATTACCCCTCTGATGTGGACATCAATAATTTCAGGGGCCTCTTTCCTATAAGTGGTGAGACGGTACGCACGGGAACTTCACGCATTTATGCAGGTCTTTTTTACACTTACACCGATGCCAGCTCAGGACTTGAATATGTGCGTAAAAATGCGATCGCCAATGCCTTTATCGTGCCTTTTCACAATGGCAGCAAGATCGCGATGAGCAGGGCCGTGGAGATCGAAAAAGCCCGCGGCGTGCGCTGATTTAAGCTGGAAGCGCTTTCTGCTCGTTCTTAATAATCTCAAACATGTCGAATTGCGCCCTTGTCAACCTGTCGCCCTTGCTGGGATGCACATATTCGTTGAGCTGCTTTACATCGATGATACGGGCCTTCACATTGTCGCTCCACTGCAGCTCGAGAAAAGCTTTCAACTCCTTCTTCACCGAACTGTCCAGAATGTTGCAACCCACCTCCACACGGAAATCCAAGTTGCGCGTCATCCAGTCGGCTGAGGAGATGTAGTAGTTTTCATTGGCGCCTCCACCATTGCCAAAGACAAAAATGCGGGAGTGCTCCAGAAAGCGGTCCACAATGCTCCGCACCTCAATATTGTCGCTCACACCGGGCAATCCAGGAATCAGGGAGCAAATACCGCGAATGATGATGCGAATCTTTACCCCTGCCTTGCTCGCCTGATAGAGTTTGCGGATCATCACCTCATCCACGAGGCTGTTCATTTTCAAAAACATGTAAGCCGGCTTGCCCTCTTTGGCCAGCTTCATCTCTCGGTTTATCATCTTGATGAAGAGATTGCGCATGGAGGCCGGCGCCACCATCAGGTGCTTGAAGCGAAAGTGGCGGTAAGGCTTTTCCAGAAAAAGGAACACTTTGTACATCTCCTGGCATATCTCCTCATTGGCAGTGAACAGGGAGAAATCACTGTATACCTTGGCGGTACTTTCGTTAAAATTGCCTGTACCAAGGATGCCATAATGTTTGAGGATTCCTTTGTCCACCTTGGTGATGAGGACCAGCTTGCAGTGCACCTTCATGTCCGGGATACCGAATATCACCTTGACTCCGGCCTCTTGAAGCCGGCGGCTCCACTCCAGGTTGTTCTCCTCGTCAAAGCGCGCTCGCAACTCAACCATCGCGATGACCTGCTTGCCATTTTTTGCGGCGCTTATCAGGGCATTCACCACCCTCGATTGACTTGCCACGCGGTACAGTGAAATTCTGATCTCTTTCACTTCAGGGTGAATTGCAGCTTCACGCAGGGTATTTACAAAAGCCCTGAAATGGTGGTAGGGATAGTGCAAGAGGATGTCATTCTTCTCAATGGCTGAGAGTATGCTGCGGCTCTGCCTGAAATGCGGATGCTCAAATTGCTTGAGTGATTCCCATTCAAGAACAGGCGCTCCCACATTGGGGAACTTCATAAAGTCCTTGGAGTTATGGTAGCGTCCGCCTGGAATGATGTTGTCATCTTCATCGAGCTCGAGCTTGGCCATGAGGAAGCGTTTGAGGCTCTTTGGCATCTCAGAATCATAAAGGAAGCGCACCGGCTCGCCTTTGGTGCGCTGCTTCACCCCTTTCTTCATCTTTTCATAAAAGCCTTTTGAAATATCGTCGTCGATGTCGAGCTCGGCATCACGGGTTATTTTTACCGTAAAGGCCTCGGCATGGTCGTATTCAAAGAGCCCAAATATCTTGTCCATATTGAACCTGATCACATCATCTACAAACATGATGTACTTCTTCCCATCTTCCTCGGGCAGCACCACAAAGCGCGGTGTATTTTCAGAAGGTACCTCAATCAGGGCGTATTGCTTTGAATTGACCGGCTTCGGAATGGAGAGCCTTACGGCCAAATAGATAGACTTGTCGCGTAAATATGGGAATTCGGGAACGCTTTTCAGCATAATGGGGACGAGCAGTGGCGCGAGCTTTTCACGGTAGTAATCCACGACGAAAGTTTGCTGATGCTCACTGAGGCCATCCTCTCTCACCATGTAAATGCCATGGTCCTCGAGCTGATGGATAATGTCTTCATACGTTTCCGTAAATATGGTTTTTTGCCGCATCACCTCGCGCTGAATGGCATCGAGCACCTGCGATGGTGTCATATCACCAATGAGGGTCGTCTTTTTTGCTGAGAAGGTCTGCAACCTACGGATGGTCGCCACCCGCACCCGAAAGAACTCATCAAGGTTGTTGGAGAAAATTCCCAGAAAGCGCAAGCGCTCTACCAAAGGCACGCTCGGATCACCCGCTTCCTGAAGTACCCTATGGTTAAAAGAAAGCCAGCTCAGCTCTCTGTTTACGGTAAGATTTTTAAGACTGATGGACATTCTCTGCTCGATTAGGCTACGCCTACAAAGATGGGAATCTGTCGGGAAAATCCGAAATCAAACCATCCACGCCCAGCTCCATTAAGTCAAGCATTGTTTGGGCATCATTTACCGTCCAGGGGATGAGGGCCATCTCTTTGCTTTTGCAAAAAGCGACAAGTGCAGTATCCACAAGCATGTAATAGGGGCTGTAGATGTGAGGGGTAAAGCCCAGGTTTGCCAAATTCTCCTCAGGAGAGTAGCCATTTTCAATAAGCAAGGCCAGGCGCAATTCGGGGTATTTGCCATGGAGGTACTGCAATGTGCGCGGATCAAATGACTGGATGGTGGTGCGCGATGCGATGCCAGCCTTCATTACTTCATCAACCAGCAGCTGGGCAAAAACATCGGGTGTAGGGTGGTATAGCCCGTCACCTTCAGGGGTGGACTTTGTCTCAATGTTGTAAAATGGCAGTTCGCGCCCAGTGTCTTTTGCATATTTTTCAGCTTGCGCGATCACATCGGAGAGCAAGGGCTTTGACGCGGACAATGCTCGCTGATCGGGAAAGTTTGGATGGCCAATAGATCCGCAGTCAAAAGCCTTGGATTCCTCATAGGTCATTTTATAAATAAGGTGCGACTTTTCCTGATCAGATGAAATGGCATTGCCTTGCGGATCGAGGCATATTTCACCTGAGAACCAGGGCTCATGCGAGAGAATAACCTTTGAATCCGAGGTAATCACCACATCCATTTCCAAGGTGGATACACCAAGATCGAGGGCCTGTAGAAATGCCGGGATGGTATTTTCCGGAAGTAAACCCCGGCAGCCACGGTGGCCCTGAAAGTCGAATGAACCGGGGGTAAGAGGGACTTTGTTACTCTCCATAGATGCCTGCTTGTTGTGCGCTGTATCGGCTGTTTTACGCTCAGGCCCGGCACATGCAAAAGCAAGTATAGAAACAACAAAACCAAAAAGCAACCTCATGTGCCAAAGTTAAGTCTTCCGGGTTTTTGCGGCAAGAGCAATTTTACACGGCGTATCAATTCTTCCATGCGCACGGGCTTCACTACATAATCTTCAGCACCGGCTTCCATGGCTTCGCGATAGTCGCTGATGTTGCCTTTGCATGTGAGCATGATGATAGGGATGTGGCGCGTAGCTTCGTGTTCTTTGAGATACTTGCATACGCTAAGGCCGTCAGGATCGGGCATCATCCAGTCGCTCAGCACCATGTCGGGAGGATTGTCCAATACAGCTTTGAGCGCCTCGCGCGAATCAGTGTAAGAATCTACCTGAAAGCCTTCCTTACCGAGGTTATAGACAATTAAATCCAGAATATCTTCGACATCATCTATGGCAACCACGCGCAACTTTTTCATAACAGCTATTTATAGCTGCAAAAATACTGCTCAGTAGTTGTGCGTAATTAAACTGAGGGTTAACAAATTGTTTTCCCTTTGTGCGATTTCCAATCCCATGACATCCCACCCTTGGTGGTAAGCCACATCTACAACCCATGGGTTTTGCTCCTTCTCAACACATCCTCAGGATCAGTTTTTTTATTCCAAATTAAAAAGATTTAAAAGATCAAAAAAAAGCTTGGCATTATCCTGAAACCATTGATGATTGGCAATTTCTTAACAAGCTTTGGGCGCGGGAGGCAAATAATTTTGTAAATTTGTGGGATATGAAAACAATGGCCAAAAAAAAGATTTCAGAACAAAAGCAAAGAATGATGACCAGCGCCATTGGCTATTTGCGCTTTAAGGGTTACCACGACATTAAAGCCCCGATGGCAGCTTTTGGCAATCCACAAGCTGTTTTCTTAAAAGCCAGTGAAGCAGGTTATACGCCTGATTTAATCGCGCAGCGCGACTTCGGCACTTTTATCTTTGAGGTTTTTGCTGACAAAGAAGAAGAACTGAGCGCCTGCCTGGAGCGCTGGAGCACTTACACTTCTTACGCCGATCGCAAAGACGGAAAGTTTTACCTCATCGCCTACAGCGAAGACAATGACCTGCTCTGCGAACGCATTTCTACCCTGGACCCTGTGCCAGGGATTATCCAGATAAGACGCTAAGCCAATGCCCCAAGTGGGCATTTTTATTTAATAACCGATCCAAAAAAATGATGAACCTCAAGTCACATCCTGAAATTGCTATTGACATTTATAACAGTGTGGAAAGGCCCACTTTCATGCAAGAGCAAGAAGTTGTAGACTTCCTTCATCTTCATCTGGATAAATACGGCGACCCCAAACCACACATTAGGTCAGCCATCGAATACTCCTGTAGCCACCACAAAGGCAAGGGCGGTTTTGTCGTCATCGCCCGAAAAGATGGAGACATCGTAGGCGCTGTGGTGGTAAACCAAACTGGCATGTCGGGCTACATTCCTGAAAATATTCTGGTATACATTGCGGTAGATGAAAACATGCGCGGCATGGGCATTGGCAACAAGCTGATGAATCGCGCACTACAACTTGCCAAAGGGTCGGTCGCCCTCCATGTGGAGCCTGACAACCCCGCCAGGAAGCTTTACGAACGCCTTGGTTTTACCAACAAATACCTCGAAATGCGCTACACCGCGCCCACAAACGTCGATAAATGAGCAATTGCTACGGCATTTCAATAAGCGAGGTCCGAAAAATTCTTCACCAATATCCCGAAACCAGCGGAGATGAAAAAGAAACCGCTGCGCGTATTCAAACCTACTTACAAAAGATAGAGGGCCTGAGCATCCACGACCAAGTAGGAGGCAACGGCATTGTGGCCATTAAAAAATACGGCCCAGGACCGGCGCTGGGATTCAGGGCTGAACTCGACGGACTGCCCATTGCCGAGAAAAGCGAAGTACAGCATACCTCAAAGGTAGATGGCAAAAGCCATGCATGCGGTCACGATGGACACATGGCAATGGTGCTCGAGCTGCTTTGCATGCTTGAAAATTCCAAGACAAAATCTGGAACAGTGGTGCTATTTTTTCAACCGTCTGAAGAAACGGGCGAAGGCGCAGCCGCCATGGTGAAGCACATTCATGACCACGATATTGCAATCCCCTCTATGGAAATTTGCTTTGCCATACACAACATCCCGGGTCGGCCCTTGGGAACTGTTTTGATGTGCGAAGGTGCTTTTGCATGTGCAAGTGTAGGGGTGCAGTTGAAGCTCTTCGGCAAAACTGCCCATGCCGCGCACCCTGAAGATGCCGTCAACCCCTTGTTGATAGCATGCGCACTGATGCAGTTCGGGCTCGACTTACCAAAGTCTGAAGACCATTCGGGATTTACGCTGTGCACGGCCATTTCGCTCGAATCGGGCAGCAAGACCTTTGGCACCAGCCCTGACGAAGCCCTGCTCCGCCTTACCTTGCGCGCCGACAGCTCTGAGGTGCTCAACATTATGTGCAAAGCTTTCGAAACGGAATGTATGCGCAAGGCCGAAGCAGCAGGCGCAGTAGCCGAAGTTGAATTTTTCGAACACTTCAGGGCGACCGAAAACACCAGGCATGGCCAGGCAGCCAGACAAGCTGCCGAAAATGCAGGACTCTCAGTTGAAGACCTCGACAAAGCTTTTCGCTGGTCAGAAGATTTTGCCCACTTTGACAAATTGTGCCCCATTTTCCTCATTGGATTGGGCAGCGGTATAGACCAGCCCGCCCTGCACGCGCCAAATTTCGATTTTCCAAATGAGCTGATCCCTATGGGCGCAGCGCTGTATCACGAATTGTATAAAGCCATTCAAGGATGATAGACGTCCACACCACATCATCCTACATCGAATTGAATGAGCAGCGGCTTATTGAAAACGTGGAGTTTGTGCGCTCTTTGCTCAAACCCGACACCACACTATCGGCAGTTGTGAAGGGCAATGCCTACGGCCATGGCATCAGGCAAATAGTGCCCATGGCGGAGCGCTGTGGCATCCGGCACTTTTCAGTGTATGGTGTTGAAGAAGCGATGGAATTTCAACGCGCAGCAAGCCCGGATACTGAGTTGATGATCATGGGCTATATTGATAAAAATAACTTGCCATGGGTCATCGGGCAGGGATATCAATTCTTCATTTACGACCTCAAGCAACTTCAACAGGCCATTGCAAGTGCCATTAAATTAGGGATTCCAGCGAGGGTTCACATCGAACTTGAAACGGGCATGAACCGCACGGGCATTGACGAATCAGAGTTTGATGCACTTGTGGAGCTTTTACAGCAAAATGAAAATCACCTCCGAAAGTGTGGAATATGCACACACCTGGCAGGTGCTGAGAGCATTGCCAATTACCAGCGCATTGCGCATCAAAAAAAACTTTTCACCCGCTTTCTCGCCTACTTTGAAGAAAAAAATATCCACTTCGAGAAGAGACATATGGCATGCTCGGCTGGAGTGGTTCGCTTTCCGGAAACGCATTATGATCTGGTACGGGTAGGGATTCTACTTTATGGATTTTGGCCCAGCCGGGAGACGCTGATCGAGTATCTCGCCGACAAGCCGGTGAAAAAGGATCCGATCACCTCGGTGCTTTCATGGAAATCGAAAGTGATGACGGTAAAAGAGGTCGAAACAGGCGAATACATAGGCTACGGAACAAGTTTTATGGCCAATAGGCCCATGCGCATAGCCATTATTCCGGTAGGTTACGCTTACGGATATACCCGCAGCCTTAGCAATCAGGGCCGGGTGCTGATCAAAGGGCAACGCGTGGGTGTGATCGGGCTGGTTAACATGAATATGATGGCCGTCGAAATCACCGAAATTGAGGACGTTCAAACCGGAGATGAAGTGGTCTTAATTGGTTTTCAAGGGGAAAACAGAATCACAGTTGCATCATTCAGCGAGATGAGCTCGCAGATGAATTATGAATTGTTGGCACGATTGCCGCATAACCTTCCCAGACTAATCAACTGACCATGGCATTTGTAGAACTAAACAGAACCAAACTCAAGGAGAACTACCGCTACCTCGAAGAGCGCTTCGAGAAGCGGAAAATTCATTGGGGTGTAGTCACCAAGCTCCTTTGCGGAAACGAACTTTATCTGCGCGAAGTCCTGAATCTGGGGCCTACAGAGGTGCATGACTCGCGGATCAGCAACCTCAAAATGCTGAAAACACTCAACCCATCTATCCAGACAGTGTACATTAAGCCTCCGGCAAAAAGGAACATTGAAAACGTAGTCACTTACGCCGATGTGAGCTTCAATACCGAATTCTACACCATCCAATTACTGTCGAAAGAAGCCGTTAAGCAGGGCAAAACCCACAAAATAATCATCATGATTGAGCTGGGCGATTTGCGGGAAGGCGTAATGGGCGAGGCTTTTGTCGACTTTTACCGAAAGGTATTTGAGCTTCCTGGTATCATTGTTGCGGGTATAGGTTCTAACCTGAATTGCCTCCACGGAGTGATGCCAAGTGAAGACAAATTCATTCAGCTCAGCCTTTACAAGGAATTGGTAAAAGCTTATTTCGAGGTTGAAATTCCATGGATTACCGGCGGCACTTCAGTGGTATTGCCCATGATGTTTAAAAACATGCTACCCCCTACAGTCAACCATTTCCGGATAGGAGAAACCTTGTTTTTCGGTGCCAACCTTGAGATGAATGACATTTTTGCAGGAATGCACGACGATGTGCTAAAGCTTAGGGCCGAGATCATCGAACTGACTGAAAAGCCCATGGTGCCCATAGGCGAACTCGCTGAAAACCCCAGCGGAGAGCTGCTCACAGTAGATCCGACCCTTTACGGCAAAACTTCCCTCAGGGGGATTATCGATGTAGGCTTGCTCGACATATCGCCTGAATTCCTTATTCCATATGATGAGCACATCAAAGTAATAGGGGCAAGCTCAGATATGCTGGTACTCGACTTTGCCAATACCCAAAACGATTACAAGGTAGGCGATCTGGTCGATTTTAAACTGAAATACATGGGCGCACTCGGCGTCATGAATTCAAACTATATAGAGAAACGCATTACAAACTAAAAACCATGAAAGCAAAATTCCTATCCCTTTTGATAATCATGCTCCTAAGAGCAAGCTTCAATCCACAGGCCAAGGCACAAGACCCGGATAAATACCAGCCGATACTCTTCCTCATCATTGATGCAGAATACGAAAAAGCCCTGAGCAAAGCTGAGAAGTTTACCAATCGCGATAAAACGAAACGCCATCCCGAGCCTTACTTCCTCTTGTCGATGGCCTATTATGAAATCTCCAAAGATGAATCCATGAAGGAAGATTTTCCCAGGGCATTTCGCGAAGCTATCAAATACGCTTACAAAGGGGCCCGCTATGACAAAGAAGATGAATATGTAGGCAATTACGAAGACTATCTGACTGAGCTTAAGGTAGACCTGATGCGCGAATCCAGGTTCTTTTACGATGAAGGCAGCTGGCGCAAAAGCGTGACGAACGCGAAGTATGTAACGCGGATTGACCCTGAAGACCTCAGTGCACTTTTGCTGAAAGGCGCTGCAGAAATGCGCAGTCGAAATGCGTACCAGGCCGAAAAAACATTTGAAGAAGCGGTGAAGCTCGCAGAGACAACTACAGCATCATCCATTTCGAGTGCCCAGAAACCATTTCTCCGATTTGGAATCATGGAGTATGCGAAAATTGCCAAAGAAAATGGTGAAAGAGAAAAAGCCCAGCCGCTTATAGCATTGGGTGAAGAAACCTTTGAGGAAGATGCAGAATTTCAAAACTTCATCGCCTCATTTTAACCCTTATTTTCATCGTAAGGTATTGGGTGGATTGAAACAATTCGAGCACTTGCATTCAATGCTGTAACTTTTATGTAGACTTGTACGTCCTGCAATTTAGGTGGTCGTCACATGAAAAGTTGCTTACTTTCTGTCATTTTTACCTGTTTGTTTGTTTTTCTGGCCGAAGGACAAACAGCTGACAGCTTGCAAGCTGGTAGCGACAAAGACAAACCGACGAGCACCAAGCTCCAGGCTAAAGTAATCGAAATGGATGGAATTGTAGAAGTGGCAGGCCATTTCGGAAAAAAACTCATCAATGAAATTGGCAGCCGCGTAAACCTCATCGACGGCGACACAGAAGCCAAAGAAAAAATAAAGGTTGTAATGAAGGTAGGGCCTTTCCGCATTGAGCGGTATGAGTAGCGTCCGTTTCCTTGTTTTGAAAATGACGAAAAAACCCGTACCTTTACAGGCTGTTTATTGAAGCCCTTTTTGGCAATAAGCACAATGTTCTTTACTTCTGGGGCCGACTGGTTTTGACTGCGTGAGCGGTTATCCGGTAAGCGTGTCGAGCGTTGAAAGTACAGCTCGCAAATCTCAACTTTCAAGCCTATAAACGGCGAAAACAATTACGCTCTCGCAGCCTAATTAGTCACAGACTAATGGTTTAATCCCACGGCGAAGCACAGTAACCGGGGACGAGTACCTAGCATATCGTTTGTTCTTAGCGCCATGCAAAACAGGTATCATCCATAAGAAATAAGGCAGTCAGTGCTTTGATGACTGCTCGAAAATTGAATTAAAGCTAAGCATTGAGGAGGGCGTCTGAATCCATCTCCATGTCGAAAATTAATTTTAGACTACACACGTAGAAAGCCAGGTAGTCCCATGCTTGGACGAGGGTTCGAATCCCTCCGGCTCCACTTGATGATCAAAGCCCACACGCGATAAGCGTGTGGGCTTTTTTCATTCAAAAGGACGTCAAAAGCGGCGCAGCCCTTTTGTAAGGACTTTTGAATGAAAAAAGCCGCGGCCGCAAGGACGCGTTGGCTTTTGATTCCCTTCACGGGT
>DAIRDH010000085.1:0-11185 GCA_036796255.1 Cryomorphaceae bacterium
AGCAGTTGGCGATGGGCCAAAAGTGTAGGTTACCGCATCGCTCACGGCGGTGCAGGTTCCATTGCCGGTTGAGGTAAGGGTCAGGGTGAGGCTTCCGCTGTTGATTTCGCTTTGGCTGGGTAGGTAGGTGGCATTGAGCACATTTGCATTTGGGGTAAATGTGCCGCTTCCGCCGCTCCATGTTCCGCCGCTTGCGATGGTCACCGAACCGTCAAGGGTGATAAGTGGATTGTTTGAACAAAGCTCTTCACCTGCACCTGCATCCACAACAGGAGCGGGGGTGATGGTAATCACAATTTGATCGCTGGTTTGGTTACAATTTCCATTGCCAGTGGTGGTAAGGGTCAGGGTGGCAATGCCCGCAGCAATTTCAGCTGCCGAAGGGGTATAACTCGCGCCAAGGCTTGTGTTGCCGGGATTGAACGTTCCGCTACCTCCGCTCCAAAGTCCGCCGGTGGCCACGCTTACAGTACCATTGAGGTTGAGCGTTGGGTTGTTGGCACATACGCTCACATCGGCACCTGCATTGGCCACGGGGGCCGGGGTAAAGGTGATGGTGACGAAGCTCTCAACGGGGGTGCAGTTCCCATTTCCCGTTGAGGTAAGTGTCAACACCAATGATCCGGCAGCAATCTCACTTGCTGTAGGCGTGTAAAGTGCATTGAGGGCATTGGCATTTGGGAAAAAGGTGCCGGCACCACCCGTCCAGGTGCCTCCACCCGCTACTGTAACACTTCCGTTGAGGCTTACCTGCGCATTGTTTGCACATACGGATATTGGCGCACCAGCATTGACCGTAGGGGCATCGGTGAAGCTGATGGTAATCTGATCCGTCACGGCGGTACAGTTCCCATTGCCGGTAGTGGTGAGGGTAAGCGTTAAGCTGCCACTGTTGATTTCAGTTGTAGTTGGTGTGTACGTATTTGCAAGGCTGTTAGCCCCGTTGCTAAACGAGCCCAGTCCACCGGTCCATTGTCCGCCAGAGGCTGTAGTCACTGATCCGTTGAGCGGAACTTGGGCATTGTTGGCGCACAAAATCAGGTCTTCACCCGCATTGGCAGTGGGTGCATCCGTGAAGGTGATGAGTACCTGATCGCTCACAGGGCTGCAGTTGCCATTGGCAGTGGTGGTGAGGGTGAGGGTTACAGAACCATTGGCAATTTCAGCTACAGTTGGATTGTAAACTGCGCCCAGCACGGTGTTGTCGGGTGTGAAGCTGCCCCCACCGCCCGACCATTGTCCGCCGCCGGCTACAGTCACAGCTCCGTTTAGTTGAACCGCTGCATTGTTTTCGCACCTGGATTGATCTGGGCCTGCATTGGCTGTGGGAGCCGTGGTGAAGGTGAATATCACTTCATCAGTTACCGGGCTGCAGTTCAAATTGTCGAGTGAGGTGAGGGTGAGTGTAATCGAGCCGCTCTCTATCTCGTCGGTGGTTGGGGTATAAGTGGCGTTGAGATTGGTGGGGTTGCTGAAAGTGCCCATACCGCCTTCCCAGATACCAAAACTGGCTCCAACAAGTGATCCACTGAGTGATATGGTCGGATTGTTTTCGCAAATGTTTGCGTCGAGTCCGGCATTGACCGTGGGTGGATTGGTGAATGTAATGCTCATTTGATCGCTTACTGCATTGCAGTCGTCATTTCCCGTTGAGGTAAGGGTAAGCGTAATGCCGCCAAGCAATAACTCACCCGGAGTGGGGGTGTAGATGGCGTTGAGGGCATTGGGGCTTGGGTCAAACGTTCCCAATCCTCCGCTCCAAACTCCTCCACCTGCGTTGCTTACTGCACCATTCAATTGGATGTTGGCATTGTTGCGACAGATGCTCTGGTCTGAGCCTGCATTGACCACAGGCGCCGGGTCAAAGAAGATGGTCATTTGGTCGGTCACTGCTGTACAGCCGCCATTGTCGGTGGTGGTCAGCGTAAGCGTAACGGAGCCATTTGCAATTTCGAGTGGAGAGGGCGTATAGGTTGCACCGAGAGCCTGATTGGAGGGGGTGAACAAGCCAGCTCCGCCCGACCATTGTCCGCCACCGGCCTCCGTTACTGCTCCATCGAGCACTACATTGGCATTGTTGGCACATACTGTTTGGTTGAGACCTGCATCGGCAGTGGGAGCGGGGCCCCAGGTGATGAGCACGCTATCTACTTCGGCGAAGCAATTGCCATTTCCGGTTGAGGTGAGGTAAAGCCAGAGGCTGTCAGCCGCCACCTCGGCCGCGGTCGGCGTATAGGTCGGGCTAAGCACTGCCGGACTAGGGTTAAACGAGCCAGCGCCACCGCTCCAAAGGGCACCGGTAGCGATATCCACAAATCCGCTCAGACTCACTTGCGTGTTGTTTTCGCAAGCTTCGATTTCATCGCCAGCGTCTACGATGGGCGCTGGATTGTAAT
Source organism: Cryomorphaceae bacterium (assembly GCA_036796255.1). Lineage (GTDB taxonomy): Bacteria > Bacteroidota > Bacteroidia > Flavobacteriales_D > Cryomorphaceae > T3Sed10-241. Next base: position 2,397 of record DAIRDH010000085.1, read on the forward strand.
TGATTACCACTTCGTCGGTCACAGGAAAGCAGTTGCTCACCGATTCCAGGGTCAGGGTAACCTGACCGGCACTCAAGTCGGCAAGGCTGGGATCGTAAATGGCGTTGAGCGCAAATTCGTCAGGCAAAAAGGCCCCTGTGCCATTGGTGCTCCAAACCCCCTGGGTGGCGCCACCACTGACGGCTCCATTAAGTTGAGTGATGCGGTTGGCACAAACGTTTTGGTTGGGTCCGGCATCTACAACAATTGGCGCTGAAAATTCTGAGAAGTATCCGTAACGACATCCTGATGAAGAACCTCCATTGATAAGGCCCAGAGCGAAAGGCTCTTGTGTATTGACAAGAAGGTTTGATACATTAATTGGTATTTCGGCGGTTGTGAATTCGATCCTTGCACCAAGCCAGGCTCCATCGGTTCCGGGTACTACAGTAAAATCAGCCGGATCAATGGCGTCAACATCTCCATTGAGCACAAAGTCATCTTCAGCGCCTGCTGGAACCAGGAGGTTCAGGAAAAAACTTGCTTCAGTAGAGCGGGTGAAGCTCACTTGCTCAGAACCTGCGCAGGCGAGAGGAGGAAGCACAGCGATACCCGATTCGCAGCCAAAGCCGCTCACGTGTACCATATAGAAGTCTTTGTTGCCCGTAATGTAAGTGCGTGGATTGGCATTGGTGATTTGAATGGCCAAGGTCTGACCGGCAAATAAGGGTGACCCTTGGGGAGTTCCATTTACCGTGATTTGGGTGTTGTTTTGTGTCGCCACAGCAAATGCCCATTCGTTGATCGTCGCATTCAGGCCTCCGCGGATTACGATGTACTCGTTCCCAATGATTTCAATCGGTACAAGTTGGTCCCCTTGCAGGTCCCGACATCCTGCGCCTGTGGGGCGCACAGAATCGTCTTTTATAGAAACCGCAATGTTCTTATCTGATACAATAATGCTTCCAGTGGGATTATTGGCGGCATCGTCGTCAGTGACAGAGGCTGAGTAAGTCTCGCCCTCGTCAAGGGTAATGGTAAAAGTTTCAAAAGCATTCTGCCCTCCATCAAGATCTGATGTGGGCAGTATCAGAATGGTTGTATTGTCTTCGGTGGCAACAATGTCAAAGCTGGTGTAGGCAGCATTGGGTGAGTAGGCGCCATTGGGCCAAATATTCTGCATTGGGACAAAAAATTCTGTTCCCAAACCTGTCAAACCCTTAAGTGCGTAAATGTCTGGATTGTTGGTTGGACTTACTTCGTAAATGGCTGTAATATCAGCTGTTGACTCAATTTTTAAACCTGTGTTTAGTACTGTGTTTGGCGGATTGGTCATCAACACAGGCACAAATGCGTTCATGTTTTGCGAAAATGACGAATTGGCCGCGAGGTTAATTACAATGGGATTACCGCCATTGAAGCCGGGGTTGGCCGGCATTGAAATGGTTACCACTGCGGGCTCTTCGCCTGATGCGAGCCTTACCCATACTGGCGTGGTACCGGCGTGATTGGGGGTGATGTAGGGTGGGGCAAGCCAAAACTCCGTACTCGTTTGTGCCTTCAGATTGAGGCCAGTAAAAGCAGCGGCCGTCAGAAAGATAAATATGAATAAGGAGGTCGCAGAAAGCCCAAAGGGCCGCTGAAGGAAGTGGGGAGATTTCATCAATACGTCAATCACTGATTTACGGTACGCAAAGTACCCAATTGGCCAATTCGCGTATGCTTGCCTTTGGGTAGTTTTGTATACTCCGATGTTGATAACATGTTCCGACTAGTTTTGAACAAAAAGTCAGACCTGATAAGGCTTGCACGATGTTTGGGACACCCTTTCTCTTGTCGAAGAATTGTCCTTGCTTGTGGTTTTATTTTCGCAGTTAATGCGTTTTCGTGAAGTCGGCAGGAACTACAAAAATCAGGTCGCCGCTGCCCTTCCAATCCGCTTGAAATTCCGGTGAATTTTCACTCCACACTTTAATAGAAGTCACTTTTAGGTCGGGATATCCCTGCTGCAGGTACCAATAGATGCCGCCGTAATCGGCAGAATGGAAATCGCCGTTGAAGTGCAGGAAGGTTTTTTCACCCGTGGCATGCCTCCCGATGTTCTCGGCCATGGTGGCATCTTTGAGGGCCTGGGCCTGCACGAAATGCTCCGGATCGAAGTTCATACGGTGGCCACCGCCCATCATTCCGAGCATCTCCTCATAGCCGGGCGTTTCGAGCGAAAAGGTGATGGGCAGTTCTGGCAACAACACCTGAGAAGCTTTGGGCAATGAGGCCAGGGTGTCGAGCCCGTGCCTGGCCACGAGTGAGGCATAGCGCCGTGGTACATTGGTGGCGATGAAGGCGATATCATTCGCTTTCGCAAAATCGAGCAGTGGCTTGTAATCCGTTTTATAATTGGGCCATAGCCGCGCCTGGTCTTCAAAAACCTTGTCGGTGACCAGGTCCATCAAGTACTCGTCGAGCAGCAATTGCCCATCGGTTTCAAACATCTCGCCGCCCATTACGAGCTCGGTATTTTCGGAGAGTGCTTCGGCCGTCTTGAGCTGCAGCCAATGGATGAGCGCGTGGTCGTGAAATTCTCCGAATAGCACCACATTGTTTTCGGTCATTCTCGACACTGCTTCCGCAAATGTGATCTCCTCACCTTCAGCCGTATAGATGGCGTACACCTTTTCGGTAAATGAGGCTTGCGCCCGGACTGCAACATTTGCCGAAAGGCCAAGGATAGTAATAAGCAAGATGGAGAGAATGGATGGGATGCGCATGTGGTTCTTTATTGTGGCGCTATTTTACGATAATTTAATCGATTCCGGCCGCTGATGATGGGGCATCTTTCTATTTTTGGCGCTTATGGAGATATTGGTTACCGGCAAGTCAGGACAATTGGGCAAGGCGCTTTCGCGAAATGAAGCAACAGCTTCCTGGCGCTTTTTGGACCGCAATGGGCTCGACCTCAATGCACCCGGACTATTGGAGCAAGCGCTCGGATCTGAGCAATTTGACGTGCTCATCAACACGGCGGCCTACACTGCTGTAGACCGTGCCGAAGATGAGGAAGAGGCCGCCCATACCGTCAATGCCAAAGCCGTGGAAGCCATGGCCGAGGCCTGCCAGAAGCGCGGTGCTGCGCTGATTCACATCTCTACCGATTACGTTTTTGCCGGAGAGCGCGCCCTGCCCGCCCGCGAAGATGACCAAGCCGCTCCCATCGGGGTGTACGGCCGCAGCAAGTGGGCTGGCGAGGAGGCCATTCGCGCGTATTGTCCGAAGCACCTTATCGTGCGTACCTCATGGCTTTACGGCGCTGAAGGGCACAACTTTTTGAAAACCATGCTGCGCCTCGCTGAGCAGCGCGAAAGCCTGAAGGTGGTGTATGATCAGGTGGGTACGCCCACCCTCGTGGATGACCTTGCCGCGGTCATTGTCTCCATGGTGCAGGCGCTGGAAAAGGGCGATAAGCCCTATGGCACCTATCACTTTGCCAATGAGGGCGTGGCTTCCTGGTACGATTTTGCACAAGCCATTTTTGCCTTGAGCGGCAAGTCCATACAGCTCAGTCCGGTGCGCTCGGCGGCCTTCCCCACCAAGGCCAGGCGCCCGGCTTACAGCGTGCTCGACAAGCAAAAAATAAAAGATACATTTGGTTTTGAAATCAGGCATTGGCGCGAAGCACTCGCAGCCTGCCTTGAAGAAATGAAAAAAGCATGACGCACAAACCGCTTTTGGTAACCGGAGGCGCCGGTTTTATTGGCGCCAATTTCATACAACACCTCCTCGGAGAGCATCCGCAAATGCAGATCGTAAACCTCGATCTGCTCACTTACGCCGGGCAGCCTGAAAACATGGAGGGCTTTGAGGCCTATCCGGGCTACACTTTTGTAAAAGGCGACATCTGCGACCGGGCACTGGTCGAAGACCTTTTCGGGAAATACGACTTTGGAGGCGTCATTCACTTTGCCGCCGAGTCGCATGTGGACAACAGCATTGCAGGGCCTGAGGCATTTATTCGCACCAATGTAAACGGCACCTTCACCCTGCTCGACGTGGCCCGCAAGCACTGGATGGACAAGCCCTTTGCGGCAAAAGAGGGCAAAGAAGACGCCCGCTTCCTCCACATCAGCACCGATGAGGTGTACGGAAGCCTGGGCGCCGAGGGACTATTTACGGAAAGTACGCCCTACGCGCCCAACAGTCCATACAGCGCCAGTAAAGCGGCGAGCGACATGATCGTGCGCAGCTATTTTCACACCTACGGCATGAATGTGGTCACCACCAATTGCTCCAACAATTACGGCCCCCTGCAGCATGATGAGAAGCTGATCCCCACCATCATCCGCAATGCCGTGCAGGGCAAACCCATCCCCATTTATGGCGATGGACTCAACGTGCGCGACTGGCTCTATGTAAGCGACCATTGCTCAGGCATCTGGCTGGCCTTCAACAAAGGCCGCGCCGGCGAAACCTACAACATCGGCGGACGAAATGAGCGCGACAACCTTTACATAGCCCGCAGCATTTGCGAAATGCTCGACCGCAAGCACCCGCGTGCCTCGGGCAGTTACAAAGACCAGATCACCTTCGTGAGCGACCGCCCGGGCCACGACCGCCGCTATGCAATCGACGCCTCTAAAATTGAAGGCGAGCTGGGATGGAAGGCGCAAGAAAATTTTGAAACGGGCATTGAAAAAACCATTGATCATTACACCAGCAAATACCGCTAAACATGGAAGCAAGCACACTAAAGCGCGCAGAGAAATGGCTCGACGAAGCCTATGATGAAGGCACACGCAAGGCTGTGCAACATATGATCGATCACGACCCCAAGAAGCTCGAAGATGCTTTTTACATCGACCTCGAGTTTGGCACCGGCGGCCTGCGCGGCGTGATGGGTGTGGGTACCAACCGCATGAACACCTACACGGTAAGCAATGCCACCCAAGGCCTCGCCAATTACATCAATGCGCAGGTTACTTCCGGCAAAAAAGCCGTTGCCATTGCCCATGACTGCCGCAACAACAGCCACGTATTTGCCCGAAAGGCAGCCGAAGTGCTCGCCGCCAATGGCATTGAAGTGTACCTCTTTCCTGAATTGAGGCCCACGCCTGTGCTCAGTTTTGCGGTAAGGCATTTTCAATGCACTGCCGGAATTGTGGTTACTGCCTCACACAACCCGCCCGAGTACAATGGCTACAAGGTTTACTGGAACGACGGTGGCCAAATAGTGCCACCCCACGACAAGGGCATCATCGCTGAGGTGCGCAAAGTGAGCTCGCCTACACAAGTGTCGGTAAAGATTGACGAGGAGCTGATCCACATTATTGGCCCTGAGCTAGATGAGGCTTACCAGAGTGCCATCATCAAGCAAATCATACACCCCGATGCGGTGAAGGCGCAGCACGATATGCCCATCGTATTCACCAACCTCCACGGCACAGCGGTGACCCATCTGCCGGCTTTCCTCGAGCGCATGGGCTTCACCAATGTGCACTCGGTGGCCTCGCAAGAGAAGCCCGATGGCAACTTCCCCACCGTGGTGTCGCCCAATCCCGAGGAGCGCGAAGCCCTCACCGAAGCCCTCAAACTGGGCGCGGAAGTGGATGCCGAAATCATCATCGCGACCGACCCCGACGCCGACCGCGTGGGCATCGCCGTGAAAAACCTCGAGGGAGAGCTCGAACTGCTCAACGGCAACCAAACGGCCACCATGCTCACCTGGTACCTGCTGGAGCAGCACAGCCGCAAGGGCAGCCTTCCGGCAAATGGATTTGTGTGCAGCACCATCGTGACTTCTGAACTCATTGAAGTGATCGCTGCCTACTACAAGGTGGATTGCCACGTGACCCTCACCGGATTCAAATGGATAGCCGATGTGATCCGCAACCTCGAAGGCAAGGCCCGCTTCATAGGTGGGGGCGAGGAGAGTTATGGCTTTATGATTGGCGATGCCACCCGCGACAAAGACGCTGTGGTCACCGCTGGTATGCTCTGCGAAGTGGCCGCTTATGCCCGCAATCAGGGCAAGAGCTTTTACGAAATGATGGTCGAGATGTACGTGCAGTTTGGCTATTACCGCGAAGCCCTCGTTTCGCTGGTCAAAAAAGGCAAAGATGGCGCCGCCGAAATACGCGGCATCATGGACGATTACCGCAGCAATACGCCCAAAGTGCTCGCGGGCTCAGAAGTGCTCGAAGTGCGCGATTACCACACCGGAGAGATCCGCAACATGAAGACCGGTGCCACCCGACCCACTGGTATTCCCGCCTCCAACGTCATCCAGTTTTATCTCGCCGATGGCAGCAAGGTCACTGCCCGTCCCTCCGGTACGGAGCCGAAAATCAAATTTTACTTCAGCCTGAACACCAAAATAAATGGCCGCGAAGATTTTGTCGCAGCCAGCAAAAAGTTGGAAGGTAGGATTACAGAGCTGAAGGAGGCGTTTGTGAATGGGTGATTTGCTGCTGGCGTTGAATCAAAGGTTATTCATTTAGATATATGCCAAGATGCCGAAATTTAATTTCGGTGGATGCCGAGCCTAGTATTGTCTGGGTTAATTTTTTAGTGGCTTATGTTAAGTTAAAGAAGTACAGCCGGTCGCGCTGATATTTTTCATACATTTATAGTAGAATTTGCACAATGCTTAGGAAACGTCTCGTTGTCTGCATTCAACGGCTTCTTGTAAGTCAAGAGAGGTTTGGCCTCTGGTGGTAGTGCACGTGATGAAAAAAAACTTCAAAACCAATGCCTCACTGATTCAATCAAAACCAAAAACCTCAGCTATGAAAACCTCTGTCAGCATGTCGCTCATATTTCATGTAGTGACACTTGCAGCAATGATACTGCCCTTTAAATTGACTGCCCAAAACTGGGAGCCGGTATATTTTAGCGAAGCGGCAAATTATACTATCGCTGGAGCCGACTCGGAGACTTTCTTCTATTTGTATCCTTTTGCCGAAGAAGGTGAAACAATTACAGGACGATTTCTTCCCAATTTGAACGCAGAAGTACCTTGTGTCTCCGGGGGTGAAAATCCATGGAGCTGCACGGACAGCTGCAAAGTGGCGACCAACCCCTTTCTTCAAGAATATGCTGTTTTTCTGCCGGATGGTATGGTCGAATTTCAAAATCCGGATACTTTCCGAATTTATTGTCACGCACAGGTAGGAGAGGGCTGGATTTTTGGAACAAATGTCTCTGGCAATGAAGTCTTTGCGGAAGTCACAGATCAATTCGAGGGCACAGTGCTTGGTATTGCCGACAGTATCAAGGTCATCACAATCGATGATGGAGCGATTATTCATTTATCAAAGCATCACGGAATTACATTTTGGTCAGGTGCGGAACATGATTATTCGCTCAGTTCCATTCCGGCCAGAAACCTGGGCGGCAGTTTACTCTCCAAGGCTGATGTTTTTGATTTAGCCGAGGGAGATGTATTCGTTTATCTCTACCATGGTGAGAATGGATATGATGAGGGCTTCTCAAATAACTATGTTGGAAGCAGAAGTATCGTCCGAAATGATGTGGTCAATGTGGATGAAATGCAGGATACACTGTTTATCTCCCTGCACACCACAGTTTACATTGCAAGCTACAGCAATTGGAATGGCAATTATACAGCACAAAACGATGTAGATACCATGACGAGAGTCCTAAAGATTCCTTTGGCTGACGACTGCCTTGTGTACAACTGGCCAATTGGTGGAGTTAGACCATCACATATGCCGGCTGAGATTGACGAAGTGCTTGTCGGCTTGTTGCCTATAGGCTTAACCTGCAATTCCAACTTCACTTATGACGAAGACTGCATTGAAACAGCACTCGGAGGGAATTTTCAATCAGAAACCTTTAATGAATTCCGTACGGATCAATTCGACAGCCATACATTAATTTCCACATCTATGAACCTGTATGGCGGTACTGTGCTGGATGCAAACAGCAATACTTTGGAAGTGATTGATCAAGATCCCAGGGAGTTTTATGAGTGGCAGGATATGGCGAGGTGTGAATTTCAATCAGGCGAAAGCACCAATAGTATCAATATTGGCGATGCTTTTTTTGATGTTGCAGAAAACGACTTTTTCAGTGTAAGGCGAGCTTATGCACTCGGCGATGGATTGGGACTTGTGGCATATGATTATGACTATTTTGGCTTGGGAGGATATTGCAGAAATCGGATGGTAATGGTGGGTTTCCACAAACTGGGTGCAGAGGCTCAGGGTTTCGTGCCAGAGGCCATTGACTTGATAACCCTTTCGTCCAGTGATGTGGTGGCGAGACCTGCCATTCACATTTACCCCAACCCCACCTCAACCTTCGTCCGCCTCGACCTCCCTGGCAGCACCCTCACCCGCGCCACCTTTTACGACATGCAAGGCCGGCAGGTGCTGGATGTACAGCTCAATGCATCCGACTCAGCAATCGATGTAAGCACTTTGCCGAAAGGCATGTACCTGCTCAGGGCGGGTGGTCAGAATGGGGCGGTGTATGTGAACAAGCTTGTGGTGGAGTGAGGTGTCTCACCTCAGCGTTTGCAAAAGCGCATGGAGCTCAGTCTGGTTTTTTGCGGCAGCTGCATGGCTCAAGGCTTGTAGTTCGCTTTCAAATGTCGCCTCATCAATTTTGACTTCCTGATAGGCTGCGGCAAGCCATAAGCCTTTGATGTACGGCGCCACACCCAATTGTTCCTCACGCAAGCGAAGGCTGTATTTTCGTTCCAGCCGCATCAGCAGTTCGTGCTGTCCATTGCGCAACAAGGCATACATAAACACCCTGAAGAAGTAATGCCATTTGAACTTAAAGATTTGCTG
>DAIRDH010000086.1:0-10946 GCA_036796255.1 Cryomorphaceae bacterium
TGCATCAACCCTCGTTTCTTCAACAGCGGCCCAATGTCTGGATCCGCCCCGCGAAATTCCCTGTACAATCCCGCCGGATCGGCCGTGTCGCCTTTGCTTAGCACAAATTTGCGGAAGCGCGATGCGGTGGCCGGATCGAATAGGTCGCCGCTTTCCACAAAAGCCTCGAAGGCATCGCTGTCGAGCACCGCCGACCAAATGTAGCTGTAGTAGCCCGCCGAGTAGCCTCCGGCAAATACATGGCTGAAATAGGTGCTGCGGTGCCGGGGAATGATGGCTGTCGGCATGCCAATGCGCTCCATCTCGGCTGCTTCGAAGTCATTTACACGTTCCGTAAATGGCGCCTCAAGGGTGTGGTAGGCCAGGTCGAGGTAGGTAGAGGCGAGGTACTCTGCGGTGGCAAAACCCTCGCCGTAGCTGCCGCTCAGCTTGATTTTCTCGATCAGGGCATCGGGCATGGGCGCGCCGGTCCTGTGGTGGCGGGCGTACTGCTTGATGACTTCTGGGGCGGCTCCCCAATTTTCGAGCACCTGTGAGGGCAGCTCCACAAAATCGCGGTACACCGCAGTGCCCGAAAGGCTGCGGTAACTCACGTTGCTGAGCAGGCCGTGCAGGGCGTGGCCAAACTCGTGAAAGAAGGTGGTAACTTCCTCAAAGGTAAGTAGCACGGGCTGTCCAGGTTGCGCCGGAGGGAAGTTGCACACAATGCTGACGATGGGCGCGATGCGCTTGCCGTTATTGCGTTCCTGCCGGCGGTAGGAGGTCATCCAGGCGCCGCCGCGCTTGCTGGGGCGTGCGTGCATGTCCATCAACAATACGCCGATGCGTTCACCTTCCGCTTCGAGCACTTCATAGGCCTGGGCTTCGGGGTGGTAAAGGGCGGCATCGTCAATTTTGCGGAATTGCAATCCATAGAGCTTTCCGCAGACCATAAACACGCCATCGCGCACATCCTGGAGCTTGAGGTAGGGCTTGAGCTCCTCCTCATCGAGGTCAAAGCGGGCAGCGCGCAACTTGGCGGCATAGTAGCGCCAGTCGTAAGGTGCGAGCTCAAAGTCGTTGCCTTCTTCGCGGATAAGCGCCTGCAAATCCTCGGCTTCGCGCTGTGCGGCATGGAGTGTGGGCTTGAGCAATTGGTCTAGCAGGGTCGCCACCCCCTCCACCGATCCGGCCATGCTCTCCTCGAGCACGTAGGCGGCGTGGTTGTCATATCCCAGCATTTGCGCGCGCCTGATGCGCAGGCTGGTCATCTCTTTGATGAGCTCTTTGTTGTCGTGGGCATTGTCGTTGTTGGCGCGCCTGCGGTAGGCTTCCCAGATTTCCCGGCGCAGGGACCTGTTGTCGGCGTATTGCAAAAAGGGCAGCACGCTGGGGGCGTGGAGGGTAAAAACATAGCCGTCCTTGCCAGCCGCTTTTGCGGAAGCGGCACCACTTTCCATCAGCCATTCGGGAAGGCCGCTGAGGTCGGAGGTATCGCTTACATGAAGCTGAAAGCCGTTGGTTTCGGCGAGTACGTTTTCGCTAAACTGCAGGCTGAGCAGGGAGAGGCGCGCGTTGATGTCGCGGAGTTGTGCTTTGCCCTCATCGTCGAGCAGGGCACCGTTGCGCGCAAAGCTTTTGAAATGTTTTTCCAGCAGGCGGAGGTCTTCCGCATTCATATCGAGCGATGCGCGCTGCTCGTACACCGACTTCAGCCTTGCAAAAAGGCGCTCATCCAGGGCGATGTTGTCGTAATGCGCCGAGAGTTTGGGCGAAATTTCCCTGGCAAGGGCCTGCATGGCATCGCTGGTGTGGGCGCTGTTGAGGTTGGCAAATAGGGTGTTCACATAGCCGAGCAGGCGGCCGCTTTGCTCGAGTGCGCGCACGGTATTGTCGAAGGTCGGCGCTTCCTGCGAAGCAAGTATAGCTTCAATTTCAGCCTGCTGAGCCTCTATGCCCGTCTGGATGGCGGGCATAAAGTGCGCGAGTTCAATTTCCTGAAAAGGTGGAATGCCAAATGGGGCGGGAGCGGGGCGGAGGAGGGGATTGTTCATGGGCTTTTATGAGTCTTTTTTGCCTTTTCGGCAAAAGTACGGAATACGGGAGGGACTGGGAACCTGCAATGAAATCAGAAAGCCCGAGACTGCGCACATCCCGAAGAAATAGAATGAATCCTTACTCCTTCAGTGATCGAATCTCAAAATATTCAATATTCAAGGAGTCATTTACCTCTATCCCGTGCACTAGCTCCCATTGATTTCTTGGCGATTGATTGAATCCTTTTTGGATCACCACCACAGCATTTTCTTGAAAAGGAAGGCTAGCATTGGCATCTAAGACTTTTCTATAATCATTTGGATTAAAAACTGGTATGGGTGCACTCAGGCCTTCAAACACAAAAACCCGGTTTGCATTGAATAGTTGATTGAGGTAAGGTGTTCCACGATTGCTACCGATTCCTTTCTCATTAATTTCAACTTGCTTCAAAGAATGTTTTTCTATCTCCTTGTATACGATGAAAAATTCACCCTTGAATCCTTCGGAAATTACAATCGTTTCTTTTTCAGGGGCAGGGATGTCTTGAAGAGGCTGACCATTTTTCCTCGCAATAAAAACTTCATCAATCATGTTGTCGTTGATATGGCATTTGTAGCTGCAGCCCAGGCACATGTCGTCTGTCAAGCGTTGCATGGTAATTTTAAAGCAGTCATTTTCCTTCCTGGAAAAAAGGTGGTACGTATCTGGTGCTGCCTTTTTAGATTCGAAACTTCTCCTTTCTAAAAATTTGAATCCTTGTATCGACCAGTCCAGTTTTTGGTTTTCAGAAATGGTGATTGTACTCACACCGTTCTCCTCGCTAATCTCCCAGGTACCCAAATAAAACGCAGGCTGATCGGCGCAGCGTAAAAGGATAAGCATGAGCGGGATCAGGAATAATTTTTTCATCGGGTTGATGGATAGAGGCTCTGGCTGAATTCTGGTAAGCGATTCTGAATCAACCCATCTTTAACGTAAATCAAACCTGTAATATTTGATATCACATTGCGCAAAATTCCCTTATGGCTCACAATTTCAATGTGACAGAGGGAAATTGGTTCTGACAGCTATCGAGCAATTTCATACTTTCGTAAAATGATCAAATTAACGCTGAAGTGAAACCACGTCATCAACATACCTCCGGTGTGAGGCGTGTAAAAACTTTCGTTTTTTCCTTTGGTATTTCTCTGCTCCTGATTGCTCTCAATGGTTGCCAAATCGTGAAGGTCAGTCAGCTGCTTCGCGGAGGTCAGGTGCAGGAAGGGCCTTTTTATGTCACTGTACCTTTTGAATTTCGCGCGGGATTGCCCATTGTGCAAGTGGAAGTCAACGGGCTGATGGGAAATTTTCTTTTCGATACGGGAGCACCCAATATTATTTCGAGGGAATTTGCCGAAAGGCTCAACCTCAAGGATAAAGCCAAAGTCGGGGTAAATGACTCTGGTGGAAACCGCCAATCGAGGCAATCGGTGGTGGAGATTGATTCAATCAAAATAGGCGGTGTGGGCTTTACCAATATGGCCGCTGTGGTGCAAGATCTTCAGTCCTCCGACATTTTCAAATGCTTGGGTTTTGATGGTATCATCGGTGCCAACTTGATGCGACAGGCCTATTGGAAAATCGATTACACCGCCCAAACCATTGTCTTTAGCAGCCAGCTCGCCGATTTCGAGATGGACAGCACCTACCTCGCTATCTCATTTGCGCCCAAACGAACAGGAACACCCATGGTAGCCATTGAAGTGAATGGCATCCCCCTGAGCAGCATCACTTTTGATACAGGCTCCAACAAAGGTTTTTCACTGCCCTTGAGATACCTACGCAATTATCAGGACAGCCTTCAGATTGAAACGACATGGGAGCTTGGTTCGAACAGTTTCGGAGTGGGCGGGATAGAACAAACCGATACCATATTCCACGCGGCCATTGACAGCTTGCTGTTTGGTGGCCATCACTTGACGCAAACCATTGTGACATTCGATAAGAATTCCAACACCATTGGCAATGAGTTCCTCCAGCACTATGATGTCGTATTCGATTGGAACAGCCAAAAAATCTACCTGCGTAAGGTATCGACTTACGACAATAATGCCCTTGTTACCCACGGTTTTGGGATCATTCTGGTTAACGGTGGGCTTCAAGTAAGCTCTATTTACCACGGTACTGAAGCCGAAGGTCAACTGCAGGTTGGAGACCGCGTACTCCGAATTGATGAGTACGATTTTGACACGGCCCCCGATGGTTTGATTTGCGATTTGGTGAAAACCCGCGCCATCAAATTTCGCGAAAGAGAAAGCATTGATATCACTGTGCAGCGTGGCGAGGAAACGCTGGCATACACACTCAAACGGGTAAACTTGCTCCCTGCAAATCCTTAAACCCTATAGGCAGGCAATTTGGCTGGCTTGTCAGGGATCCAAACGGCTAAGGCGCCTCTGGGTTAAACATCGACGTCCGAATCTATGCCTTTACGGTGACGCTCGTTTCAACCGTTCAAATATGATCGATTCGTACCTTTTGAAATAACCCTTACACCAGCTATATTTGATGGAAATCTCAACAGCATGTCTACAGCCGAGCATAACCAGAAGAAATTGGAATTGATTGACTGGATCAGCCGCCTGGCCGACGAGCACATGATTGAGCTTTTGGACAGCCTAAAAAGCGGACAAACCGATGAGGATTTGGTGGGATGAGCTTTCTGAGAGTCAGCAGCAATTGTTAAAAGACGGTTTGGAGGACATTACAAATGGAAACGTGGTTTCGTCAGAGCAGTTTTGGAATAAATTGAAAGCTCAAGGTAAGCCTATACCCAGCTGGAATGCAATGGCGTGAATGATTTCATCGCATTTTTGTTTCTCATCTATCTGTCCATACTTTTTTGACAAACGTCTACGGTCGATGGTTCTAATTTGGTGGCACAAAGCAATTGAGTCTGCCTCAAGACCAAAATGATTTGCCTTCAGCAAAACTTCATTCGGGTAAATCGTTCTTCCCTCTTTTCTTGTCGTGATAGGAATGATGTTAACGATGTTGAGCAAAGCATTGATGTCGTCTTCACTCACGATCACCACAGGACGGGTCTTTCCCTGTTCAGACCCAATTACAGGATCGAGGTTGGCTCGCCAAATGCTCCACTTTTTGTGTTTCACTATACTTCGCTGTCGGCATTTTCAAAGTCAGATGCTACCTCCTCAATATCGGCAAGAAACAAGGGGTCAACAGCAGCCTTCTTGAGGCTTTTCAGCTTTTCGGCTCGGCTGTCTTCAATGTCCTCAATGATTACACGCACTTTCTTTTTGCTTTTGAAACGCTCTGGCAATTCAATCACAAGGCGGTTATCTTTTTGAATTTTGTAGGTTTTTTCGAAAGTCATGTGCGTAATTTGTTGGTGCGCTGTAGTGGTATGAAAAGTGCAATTTGGACTTCCTTAGCACCACATTCAAAGATAAGAAAAACAATGGCTTCTTTTGGCAAGCGCAACATTCATATCGTGTGCTGTTTTTTTTAGCCGCGAACCGGAGCGCAGCGCAGTTAATTACACGAATTACACGCCTGCCTGCCTTTGGCAGGAATGAACACGAATGGGACGAATGAATTTTGAGTACGCTGTACCATCTGTGGGATGGGAGAGATCTCCTGCTTCCTCGCAATTTTCCTAGCCAGCACCGAAATCAACAAGCAAGCCCTTACTTCGAATCACGATTCTATTCCCCAGATCAATCAGCTAGTGGCTAGCAGCTAGCGGCTAGAGACTAGCGTCTAGCGACCTCCTTCATCAACTCCTCCACCGCCTTTACCAACTGCTCATCCACCCCCTTGTCAATTTTGCCCGGCATGTTCTTGACCTGGAATTGCGGTTCGGTTTGGTTGTTTTCCATCCAGTTGCCGCTGTTGTTTTTTCCGACGACGTAAGGAGTCCGTCTGTAAAGGGGCAATGAAGCTCTTCATAGTTTACTGCGCTATTCAGTTGAGGCGTGACTTTTCTACTTCAATACCCGTGCTTCGTTGCCGTTGCTTTTTGATCTCATTCCGACCAAAATTGTAGGCAATGTTGAAATGAAGTTGTCGGCTATCGCTGCCTCCGCTGCCATCAATATACAAGTTGCCAAAGCGCGTGCTGCCACGCCACGGAGATGTGAAAAAGAGGTCGTTGATGCCGATACTGATACTTAGCTTCTCATTCAAACATCTTTTTTGAACAGCCACGTTTAAAGCCCCCAAACTTCGCGTGAGGTAGGTACCGCCCCAAATGGAAGGCGAACTGTACCAACCGGATACCTCTGCGCTAAAGTATTTGGATAGCGTAAAGGTGTGCTGGGCATAAATGCTCAGCGTGTTTTGAGCTATGGCCAAAAAGTCGGGGTGCGTGGCTTCAAAAATGCTGCGGAAGGCATTCAGGCTGATGTACATGCTCCACCAGTCTGCCAATTGCGCAGGATACGAAACACTGATATTTACAATGCGCTGGTTGGCCACGTTGCGGGCCATAATGAAGTTTTCGTTTTCGCCCCTGGCTTCAGTGACCTGCGCGAAGAAATCTGCAATAAAGCTGTAGCTCAGAGAAGTGGTGAGCTTGTACCGGAAAGTGTGCGACAATTTGAGGTTGTCGGTATACTGTGGTTGTAAAAAGGGATTTCCTTGCCTGAACGAAAGTTCGTCGATCCGGTACTGAAACGGATTGAGGCTTTGGTAATTGGGCCTTTGTATACGCTTGCTGTAAATCAAGGCGAAGCTGTTTAGCTGGTTCAATTGGTAGGTAATCCCGCCACTTGGAAACAAATCAGAATAATTGCGTTTAACGCGCTCATTCGTGTTTTCTTCAGCACTTTCAAGCCGCCCATCCGACCTTGTGCTTTCCATACGCAATCCCATCTGCAGCTCCCATAGTTTGATTTTTTTCTGGTAGTTGAAGTATGCGGCAGTGATCTCTTCATTGTAGTCGAATGTATTTGATTGTGTGCGATCTGGGATATTCTGCCCATTGCTTCTGTCGAAGACTGCAAAGATATTCTCCGTGCGCACCGTGGAATATTTTGCGCCGAGGCGCAGCACTCCCTTGAACAAGTTTTGCTCATAATCGGCTTGTGCCGAAAAAATGGCAATATCGATGGGCGTTTCAAAAAATGCGATGTTTTTGCGGATCAGTGTGGAACCATCTTCGCTGAAAAATCCGTTGGGCTGTAGGTCATTCCGGTCGCTGTTGTAACGGCCAAAATCCACATCTACACTTAGTGCGTGGCCGAGGGTGTCCTTAAATCGGTAGTTGGCATTGGCAAATAAATTTCCTGTTTTATTCATAGCCCTGCTTTCGGCAATCAGCAATTGGGTGGGCCCGTCACTGGTGTGAGGCGTAATGGGCGTGCGGCTATTACTCTGGGTGAGCGATTGGTTGAAATTGCCGCTGAGCACCATGCCAAAGGTCGATTTTGCTGTTGCAAAATAGTCCATGGCCAGCCTTGCATTGTTGCGGTCACTGTCGTAAATGCTTTGACTTCGGGCATTGAAGTTGGTGCCATTTTGGGTCCTGTCGAGGTTCAGAAAGCCAGTGCTCTTGCCGAAATAATTGCTGAAATTTCCAAAGGCACCGATTTTTCTGCTTCGATAGTTCAGGTTGGCCGAATTGCTCATCCTTGCGAAGTCGCCGACAGTCACCGTGGAGGCCATGCTGCCATTGGCACCGAATGATTTGCTGCGCTTGAGCCTGATGTTGATGATTCCGGCATTGCCTTCCGCATCGTAGCGGGAGGAAGGCTGGGTGATGATTTCGACGGCTTCTATATCCCTCGCTTGTAAGTTTTTTAAATAATTGACCAAGTCCTGTCCGCGCAATGCCAAAGGCCTGTCATCAATATAAACCAATACCCCTGTTTTGCCCTCAATCACCAGATTGGCCGCATTGTCAATGGTCACCCCCGGCGCCCTGCGCAAGAGTTCAAAGCCCGATGTGCCGAAAGAGTTGATGGAATTGGCTACATTGAACACCGTTCTGTCGGGCATGACCTGTATCAAAGGCTTTTCGGCTGTCACATTGACCTCTTCCAGGGCCATTGATTTTTCAACCAGCATTACCCTTCCTAAGTCGATGTTGTCATCACCGGCAACGGTGATTTGCTCCGATGCGTACTCGACATAGCCAAGTAAGCTGACAACAATTGTGTACTGGCCTTCAGGCACCATTTTGAATTCAAACATGCCCAATTGATTTGTGATTTCTCCCTTGATCCATTCCGTTGATTCTGCGTTTAGGAGCACCACAGCAGCATGGGCTATGGGTTCGTTTTCAAGGGTTGTAACCTTACCGGAAATGTGGGCCTGAGCTGCCACATGCTGGCAATACACGATGCAAAAGGCAAGTGTCAGGAGCAGGGAGCGGAATGTTTTCATGGTGGACATTGTTTGCTTTTGCGGCAAAATTGCAACACGCTGTTCGTGAAGTTCTTCTACATTCGCTCAGTGGCCCTTTGCGCCGATGAAGTGGCATGCCCATTCGTCGTTGTATAGGGCGGCTCATCGATTTAGGGTTGGACTGCGACTTGGGCATGGCTAATTTTGTAGAAAAGAAAGAAGCAAGCACATGAGAAGTCTATGCACCTTGTTATTTGTCATGGCTTTGGCCTATTGTCAGGCACAAGACTATTACGAAATTAGAACCGAGAACCAGATGATTTTTAATTATCCAAAAAGTGTGGGATTTAGCCTTGTGGGCTATGATGGATCATCAGAAGATGAACTGGTTATGGACAAGAAATACAAAGAAATACAGGTTGAAGCCCCGTGGTACGACACGCCGATGGTATATAGGAATGCGGAAATAGGCCTGGTAAAGCGCGTTCAAAGGGCGGTTTCTGTGAGCACGAACTACCCGGAGGCGGCCAAACCAAAAGAAGTGGAACGAAGCATTCAAAAATCCCTGAAAAGAGAAGGCCGTTACAACCTTGAGTTAACCTTTTCCAATGATTTACTGTTTAGCTACCAAGATGGTGATGTAAAAGCCACCCAAAAGGGAGTGGATTTGATCATTGTAAACCATTACCTTGTGCAGACAGAGGAAGGCCTTTTCAAAATTAGCTTCAATCCGGCCAATGGTCAGCTCTGGTATGTGATAGAATTGTAGCCTATGCCAAGCAAAGACAGATATGCCCATGTGCAAATCTCGGCCAGAGAAGTTCTTGGAGTGCTGGCATTCTACGTGTTTTTCTCTTTCCTCTATCATGCCGTGCTTCAGCAAAATGGCTTGTCAGAGGGCCAGCATATCTGGGACACCCTTTTCAGTTGGCGCTCTTACTGGTTTGCCTCCGGCATGCAGTACGGCTTTTATTTATTGGCTTCCATGCTCATTTGGTTTTTGGTAATTTATCTACTGAAAAATTACAGCTCGCTTGTTCAGATCATTGCGGTGGCCCTGATGATTCCTGCTGTGGTGTATCTGGTGCGCGAAGGCCGTTATGAAATCATTGATTATTTGGGCCAGAATCGCCTGAGGGGCAAAGGGGTGGTTTGGGACTGGTACATTCCTTTTCTGTTCATGACCATTCAGTTCGGCTGTTTTTTTGCCTACCGCTACTTCAAGGATAACCAACGAAAATTGAGGATCGAGGGGGAGTTAAAATCTGCTGCCTTGAGGAGCGAGCTTTCGGCGCTCAAAGCGCAATTGAACCCGCACTTTCTGTACAATGTTTTCAATACCATCAGCGCTTCTGTACCGGCTGAGCAGGAGAAGACCAGACATTTGATCGCCGAATTGTCCGACCTGTTTCGCTATCAGTTGAAGGCCTCACAGGTAGACAGGGTTCCCCTGAGAGAGGAGTTGGATTTTGTAGAAAAGTACCTCGCCCTTGAGAAGGAGCGTTTCGGTGAACGGTTGACTGTCACCATCAACGTATCTGCTGAGCTCAAAGATGAAATGGTGCCGCCAATGCTGCTGCAGCCTATTGTCGAAAACAGCATCAAGCACGGGCTGGCATCCCTGATTGAGGGCGGTAAAATAAGTATTTCAATTGTCAGGAAGCGAGAGAAATTGTACTTTGAAATTGCCGATACAGGCGTGGGCATCAAAGATAAAATGGCTGCTTTCGATACCGGTATAGGCCTTACAAATACCAGGCTTCGCCTCGAGAAAATGTACCAGAGTTCAATGGAATTGTCAGACAATGAACCAAAAGGCCTCAAAATAAGCTTTGCCTTATGAGGAAAGTGGTTTTGGTCGATGACGAAGCCTCAGGCAGAAAGCTCATCAAGGAATACCTCCTAGATTATCCCGACCTTGTGCTACTGGGCGAAGCCAACAACGGGGTAGATGCTTTGAGGATGATCAATGAATTCAAGCCAGACCTTGTTTTCTTAGACATCCAAATGCCGGGCATGACAGGCTTCGATGTTTTGACACACCTCCGCGAACTTCCGCAGATTATTTTTAGCACAGCCTACGACCAATATGCCCTTAAAGCTTTTGAAGTCCATGCAGTCGATTACCTCCTGAAGCCCTACACCAAAGAGCGCTTTAAACAAGCGGTGGACAGGCTGCATTTTAACAATTCGGAAAATAAGGCAAGGCCCCTGGCAGAGCACCTGCTGCTCGATACGCCTAAAATTCCTGAGCGCATTTTGGTGCAAAGCCAAAATAAATTGGTGACCATCGCTTTGGAGCATGTGATCCGCATTGAGGCCTACGGTGACTACGCCAAGCTTGTAACCCAAGACAAAACATACCTGAGCAATTTCGGCATTTCAGCACTTGCGGAGAAACTCAGCCCAGCCACATTTCTGCGCGTACACCGCTCGGCTATCGTAAATCTAAACGCCATCAAAGAACTGCACAAATATCCCAAAAGCTACCACATTACCATGGCTAACGGTGATAGCGTGCGGGTGAGCAGAACCTACATGGCAGCCCTCAAAAAATTGATGTTCTGAAGGGTCGCAGGGCA
>DAIRDH010000087.1:0-10858 GCA_036796255.1 Cryomorphaceae bacterium
AAATACCGATTGTTGAAACCACTTTTATTCATCGCCCTCCTATTGCCCGCCATAGCCCTGGCCAGCAATGAGCACGACCCGGTAGGGGCCCGCGCCGCAGGCATGGGCAATGCCGCCCTGGGCTTCACCGACATCTGGAGTTATTACCACAACCAGGCGGGCCTGGCCCAAATTGAAGGCTTCACTGCGGGCGCTTTTTATGAAAACCGCTTTATGGTGCGGGGCATGAGCTTTCAAGGCTTTGCCGCTGCCAATCCCATTGGCGAAAACGGTGTGGTATCGCTCGGTTACAGCGGTTTTGGGTTTTCAGTGTACAAGGAAGACAATGTGGGCGCTGCCTATGCACTAAGGCTGGCGCGCAACCTCACAGGTGGGGTGAGGCTCAACTACCATTCCACCCGCATTGCCGCTGAGAACTACGGACGCACCGGCAACATCACCGCCGAGCTCGGCGTGCAAATGCAGGTATCCGATAACGTGATGGTGAGCAGCCACCTCTTCAATCCATTTCGCGCCCAGCTCAATGATTTCAACGATGAGCGCCTGCCCACTGTGCTGAGGCTCGGCGCCTCCTACCGCATCAGCGATGAGGTATATGCTGCGCTTGAAGTGGAAAAAGACATTGAGCAAAAGCCCACCTTTCGCGGAGGGATTGAGTACCAACCCGTCGACATCCTCTACATCCGCGTGGGCACCTCAACCGAACCCACCATGTTCAGCTTTGGTCTCGGGGTGAAATTCAGCAACTTTCAGTTTGACCTCGCTGGCAGCTACCACAGCCTGCTCGGCTACACGCCACAAGTGTCGCTGACTTACCTTCCGGGAAAAAAATGAGGCAAGCGGGGCTAAGTGTGCTGTTGATCTTGCTGGCTTTTGGCGTAAAGGCACAGCGCGACGACTTCAATCCTGCCAACAAAGCCTCGTTTATCGAGCAACGCATTGAGCAGATTGCGGAGGCCTCCGAAAATGAAAACCTGGACTACAACACGCTTTTTGAGCAACTCAGTATCTACATCGACTTTCCGCTCAACCTTAACCGGGCCGATGTGGACCAACTCTTCACTCTCGGACTGCTAACTAATTACCAGATAGGCCAGCTGATCAATTACCGCAGGGATTTCGGCGATTTGCTGTCCATCTACGAGCTGCCCAATGTTCAGGGCTGGAATGTGGAAATCTCAGAATTGATCGCGCCCTTTGTCGTGGTGGAACCCGACGAAGGGCGGGATAAAATCACCTTCAAGCAGCTCAGCCAATACGGGAAGCACGAAGTGGTGATGCGCTGGCAGCGCCTGCTCGAAGACCAGGTGGGCTACAGCCCCATTGACGCGGATGAGCTGGCCGAGAATCCCAACCGCCGCTACCTCGGCTCGCCCGATCGCCTCTTCTTTCGCTACCGCTACCGCTACAGTGACCGCATCAGCTTCGGCTATACCGGTGAGAAAGATGCCGGCGAAGAGTTTTTTCAAGGAAGTCAGCCACAAGGTTTTGATTTCAATTCCGCCCACGTATTTCTAAAGGATTTTGGGCGATTCAAGAGCGTGGCTGTAGGCGACTATCAGGCGCAGTTTGGGCAGGGACTCACCTTCTGGTCGGGGCTGGGATTCAACCGCAAGGACGCCTTTGCCTCCAACGTAGCCAGCCTCGGCGGAGGCTTGCGGCCCTACACTTCTATCAACGAAAATCTCTTTCTCCGCGGCGCCGCCACCACGCTCAACATGGGCAACATCAATGTGACAGCCTTCTATTCAGGCAAGGGTATTGATGCCACGGTAAACAACAGTGTGGCACAAACGGACTCTTTGGATGCCTTCGACCCGGGCACATTGGTAAGTGCATTTCAGGAAAGTGGATTTCACCGCACGCCGCGCGAATTGGAGAACCGTCGTTCCATTTTTCAGCAGCATTTTGGGGGAAACGTAAACTACACCAAAGACAATTTTCACATCGGCTTTACGGGTGTGTACATGAACATTGACGCCAGCCTGAATCCTGCGCAAAGAGAGTACACCCTTTTCCGCTTTCAAGGCAGCGAAAACTCCACCATGGGCATAGACTACGCCTGGCGGCTACGCAATTTCTTCTTTTTCGGGGAGACTTCGAGGAGCATGAATGGCGGCATGGCCACCATCAATGGGGTGAATATCAACATGCATTCCCGTCTCTCGCTCAACATCACCCAGCGATACTACGCGCCTGACTTCCAGCCTGTGGCCTCGGTATCATTTGGCGAAAGCTCACAGGTGGAGAACGAAGCCGGGGTGTATATGGGCATCGAGTTCAGGCCCTTCCGCAAATGGACGCTCAATGCATTTATCGATCAGTTTCGCTTTCCATGGCTGCGGTTTCAAACCGATGGCCCCTCCACCGGCTACGATCTTTTTGCACAGCTCGACTTCAACCCCAACAGCCGCACCAACATCTATTTCCGGTACAGGGAGCGCCTGCGACAAATCAACACCCGCGACGAGGTGCAGACCATCCGCTTCCTGGTGCCCAACCCCCGCAAAAACTACCGCCTCAATTACGTGTACCGCGTCACCAACAACCTGCGCCTGGGCTCGAGGGTAGAGTATGTGGATTTTCAAAGGGGCGATGAGCCCATATCACGCGGATTTCTGGTATTTCAGGATCTTTCCTACACCTTTCAGAAAATTCCCGTTACCCTCACCGGCCGCTACGCCTTGTTTCAAACGGACAATTTCGACTCGCGGCTCTTTGCTTTTGAGAACGATGTGCTTTACTTCTTTTCCATCCCCGCCTACAGCGGACGCGGTTCGCGCACCTACCTCCTCATGAAGTACGACGTAAGCCGCCGCATAGACCTCTGGCTGCGCTGGGCGCAATTCTTCTACACCGACCGGCAGGAAGTAGGTAGCGGCATGGAACTCATCGATGGCCGCACGAGGACGGAGGTGAAGGTGCAGGTACGGTTTAAGTTTTGAGAGGGAAGGCAAAAGAATCTTCGTCTTAGAAGGCAGTGTGCGAATGCCCAGCGGAGTACATTGTGTGAGGTATCAAATGCCCTTCCGAGACTAATAATTATAGGGTATATAATTGGCGTATAGGAGATTATACTTCACCCAATCGCTTCAAAACATCTTTGACCAAATCGTCTTTTAAGCGAAATCCATGTGCGCTGAGCCCATCAATGAGCGGGCGAACCTGCGGCACCATGCCATCCAATTTGGCCTTAATCAAAATGCCGATAATACCAACCACCTTCAGACCCAAGCGGCCTGCTATCTTTCTCCCTTTGAGCTCATCAATAATGATGTAGCTGGCACTTTTCTCTACGGCAAGCGCGATGGACTCTGCCTCTCCAAGATCTAAATCATTCAATAACTGCGAAACGAGTTTCTGATTGATTGGCGAGGACACTTTGATCCATGGGTGTTTCTCATGCAAGGTTTTATGAGAATCGACGCGTTGCAGCTCGCGTTGTACTGCCGGAGTAATCATCACTTCCCCGAACATAGCCTCCAGCAAATCGATGCAGTCAATGGCCAGCAAATTCGAAATGGCTGAAGTATCGCTGACAACGGTCATAGATCAATTTCAAGATTTTTTAAATCCTGATCCAAATCGTCCTGTGTGTAGTGGATGTCTATGCCTCGCTGGGCGAGCTCTTTTTGAAATGCCATTTGATCTAAACCTGCCAGGGCCCTTGCCTGCCCTAAGCTGAATCTCTGTTTGTCATATAAATAACATGCCAAATCCCTGAGCAGGTCTTCTGCTGATACCTGGGCTTTGGAAAGTATGTCATCAGAAATGATAAGCGCCATAGGGAATAAATTTGACCACCAATTTACGAAATAAATGATGAGTCTCGTGAGGTAGTTGTAATTCCACCCTTCAGGCTCCGCAGCGCTCCACAAATGCATCGCTGACTCCACCCTGCTCGGCACCCTCACCAGCTCCGCTGGGCATTCGCCCTGCGGCTATTAATTTGATCAAGAAAAACTTCATCGCTTTACAATTGAACACTCATTTTGGGCATATGCCCATATCAATCCATTCGCAACCCTTACATTTTCCAAAAAAATTAAGTTCATATTCCGCAGGGCGAAGATCCTGCCCGGCAGCGGGCGAATGCCCCGCGGAGCCTAAGATTCTTGAATTTAGAGACAAGCTTGTTTGCCGCAGGGTGCATGCCCAGCGGAGCACAAGATTGTTGAATTTATAGAGAAGCGTACTAATACAGCTCCGCTGGGCATTCGCCCTGCGGCACTTAATTTGATCGAGATATACTTCATCGCTTTACAATTGGACACTCATTTTGGGCATATGCCCATATCAACCCATTCGCAACCCTCACATTTTCCAAAAAAATCAAGTTTCATCTTCCGCAGGGCGAAGATCCTGCCCGGCAGCGGGCGAATGCCCCGCGGAGCCTAAGATTCTTGAATTTAGAGACAAGCTTGTTTGCCGCAGGGCGCATGCCCAGCGGAGCACAGCGCATCAGTTTTCAATACTTCATGCACTAATCAAGGAATTTCAACAAGTATCAAATCCAATTCTTTGTATTGCGAGAATCCTTTGTCTGCCGTAACAAGCGGCAGACTATAAACTACAGAAGTAGCAGCTATAATCGCATCAGGCACTTTTATTCGGTATTTCTGCCTAAGGCGAATGGTCTGCGATTTAATTTCCGAGTTCCATTCCAGAACGAAACAGTCTTTTATCAAGAGCTTCAATTTGTCCTCTTCGGCTTTGTTAATTTCTTTAAAGCCTAGGAGCTCTACCTCAGTTATAAATGATATTCCGAAGTTATAGGCTAGAAAAGGTTCAACCATGTTCTGGCCTTCATGCAGGTATATCAAAAAGTTTGTGTCTGCAATAAAGTCAATCTTCATGTTTCCTCATCTCGGATTGGTATTGCAGCCCGTCAATGTTCCTTTTCAACTTGCCAAAATGTTTGGCCAAATTGCCTGGACTCTTTGGCCGCTTTAATTTCTTTGAAAGCAAGGCATTCAAGTGTTCTGAATTCTTCTCGTTTACGATGAGCACCATGTATTCTACAGTTTTATCAAATGTACCAATAGTTTTCATTCCGTGTGACTACTCCATGGTTTGTGCACTTATTCGATTCAACTTCCATCCTTAGATATGGCCGCTTTGGGCATATGACCAGCTAAGCCCAAGACTGTTGAATTTATACGGCAGCGAGCCAATGACAAACGGAGCCAAAGACTGAGCACCGCAGGGTTGCAACTTAGTGACGAAGAAGCGTTCTCATCGAAGGTAACTTAGCGACGCAGGAGCGATCTCAGCGAAGCTAAACCCTGCTGGGCGTATCACATAAAAATTTTTAGGAACCACGCTCAAGCCAGCCTATCAACTTTTCCAGCGCCCGCACCCTGTGGTTGCTTTCCTTCTTGGCGGCCATGCCCATCTCAGCGAAGGTGAGCTCGCTGCCCTGGGGCAGGAAAATGGGGTCGTAGCCAAAACCTTCCTTGCCGCGCAGCTCGTGGGCTATGCTCCCAAACACCTCGCCGCTAAAGAGTTCCTTTCGCTCATTGCTCACAAAAGCGATCACGGTACGAAATCGCGCTGAGCGGTCGGCCATGCCTTCGAGGGCGGTGAGCAGCTTGGTCATGTTGGCCAGGGGGTCGCGGCTGCCGGAGTAGTGGGCAGTATCTACACCGGGGGCGCCGTGCAGTGCACTCACCTCGAGGCCGGTATCATCTGCGAATACGGGCTCCTTGTAGCGGTCAAAAATGTATTGCGCTTTTTGCAAGGCATTGGCCTCAAGGGTGCGGCCCGTTTCGGGAATTTCACCTTCGAAACCTATGTCGGCAAGCGATACCAATTCAAAGCGATCTCCAAGGGCGTGGCGCATCTCGGCGAGCTTGTTGGGATTGTTGGTGGCAAAAATAATGCGCATGGCGTTCGGGGTATAGGAGATTTATCAATGGATACCGCCCGGATCTGCGGGCTTCTCATCGCTGGGCGTCATGAGGAGGAGGATAAGCCCGATCACGAAAAAAGCACCAATCACCAATGCCGAATGACGCAAATTGCCCGTGAGCTGGTAAATAAGTCCAAAGCTAAAGGTGCCGAGCACAATGCCCACCTTGTCGCACACATCGTAAAAGCTGAAGT
Source organism: Cryomorphaceae bacterium (assembly GCA_036796255.1). Lineage (GTDB taxonomy): Bacteria > Bacteroidota > Bacteroidia > Flavobacteriales_D > Cryomorphaceae > T3Sed10-241. The sequence goes on from DAIRDH010000087.1 coordinate 6,106, forward strand.
AAGAGGCATTGTCGATGGTGTCGGGAAGAAACTTGCTGTAGGTGCTGCGGCTCAGCGACTGTATGCCGCCCATCACCGCGCCCACAAGGGCTGCAAGGAGGTAAAACTGCACTGCTGAGGTGATCACATAGGCGATAACGCACACCGCCAGCCATGTGACAACAGCAAAAATGAGGGCGCGCAAATTGCCCCATTTGGCGCTAAGCCAGGAAAAGAAATAAGCCCCCGCCACAGCGATGATTTGTATGATGAGGATGCTCGTGATGAGGCCACCATCGGGCATGTCGTCAATCTCTTTTTTGGCAAAGCTTACCGCCATGTACATCACCGTTTGCACTCCCATATTGAATACGAAAAATGCCCGCAAGTAGCGCTTGAGCCTACGGTTGCGCTTGAGGTCGCCAAATACTTTGGCCAGCTCGAGGTAGCCGCGGTACAGGTACTCGCCTTTTACCTTGCGGCCGTGCACATTGCCGGGAAGGTGAAAAAACGGTATTTGCGCAAAGCCTATCCACCACACGCCTACCATCACAAAGGAGATACGGGCTGCGATATCGCCTTTCGGCAAACCGAACCACTCGGGGTTCATGATCATGGCGAGATTCACAATAAGCAATATCACACTGCCGATGTAGCCGAGGGCATAACCCTTGGCGCTTACGCGGTCCTGCATGCCGCGGCTGGCTATTTCCGGGAGGAAGGCATTGTAAAATACCTGGCTGCCTGAGAACCCAATGCCGGCGAGCATTACCATAAGCAAGCCTACACCCAGCCACTCCACGCTGAAAAAGTACAGCCCTATGCAGGCCAGCCCGCCGAGGTAGCAGAAGAACTTCATAAACGTTTTCTTGCGGCCGGCGTAGTCGGCGATGCCCGAAAGCAGGGGCGTAATAAGCGCCACCACGAGAAAGGAGGCCGAGAGCGTGTAGGAGTAAAGTGAAGTATTCTTGAATGGAAAGCCGAGGAAGGCAATCACGTCGCCGCCATCGGGGTTTTTAGTGATGTTTTCAAAAAAGATGGGGAAAATACTGCTGGTGATTACCAGGGCGTACACCGAGTTGGCCCAGTCGTACATGGCCCATGCATTCACCGTTTTCGGGTCGTCCTTCTCCAGTGCTTTCAGCGCTACAACGGCGGTTTTTTCCATCGGCGAAAAATAGGAAAATCAAAACGATTGCCGGAATAAATTGATGTGGAGGGGGAAAAGGGTCATTAAAAAGCCGTAGAAATCATGGAATGGCTTGGTTCCTGTGATTTCTACGGCAATAATGTTTAAGCCTTTACTACTACTCCTTCACAAACTTCTGAACCATCCGTTCATGCTGTGCCTCGAGGCTGAGCAGGTAGAGGCCTTTCGGCAAATGGGCTACAGGGATCTCTGCTTTAGCTGATTGGATACGCCCTTGCATCATCACCTTGCCCACTGCATCGTAAATGGTGTAGTGGCTATTGTCAATACTGCCTTCGGCATCAATAAACAGGGAGCTTGTGGAAGGATTGGGATACAGGCTGAACTGCCCTTCCTTCAACTGATTTGATGCGCTCAAAGTGGAAGTGCTGTATATCCCGTACCACATGTCAAAATCACCCCCGCCGAAATTGGGTTGCCATGCATTGCTTGACATGTAGGGCGCACAGCCTTGAAATGCTGTGCCGGACAGCACAAAATGCACATCGTCGAGCGCAATTACAGAAGACATGTTACAGCCGCCCTGCGTACTCCCGACTGCTGCCACATAAGTGCCCCAGATGGGGGTGCCCGCTGTGCGATCCCATTTCGTTACAAAACCACCTCCTGTACCTGAAGGCAATTCAGGTTCCCATGGATTTCCAAAGGCAATACCCTCAAGGGAGTTGCCACCTCCCGCGAGTAACAATCCATCACCCTGTATCGCCACGCCAGCCGCGCCGTCAAACCCTTCCCCACCAAAATACGATGACCAAATTCGCTCTCCTGCCGGGTCAAAACAAGCGAGAAAAGCATCAGCGATTCCATTGAGCTCAGTTTGATAGGCTCCATTAGAAGCTATGTTTCCAGTTGATACGGTACTCCCGCTAATGTAGATTAGGCCTGATTCGTCGACAACCATATTACCCAATTGCTCTTCACCTTCACCGCCAAAATAAGTTTCCCAATTCAGGGTGCCATCACTGGCTGAAAAGCTCGCCAAAAAAGCATCGGTTTCGCCACCATAGGTGGACTGGTGAGTGCCTTCATTCAAAACCGGGCCTTCTTCACCAAAATAACGTCCATAAAGGTATACGCTCTCGCCGTCAGGTGAAACCGCAACATTTTTCAGGTTGAGATTGAAAGTATCATTGACAACATAATAAGTAAACCATTCAAGTTGACCCTGAGCACTAACCCTTGCAAGATAAGAACCAAATGTAATCCCATCAGGAAACGATTCCATGTGTGTACCCGGAGTGCCGAGCCCGGGGGTAATTGTGCCTCCGGTAATATATATGGCCTCCGATTCATGTGTATCAAGTCCAACTACTCCACCTTCAAAAAAAGTACTCCATTGCAATTCACCATCGGGCCCGAGGCAAGTAAGCATGCCCATGCCAATATCGTCATAAAGCGTATTATGTGCATTGGCAGTTACTGGATAATTGGCTGATTGGGTGACTCCTCCAATTATCACATTGTTACTGAGCATAGCTATTGCATTTCCTTGATCGATATCATCACCCCCCAGGTAGGTCGAATAATTTGGAATGCCCATGGCATCATAACGGACAAGAGATAGGCTTAGATGAAAAAGGGAGCCGCCCGAAGGATTGGATGATTGAAGTGCATCATCAGAAATCCAAAGGTTTTGGGAAAGGGTGTTGCCAAGTTGCCACCACCCTCCTTCCTCAGCTTTTACTGTGTTTGGCCCACTCAAAAAAGTGGAATGCAAGTCATCGCCAGCACCCCCATAAAAACTGGAAGTTATCAATGTCTGGTCGGTTTGTTGGGCGCAACTCTGTTCACTAACAGAGAGCGCCACTAGCATACCGATCATACATAAATATTGATTTCTCATTGCTTAATGGTGGTGTAGGTTTTATAAGAGCCATCATCAAAGGTGAATTTATGATAGAGAAAACCATTGGGCAGTGCTACTGCTCCATCGAGTCTGTGGTTGCCACTGTGGCCTTCACTCACATCAAAATTCAAACGGCATAGCTCATTGGCCTGCCCATCGTAAAGTGCATACCCAACGTTGAGTGATGCTGTTGCTACAATATTGGCATCTACATAATCCGTTTGATGTGGATTTGGAAATAACGTAGCACTAAAAAAATCCTTGAGCAAAAATCCGGACTGAAACGGGTGTATGACTTCAAAAGTAATAAAAAACACCTTAAAACCCTCTCTCTTGATGGTAAGCGTATAAAGCCCTTCTCCAAAATCAAGCACGGGAAAAACAGGCGTGCCTTCTGGAGTGAAAAATGTGTTTTGGCTGCCATTCACCAGTATTTCTGGTTCCTGCTCATGCTTAACCAAGCTAAAAGCCTGGCTAGTTGCCAAGATTTGGGTAAACCTTTCCTCGTCTGTGCCCGGCTCATCGAAAGCAAATACGCCTGCCACAATCTCCATCCAATTGTCTTCATCAATGAATATGATCTCGTCCTGAAGGATTGTTTCTGCAGAACCACCATTGCAAGAAGGTGATGGATCACCGGGAGGACATTTCATGGCTTGCTTTCTTTCATGGGCAGCAATATTGAATCCGCCTGGCGCTATGGGCACATCAGGGGTTAAGCCTCCTCCTCCATTACTACCCTGCAATAGTGGTGTGCAGGCCAATGTCGGACTTATATTCAAAGCCTGATTAAACATCCCAATCAAAGAGTGTACGTTATGGCTTGAAGCTCCATCACAGTAGTTGGGGTTTAATCCATTCATCATTAAAACTCCTGCATCATACCAAGGCCCAAGACCCTTTCTAATTCCTCTCACTGTTGAGGTGGCAATAGGATGTCCCAAACCGTTGTAAAATGTTGGGTTATCCACATTCTGCTGAGCAATTTGATAATGTGGAAGGTTGCTTACAGCTAGGGTATGAGATATAAAACCAAAAAATTGACTCCAACCTGCATATCCATGCCAGCCTGGATTTCCTGCTAAGGGAAAAAGATAAATATCAGTAGTGTGTTCATTAAACTCTTGGGGACTGAACCATTGAAAGTAAGGAATTCGTACATTGAGTTCCTCGTTTTCATATTCATAAGCTCTTTCTACCCTGTAATTGTTTTCACCGAAGGTCATGTTGTACGCCTGAATCCTCAAGGCATACTGGGAGCTTTCACAATCCCAATGGCATGTCTTGGTACCATTTTTACCATCGCCAAGATCACCATATACCAGTCCATTGGAACCTCCCACTGGATTGTGGCTCTGATCAAATCCCTGCAGTTCGAAATAAAAACTTTTGGCATTTTCTTCAAATCCAAGATATCTGTCTGGCACCTTGGCATAATTCTTATCCCAAATCTCGAATCTCTCCGCAATAGCAACATTGAGTGTATCATCCATATCCCAATGAACTTCATATACTGTAAGCCTGTGATATTCTGCATCATCACCACCAGTCCATATCACAAAACCATAATTTGAAAGCGGCTCCCCGACAAGGGTCAATGCCGCTTGGCTTTTGACTAATTGCGGTGATAAACCAATGACAAAGAGCATGAATAAAATAAGCTTACTTAAAAGCTGGGCGCGATGCGAATCTAGAGAAGTGAGTCGTGAGTCGTGAGT
>DAIRDH010000088.1:0-10652 GCA_036796255.1 Cryomorphaceae bacterium
TTAGGCCTGCCGCTAGCGTTCATCCTGAGCCAGGATCAAACTCTCCGTTGTAATTATTCTTATGTTCTTGCGAACAAAACTTGTGAGTTGACCCGAAATTAACATGGATCTTGGCTTGCTGCTATTGCTATATTGTCAAAGAACTTTTTCTTTTTTAAACCCCCGCCGAAACGGGAGTGCAAAGATAATTACTTTTTTCTTTCTGCAAGCATTTTGGAAAAAAATTTTAAACTTTTTTTCAGCGCTTTCAAAAAGGGACTACAAAGTTAATTCCGGTTTTGTAATCACAAAAGAATGTTGAAAAAAAATGAGCCGAACCTCTTTTTGTCTTTTTTTTCAACAGCGCCTTGCGTTCAAAGCGGCTGCAAATGTACAGCGATTATTTACTTCCACAAGCAACTGATCAAAATAATTCAAAGTTTTTTTCTGGAAAATATTCATGTTCCTGTATTACAGCCTTATGGATTACCCAATGAAAGTGAAATAATTTTTCCCTTCATCACTGTAGGGGCCTCAAATGCGAAACTGGCGATATACTCAGCCATATTAGATGGGCTACACGCCGCTTCAAAGCCCGGAAAGGCAGTTTGGAACATTTCAGTTTCTACACTCCCTAATGCCAGGCAGTTAAAGGTCAATTGCGTGTCTTTAAACTCTTCGCTCCACATTTCTGTAAGGCAATTGAGTGCTGCCTTGCTGGAGGAATAAGCCGACAAACCGGCAAACTTTAAGCTCCCTTGCACCCCTCCCACACTGCTTATATTGATCACATGGGTGCGCTTCATGAGGGGAATCAACTTTTGCGTAAGCAAATAAGGCGTGAATACATTGATCTGGTACACCTCTTCAAGCGTCTTCTCGTCTGTTTCCACAAATGGCTGGAATGCCAAAGTACCTGCATTGTGAATCAAGATTCCGAGCTCGGGCATACTTTCCAAGGCCTCATGGACCATTGTTCTTCCTTCGGCGGTTGAAATATTTGCCTGGAGCGCTTGAAGCCTCTCTGGGTACTTTTGCTTTAAAGCCTTCAATGCTTCTGCATTTCTCGTCACTGCCAATACATCTAAGCCAGGCTTTTCTAAAAAAGCCTCTGCGAGTGCAAGGCCCAATCCTCGGCTTGCGCCAGTGATACACGCTGTAATTCTTTCCACCTTATTATTTACTTTTACGGTATTATATATGTAAGCAAAGATACATGCGCAGATTTAAATGGATTTGGATAGTGCCAATGGCCGTTTTGGCCATTGCAGTATCAACCACATGTGTGGCACAGACAACAACAGAAAACAAGAACCCTTTTAAAGGACTTCCTCTGAAAGACCGCTTATTTTATGGAGGTGATTTTGGCCTTAGCTTCGGGAATGTCACATATGTCAGGGTAGCACCCCTTGTCGGATATAATGTAAGTCCCAAGTTTGCCGTTGGTCTTGGACCTTCATACCAGTACTGGCGCGTCCGCTATGGAACTACAGCTGGAGCTCCTGTTGCCGAAACATCCATTTGGGGTGGAAGCACCTTTGCGCGCTTCTTCCCATTTGAGGTCGCTTTTATTCAAACAGACTTTGAACTGCTCAACCTAAAGTCCAGTTTCAGGGATTCCGGCAACTTTTTCGACGAGCAGGTAAGCAGGGTTACTGTACCGGTGTGGCTCGTGGGTGCAGGCTATGCACAACGTTCAGGACGAGGTGGGGTTATGATTGGTGTATTCTATGACCTGATTCAAGACATAAACTCCCCCTATGGGAGGGACCTTATCATTCGCGCCGGCTTGTTTTTCTAAGTCTCTTTAAAAACTTCCGTTAGCCATCGATGCCGGGCCGTGTATCCGCGTTAAGTATAATGTATCAGAAAAATCAGATGCCAGGATTATTTTAGCGCTCCTCCCAGCCAGGTGTTCATCACAGTTACTTTAGGCATGTCTTCGTAGCTCACCGATTCCAGGTCGCGGTTGAGCACAATGAAATCCGCAAGCTTTCCCGCTTCAAGACTTCCCTTTTCTTTCTCTTCAAAAGCCGCAATAGCTGACCAGATGGTCATCCCACGCAGCGCGTGTTCAGCACTAAGGGCTTCATCCACCTGAAAGGCCAGGCCAGGTGCATCGTCCATTCCTTTGCGGAAAACTGCGGCGCAGAAATTCTCAAGCGGTGAAATCCCCTCCACGGGAAAATCAGTTCCAAGCGCCAATATGCCGAGGGTGTTGCGCAAACTCTCATACGCATAGGCATGCTTTACACGCTCCTCGCCCAATCGTTCAGCTGCCCAGGGTCCATCGCTCGAGGCGTGTACGGGCTGTACGGAGGGTATGATGCCGAAATCACGAAAAAAAACCCTTTCTTTTGGACTCACGACTTGCGCGTGCTCAATACGCCAGCGCAAATCATTCATTTCCTGAAGGTGCTCAGCATATCTACACAATACAAGTGCATTGGCCGAATCGCCGATGCAATGGGTGTTGAGCTGGTAGCCATAATCCATACAGGCGCGCGCCCAGCGGTCAATCTCTTCCACGGGTGTAAGCAATAGGCCTCTGTTTCCCACATCATCACTGTAAGGCTCCTTTAGCAAGGCGCCTCTTGAGCCCAGGGCACCATCGGCGTAGAGTTTAACAGAGCGCACACTGAGCTGGTCTGTTACCACCGGACCCTGTTTCATATATGCGAGGCTGGCTTCATCGGGCTTCAGAAAAGCGTAAATGCGAATTGATAAGATGTCGGCCTGCTGCAGGCTGTCAATCAAGCGAACTTCTTTGACTGTCAGTCCAGCATCCGAAACGGAGGTAAGGCCTGCAGCGAAGCAATCCTTCTCTGCTTCGAGCAAATAAGGCAAGAGTTCGGCATCACTAAGCGGAGGGATAAAACGAGACACCCGATCTATGGCCCTGTCAATAAGCAAACCCGTAGGTAGTCCATCGGCACCGAGCTCAATTTTGCCGCCAGCTACTTCCGTATCCGGTTTTATTGCGCATTTGCGCAGAGCGGCACTATTGGCCAAGGCCGCATGTCCATCTACCCTTTTTATAAGTACCGGCCTTTCGGGAAATAAGCTATCGAGAACGGCCTTGTTGGGAAAGGCCTTGCCAGGCCAGATGTTTTGATCCCACCCGCGGCCTGTAATCCACTCGCGCTCTGTATTTTTTGCGAAAGCTGACACGCGGTCAAGCACTTCCTCCATGCTTCGGGCATTGTGCAGGTTGACCTCCGCCTTAGACCTGGCATAGCCCAGAAAGTGGGAATGCGCATCGATAAATCCAGGATACACATGCATTTTGCGCGCATCGTGCTTAACATTGGTATTGTAGCGGTTTAGAATTTCACGTTCGGCGCCTACCTCTACGATGCGGCCGTCGCGTATGGCCATGGCTTGCGCCAATGATGCATTCTCATCCATTGTGTGAATGATGGCATTGTGGATCACCATATCGGCCTCTTGTGTTTGGATGCACGCACACAACAACAGAAGCCCGGCAAGGTAAAGCAGTCTATTCCTCATCCTTGTGCAGTAAGTAGGCATTGGCCTGAGCCGTAGGCGTGATCTCAAGGTCATTAATACACACATGGGGAGGTGTACCTATTATATATAGTGCAGCTGAGGCAATGTCATGAGCACTGAGGGGAGTAAATCCCTGATAAACTTTGGCAGCCTTATCACCATCGCCTTTATAGCGCACGAGTGAAAACTCCGTTTCGGCAAGTCCGGGCCTTATTTGACTTACGCGTATGCCTTCCGGCAAAAGCTCCTGGCGCATAGACTTGCTCAGTGCATTCACTGCATGCTTCGATGCACAATAAGCGTTGCCTCCAGGATATACCTCAGTACCCGCGATGGAACCTATATTTATAATGTGTGGATGCTTCGCTTTCCGCAAAAGGGGAAGCGAAGCGCGGGTAACGTAGAGCAGGCCTTTTACATTGGTGTCCATCATGGTATCCCAGTCATCGGGGTCGCCATTGGCCAAAGTTGCTTTGCCAAGGGCCAGTCCGGCATTGTTTACAAGTACGTCAAGGCTTTGCCATTTTTCCGGCGACGAAGGAGTCCGTGCGGAAAGGGAAGCGATTGCTGCTTGTACCTCTTCGCGGGAGCGCACATCGAAGCAGAGGGTGTGCACTTCCGCCTTTGCGGAAAGCAATTCACTGAGGGCGTCCAAGCGCTGTTGACGCCGGCCGGTGAGTATGAGTCGGTGGCCCTTTTCGGCAAAAAGGTGCGCCATAGCTTCTCCAAAACCGGAAGTGGCACCGGTGATCAATATGGTCTTGGCCATAATTTTCTAACAATTTTTCGAATGAATGGCAGCCTGCGCTGCAACATAATATGATCGGTATGAATAAATATAAAGGCGAAAAGGAAGATGAGCGCTGGCATTTTGTAGCGCACCAAAGCGCCTAGCACGGGAACAACGCTTCCCATCACAATACCGAGCAGCAAGACAAAGCTCAAGGCAAACGCGATAATCGGGATGGCCAATCCATAAGGCCTTCTGAAATTCCAAAGCATGACCATGAAACAAATAAGCAGTGCCATGTTCTCAAGGCCTGCCGGCAAATATAAAATATTGCCTCCCTCCCATATCCATGGCCTGAGATAGGTATTGATCAAAGCGGCTGGTGCATTGAGAAAGATATCAGCAGCACCTTCAATTCTGGGAATGTCGATAAGCGAACCCGCACCACTCAGTTCGGCCTCGTTGTAGAAAGCGGCTTGCTTCCATACAATTTTGCCGATAAGGTCGAGCGGATCATTGGCCACCGCACTTAAGCCGACGAGCAACACTAATAGCATATGGGGGATGCTGAACCAGAGCCAGAATCTGCGGCCTCGGGAGAGCTTTACGAGAAGCAATCCGAATATGGCCGGAGTGATCAGGTATAAGATATAGCCCTTCGAGACTGCCAGAAAGAACACGCCGATTACTATATATATCATGTGCTTTGGCTTCCACTCTTCAAAGAGATACCTGAAAAAGCCGAGTAAGAAGAGCCCCAGTCCTAAGAGCATTATCGGCTCTTTGAGCACGCCGGAACCCCAAAAAACCACGGTGGGCAGCAAATAAACCGAGCAAAACATGGCAACCCGCTTGCGGGGAAAGTAAGTCACCAATAGCCGCAACAATGCGGTAAGGCCCATCATTGCCATGAAGCACCAAAACAACAGATGGATGGCATAATGTCCGCGTGAAAGATGCATCAAGATGGCATTACCGCGTATCATGGTGGCATTGTCATTGACATAGCCCGTGGAGTGCGGCCGCTCCAGGTGGGTCATCCTGTTATAGTATTCCATGGCTACGGCATCATCGCGGAAGCCGATGCCCGTCAATAACTTCGTGTAGGTTATGAAATCCTCCTCATGGAAGCACTCGTGCATGATGAGGGCATCATCAAAAAACCGGAAAGTGTCGCCCGTGCCGCGGTCTTCATAGTGCTGGCTGTATAATATAGTCAATCCAGCGCCTGCCAGCAGCTTGAGGTAGAATACCCCGAGAATCAAAAAACGGTTAATGCGCCGAATACGAAAAAATCGCCATTTGACGATGAGGATGGTGAGCAGTGCAGCATAAAAAAGGAAAAATATTGTTCCCAAAGGTCCCCTTGTTTTGGGCTAATTTACGTGAAAATGGTTTAGTCAATCATCTCGTTCTGCATTTACCCAAAATAATGACCCCAGACCAAGATAAATCAACCACTGGGTAAAACGATTTGTGTTTTTCCTTACATTGGGCGCGCTAAATCATTTATTTCACTTGCAACAAGGGCAGTATATGCTTCGCCACTGAATGGCATTTTCGGAGAAAATGTCCGATTCAATTGCTTTAAATGACACTGCAAAAGTGCTAACCACGCCATGAAAACCAATGTTACCGCAATGATCCGTAAAATTAAACTCCACTCCACCCTGTTGTTGCTACTCACTTTCTCTGGGCTCAGTTCATTCGCTCAGGTATTTACGGGAGAATATAGGATCTTGAAACTTGAACTAAGCGCAGCTGAAATGGAAGAGCTAAAAGCTTCAGCCGAAGAGCAAGGCATGGGCTCTGAAGTTGTTTTTGCCGCTTTTGAAGAATTGATGCTCAAGCAGCTTGGCGACCGCCGCGTTCAACTCACAACCGACAGTATTACTGTTTTTCACAGCACAGTAAAAGAGTTGCAGGCAGCAGTTAGCTGGAAAGATCCGATGCGCTTTCATTATGAAAATCCGGAAACAGGTGCGACGATTGAGTGTGAAATGAATAAAAATGCCGACACCGGCCATGTCTACCTCAGCAACTCTGAACATGGAGTAGTCATGGTGCTAAGCCAGCTTGATTGATTGAGCAATTTCCCATCATCTCTCTATAGTCCATTCCATTTCAATGAAGATTCGCTGGCCAAGTCGGCGCTCGAATAAATGCTTTGGCATTCTTTCGGGAAGAGAATTTCAAGGACGAGGGCAACGAAAATGCCCAAATGGCGTTCAGTATCGGGCTCTCGTCCTGAAAATTGACCACCTTTGTCTCTATCATTTTTACCATGAAGCCGAAACTACTATACCTTATTGCTGGAGCCCTTGCTGTTTTAGTACTCATCTATTTTGCTTTTTTCACAAGGAGCACCGAATCGACCGGCATTACAATCGAAGTCCAAAAAGGTGACTTTATAGTCGATATCACGACCACAGGCGAGCTGGAAGCAAAAAATTCAGTTGAAATATTGGGACCACAGGGCACCCGCAACTTCCGGATATGGAATATGACCATTCAGGACATCATCGACGAGGGTACTTTAGTGAAAAAGGGTGATTTCGTGGCCAGCTTAGACCCGAGCGAATTGACCAACAACATCAAGGACGCCCAGCTGGAGCTTGAAAAGATTGAATCGCAGTTTATACAAACCAAGCTGGATACCACGCTGGAAATGCGACAATCGCGTGATGAGCTGATCAACCTGGCTTATGCCGTCGATGAAAAGCAGCTCATCCTGGACCAGAGCCAGTACGAGCCGCCCGCCACCATACGCCAGGCCGAAATAGACAAAGAAAAAGCCGAACGCGCACTTAGCCAGGCCCGTGAAAACTACAAGATTAAAAAGGAACAAAACATTGCCAAAATGCAGGAGGTATGGCTTAACCGTCAAAAAGCCGAACGCAGCCTGGAAGGAATGCAAGACCTGATGAAGAGCTTCCGTATCATGGCGCCTGAAGATGGCATGCTGATTTACAAGAAAGACTGGAATGGCCGCGCGGTGAAAAAAGGCTCTCAGATCAGCGCCTGGGATCCGGTGGTGGCTACCCTACCCGATCTTACCACCATGCTATCTGTAACTTACGTAAATGAGGTGGACATACGAAGGGTGAGGCCTGGCCAGGATGCCATCATTGGGCTGGACGCCTTTCCCGATAAGGAATTTACCGGCAAGGTACTGCAGGTGGCCAATGTGGGCGAGCAAAGGCCCAACTCAGATGCAAAAGTATTTCGTGTGACCATTGAAGTGAAGGAGCGGGATGAACTGCTGCGCCCCGCCATGACCACCAGCAACCGCATCATTACTGAAAAGGAAACTGATGCGCTTTATATCCCCCTCGAATGCCTTTTCAATCAGGACGATAGCATCACATATGTATACAAGAAACGCGGCCTCAATACCGAGAAGCAAGAGGTAATGCTTGGCAATTCAAACCGCAATGAGGTGGTGGTAATTGCGGGTCTCGAGGAAGGTGATATACTGTATCTCAACGGTGTGGGCGGAATGACAAATAAAGCCGTTGCGCTCCTTGAAGAAATGGATGGCAAGCGTCAGAAACAGCAGCAGAAAGAAGAGGCAGAAGAGCCAGATGCTGAGCCCGCACTACCCGAAGGAGTTGAAATGGATGAATTGCTGAAAGGCCTCAGCCAATCGGGTGCGAAATGAACGAGCGCACTCTGGCCAATTTCTACATTGCTTTTGAAGCATTGGCGAGCAACCGCATGCGCTCGCTGCTCACGGCTTTGGGCATCATCTTCGGTGTGGCTGCGGTGATTGCTATGCTGGCCATAGGCAATGGTACCCAGCAAGAGATCAATGCCCAAATGAAACTCGTTGGAGTCAACAACATTGTGATTACTCCAATCATTGAGCAGCGCGAAGACAACATCAGCGATGTGGAAACCAGCCGAGAAAAGGAAAAATATTCACCGGGATTGCGGCTCAGTGATGCGGAATCCATGAAGGCCGTAGTACAAAATATCCGCAAGGTGAGCCCTGAGATCATTTTGGAAACGTACATTATAAGCAGCGGTCTGCGCCGTTCGGCAAAAATTGTTGGCGTAGAGCCGGTGTATTTCGAGATCTTCAACTTTGCACTCGACGAAGGGCGCATGTTTAATGACACCCACCTGGAGCGAGGTGATGCTGTGTGTATTATTGGCAAAAGCATCAAGAATAAATTTTTCCCGACTGAAAATCCCATAGGGAAAAAGATAAAAGTGGGCGCCAACTGGCTTGAAATAATAGGTGTGCTTGAGCAAAGGCTTATCACCGACCAAAGCCAGTCGAACCTGGGAATACGCGATTACAACATGGATGTGTACACTCCCCTCCAGACGGTGCTGATACGCTACCAAAACCGCGACCTGGTTACAGAAGGCATGATACGACAGGCCAATTCCAACGAGGAAGAAGACGAAGAAGCTGTAAGACAACGCAGCAAAAACTACCACCAGATAGACCGCCTCGTGGTGCAGGTGGATGAAACTGAAATGCTCAGCCCAGTAGCCGATGTGCTAGCACGCCTCCTTCGGCGCACACACTTCGATGTGGTGGATTACCAAATCGAGATTCCTGAGTTGCTGCTCAAGCAGCAGCAGCGCAACAATGAACTCTTTAATTACGTGCTGGGCGCCATTGCTGGCATCTCCTTGTTGGTGGGTGGTATCGGGATCATGAACATCATGCTGGCTTCGGTGCTTGAGCGAATCAAAGAGATAGGCTTGCGCCTTTCGCTGGGTGCGAAAAAGAAAGACATTGTGTACCAGTTCATGTTTGAGTCGGTGCTTATCAGCATCACCGGCGGCATCATCGGGGTGATTTTGGGCATTACCCTGGCTTTTGGCGTAAGCCACTTTGCTGATATACAAACAGTAATTTCTTTGAGCTCGGTGTTGCTTTCGTTTGGTGTAGCAGCCAGCGTGGGGCTCATTTTTGGAATCGCTCCGGCTAAAAGGGCAGCCCAACAAAACCCCATCAACTCTTTGCGCTATGAATAAGCTCTCGAAATTATGGCTCATCGCCTCTGTTCTATTTTGCGGAAGCGCTTACGCACAAACGCAACAAATCACCACGCTCGATTTGGAAGAGGTAATTCGTATGACGCGAATGCAATCGCCTGCAGCCAAGCAAGCCGAAACGCGGCTGAAGAACCGTTACTGGCAGTATCGACTGTTCAGGTCTGATTTTAATCCGCAGCTTGCGCTTCAAGGGAATATTCCGGGCTACAACCGCGACTTCCTTACGAACAGGCTCGATGATGGTACGATCAACTTCATAGACCGGGAGCAATTCAACAGTGGCGCCAACCTGAGTCTGCTGCAGCCCATATCCTATACGGGGGGCTTCCTTTCGGTAAATAGCAACTTGAACTACTTCTCCGACCAACTCCTTGACCTTACAAGGTTCAATACCACGGTGGTCAATATTCAGCTCGACCAGCCCGTTTTTGGTTTCAATCAACTGAAGTGGGATGCGCGCACCGAGCCCTTGCGCTACGAGGAGAGCAAACGCAGCTTTGTGGAAGAAATGGAATTTTTATCGAGAGAGGCGGTGAGCTTTTACTTCAATCACCTCGATGCGCAAATCAACTACCAGATTGCGCAGATCAACCTGCTCAACAACGACACCATTTATAAGATTGAGGAAGGCCGTTACAACATCGGTACCACGAGCAAGGACAAGCTGCTGCAAATTGAGCTGCAACTGCTTCGATCGCAACAGGATGTTTCGCAGGCGCTGCTCGACCTTGAAACCTCGGGGCTCTTGCTGCGCAACTACCTCGGCCTGCGCACCGCCGATACCCTCATTTTGCAATCGCCTGATTTCATTCCGGAATTTGTGATTCCTTTGGGCGATGCTATGACCTATGCGCGACTTAACCGGTCGGACTATGTGGCGTTTGAACGCCAAAGGCTCGAAGCCCAGCGCGATGTGGAATCAGCCCGCCGGCAGCGGTTTCAAACCAACATTACCGCCGCCTATGGACTAAATGCGGCCAGCACCGGCCTCAACGAAGCTTGGAACGACCCCAACGTGCAGCAGCGTATCGACATAGGTTTCAGTGTGCCGATACTCGACTGGGGCCGCAACAAAGCCCGCATCGAAACGGCCCTCGCCAATATGGAACTCAACGAGTATGTGATAGCCCAGGACCGCGAAAACTTTGACCAGGAAATCATCACCCTGGTGCGCCGCTTTGCGATGCTGCGCAACCAATTGCTCATCGCCAAAAAATCAGACGAGGTGGCCGACGAGCGCTACAATGTGGCGCAAAACCGCTACCTCACCGGCAAGGTGGACATCACCAACCTCAACATTGCCCTTTCGGAAAAGGACGAAGCCAAGCGCAGCTACATCCGCGCCCTGCGCGACTTCTGGGTGGCTTATTTTGATCTGAGAAGGCTTACGCTGTATGATTTCGTAGAGGGGAGGTTG
>DAIRDH010000089.1:0-10489 GCA_036796255.1 Cryomorphaceae bacterium
CCCCTACGTATATGCCCCTACGTATATGCCCCTACGTATATGCCCCTACGTGTATGCCCATTCGAGTCTGTCCCTGCACAAAAATGATCAACCTCACCGCGTACTGAGTACCGCAATAGGCCGAAATCCTACGCAAGGTGAGGACGATTCATAAGTCATGATGCTCTCATTGCGGACATCGTAGCCTGGACTCGCCCAGCTGCCACCAGCGGCTATGCCCTGCTCGGAAAGCATTTCGGCCACATTTCCATTCATATTGTACAATTCGAAGCCATTGGGCGCATAGGAATGAACGGGGGCTGTAACATCTGCATTGCGGTTGATGTCGCCCGGAACGCCAATAAAAACAGGCAACTTCACGATGTGATAGGTTTCCGTCTCCGGGTCGAAAGAGATATTTTCCGGTCCATAGGCCAGAAAGTTGGCCAGCTCACAACCTTGTTTATTTCGCAGGTATGGGCCACCCCAGGCATAAGGCCCCCGGCCGCCGCCCATGGCGGCATGCAACCACTCCTCGAGTTCAGGGAGTCTAAAGCTGAGTTGCATATTTTCTTTAAGGCCAATATCCTGAGTCTTGTAGTGCTCCGTAAGCCATGCGCAATACAGCTGAGCGGCTTCATGGCTGATGTTCACAACCGGATAATTATTATAGGCCTCGTGGGTGCTGTAATACTCCGCAAAAGGCTCGCTGTTCCACCGGCCTTTAATCCAGTTTTCATTGCGGATGGCAATGACCTCTTGTATCTGTACATCAGCGGTATCCATCGCCGCCAGAAATTGTCGGTATTGGATATTGCTCACCTCAGTTTTTGAGGCGAAAAAAGCGTTGACTTGCCTTGTCCCGGCTTCTGTTGAAATAGAACCCACCGGAACATAGGCGTATTCTTTGGTGAATACTTTTGAGAGCTTTGCCACCTCCTTAGGCTTGCCGATAAAGGCAGTGATTACGATTGAGAGTAAGATGGCAACGGGAATAGCGAGCTTTTTCATGGTGCTGAGATTTTGTATATAACGTGATGAAAGTATGCAAATTGTGGGGAGAGCGAGATCAAGATATACATAGAAGGTGTAAGAGGCCTCATAGTCGAGGATTACATCGTGTTTTATTGACCCCCTCCGTCCATCACACGCCCCTTGTGCTCAAGGCCGGGTCGGTAGCGCGGATTTCGGCGATGCGTCCATTGCTCACCAACACATCAGATGGAGCGCTGAGCCGGGCTGCATCGGAATCAAATATAAGCACGTTGGAAAACAATATGGGCTCCCCGGCTTGGCTGTGTGCAGCCAAAGACGCTGTGAGTAAAATCAGGGCAAAAACGGTTTGGAAAAAATGATTCATGGCCACGCTTTATTTTGAGAGGCTAAGCTAATGAGTTTTGTCAATTATCTAAGGGCGATGCAAGGTTCCAGGTATAGGCTCACTGTCTCTCTGCTGAATCACCTCTGTGAGGTGCAATAGCAATAATTGCATTAATCGGCTCACATATCACAAATTTATGAGCCGATTAGAATGCCTAATCGGCTCAGATCTTCGCAAGCACTTGTTTGGGGTTGCATATGGATGAGAAACTAAAAGATTGAATTTAAGCCTGCGTAACTCGATTCAATCTATATGCACAGGGCAACCGGGCAAGACGTGCACATTGGCCATGGAATGGCGAAATACACATTTTCGGAAAGTGAGAAGATATCTTCCCAAAATCTTATCTTGCAAAGAAAAAATTACTAATTCTGGTGAGGGATATCCAAAACATGAGCTGTAAAGCTAAACCCCAATTTATAAGCGTAAGTGCAAACGTAGTTTTAATAATTATAGGCTTCTATTTCTGCTTTTTTAATCAAACTATTTTTGCCCAAAAGGGCTACTCCACTCCTTGGACAGACACCTCCCCGATAAATGGGATTGAACAACTATGGCAATGCCTTCAATACGACGGCTGGTCAGAGGAGGAGAAAATGGTACTGGCTGAAACAGGATGGACTGTCATGATTCATGTCGGTGCCAATGGTCATGCCCGTATGGAAGATGTACTGGGAATATCAGATGCTGAGATTAAACGCAAGATGCGAGACAAGGCATGTTTGGGCGATTTCGTGCCCCGAATGTTGGACGGAACCGCCTTACCAGCCTATTATTTTGTGTACCACAACACTGTGGCCCAGGTGGCGCGGCAAATGAGAGAAGGTCCGGATGCTTTCGAATTGTTTGGATTGGACCTGGCAGATGAGGATTTGGCCGAAGTTAGGTATGGCCGGATGGGCATTGATTTTTTTGGAGGCGCTTACGTCCCGGTATTTACAGGCAATGCAGCCGATTATTTCAGCCCAGGTATAGGAGGTAGTTTCGGACTTAGCATCCGTTTTTTGCGTCATCTCACATTTGGGGCGTCTATAGCTTATGCAAACCATTATACCACCAATACATTGCCTGAAAATTCGGCGTTGCGCGAAGGAAGGAGCGTGGGCAATTTCGGGGCGGCCTTTATGCTCACCGGCGATTTGAAATATTTCAGCCTTTCGATTTCCGGTGGGTTCACTGAGATGGGCATCAACGCTGAATTGACAGAACTCAGCCCAGTGAGCACTGTAAGCCTGAGTGGATATACCGCAGGGCTGCGCATCGATGTTCCAGTTTGGTCTTTTACTGATAAACTTGGTTTCAATAAAGGCAGTGCATTCAGGAATTCATCCGGTCTTGGGGTGATGCTGGGCGCAAGGTACAACCACTTCGAAGCGGCAAACTTGCGCGGCTGGATGATTGAGACGGGCATCAACTACCGCTGGCGAAAGAAGGATATTGAGTCATTCAGGTTGCGAAATAGTTTTTATGAGCGCTGAGCTGCATAGCACAAGCAGTCCACCAGAGATCATTTCGCCAAAGGCGGAACTCAACTTATTTCAATGACCCTTCATACCCCAATCCAAAATCCCGCATAGCTTTAATCACTGGCATCGCTGCCTCTCCTTTTGCGGTAAGCGAATACTCCACCCGGGGCGGCACCTCACCAAAATTCTCGCGGTGTACCAGGTCGCTTTCGGACATGGTTTTCAATTCCTGGATAAGCATTTTCTCGTTGATGTCGGGAATCAACTTCTTCAATGCTGAAAGTCTCAATGACTTTTGGTAGAGCTGAAAAAGGATCAAAAGCTTCCACTTGCCTCCGAGCAGTTCAAGTGTGGTGCGGATTGGACAACGTGCTGTGATATTGATTTTTTCCATACTTACAAAAAGGTGTGTACCTTCCTCTGGTTACCGTACACCAAAGCTAGGTATTTTTGTAAAAAAAACAATTCATGAAAACCATCGCATTGTTTGGGGGTACTGGCAAAACAGGTTCCCACTTTCTCGAAGCGGCGCTTAAAAAAGGCTACACAGTGAAAGCCCTGGTGCGCAATCCCGATAAATTAAGTTCAAAGCATGCCATGCTTCAAGCAATAAAGGGTGATGTGCTCAACGCCAGCGACGTGGACAGCACGATCAAAGGTAGCGACATCGTGGTAAGCCTCTTCGGGCATGTGAAGGGCTCGCCTGAATGGTTGCAAACGAATGGAACAAAACTGATCGTTGAGGCGATGAAGCAGCACGCCGTGCAGCGCATCATTTCGCTCTCGGGCGGTGGGCTTCCCTTTACAGAAAAGGATCAGCCCAAGCTTGCCGACAAGCTGATTCGCGGTATTATGAAAATAGCAGTACCCAAGGTGCTGAACGATGCCATTGCCCACCATAAAGTACTTGAAGATAGTGGCCTGGACTGGGTAATTGTACGCGGACCGCGCCTTACCGATGATCCCCGCAAAGGCAGCTACCGCGTGGGCTGGGTAGGCGTGAATGCCAGTACTTCCATCGGCCGGGCCGACCTTGCCGACTTCATTTTGACGCAAGTGAAAGATGAGTCTTTCAATGGCCAAATGCCCTTTGTAAGTTGTTAACTTCGCACTGATGCGAATCCTGATCACAGGCGCCACAGGCAATGTAGGGATTGAGGTGCTGCATGCGCTCAATTCCCAACAGCACCCGCACAGCGTGGTGGCTGGGGTGAGGAATGTTGAAAAGGCACGAAGGGAATTGTCGGTATTTCGGGAAGTAGATATAGCTGCATTCGATTTTGATCAGATCAATCAATTCGGGAGCTATCTAAATGCCGTGGATGTGCTGTTCCTCTTGCGGCCTCCACATATCGCTGATGTACCCAAATATTTCAAGCCGCTGATCGACGCAGCAGTGCAGCAAAAAGTGAAGCACATCGTGTTCCTCTCCGTGCAAGGAGCCGATAAAAGCACCCTCATCCCCCACCACAAAATTGAGAAATTGATTGAGGCCTCTGGGATAGCCTACACCTTCCTGCGCCCGGCATATTTCATGCAAAATTTTAGTACTTCGCTGCGCAGGGATATCGTAGAAAAGGACCAGGTGTACCTGCCTTCCGGCAAAGCCAAATTTACCCTTATCGACCTTAAGGATGTAGGTGAAGTCGCTGCCAAAGTCCTTATCGGGCCTTCAAAATACCGGAACATGGCAATGGACCTCACCAATGACGAACAGCTCAACTTTGCTCACATGTGCGCTACATTGAGCCAATCACTTGGGCGAGAAATTGAACACAAGTCCCCCTACCTGCTGTCCTTCTTTTTGCGAAAGCGGAAGGAGAAAGTGCCCACGGGCTTTATCATGGTCATGATCATGCTGCATTACCTGCCTCGTTTTCAATCCACTCCGCCGACCTCTGATTGGGTGGAGAGGATTTTGGGCAGGAAACCAGGCAGTTTCAAGGAGTTTGTGAAGCGGGACAAGGATGTGTGGCTTTAAGAGAAATACCGATACCAGGCAAACATACAATAGGCGCTAACCATGACTAAAACAGCCAGTAGCTCCAACAGCAATGCGCTGGCGAAATCTCCCTGAAAGGGCTTTAGTCAAATGAGCTGCCTAATACTTACCGGTTGCAGTGTGTCAACGAAGTGCCGGCTTCGCCATATCCTTTCAGGGTACCGAAATCAGCGATGCTCAACATTAAATGAGATGGAAAGCGCTGTGTAGACAGCTTCGGACAAGCTGTAAATGCATGGTACAAGGCACAAACTTACAGTTGCCTTTTCTCCTTGTATTACAGAAAATTGACTTTGCGCAACTTGTCTATTCCGGTTCTATTAAGGCAGCATAAATACAAAGACAGGCTCAACCTTCATTCACCGTCGCTACTTCATGATCAATACCACGCAACCAAATCACAAGAAGCCGGTACCCCACACCAAGAATCACAGGCCCGAGGAAGAGCCCCAGGATACCATAGCTTAACAATCCACCAATTGAACCCAGTAAAACAACAAGCATAGGAAGGTTGAGGCCCCTGCCCATCAAGACAGGCTTAAGGATATTATCGCTCACGGACACGATGATATTCCATATCAAAAACAAGACAGCCGGAGTAGTGTCATAATTGGAAAACCCATAAATCACTGCCCCGATGCAAACAGGTACGGCCCCTACCTGAATCAATGCGAGAAATAAAACCAGAAGAGTCCAAATACCGGCAAATGGAATGCCCATTACGAAAAAACCAATTCCAGCAAGGGTGGTTTGAATGACGGCAACTCCAAGGACACCGCTCACCACGGAGCGAACCGTTTTTTCCATCAAGATCGCAAACTCAGCCCCTTGTTCGCCGGCAAGCCTTCTCCCAAGCGTGATACCCAGCGATTGCCTGTCAGAGGTATAAACCAGTAAAACACCTGCAATAATCAAGGATCCGATGAATAAAAAGACCGTAGTGGCAGCGCTACGGATAATACCCAAGACGAATTGACCCGATTTGATAATCTCATCCTTGTGACGCGATATATAGTCTTGCTTGTCTTCAGATAAATCGACGAGGCCATTGTAAACCTTCTCACCAATTATTGGCCAGTCCTTAATCCTTTCGTCCGGAACCAAATGCTCGAAAGTCGATGCATCAAATGTTTGAGAGAGTTGCCGCACATTGTTCACCAGCGCATCTACCACAAATCCAAAAGGACCTGCGATGATAGCGAGAAAAAATAAGGTGATGAGCGTCGCGGAAAGCTTCTGCCTGTTTTTGAGCCGGGCGGCGAGCCAGCTGTGCACGGGCGCAAGGGCTATGGCGAGAATCAAGGACCAAACCACCAGTGTGATCAGCGGCCTAAGTATCTGAAACGAATATATAGCAATGACAAAAATCATAAACAGTTTCAGAAGGATGTTGAGCACCTGATTCCAGTTGGGAGTAGGGTCGTTTTTCATAGGTTGGGAGATTGATTCGATTCAAATATCTGATTTAATGTGATAAGTTCAATTGGCTCATGAAAATAAAGCAAAGTGCGCATTTGGTTGCGGACTTTGATGCAATAGATTCGCTGCTAGGCAGGGGCATCCCAGCCCATCATCGCTGGCCATGTTAAGTGAAAGAGACCTTTTTGCCGCGAAAAATATGTTTAGAATAAGACCCTAAATGACCGATGCGAAAACATTCCTTAAATTTGCGCAAAACCCAAGTAAAATGAAAAACCTTTTAATGATTTTGACGGCAAGCGCCTTTATGACCGCATGCGGTGGCAATAGCCCTGATAGCAATACGCAAGATGTACACGAAGGGCACGACCACGATATGGCCACTTCAGGGGCCGCGGAGGTTCCGGCTGTTCCCGCAGGTGCATCGGTGTACTTTGACAATCTTGAGGATGGCGCTACACTAAGCTCGCCAGTATATGTTTCTTTTGGAATAAAAGGCATGGAAGTTGAACCTGCCGGACTGGTGAAAGAAGGATTTGGCCACCACCATTTCATTATTGATGGCGCCGCAACACCCTTTGGTGAAGCCGTTCCTGCTGATGATACCCACATTCACTACGGAGGCGGACAAACAGGCGATACCCTCACCTTAAGTCCTGGAGCCCACACCCTCATACTTCAGTTTGCTGATGGCCTTCACCGCTCCTATGGTGAGCAAATGAGCGCGGAGATTTCTGTGATGGTAGAATAAGTTCAAATTTACAGCGCACCCTATAAATGCAAAGGCCGCGCAGTGCGCGGCCTTTGCTATTTCAGGAACTGGGCACCACGCCATGAGACTGGTACCAGCACATGTCGGAATCTTTGGGGAATTTCCTGAAGCATGCGAATTCAATCTGATACACTCAAAAATTACTCCCATCGAGCCTTGTGCCCGGGCTAAACAAAGCTCCATTTGCTTCAGGAATGGTAGGATGCCTCGCAAAGTCACCAGTGATATCCGGGTTGCGGGTGTATGCTTCATCCGGGTTTCCGGAAAGGGGGTTGATGTCGAATTCAGCAATGATATTCCCTTCTGCATCGGCGACGATAAGTATGTCGCCCGCATTGTTCAGGTTCAACTGACCTTCGCTGGCAGTTTGTACAATAGACCCGCCAAAAGCACCAGTCGGTGTGCCTCCACCGAAAACCACGATGGCACTGTTGCCTGGTACAACGGTCCCTTCAGGAAAAATATGCCGCACCATGGACGCATCTGACAAGGTGTAGCCGCTAATGTCAAGATCAAGGCCATCATTGTACAATTCAGCAAATTCATCTTCCAATGGATCACGAATGCCGTCGTTGTTGGCGTCTCCCGCCGAGCCCGCTGCAGGGTCATAGAGGACTTCATTGATAATCAGGCCAAGGAAAGGACAGCCGTTGTTCTCCACTGGGCCGGCCTCATCGGGACATTCATCTTCACAGTTGGCCACCCCATCGCCATCCCGGTCGCCCAGGCAGTCGATCATCTGTATCACAACCTCTGTTTCACCGCCCACCAGCGCGTTGCGGGCAGAAATGAGGTCAACTTGAATAAATCTTGCTGAGGTATCACTGGTCTGAATTCCTACCAGGGTGATAGAACCCGATGTTTGGCCCGAGGGCACCCTTATTTCATTTGGCGGGTTTTGGTAATCTACTCCGGCCACTGCCGTTCCGGAATACTGCACACTTACAGATACTTCCTCACTCGAAGGGCCATTGAGCCGGGCAATTATCTCTACAGTTCCACCTGCAAAATCGAGCGTTGTGGCTGAAGTGTCAAGTGTCACCGTTGGCGCTACATCATCTGTTTCACAGGCCTGGAAAAGCAACATAGAAAGTGATGCGAGAATAAAGGTTTTGATGACTTTGGACATGGTATTTCGTTTTTTAGGACTTATTGAACCTGTAATGCGGGTATTAGAAAATCACCTGAAAGAGGAGCTCTGCGCGATCCATTGATGCTCGCTCAGGATTGTTGAATGAGGTATAGGCCAGTGATATTTTGGCAGACTGACCTTTGAAATAGCGCGAAAAGCCGAAGGACCAGCCTGTATTGTCGCGAATCACCGACGCTTCATTCTGATCAAACTCTGGTGCAACTCCGAAAAAGCGTGCGTCGAGGCCATAGCCGGTTCTGGTGGCATAGCCTGCCTGGATATTGTACCCTGTACCCAGTGCAAGATATTGACTTATTTCGGTTGGGATCAGCGGATTGATGCCATCGCCTGATTTGTAAATGCCATCCAGATTGGTGGCCGTGGCAACAACGTACTCACCTAAGAATGAAAAGCCCATGTACTTCACAAGCAAGTCTCCATAGAGCTGGCGGTAATCTGGAAATGCAAGTCCGCCATCATTGTTATACAACAAGAAGCTTCCATGCCCCTCACCCACGGGGTCGCTGGCACCTCGGTTGAAGCTGGCAGCACCACCAATTGCCATCTTGAGGGTTTGCTCATGGGCAAGGTCGGCCACCTGCCCGTTGTTGCCGGCTTGAAACATCCCGAAGGGATATACATCGAGCCTTCCGGCAAATTTGTTGCCACCAAAATCCACATCGCGCGAATCGGCGTGGTGCATTACATCTACCAACCTCCGGTGAAAAATGCCGACACCTGGCCCTTTGACGCCGAACAATACCTCATTATGAATCTGGCCATTTTGCCCACCATCGATCCATCCTTTACCGAAAGTGCGCTGGAGGTGGATTATATAAGGGTTTATCAAAAAAGCCCCCTCGTAACAGGTGTAGCAAAAACTATGAGCGCTGTGCCGGCTTTTCCAAATCCCGTGAATGATCATCTCAATGTGCAGCTGAACAAGGCAGTGCACGGCCCCGTGACCTTCGAAGTGTACAACATGCTGGGTTCCCTAATGCATACCGAGGTAGTCAACGTGGATCACGGAACTGCGCAACTCCGGAATTTGGACGCCTTGCCGAAAGGCGTGTACATCATCGCTTCCGCAAATGCGGGTGTGAGCGAAACGGTGAAATTTGTGAAGTAAACAGGAGGATGGGGGTATTAGTGGCAATTTCCACTGATGGTTTGATTGCACAATGGGGTGTATTGTCGTCGCCAACCAAGAAATGGACGAGTTGTATAAAGCCGTTGAAGTGGTTACAAGGATTGAGATAAAGCATTAGACATAGGTTTTCATCTTCCCAAAAGCTGCTCAAGAAGACACATGCTTTTTTTTAAATTTGCGAAATAGCTTGTCAAAAAACACTTCGTGTGCGAATCCACCAGAGGAGTATATATGAAAAACAGTAATGTTAAGCACTACAGGAAAAGATTACAATTCCTGGGCTGGTTCGTAATGGCAGTTATGCTATCATGCTGCGCCGCATTCGGCAGCAAAACGTTATACAAAACCACCGAGGAAGTCCAATTCCAGCCGAAAAAGGTTGGATATTGTCAAGTAGCCAATGAAAAAGAGCTCAATCAGCTCATTGGTCAAACGGGAACATGGTACAAAGAAGGGGTACAAGAAACCCTTGCCAAAAATAAGGTTGAGGCCCTTGAGTTCACACTGAATGATTACTCCGATTTTCAAGAATTGCAGCCTGACTCTATTGCAAAACTTTGTAAAGCTCATGAACTCGACGGCTTTGTAACCGGAAAATTAAGATTTGCCTTCATTAATTATTCCCTTACAGTGATACCTATTGGTCAAAGTCAAGACACCGAAGTAGAAGTGCAATATTTTGATTCTAATGGAAATCTATTGATTCATACCAGCCACAACACCTACAATGGAAATTCTTATCCGGAGATGCCCGTCGCTACAAAGACCGTGTATGATGGAACCGCAGGGGCGTTGAAAAAAGTATTCAAGGAAATGAAGAAGTGAATAAGGCCGACGAGTCTTTCATTTTTCAGGTTTGAATCCACGTTCACTTCACCCCCCCTCATAAACCCCTCAATCGCCTCATCACCATCACACAACGCCAACTGATTGATAAACGCACTGCCGAAAATAGCGCCGTCGGTATAGCAGCAGGCGGTGTCAAAGGTATCCTTGTCGGAAATGCCGAAACCGATGAGCCGGGGCTTTGCGGGCCCCACGATACGGAATAGCCCAAGCAGTCATCCCCGGCTGTTCCCATGGCAAACTCCCGGAACTTTTCCGTTTTTAGGTAAAAAACAATTACCTTAGTATCATGACTGATTTAGACATCTACAACAAGCTGGCCAGCCTACCTGATGCCATGAA
>DAIRDH010000090.1:0-10206 GCA_036796255.1 Cryomorphaceae bacterium
GCAGAAATTCGAGAAAGGAGCACACGGCGGGCACTTTACGGATGATTTGAAGTAGGCCGAGCGTTGACAAGATCATTTGCAAACAGAATGACTTTCAAATTGATTGGTTCTAAATCAATACCATTACAACGCTGGAAGCACTGCCAAACCGCCTTATCGATAAAATTCTTGATACCAAGAATGAAAAGCTCTTTAAATCCATTAATGAGATATTTAAATCAACCGGGTAAGAGAAGGTGGTTGAACTGAATGCTTACCAGATGGCAATGATTCAAATGGGATTGGCCGATATTGAAAAAGGCAATTTAATTTCGGAAGAGGATGTGGAGAAACGTGACAGGACATTATGGACAGGGCATTGCACGCTGTAGCATCAGCAAATAGAGCTACAGAACTAGGACTTAAACCCATATTGCCGGTCAGTCAGCACTTCAGATCATATCGGCTTGAGCTTCTCATATTTTTTCGCAAATTTGTCTGTGTTAGCATAACAACCATTCCATACAACCTGCATGTACCGCACTGTAATCATTGACGATGACCCGCTTTCGCAAGAAATTCTCAAGGACATCATTCATTCTGATATCGATGATTGCATCATTAGCGAGGTGTACAGCTCTGTGAATGAAGCTATAGCCGGATTACCAAGGCTCGATTTCGACCTGCTTTTTCTCGACATGGAGCTCCAGGACGGTTATGGATTTGACGTGCTCAAAGCTTTGACGGAAGTCAATTTTGAGGTCATCATCACCACCATGCACGATTCGTTTATGCTGGAAGCCATCAAGCATTCGGCCATTGACTACCTGATGAAACCCATCACAAGCAAAGCATTGAAGGAGGCCATGGAGCGCTTTGAGCTGCGCATGGCCAGGCGAAGGGCTTTGGAAGCAGCATCGAGCAACAAACCATTGCCAAAGAACAGATTGGTGATCCCAAATCAGAACGGTTTGGTGCTCGTCGAGATTGAAAACATACTGCGCATGGAATCGGAAGGGGCTTATACCCGCATTGTGATGGCCGGCGGGGCAAGCCATCTCGCTAGTAAAAATCTTGGTTTTTACGAAAGTCAACTCGCCCAGCATGACTTCACGCGGGTGCACCACAGCCACCTGATCAACATGCGCCATGTGGCCAAATATGTCAAAGGCGAAGGTGGACACGTAGTCATGACCGACAATGCATTGGTGGACGTATCGCGCAGGCGAAAGGAAGAATTCATGCGCCGGCTGGGGTCCTGATTTGGCCTTCCATGCGACTCGCTGCTGTCGAGGGCCCATGAGCAGTTGCCCGTCCTACTGAAGTTTACCAGATGTAAACCTAAACCTGCCACTTGTCAATTCAGTCTTTTAGAAGATGGAAAAGTGTTCCACCTTGTTGCCACCAAGTTCATATTCATCTCAATTATTGACCTATGACAATGCGCAAACACAGCGAGAACCACAACTCTAAAAACCTCATTTATAATGCGCTGTACACATTTAGGGAGATGGCAGGAGTCTTGAATATGGCATACACCTTTCTAACCTCAGACATTAAATTTTACAACACCCTGCATGGCAAATAATTAAAAGATAAAGTCTATCTTCACTTCAATAACCAACCTCAACCAAATTGACCGCTTCAACCACCATACCACACACCGGGCTGCAATCCAATCCTTTTCCGGGTCTGCGTTCATTTCTCGACAGTGAAAGCCATTTGTTTTTTGGAAGGAAAACGCATGTAAAAGAGGTTCGGGACAAGTTAGAGCAGAACCATTTTGTGGCGATCGTAGGCACTTCCGGCACAGGCAAGAGCTCATTGGTGAGGGCTGGCTTGCTGCCCTCCATGCACAAGGAATTGAACAAAGAGGGCGAACCCCTTTGGCGGCTTATAACCATCACTCCCGGGGGGAGTCCGCTGCAGAACCTGGCCAATGCCATTTCACACAATTTAGGCGGAAGCCAGAACCCCAAAGCAAATACCGAAACCATACTCAGCCTGCTCAAAGAGAGCTCACTGGGATTGGTGCAGGCGATACGGCCTTTGCTGCCTCCAGGCGAGCGCTTGCTGCTCCTTGTCGATCAATTTGAGGAAGTTTTCCGCTTCTCTGACGAGGCTGCCAACGAATCGAAAGCGCTGTACGATGCCTTTGTGCAAATCATCACCGACACCGTGAGGCAACGCGATGTGCCCGTATATGCGATACTGACTTTGCGCTCCGACTTTTTGGGCGACTGTGTGGATTATGAAGGCCTTCCGGAAGCCATCAACGACGGTCACTACCTGGTGCCGAGGATGAACCAGCAGCAATTGCGCGAAGCCATTACTGGCCCGGTGGATATGGCCAAAGGCAAAATTTCGCCCAGGCTCATCCAGCACATCCACCAGCACCTTGGGCACAACGCCGATCAACTCCCTGTGCTGCAGCATGCCATGATGCGTACCTGGGACTATTGGACAGCGCACACCAGTGGAGGTGAGCCCATAGACCTGAAACACTTTGAAGCAGTGGGCGGATTGGGCAATGCGCTCTCATCGCATGCTGACGAGGCCTTTGGTGAGCTTGACAGCAAACAGCAAGAACTGGTTGAGCAGCTTTTCAAGTGCCTCACCACCAAGCAGGCCGACAACCGCGGTGTACGCCGCCCTCTTTCCCTTGAGGAACTTGCATCGATCACAAGTCACACCGAGGCTGAAGTCCTCGCCTGCTTGAAACCCTTCCGGAAAGCCGGCCGCAGCTTCATATTGCCAGGGCTTGAGGTAGCTGCCCACTCTGATACCATCTTCGACATCTCACACGAGAGCCTCATGCGGGGCTGGAAGCGCCTCACTGCCTGGGTCGATGAGGAAATGGAATCGGCTGAGCTCTACGAACGCATTTGCACCGCTGCCCTTCTGCACAAGCGTGGTGCATCGGCACTGTGGCGCAACCCGGAGCTTCAACTGGCCCTTGACTGGAAAGAAAGGCAACAACCCTCCACGGCATGGGCGGCACTGTACAACCCACATCTCGAGGCTTCGCTCGTATTTTTGAAAGCCAGTGAAGATGCCCACCGCGAAGAGCGACGCCGAAAGCGTCAGCGCACGGTCATCGTGCGCAGTGCAGTAGTCACTTTCGTGGTGGTGGTGAGCATACTCGCGGCCTGGGCGATGAACCAAACCCGCATAGCCGAAGCAAAAACCGTAGAGACCGAACTTAAAAAAATTGAAGCCCTGGAGCAAAAAGGCCTCGCTGAAACAGCGCGGGAAGAAGCCTTGAAAGCATCAGAACTTGCGGAAGCAGCCCGTTTGCGTGCTGAGGAACAGGCTACTATAGCAGAGGCCCAAGAGCGTATTGCGCAGGAAGAACGCAGCAAGGCACAGCTTTCGGCCATGCGTGCGCTCAAGGGTGAAGAGCAGGCACTTGCGCAGAAGGAGCTGGCCGATCAACAAACGCGGCTGGCGGAAATCCAAAAGCTCAAGGCCGACTCAGCCAAAATTGAATCCCAGCGCCTACGATTGATCGCTACAGGCCAGAAGCTTGCATTTGAATCGGCTCAAATAAGCCAAAATCCCGAACTCGCCGGACTGCTGGCCATCACCTCATACGACCTTGCCAAAACCAACGGAGGTCGCACCAATGACGGTACACTCTATGCTGCGGCGGCAAAAGCCATGCGGGAGTTGAGCCCTGAGCACTCATCAGTGGTGATGCGGCACAATGAAAGTCTGATGGCACTGAATGTAGGCGACGGAAAACTCAATTATGTAGACCAGGCTTTAAAGGCTGCCAGCTTTCAATTGCCCGATTTCAGCCCAATTCAAAATAGCTCGCTGCGCAATCTGGGAAAATCGCCCGACAGGATATTTATTTTGGCTGGCGGCAAAGGCACCGCTATTGCAAAAGCCGATTACAGTATACAGTTCGATAACCACGAGGGTGCCTATGGCGGAATGAACCCCGCCATAGGGCACACCGACCTGGTGCGCGCGGCAGTGGCACCCACCCACATGGGCGAAGTATATACAGGTGGCCGCGACAGACAGTTTATACACTGGAAAAGCGACGGATCGATGAAAATGTATGAATTCCCCTCGCGCATCCGCACCCTCACGCTGGTGGAAGGTGGTGAATATGACTGCCTCATAGGCTGCGAAAATGGAAAGGTGTATTCCTTCAGGGCCCGGGACGGGCAGCGGGAAACACTGCTAGCCCGGGCCGGGAGCCGCGTGGAAACAATTGCAGTGTCGCAATCGGGTAATTACACGGCGATCGGTTATTCTGACGGTGTAGTGCAGCTATTGAAGGGTAGAAATCCCTTAAAGGAAATCGCCTGTGCCGGATCCATTTCCCACCTATGCTTTGATGAGCAACGTGATATCCTTGCAGTAGCCACAGCAGGCAAGCAGCTCAACCTATACGCACTTTCGAGCCTCTCATCCCTGCCCATCAGCATCACCCTGGAGCGGAGCATTGAAGCCATGGACCTGGACAATGCCGCAGGCGATCTCTATGTGTACACCAATGACAGGGCGCTTCAACGGTTTCCTGTACTCACGGAAAGCCTGATTGACAACCTTCAGGGAAAGATAAAGCGGAAACTAAGCTTTGAGGAGTGGAATACCTTTCTGGGCGATGACATCCCCTATCCATACGGCAATGGCGAACAAACCTATATAGCGCAATGAAGCGATCACTCCTCCATATTATTCTGCTGGTCACTGCGCTTGGCTTACAAACGTTTGCGAATGCTCAAAGCGACCCCTGTATTGCTACCCTCAAAGATGCACAAACGCGCGCCGATCAAGGCTGGTATGATGAGGCGATCAGCATGCTTAACACAGCTCTGACAGACTGTAAATTTTCACGAGAAGATGAAATTGAAGCCCGCAAATTGCTCATAATTCACTATTTGCAAATCGACTACCTCGAAGAAGCCGATGCCTCAGCAGCGCGAATCATGAAGCTCAGCCCCAACTTTGAACCGGATCGATTGCGTGACCCCATACAGCTGGTGAAGATATTTAGGAAGTACAAACCAGCCCCTGTTCTCAACATAGCAATCACGGGAGGGGTAAACTTCTCACAGATCGAATTGCTCCAGGCATACTCCATCATTCCCGGTCCTGAAATCACGGACCGCACAACCTACAATGGGCTTAATGGGTGGCAAATCGGACTGAAAGTTGAAAAAAAAGTGTGGTCGCAGTTTTGGATCATAGCATCGACACAATTTCGCAATAGCGCATATGAAGCTCAGAAAGACAGTGTACAAGACCAACGTATAAGCTATAACGAGCAGCTGAGTTTTGTCGACTTTGCAATCACTGGACGGTATTACATAGGCAATTGGCCACTGCAGCCTTTTGCAGAAATAGGTGGTCAATACACCCTGCTCAACAGTGCGCTTGGAGAGTTGTCGCGACCGGGAACAACAGATCTTGTAAACCGCCTGGAACAGCGAAACAGGAACTTTAGCTCCTATCATTGGGGAGGAGGCTTGGCATACACCAAAAAAGGAATTTCTATTCGTCTCGGTGTACAGGTGCACACTTTTAGTAAAAACTTGGTCAATCCCGAGACAAGATTTGACAACCTGGATGTGATTTTCAAATATTTCTATTTGGACAATGACATCGTAATGAATCATTTGCAGGTAAATATTGGCCTTGCTTATGCCATTCGATACAGGAATATACTTCAAAACCGGTCGCAATGAAACTCCTAGCCAAAATGATATTGGTTCCTTTTGTGCTCTTCATCTCTTGCGGTAAAGAGATAAGTGAACCGGATCGAGCACTTACTCCAACAGCCCTCTTCGCATATGAGTTGGAGGATGTATTCAATGTCATCGAACTCACTCCCGGTGAAGGGGTGGCCCTGATTACTTATACGGACAGGTCTGAATTTTACAATTTCATGCTCGTTAAAAATGATGGCGAATTGCTCTGGACCAGCCGCTTCAGAGTAAGAGTGAATCCTGGGAGCGCACTAGTGCAATTCATTCAAGTGATCGCAATGCCTGATGGCACCTTCGGAGCACTTTACCAGAAAGGGCTGTACATCATTGATTTAGATGGAAGTATAAGCCCTCAACCCCAAGCAGTGTTTAACGAATTGGGATTTAATAGTCAGGATCATATTCGGGTACTGGATGACGGTACTTTTCTCATAGCGGGCCAGGTTTTCTTGGGGGGTAACCGCGGATTCATCGCTGCATTCACTGCCAATGGCACCATGCTTTACCGCCATTTATTGACCATCAATGTGGGAGGTACCACCCACTATACCAGCAGCACTCCCCTGCCTGATGGCAGTTTCTTGTTTGCCGGCACCTTCACCAGCAATGTTCCAAGTCTTGATAACTCTTTCTTCATCAGTAAATTGACAGCTCAAGGCAACTTGCTGTGGACCAAAATTCATCCCTTTAGCCCCTTTGAAACCGCACCGCTCAACATTAGCCAGTTCTTGACCGTTCAGGGACGTGATCTATTGCCGTTAAGGGATGGTAGCTTCGTATACCTGCTCAACCCTCGGGGTCCGGAATTGGCTGATCAACGCATGCGATTGGTATATGTAAATGACGAAGGTGATGAAATCCTTCCGCATTCATTTATCAATCACGCAGCCATCAATACCACAAACTTCAGTTTAGGCGCTCGCCGCGCAGCCATGGTGCTTAATAGTGATGGCAGTATTACAGGACTGGGTACCACGGCTTATCCCATAGCGCTTGGCAACGTATTTCTAACTGCTCCATTGAGCTATAGCGAACCACAAAGGAGCTTTTATTTCAACTTGGATGGCAATGGGCAACCTCAATTTACGGACGATATTGACCGCAATTACAGCAATGCCTTCACAGCCATTGCCAAACTCAGTGATGGTCGCACCATGATAGCCGGAACGCAACTCGCCCTCGGTATAGATTTACAGATTATTACCCTCATATTATGAGCGCTCGATTGTACATAGCCACTTGCGCTTGCCTCGCGTCCTTGCTTATGGCTTGTGAAAAGCCAGAGGTGAACAATCCATCCAGGGCTTTCTTGAAATACATTCCGGTATCAGAACTCTACTTGGCAAGGGGCGCAGTAGCCATGCCCGATGGCAGTACCATTGTAGGCAGCGTAGGCTTTGAAAATGCGTCAAACCCGAGTGCTTATGGAATACTCCCTGCCTTACTGACGAAGCTCGATGAGCGCGGAGAAATCATATGGCAAGTTGAGCTGCCTCAGGTGGTGCACGAATTGTGGGAATGCCAGCTCTTGCGCAACGGCAATTTGCTCGTAATTGGTTTTGAGAGCTTTCCATTTCCTGAAAGGGCCGGAATGGCCATCCTTAGCCCTGATGGTGAAGTACTGTTTTCACGGCTCGTACCCAATCAAACTTTCAGTGGTTTCCCGCAAATAACCCGTGCCAGCATAACTGCAAAAGAATTGATAACAGGTGAAATAGCACTGGTAATGCCCACCGTAACGCAGATTAATACCCTTACGCGATTGCGCTTGATACGCTTTGACCAGCAACTTGAACCCATTGAAAACAGGGTATATGAGCCCAATATGCCCCTTCCCTCCACTAAAGGCATGGGGTTTCCTCGAATGCAAGAAGATGTACAAGGCAATCTGATCATCCTCATGGCCCTGTTTGGGCCGCGCAATCAACCCAATCCCGAATTTGCGGCAGTCGTCAAGCTGAAAGCATCTACATACGATCCGGAGTACATTCAATTCTTTACTCCCGCTGAAGAAGTGGCACTGCCTTCAAGCTTGGCTATCAACTCTTTGGGAGAGGCAATCTGGGTGTCAGGTGATACCACAGTTCAGGCTACGGGCAACATTTTCAACTTGCGGCACCAAGAGCATTTCAGGTTGAGCCGAAACCTCATAGTATGGAAGACCAATGGAAATAAAGAAGACACCAAAACCAATGTAATTGGGGGCTACCCAAAACTGGGGTACATACAAACTGTTGCTCCGTGTAGCGATGGAGGATTTATTTTGGCAGGCACTTGCAATATAAATGAAGACCAAAGGATTCCGAGCGCCTTTCAAATCATGCTGATTAAACTCAATGCCTCATTGGAGCTTGAATGGCTGCGAATACCCGATACCAACACCCCCAGTTTTGGCGCACAAGCAGTAGAAATACCGGGTGGTTTTTTGGTAACGGCCAGCAATGCACCTGATCAGAACGTGGTGCTGCCCTTTGTTTTCAAAACCAATGGCCAAGGCATAATACAGTAAATATTTAAATGAAAAACATTTAGCGAAGATGAACAAATCCATATATATCGCCTTCATCCTATTCATGAGCACGTTCCGCTTATTGAATGCACAAAATCCACAACTTCAATGGGCAATACAAACGAGTAGTCCCAATTTTAAACAGTTTTTGGCCTTTTCAGTGGATGGTCAAGGCAATAGCTTTGCTGTGATGCGTTCATCCTTTGATTTTACTGTCGGGGGCACAGAGATAACAGGCGGAGGCGGCGGAACTATATTTTTAAAGATTGACCCTGAGGGAAATGTGGTTTGGGTTAAAAAATTGCAAAGTCAAGGTCAACAGTTGAGCACCTCTTATGACGTGATTGCTACCGATGAAAACAACAATGTTTACTTATCAGTTTATGTAAACAGTAATGGTATAACAGTAAATGCCAGCATTCAGATTGACGACTTCACCGCCAGCAGTCAATTTAGCAGGGACCATTTTTTAATCAAATTCGATGCAGAAGGCAATCCGCTGTGGTCTACCACTGTTGCATCACCCGGAGCGACTGGAGTAGGTGCGGTGGCTCCGGAAATCGTCATTTCAGCCGATGGAAGCATTTATCGCAGTGGACGCATTGATGATACCTTAAGTTTTAATGGAACTACACTGATCAATCTCAGTATTTCCAGCATTTACATTGAAAAACTGGACTTAGACGGAAATAGCCTTTGGGCAAAGGCCGCACTGCCCAAAGGGCTGTTCGGTACAGGTACAGTCTACAAAATGAAAACCGATAATGAGGGCAACCTATACGTGGCAGGAGAATGGGCAGGAGATTCTTTAAAGATCGATGACCTGTATGTTGTAAATGATCTCGCATTTCTTGGAATTAAAGACCGCTGGGTATGCAAAATCACCCCTGAGGGCACTACGGCATGGTTGGCACGCGAGCACTCCAGCCTAAGTGACATATGGAGCAACATTGAAATAAGCCCGGAAGGCGAATTACTCGTGTTATCTGATGTGCTTGGAGCCCCCTTAAATGTGGGTGATTTCGTGGTTACCCAATCGGGAACAGCTATGAGCCGCTACAGTCCCGATGGGGAGGTCATCTCGGCGATTTCACTGGCGCCTGATGGTGGCTACATGTACGGCTTCGAACGCGATGGGGCAGGCTCCTTTTTCATCACAGGCAGTATTAACAGTTCGAGCTTTAACCTTGGAGACTTTACGCTTATGAATGCGGGAGGAACTACGGGTACCGACGACACCTTTGTAGCAAAAATTGACGCCACAGGTGAAGTGCATTGGGTATACACCATGGGCAGTCCCGATACGGAAGCGGCAGTTTACTTGGGCGTCGTGGACCCTAGTCATTTTATCATTGCCGGCGAATTTAATGGGGCAGATTTTAACATACAAGGCACCAATCTCTCATCACAGACAGCATTTGCAACGGAGCATTTTATAGCGTCTTTCAGCACTCCATTGGCCACACGAACTGCAGAAGCATTGCAACAAATCCTCGCCTACCCCAACCCCTTCACAGAGAGGGTGCATTTCGACCCCGAATCATTACAGCTTTTTCAAAACGCCACCCTCACGCTTTACAGCAGCGCAGGCACAGAAGTGTACCGGGTTAACTTGGAAGGACCTGAGGCAGGAAGTATCCACTTGGCCCATTTGCCGCAAGGGGCGTATGTGGCACGAATCAGCGATGGGATAAGAAGCCTGTACACCAAAATAATCAAACAATAATTTGAGACAAAGATGAAGTGGAAGGTATCCATATTCGCATTGATTTGCCTCAGCACCTCGATATGCTTGGACGCCCAAGGTCAAAATCCGGGGCTCGAATGGCTAACCCAAGCCACCGGGCCTGATTCAAAGTCTATACAAGCCGTGGCGGTAGACAATGAAGGCAATACGCTCATCGCCATCTATGCCAATTCCGAATTCACTTTTGCAGGAGTCCAAATACCCTTTATGAGCCTTCTTGATCCCTCATGGTATCCCTATGGAGC
>DAIRDH010000091.1:0-9867 GCA_036796255.1 Cryomorphaceae bacterium
CTGCAGGGAGGTTCCCAGAAACACAAATAGGGATAGGGCAATAAAATTAAGTTTGGTTGCTTTCATAGCATTTGGATTATGTGGTGGATAATTTTTTGTTCTTTCCCCAAACATAGCATGAAAACCTTTAAATACAATGGGCAGTTTATGTTCCAAAAGCGGGTAGTTTGTCGTGTTAATTCTTGAAATGGTCGCAAAAAATTAGACATCGTGTCATTTTAACACAAGTTATGAATGTAGCGGTTTAAGGGGGTTTTGTGCTCTCTCTCTCACTCTCTCTCTCTCTCTCTACCGATAAAACTAGCAGTGCGCGGCAATCGTTTTACAAAAACTTAACAATTTAGTAACATTTAAAAACCGTTTTGCACAAGGCCCAGACATTGCGCAATGCATCCCTGAGAGATCTTGATCAATAAAGCTACTTTCTACCCGCTCAGAAAGAAATTGACAGGCTCACAATTCCAGCACTACCAAACCCTGTCCAAACCCCCTTGCGCATAAAAATCTGGAATCGCTTTGATGCCCACCCCGCTTTGGGCTAATTTTACCCCAACAATCAGGTATGACCCACAGCAATTTTGAGAATGTGGCAAGAACAGCCGCGTATTTCCGTTCTGAACTTCAGGGAATGTATCCCTCAAGGGAAATTGATCAATTTATCTCCATGACCTTCGAAGCAGTGATGAACATGGGCAAGGTGGCAGTGATGGTCAATGGCAGCGCTGGCATCGACAGCGAGCAGCAGGCGCAATTTGAAAAGATACTCGCCGGGCTCAAGCGCGAAGAGCCCATTCAATACCTCCTGGGCAAGACCATCTTTTATGAACTGCCATTTTTGGTCAATCCCGCTGTGCTGATACCCCGGCCAGAAACGGAAGAACTCGTGCAATGGATACTGCAGGACAATCCTCCTACCGAGGCGGCTGTAATGGATTTGGGAACTGGGTCGGGCTGCATCGCCATTGCGCTGAAGCACCATTTGCGGAAAGCATCGGTATCGGCCATAGATAGCAGCGTGGCCGCGCTGAATGTGGCCACAAAAAATGCGGAATTAAACGGGCTGAAAGTCAATTTTTTTCAATTTGACATCCTCGAGCAGGAGAGTTTTGGTTTTGCCGATTTTGACATTATGGTGAGCAATCCGCCTTACGTGACACCCGGCGAAATGAAGGCCATGCACAAAAACGTACTTGACCACGAACCCCACGGCGCCCTTTTTGCCCCTGAAGAAAACCCCCTCATATTTTACCGCCGCATTGTCGACCTCGCCGATGGACACCTGAAGCGCGGTGGTAAACTGTATTTTGAAATCAACCAGGCTTTTGGACCGGATATTGTTCAGCTGCTCCAGGACCGAGGTTATACAGGGGTCAAACTCCGCAAAGACCTCAATGACAATGACCGAATGATTCGCGCGATAAGGCCTTGAAATATCTGATTTACATAATTTTTGTACTGCTTCCATTCATGGCCAGTGCCCAGTTTGGCCAGGGTGACAGCGTGAAGTTGATCAATGGCATGCGGCAGCTCGAGCCTTACCAAAACAAGCTCAAGCCCGATATCGGTTTGGACAGCCGCCGCACTTTTCTTCAGAGCCAGTGGATAGCCGTGGGCGGGGTGATATTGGGCGCAGAGTATCGGCGCATACACCGCCTGGGCATTGGTTTCTACTTTTTCAATAACAGGCTTTTTAGCCGCGATTTCAACTTCCCGATCGCCGCCGACCTGGTGGAATACGATTTTGGCTACAGCGCCCTCTATTACGAAAGGGTCATTTACTTCGACCGCAAATGGGAATTTGCCGCGAGCCTGCAGGCCGGCGGGGGCAAGGTAGGCGTGTATTACAACCCCGGAGGGCTAAATGAGCGCGTGCTTCACACTGAATTGCCTTTCAGCACGGCTGAACTTGCCGTGTATGGCAATTACAACATTCTGTATTGGCTGGGCCTTGGTGCCGGTGTGGGTTACCGCGGCGTGGCGGGACTTGGCGGCGAACTGGCAGAGTCGTTCAACGGGCCCGTGGTGGTGTTCAATGTTCAATTGAAATTGACTAAACTCGCACGTTCATTCTTTGATCCCGAAGCCAAACATGAATACTGAGCAAGCCGCCCTGCGCATCAAGCAATTGCGCGAATCACTGCACGAGCACAACTACAAGTACTATGTGGAAAATGCTCCGGTGATCAGTGATTTTGATTTTGACATGCTGCTCAAAGAGCTTCAAAAGCTCGAGCAGCAATTTCCACAATTCGAAGATGCCAATTCGCCCACCAAGCGCGTGGGGGGCGACATCACCGGCAAATTTGCCAAAGTGCGCCACACCTACCCCATGCTCTCACTCTCCAATGCCTACAGCATAGACGAGATCAGGGAATGGGCTGAGCGCGTGGCCAAAGGCACCAATAAGGAAGTGAATTACGTATGCGAGCTCAAGTACGACGGTGTGGCCATTGGCATCACCTATGAGGGGGGACGCCTCACCCGTGCAGTGACCCGTGGCGATGGTGAAGTGGGTGAAGACGTTACCGCAAATGTGAAAACCATTGCGAGTATACCACTGCAGCTGAGGGGCAATTACCCTGGAAATTTCGAAATACGTGGCGAGATTTTCATGCCGCGCGAAGTCTTTGTGCAGATGAATGCTGACAGGGTAGAGGCCGGCGAAGAGGCCTACATGAACCCGCGCAATACAGCATCCGGCACCCTGAAGTTGCAAGACTCAGCCGTGGTAGCCACGCGCAAGCTCGACTGCATGCTCTATGGCCTTTATGGTGAGGATTTACCCGCCAGCGATCATTTTGGCAATGTACACGCTGCCGCCAAATGGGGCTTTAAAGGGCCCTCGGAACGCGAGAGGCAAATAGCCCTTGTAGACAATATTGAAGGCATTGAAGGCTTTATCGCCAAATGGGAAGATGCCCGCCACAACCTGCCATTCGACATTGACGGCGTGGTGATCAAGGTGAATGGCTATGACGCACAGCGCGACCTCGGCTTCACCGCCAAATCGCCCCGCTGGGCCATTGCCTACAAGTTTAAAGCCGAGCAGGTATCGACACTGCTGCAGGAAGTGACCTATCAGGTAGGGCGCACCGGGGCCATCACCCCAGTGGCCAACCTTAAGCCCGTATTGCTTGCGGGCACTACGGTAAAAAGGGCTTCGCTGCACAACGCCGATCAGATCGAACGGCTCGACATCCGCGAAGGCGACACCGTATTTGTGGAAAAAGGAGGTGAGATTATCCCCAAAGTGATAGGTGTCGATTTCACAAAGCGTTCCGCTGATAGCATGGCTTTCGTGTATGCCAGCCAATGCCCGGAGTGTGCAACGCCGCTGCTGCGCCACGAGGGCGAGGCCCAGCACTACTGCCCCAATGCCCAGGGCTGCCCGCCGCAGATCAAGGGCCGCATCGAGCATTTTATTTCCCGAAAGGCCATGAACATCGACGGGCTGGGGGTGGAAACCGTATCACAGCTTTACGAGGAGGGCCTGATCAAGGATATGGCCGATCTTTACGACCTCAGCAAGGAACAGCTGCTCCCACTGGAACGCATGGCTGAGAAGTCAGCCCAAAACCTGCTCGAGGGCCTCGAAGCCTCGCGCAAAGTCCCTTTTGAGCGGGTGCTTTTCGCACTCGGTATTCGCTTCGTAGGCGAAACCGTGGCCAAAAAGCTCGCCAGGGCTTTTGACAATATCGATGCCATTGCCAGTGCCTCGATGGAGGCGCTGATGGCCGTTGATGAAATAGGCGAGCGCATCGCCGCTTCAGTGATTGACTTTTTCGCAGTCGAGGCCAACCGCCTGATGGTGGAGCGGCTGAAAAATGCCGGATTGCAATTTGTGCTCGAGAAGCGCGAAACAGAAACTTTGAGCAATACCCTTGAGGGAAAGTCGCTTGTGGTAAGCGGTGTGTTCGAAAAAGTATCGCGCGATGAAATCAAGGCCCTGATCGAAAGCCACGGCGGCAAGGTGCTTGGGGCCGTCTCCGGAAATACTGATTACCTTGTGGCCGGAGATAAAATGGGCCCCAGCAAATTGAAAAAAGCCGAGAGCCTGGGCGTCAAAATCATCTCTGAAGATGCATTTTTGCAAATGATACAAGGCACATGAAGTTTTTGAACGACATCAAATGCATGCTTGGCGAGCGCAAGCTGAAGCGAAAAGAAGAGCCAAAGCGAAAACCAGCTGTGGCAAATTTCGGCCGGGCCAAAAGTGTGGGAATTCTATACCGCGAAAAAGGAGAGGGGTTTTTCATCCTGGTGAAGCAGTATGTGAAATACCTAAAGGCCGAGCAGGGCATACGCGACGTACTCGCACTTGCATACATTGACGACCACAAAGCCGTACCTCATTATCACCTGCACCGCCTGCGCTATGATTATTTCACAGACAAGGAGCTGAGCTTTTTCATGGAGCCGGTTTGTGAGCAGGTAAATACCTTCATTGCCAATGATTTCGATATTTTAATCGATTTAGAAAAGCACCCATCATTGCCCATGCGCTTCGTACTGCAGGCCAGCCAGGCCCGATTTAAGGTGGGTTATTACGCTGAGCAATTTGAATATCTCTATGACATGATGCTCAAAACGGGCGAACAAGCTACCTTTGACCAGTACATTCAGCAAGTAAATCACTACCTCAATATCATCGATACCCATGATGCAAGAGCTTAAGGGCATGGGCGTGGCAATGGTCACCCCATTTTCAGAAAATGGCAATGTAGATTACGCAGGCCTCGAGCGCCTCATCAAGCACCTGCATCGCGGGGCTGATTACCTCGTGGTGATGGGTACCACGGGCGAGTCGGCTACTTTGAATGAGGGGGAGAAAGAGGCCATTCTCGACTTCACCATCGAGATCAATGCGGGCAAGTTGCCCATTGTTTACGGCATAGGAGGCAATGACACGCGGGCTGTGGCCAATGCCATGAAAACTTTCAAGACCAAAGGGGTTGTGGCTTTCTTGTCGGTAAGTCCGCATTACAACAAGCCTTCGCAAGAGGGCATTTACCGCCACTACATGGCCTTGAGTGATGCCACACCCTTGCCCATCATTGCTTACAATGTACCGGGCCGCACAGGCAGCAACATCCTTCCTGACACCGTATTGCGGATCGCTACCGATGCCAAGAAAGTGGTTGCCATCAAAGAAGCCGCAGGCAGCATTGAGCAGGTGATGCACCTCGCGCGCATTCTGCCCGCACATTTTGGCCTGATCAGCGGCGATGACTCATTGGTACTGCCCCACATGGCCTGCGGAGGCCACGGCGTGATATCGGTGGTGGGCAATGCCTATCCCAAGCGCTTTGGTGATGTGGTGCGCCTTGCGGCAAATGGCGACTGGAATGGCGCCCGCGAGATGCACTACCGCATACTGCCCCTTATCGGCGACTTGTTCAAAGAAGGCAATCCCGGAGGCATCAAGCTAGTGCTGAGGCACATGGGTATATGTGGCAACCAGGTGCGCCTGCCCCTCGCAGCGGTATCAAAAGAGCTCAGCGATTTGCTCTACCGCCACGTGGCTGAGATAGGGGAGGTGTAAACAATCTTGTGCAAAGCACTATTGTAAAGCCATCATATGAAAGTATACCGCCACGACGAAAGCAATTTTTTGCCCATTCCGCTTGAACAAGCCTGGAAGTTTTTTTCCAACCCCGACAACCTCAATGAGCTTACGCCGCAGTCTATGGCCTTCGAGAATGTCTATGCCCTCGACGCTCCGGAGGTGTATCCCGGTATGCTCATCGTGCACCGCATTTCACCATTTCCGCTCATCAAGCTCATCTGGATCACGGAAATCACGCAAGTGGCGCACCACCTGCGGTTTGTGGATGAGCAGCGCAAAGGTCCATTTGCCCTTTGGCACCACATCCATGAGTTCAAAGCAGTAGAAGGCGGCACCGTGGTGCGCGACTTGTTGTATTACGCCCTTCCGCTTGGTGTGCTTGGGCAGGTGGCGCATTCAGTGCAGGTAGGCGCGCAGGTGAAGTCCATTTTTGCTTTCCGCAAAAAGCGGCTTGGGGAGATTTTTTGGGGAGTTTGAAGTTTCAATTGTACAGGCATTTTATAACGCTCCTTAACCGCATTTATAGAAATTGATCAACGAAAAAAAGGCATGCGCAAATAGATGCGCATGCCCCTAGATTTTTGAGCTTTCAAGTAGGATGGGTTACTATTTCAAATGCATTAGCTTACCACTATGCACTTGTTTTCCATCAGTATGTACAGTAAAGAAAAGCATACCTACAGGTAGGTTGTGCCCATCGATTACAATGAGTTTATCCCCATTGCCATGCCGGCTTTGCTGCACCATACGTCCGGTGAGGTCAAAGAAGTGAACCTGGAGATCATTGTATCCCGCGAGGCTCTCGTCAAGCAGCAAGTTGAGCTGGCCATTGAATGGATTGGGGTAAGCCTTGATCAAACCATCTGATGAATCTTTCGCTTCCGGTGTAGCTGATTTCGGATCTTCCGTGGTAAAGGCCAGGTCTTCTTCCTCAAAGGGCGTGTAGGTCAAGGACTGTGCAACATAATGCATGTTGAGCATGGATACATTGCTGTGGCTATCGAGAAACTCAAGTGGAAACATTTCAGGAAGCATTTCGGGCAGCACTCCGGTGCTATCAAGTCCGAGTGGTATTGTCACCATTTGCAAGAGCGAGTTTTCGGCATCAATCCAAGTCGGCTCAGGAAGCTCCAGGTAATATGCGAGACTTGCAGCCAAACGCTGATATGACGATGGCTTGTAGTCATTCAGAAGGCTAAGCATCGCTGCAGGGCCTAGCTCACCAAGGGTGTCAGCCTGAAACCTGTCGACAACCTCACTCCAAAAATCATCGTACTCCCCATTGAGGGTTTGTAGATCCATCAGAGAATCCAGCGCATTGCTTGCCATAGTCAGCTCACCAGTCCCATCCAGAGAGCTCTCGTCAACCATCGTTTCGAAGAGCTCCAGTTCTGAACCCACTAGAGAGAGCGAGACTTGAGCAGCATCTATGGTTTCCTCCAAGTCCTCGGCTATCTGGGTGATAAATGCAAGTAGCCCCACTTGTGCATCGCTGTCGCCGCTTTCGGCTTCAAGTCTACCAGGTAAGCGTACGAATCTGGGATCGGCACTATGCACTATCGGGCAAGAGGTTTGGCTGATGAAAGGTTCATTGCACTGAATAAAATTGAATTGTGGTGTGCCATTTACAGGTGTATATTGATTGGGCAACAAGCGCACGGGTGGCGTTGGGTTGTGGAAATAGTTCAGAAAAGCGAACGAGCTATGCAGTTGCGAAGTATTTATTCTGAAGTCCATGTGATTTGATCCCGAATGACTAAACAGATTGCTCGCCGGGTTATTCTCCCAAAAGCAATTTCCCTGATAAGGGCTAACAATACCTGAATTTACAAGGATATCGTTGGTTGATATTGGAGCGTTGAAGGTATTGCATCGGAATTGCACACCAGAAAATGAGAACAATTGCGGTTCGGAATAACCATTTATGCCATTGGCGACAATTCCATGCTCGAGCCGGGTAAATGTGTTGCGGTAAATTCGATTGTTACTTGCACCTGACGAAGTCACCTTAATCCCGGTACTCCTTGGGATACCTGCACTTGGATTGACACGAATATTGTTGTTTTCAACTTTGTATCCCGTACTCGCAATGAGTTCAATACCTGTGAGAAGAGTACCGAATGGATTCAGCCGAATGGTGTTGTCCAAAGCCGAAGCATTGGTGGTATTGTTAAAATAGATTGCCCTGTTTACATTATCGAAAAGACTGTATCCCACATAGGCTTGCCGCCAATTGAGGGCAAAGTTGATCACGCTGATCGCATGGTTGATATTGTAAAATTCACATTTGTAGTAAGTGCATGATCCAGTCCAGTCTGGCTCGCAATAGGGCAATACCCTCAGTCCTGAGCGGAAGCTGTATATTCCATTGCCATCAGTCGATAGTGCATTGGATTGTGTGTACTCATTGTTAAAAGTACATCCATGAAAACTTACGCCATTGACATTGCTGAGCCATACAAACCGTGTATGGGGTCCATGCCCTAAATCGAAGAGGTCTTGGGTGGTTCGGAATGTAACGCGTCGTATTGCGCTGAGATTCCAGCCGGTAGTACCAACTCCGTGATTGTATTTGTTGAATCGAATTCCGATTTTGTTGTCTTTAAGCTCACTCAACGACAAATCGAGTACACCTCCGCCGAAACTTGAACTCGGTCCAACAAGTATTCCAACTTGTGCAAACTCAATCATACTGTTGTTGCGCATGGTAAAGCGTCCCTGCCGGCTTGATGCCTGAGCCTCATTGGCTCGGCCTTCCACCACTACGCCGGTCCATAGATCGGCAGCACAAGGACACTCCTGTGGGGGGTCGGGTATGCTCGAGGTCTCCATCTGTCCCATTGTAGCGTTAGGTAGAGGAGGAGGTGGTGG
The DNA here is from genome assembly GCA_036796255.1 of Cryomorphaceae bacterium. GTDB lineage: Bacteria > Bacteroidota > Bacteroidia > Flavobacteriales_D > Cryomorphaceae > T3Sed10-241. Next base: position 8,438 of record DAIRDH010000091.1, read on the forward strand.
CGGAGGGGTATTGGTAGTGCAGCAATCGAATGTTTTTCCGGAGCAGCGCAAGTCGGCGGTGAAGGTTGTTCCATTGATGGTGAGCTTTCCTCCAGCGGTTGAACCAAGCCCTCTCTCAATGACCACGCGCGCCTGGGGCCCGAAGTACACGTTCATATTGTTGATGATAACGTTCGAACCGCGTTTTATGCGCAACTCAGTTTTTACATAGGCATCAGCACCAGTGCCATTGTTGAGCGGGTTGTTATTTTGATTCCATGTGTGTGAACCGGGAGTTGTGGAGTATTGATCAATTCCAGGGTTGTGTTCTTTGCAACACTCACAACTGAAGTTTTCAAAGTCTCCGTAGCTATTGTCGTCATCTACTTGTGTGGGGAGCATGTATCTCAATCCAGGACTGTTCAAAGTTCCATCATTTCCGTAAGGATCTTGCGCTGTGGCTATTTGAACAAGATTGGGTGCAAAATTAGAAGACAGCTGTGCTGGAAGGCTTGCGTTGGAAATTGATCCTATATGGGTTGATTTTGCCAGGTACAATGTATTTCCCGAGCGCTCGATCATCGACGGCCTGAAATCATTCATTGACGGCGGTAATAAAGGAGTGACCAAGCTATTGGTCTGCACGTCCCATACATCCAGTGGGTTGGGCCAAATGCTATTTTGGGAGTGTGTAAAGTACAGATATCGGCCTGTTTGGTCAAACTCTAAACCATGAATTCTCGAAAACCTTCCCCAATCACACCATCCAGACTGATGGTCTGAATAGAAGAGACCACCACTTCCATAGAATTGTCTAAATCTAAAATATTTATTAAGCGTCCTTGAGCTCCGCCTTGAGCAGTGATTGGAACTGCCATCCGGAAGTTTCCATTAGCCAACTCAATTATTTCCATTTCGGTACGTTCCTGACCAGTTATTGGATGTCCTCCTTGCGGCAGGCTGTAGTGATAATTGTCAAAATGAATGCCCCCTTCGTCAATCTTGTACCTTATGAGATTAATACCATCCAAAACCCACAGATAGCGAAAGCAATTGTTTATTAGTGGGGTTACTGCTATGCGGTAGTTACCAGAGTTTCCAACATATAATGATGTTCCATATTGAGATTGGTGATTGGTAGTGTAGTCGAGCTGCATACTGGTCAAGGTAGCTCCCTGACCTTCGGTATCCTGACCTACCATGGCACCAGTGGCAAATGGATTCATGGTATTCTCCAAGGTCAAGTCATAGATGCCGTAATACACATCCATGATTTGAGTTTGATTGTACTGGTTGAAGGGAGTGGAAGGGAAAATCACTGCAAACTTTGAACAAGAAGTACCCAGGGGCACAATAATTGACTGGTCTATTCCCTTGACCCTCTCCGAGAAGAAATACGAGGGTGCATGTTTGAAAAAGTTTACCAGCCAGCCATTTTTGTCATACAAGCC
>DAIRDH010000092.1:0-9623 GCA_036796255.1 Cryomorphaceae bacterium
TGAGCCCCTTGCGCACCACATTGGCCACAGAGCCGCGCTGGGCGTGGCAGGCCTCGATGGCTTTATCGAAATCATCGTGGCTGATGAGCTGCTTGATGCGGGCTGCAAAAACTTTGTTGCGCCCTGCTCCTGCTGCCCGGCGCAGGTTGATGCCGCGCTCCACTGTGTAGGTGAGCAGGATGATGATGAAGGCGATTTGCAAAATGACAATGCTACTGCCTTTGTGAATGATGCCGAGGTAATTGCCGTCGATGGGTTCGTTGGCAGGATCGCCGCCGATGAAATTGTCGGGATGACCAAGGATGTTGTGGTAAACGAAATAACTGATGACAATAGAAATGACAATCACCACGACCCCCATCAGTGAACTGAGAGTGTCTTTGACGTTTTCGGATTTTTGCATGGGTGAAGGCAGTAGGATGTAGTGAGACGAAGGTAGAAAACGTGTCAAATATCTTCGCACCTCAAACCACGGAAATACACAGCAAAGCCAAAATAATATGAAAAAGGCAAAGGAGAACCGCCACTCACAACACTAAATCAGAAGGATTTCATCGCGCATCCCACAATGGAACAATCTGGATTTGAGTAGTTTCTATTCGATAAAAAATCAAATAATGACTTACAATTCTGATTCTGATTATATTATAATCTGTGTATTTCCCTGACTCTGGATATTGGGCTATAGTGGATTCGGCTTCTGCGATGCGTTTTTCCAATTTTATGCTGTATGATTTTGACCTGGTTCGGACTATCCAATATTCAAGTATTGCAATCTTATCTTCAAGCGCTTTCGCAGTCCATACTACCTCTTTGCCAGCCATTGGTCTACCATACTTTTGGCAACTGTGCTCGTAAATACCCTACCTTCTTCAATATCTTTCACGCCCTGATCAATTGCCTTTTTTTCTTCTTCAGAAAGGACATGCGTATCTTGATTTAATGCCAATTCGAGATTGATGATTTTCAGTAGTTTTTGAAGCGTGCGTTCATCTTCAATCTTGTCGATGGCCTGGATAATTTGCGCTTTGGTCGTCACGGAATAAAGGTAAGTTTTTTTCTTTTTGAACCAGAAGTAGAATGAGCTATTGGTCAAACTTGCAGGCTTGGACTCCTCTCCTGTCGCAAATCCCCCTTCCTATGTCGTTTTCACATAGCGCAGCGTTTTGACAAAGCCGCTATGTTTGCCCCAACGCTTGTACCCCTATTTTTCAGTGTGAGCGCGAAAAGAATGTTGAGCTTTAAGCGACCTTGAAATACTCCAGTGTTGCCGCTCGATTTAATGTAAGCATACCATAGAATCTGCCAAAAATCTGCACTTTTGCGGTGCTCCACAACCGACCTGAGCCATGAATCCACCACCTGCTTCTTTGTCGCGCAAAAACATCTGGCACGAGCTCAAGAATGCCATCCGTGGCACCGAGGCTGATTACACGCAAATCAGCATCCGCAAGGCCATCTTCCTGCTCGCCGTACCGATGATCCTGGAACTGGTGATGGAGTCCACATTTGCCATAGCCGACATCTTTTTTGTAGGGAAGCTCGGCGCCTCGGCAGTGGCTACGGTTGGACTCACGGAGACTTACCTCTTCCTGCTCTACAGCGTGGCCATGGGTTTGTCCATGGCGGTGACCGCTATTATTGCGCGGCGGGTAGGCGAGAAAAACAATCGAGACGCAGGCGTATCGGCGGTGCAGGCGCTGATCATTGCATTTTTGGTGTCGGTACCCTTTGCGATAGGCGGCATCTTTTTCGCCAAAGACCTCCTCCTGCTCATGGGCGGCGACGAGTGGAGCGTGACCGAAGGCTACCGCTATACTCAATGGATGCTCGGAGGCAACCTCGTCATCGTGTTGCTCTTCGTGATCAATGCCATCTTTCGTGGCGCTGGTGATGCGGCAGTGGCCATGTGGGTGCTCTGGCTTTCGAATGGAATCAACATTGTGCTCGATCCCTTGCTCATTTTCGGCTGGGGGCCAGTACCCGCGATGGGGATTGAGGGGGCCGCTGTTGCCACAAATATCGGTCGGGGTATTGGCGTATTGGTGCAGCTGTACATCCTGTTTCGCGGCGGCAAGCACATCAAAGTGGCATGGAGCCAACTGCGCCTGCATGGCGGAATGATGCTGAATATGCTCAAAACTTCGCTGGGCGGCATCGGGCAAATGGTGGTAGCCATGTCGTCGTGGATTTTCCTGATGCGCATCCTCGCCGACCTGGGTAGCGAGGCCGTGGCGGGCGCCACGATCAGCATCCGCATCATGATGTTTATGATGATGCCGGCCTGGGGGCTGTCGAATGCCGCGGCCACGCTCGTGGGACAAAACCTCGGCGCTGAAAGTCCGCAAAGGGCTGAATCGACCGTGTGGCGCATTGGATTTTACAATATGATCTTCCTGATCGTGGTGTCCTTTGTCTTCTTCACCTTCAACAGGGAGTTGGTCGGCATATTCAGCCAAGACGCCCGCGTGATCGATATCGGCGGCGAGTGGCTGCGCATCATGTCGTACTCCTTTTTTGTGTATGGCTGGTGGATGGTATCGGTGCAGGCCTTCAACGGCGCCGGCGACACACGCACACCCACGTGGATCAACATTGTATTCTTCTGGATGATCCAGATTCCCCTCGCATATCTGCTCGCCATTCACCTCGACTGGGCCCACTCGGGCGTATTTTGGGCAGTGTTCATTTCCGAAACTTCGGTGGGCGTGTTCACCCTTTGGCTCTTCTCTCGGGGTCGATGGAAAAACTACCAGGTGTAATGCAAATTATTGAGGTATTCCAAACCAACGTCGACAGCGAAGATCTGGCGCTTCAGGTCATTGAACGCCTTGCGCTTATCATGCCCACGGCCGGGATCAACTTCGATTTGGAAGATTGCGACTGTATCCTGAGAATCAACGATATCCAAGTTGATATTGCGCTCATCTACAGCGTGACCAGCGAGTTTGGCATTTTATGTGAGCTGCTGCCCTGAGGGTTTTTACTTTCCGTAAAATTGGCTATAGCCGAAGCGGAGCAGGGTTCACACCCTCAGCAGGCCCCGAAATCCCCTTGCACCGTAATACGATTCGGCACCGTTGTGGTAAATGAATACCCTACCAAAGCGGTGGTCGCCAAAAATGGCCCCGCCCAGCTTTCTGACTTCATCAGGGGTGCGCAGCCAACTGGAGGTTTTTATATCAAAGGGCCCCAATTGCTGCAGTTTATGGTATTGGGCCTCATTGAGCACTTCGATGCCCATTTCGGCAGCGAGGGCCATGGCGGAATTGGTGGGTTTGTTCGCTTTGCGCGATTCCAGTGCTTCATGGTCATAGCACAGGCTACGGCGGCCGCCGGGGCTTTCAGTTGCGCAATCGCAGAATAGATACTCGCTTTTGGCTTTGTCAAACCCGATGACATCAGGCTCGCCGCCAGTCGCTTCCATTTGTTGTAGCGACCAAAGTTTCCCCATATTGGCCTTGAGCCTATCCTCAATAACTCCCCATACGAGACCGGGGTGGCGGTGTAAATTTGCTTCAAAGCGCTTGCGCACCACAGTAAGAAGCGCTTCCATAGATTGCCTTGAAATGTGAATGTTTAATCCCATATGAATGTAAAAATACCGGAAAAAACATTGACCAATGATGATCAGGATCAATCACCAAGCCTCACCACGAGGCCGGCTGAGAGGTCGCCCTGCAGGATGGAACTACCGGCACTCACCCCTGTGTTGCATCCACCACCTCCGCAAAAGATTCCGACGCCTGCAAACATAAGGGGGGCATACACGCCTACCGACATCCGTATCCCTACTTTGTCAGTTATGAAATAATTGATCCCTCCCTGCAAATTGATTCCAATGCGTAACTCCTGGCTGAGGTTTTGTTCGCGAGGGGTCAATATGGCCATGCCAAAGGAAGCCCCTCCAAAAGGATTGATGCCTTGCTTAAACTGTGAACCCCTCATAATTCCCAAAGTGACATATTCAACAGTGGTACTAAAAAATTCCTCCCGGTCGAAAAAACCGCCACCCACAAAATCTATCTGGGTAACTTGTCTTGTATATGCCGCCATCAGCTTGGTACCGCCATTGCCGAGCTCATACCGAAGGTCAGCGCCAAAGGCATCTGAAGAATTTGCGCGAAGCTCACCCCACTGGTTGTTGTAGCGCACCGGAAGTCGACCGCCAAAGCGATAACCGTAAGTAAAAGCCGCTTCAATTTGAGCGAAAGCCGAGGTGCCCAGTACGGCAAAGAAAACAATGAGTATCCATTTTTTCATGGGAAAATCGATTATGATATTAGAATTGAAGCCAGGATAAGCCTAGTTTGAGGGTCCAGAATGAGGTGGGCAATACGCCACCAGCTTCCGGCATAAAGGTATAGCCCCCGGCAAGGACTGCACCGAGGTAGTGGTTTAACTCAAATCGCACGCCCACTTCAGGATTGAGCACGAATTGCCAGCTATTGTCACCGACCACATAGAGCCCAACTTCCTGTTCCTGGTTTTGATGTCCCATGCCCAAACCGAGGCGTACAAATGGAATAGCCTCACCTTTTTCAATGAGGTTGTACTGATTCACAAGCATGAAATTGAACATATTGGTGTATGACCGCACATTTGCAGTGAGGGCAAAGCCATCACCAGTCACGGTAGTTCGTCCGAAATCGTGCTCGAAATAATTCCAGCCAATAGCGCCTCCCACCTCAAATCGGTTGTTGATTATTTTGCGTGCCTGAAACTGCCAATTCCACCAGCCAGTGCTGGGTGCGAATTCATTAAACTCTCGGGTTGCAAAACCCGGACCGTAAGTAAGTTCCGTAAACCATTGCGCATGAGCCTGCTGCGTGCCCAAGCTGAAAGCGAAAACTGCGAAGAATGCAATTACTATTTTTCTCATTGTTGCAATTTGAGGTATGGTGATTGGTCGAACATCTGACTTATATTGAACTCTATGCGCTGGGCAATATTTTCCTGAGAGCCTCGCAACAAACCATTAATCACGCCAGTCCATACTACAGGATATTCATCCTCGAAGTTGAAGGGATTATTGGGATCGGCGAGCAATACGAATAGTGAACCGGTGCTAAAGGAACTGCAAGCCATGGTAGGAGGAAAGCCCCAGCCCCAACCAACGCAACCCCAGCAGGGCACCACACAGGAAGAAAAAGTGGACGTAGAAATCATGGGAAGCATGTAAAGGTCAGCTTCAGCACTATCGGCGGCAGCCACACGTTCCCAACCTGCGCTGTACATGTATTGGGCAAGTGAAGAAACAATCCTGTCATTTAAGGGGCTAATCTCCGGATCGGCAGGATCGCTCCCTATGATCAGGACCGTATCGCTCAAATAATAAGTCTTGCGGGTCTCGAAGCTGAAATTGGTGTCATAGGTCGTAAAGACCATATCGAAATCGCTTACAAAGTCATTTGAGGATGGGCGGCAAGACTGAATCAGCAGCACCGCTGCTGATAATGCCATTGCTGTGAGTACAATCCTGCTTTTTTGAAAGAGTTTATTCATTTGATGGTAGTGATTGATGGTGTAGAGCATATTAGCAAAGGGTAAAGGTGAAAAAAAAGGTGAGACGCCAAGCGCACTTGTTAAAAAGAAACCTGCGAAATTCGAGAATTTTTAAAGTGTCAAGTGCTGACGATTCTGTTTCAATTCAGGATTACAGGTCCATGTGCAGCCATGTGATGTCTTGTATAACAATTGCTTACACAAATAGCCTTGCGCGTTTCAATTTCAAAATGAAAGATGGCATTTCAGGCTTTATTGCAAGCTGTCCACATCAATTTTAAAGAGTGCGGCGGCGTTTTTCCACATGATAAGCTCCTTCTTCTCATCGCTGAGGTCGAGGCCTTTCATAAACTTGATGTAGGAGGCCATGCTGCAAATGGGCCAATCGGTGCCGAAGAGGAGTTTTTTGGGATTGCCGGTAAAGAGGATCATTTCTTCGAGCTTGGCTTTCATGTACTTTTCAAATTGATCTGAAAACTCGCCGAGTACCAGTCCCGAGATGTCGGCGTATACATTGGCATTCTTGTACACCACTTCCATGCAGTCGATGATCCAGGGGTTGCCCACGTGGCATATCACGATTTTCATCGCAGGGTAGTCTACCGCTACGTCATCGATGTGTATGGGGTGTGAGTAGCGCACTTTCCCTTGCGGGGAATAGGTGTCGCCGGAGTGAAACATCACTGGCACATCGTACTCAATGGCAAGGTCGTACACCACCTTGAGGCGGTTGTCGTAAGGGTAAAACGGCTCATAACCCGGGTAGAGCTTTAGCCCTTTCACCAGGCCTTCCTGCAGGTACCCGCTGAGCTCGCGGAGGTCTTTTTCCGTGTAGTTAAGGTAGCTGATGCCCGCCACCACAAAGATGTCTTTCATACCCCGGGTGGTTTCAATCACCGAAGAGGTACTCGGCCTGTGCTCGGTAACTTTGTAAGAAGTGAGCACCAGTGAGCAGGCGATGTTATTGGCCTTCATGTCCTTGTGCAGGAGGTCGAGGCAATCTTGTATAGACACCACGCGCTCTTCGTGGTAATTGTTGAGGTGGGTATGTACGTCGATGATCATGGTCAGTGTAGTTTATCCTGTAGGCTTCGCTGTTCCCGGGCCATGCTGTCGTTTTGGCTTTTCGCCAAAATGGTGTGATGCGGGAGCTTAAGGGCAAGGTAGGAAAAACCGGGAAGAGAATGGCAAAAGACTTTAGGCCAAACCAGGAACTGCAACGCGAAAGTAGATTTTTCCGATTTCTGGGCTGAAGATTGAGGATGGCCCCCTACTCGATCTTTTCGCATAAAAACGCTCTATCATTCTCGCGAATCAAAAGCCAGTGCCCATTGTCCTTTTTCTTGAAGGCAAAAGTGTTCAATTTGTTCTCCTTTGAATTGTACTCTATTCTGTTGCCCTCCTCAGGATTGGCTCGTGAGTTTAGGGTTTCGGCTCTTGGCGATTACTTTGTTTTATTAGATAACGAGCACCTATGCTTAACGTAAATGAATTGACAGCACGTGCATTTCCTGTTCTAACTGGTTCGGCTGGGAAAAATCTAAAATCCACCTCATACATTGGATTTAGATGAGCTTGAAAAGCGGCAAGTGCAAATAAGTCAAATCTACCTTCAGTTCGGTAAACAATTCTCAGAGAAGTCTCGATAGCTACATTAAAGCGTCTGTCGGTTCGAGTGGTTATGTACGTTGAATCCAAGTCAGATAAATTAGTTGCGCCCGGTATAATCGCATAAGACAAACTTACGTCGTCTTCTCCATAATCCCGCATGATAAATCCTAATAATCCTATACCCGTATGTAGATGCCATTTTTGATTGAGGTTAAATTCCTTTTCGACCGAAATTGGAATTACCCAGCTTTGCATATTCCCAATAGACTCCTGTTGTTTAGTGAAGTCACCAGTTATCCTATCTAGTTCAAATTTACGGGGCCCGTGTCCATAGCTTCTAAAGCCAGTAGACCAGGTCAAGCCATTTATGCTGTAAGCAATGGAAAGTCCTTGCATTCCATTCAAGCTGCCGCCACTGAGGGCTTGCCCATTATCTCCGCGAAAATGATTGCGGTCAGAAAGAATGCCAACATCAATTCCAATAAGAATCCCACTTCGTTGTCCTTTAGTTTCTTCTAATGACATGGAATAAATCAAAAGAATGCAAAACAAACGAAGTACAATTTTATTATTATTCATAATTTTTCTTAGTTCTGTGTCGTGAAAAGGTTAATCCAACATTTAGATGATTTCCACTTAATCGGTAACTCCCAATCGAATTGTCGGATTGACGTAAGTTTTCAAAAATGAAACTGCCGTAATACATATCCTTCAAAAAATAATTGTAAGTGAAAACAATTTTGATGGCCGTATTTCGATTAACCATAGTCGTGCTAAAGCCTGCATTTATAGCCGTATGTAAAAAATTATTCCGAGAATAACCCCGCTTTCTGAAATGTGTTACGTAAGGGCCCTCAGGAGGGCCATGATTAAAATCAAGTGATGTTGATGAAGGTGGAGAAAAGTGCAATAATGATCCTCCGCGTAACTCAAATACCCGCCCTTTCGAGTTCTTCACTTTTCTTGTAATGAAAACTGGAAGATTAAATGCAAAAAAAGAGGATTCTTTTATTCTCATCTCTAAATTTCTATTTGCACTTAAGTGCAAATCATTCGGGCTAATAGAAATGAAATAATGATGTGCATGTTGCCTTTGCACAAACAGACCTGAGACAATTGACCACTTCCTGTTAGGCATTAAATCATATTCAAATCCAAAGCTTAGACCATAATTCGGAAGGTTAATCAAATTTTGCTCTCCAAGAATAACTTGACTCTGCGCTGGAGCATATATTGAGGCAATCAATGCAAATTGAAACTTTTTTGAGGGGTTGTTGGCTTCGAATAAATAGCTATTTGAATTCTGTGCAAAAGAAGATCCCCATATAAGCAAGCAAAGCACTACAACCAAAATATCTAAAACTCCTGGCTTGTGCCTTGCTAGCTTCATGGGCTTAAATTTACAAACAATCTGTCCTTAGGATTCCTCCATATCCAAAATAACCGCAAATCTTGTCCTGCTCGGTAATTACGCTAGCAAAATAACCGTAACCCCATCTTCGATGGTATCGTGTTCTTTGGTGTTTTCTCTTTTCACCGGTCAATGGCTTAACGTCACCAGCTAATATTGTACTGCAATCATTTTGATGCATTTGACTGCCAAGACCTATTCTCAAAGGTCTCCATGTAGGATGCCAGCTAAATCCAATTTTTTTATACGCATTTATCTGGGAAAGACTTCTCGCCCACCAAGGAGTTGTAATAAACGAAACGGCTCTTGTAACTCTAGCATTATTACTCGGCCCCCAGGTATGAACCTCCAATCGAGATGCAAAAATTTGACTTGACGATTTCGTTAAATCAATGTTTGTTCTAACAGTCGGTTCTGACAGTGCGCTCAGATCACCAGTTAGCAAGCGCTGTAAAGTGTTCACATCATTATTTGAAATTACTGCAAAACCGTCTTTAGTAATCCAGTTAAAATCATCTCCTGTCTTTACGAGGCCTTCAGGACTTAAAAGAGCCATAAGCGATGTTTCATAGGGGTATTCGTTAAAGGGATGGTCATCCTTATCTCCGTTTTCCAGTATCAACCAATCGTTTAAAATTGCCTGATAAAGATTACGCATCGAATTGAACTGATGAGTGTTTTCGAACTGAGAAAAGTGGAAATCCATATCAAATCCTTCTGAGACGACGAAATCATCAAAGTCTTCATCTGATAAATGTTCATTGGCTTCAATAAAATCGTCAACATATCTATCAGAAAGCACCTCCAAAGAATCTAGCGTTCTTAAAAAAAGTGAGTCTGATCTAAATTCTAACATTGAAATACTACCAGCCTTTCCTTCAAATTCGACGATTATCTTTCTAAGACTGGGAGATTGGGTTTGTCTTTCAACTTGTAAATCGTCTTTCGCGCACCCAACAATAATTAGGATGGCTACAATCAAATACGAAATTTTCATAATTGTGGTTTAACTTTTTGATTTGCCTACTCTATCCAGTTTTCAGCTATCCCGGCTTTGGTCAGTATTGATCGATCGTTCTGTTAAGCATTCGCAAGA
>DAIRDH010000093.1:0-9615 GCA_036796255.1 Cryomorphaceae bacterium
CTTGCTCAATGGCTACATGGCCTCGGGCGAGGAGGCGGTGCTGAGGGATGTGCTCCAGCGCTGGGCCGTTTTTCAAGGAAGGAACAACCGGGACTACTTCAACAAGTATGTACAGTTTCACCAGTACTACCAAAGCCTGCCAGAAGATGAAAAATTCACTTTTATCGGTGTAGACCAATTGCAGGATGTGGCGCTCAGCTCCGCTTTTGTGATCAAGCTCCTGCCTGAATTGGCTGACATGGCACCCACCCAAGCCCTTGACAGCATCATGATGCAAATAGATGCAGCCACGGCCCTTTACGCCACAGCGCCCGATACTTTGTTCATGCTGAACCACATCAAAAAAGGCGTGCAGTCGGCCATGGACAAAGAAAACAGGGAGGAAGTGATGTTTGGCAATTTTCACAAGCTGTACAAGCACTACCAACTGCAGGATTCAAAAGTGTATGGGTTTTTTGGCCTGCTCCACGTTTTCCAGTACATGGTGGATGGCGCCGATCCCCTTGCGGCACAAATCAGGAAATCAGACCTTGGCCTTGAAGGCAAAATCCTGTCGATGAACTTCTTTCTCAATGAGAGCAGTATGGTGATGCCCAGCAGTCAGCTGCCTGAATTCATGCGCGACGAAGGCAAGTATTCCCGCATGCCCATCGGTGCCGACAATATGCTGTTTGTGTACATCTACGGGGTGAAAGACTTTAAGCGCATGACGCCCGGGCACCATAAATCACTGATTAAAATGAACGCGCCCGACAGCCCTTACGACAATTCAAGCCGCTTGAACGCCACCATTCAGCTGCTTCCGGTCACCGATGTTTTTGAAATGAACGAAAAAGGCAAGCCCTATGTGCAGTACACCGTTTTTGTACGCAATTCGGATTGGGCAGCACCGATGGAGGAGTAATTTGAGCGAAGGAAATTTAAGGCTCGACTTTTCTGATCAAGCAACCCAACAGCAATAAATGATGACGGTGTTGATCTGGTTAAAGCTTCCTGATTGGTGTAGCTCTATTGATCGCATCAAGCTTGCAAGGCCTGCATATTACCAGCGGTAACCCAAAGTGATGTAAAAAGCCCTGCCATCGGCTGTGATGATGCCGGGGCCGGGGTAGCTCTCAGCGCGGCGGGTGAAGTACTGGGCGTTGAGCAGGTTGTTGCAGCTCAGCTCCACAGAAAGCTTGTCCCAAACCCTCGAGAGCGTGAGGTCGACCACGGAATAGGCGGGAATGATGCCCTCAATGGAAGTGCTGCTTCGCACCGCATTGGTGGCATCGCTGAATTGTGCAGCGGTATAGGCATATTGGGCCGAAAGCATGAAATGCTTCACCGCTATCGTGGTACCCGAACGGAAAATAAAGGGCGACACCATTTCGAGTTGTTTACCCTCAATGGCTGACTCCTCCGCGTTGATGTACCTCCCATTGATATAGGCCGTATTTGCGAATACGCTCCACCGGAAGTTGGTGTGCAGCAAAGTTTGCAAGTCCGCTTCCGCAAATGCTTCGAGTCCGAGGGTGCGCGCATCGGCTACATTTCCGCGCCAGCGGTAATCCTTAAACAAAGGAGCCTGATCGGCGCGCAGCACTTGTCCGATTTTATCGCGGTAGGCGAGGTAGAAGAGCGTGGTTTCATAGCGCAACCAACTGCCCGCATTGCCGCGCACACCCATATCGGCAGTGTAGCCACGCTCATCGCTGATATCAGGGTCCACGATGAGGTTAGGATTGGCAATGCGCAGGTCGGTAAAGTTGATGGCGCGGTAGTTTTGCGAAATATTGGCGTAATACTCCGTATTCTGGCTGAGTTTGTAGCTGAGTCCAAGTCCGGCTATGGCAAAACTTCGCCTTCGATCGAGTGATTCTTGTATTGTATTTTCCACCACAATATTGCCGGCAGCATCGCGCACAAATTGCTTGAAGTAGCCTTCAGCGGCAGTGTACAAATATTCCAGCCGTATGCCCGGTGTAATGCTCAAGCGGTCATTGAGCCGGAATATCTGCTCAATAAATGCTGCGAAGTTGTAGTTGGGAAAGGTGTAGTCGGAATTTTCAAGGTTGTCGGGGTTGAGAAAATTAAAATCGGCGTCGGAGCCATTGCTGCCATCGCCCTGCCTCGCGGTCGAATATCCCCTGTACAAGCGAATGCCTGCGAGGAAGCTCTGCTCCTGCTTTCCAATCATGTAGCGGTGCACGATGCGGGTTTCATTTCCTACATTGTTGAACCCTCCGTCGATCATTGTCCGGTTTTCCCCAAAATCCAACACATTGATAGATTCCAGGTTGCCGAGGGAGGTGCGGCTGGCAATCAGCCCGAAGTTGCTAAAATTGATTTGCGTTTTCTGGTTCAGGTACAAGGTAGCCTTTGCGGAAATGAGGTTCCAATCCACATGAAACCAATTGCGGGAGCGGTTTGACTGGCGCGGGTCCTCTTCAAACTGCCGGTCGGTGAGACCCCCGGGCTGCTGCGCCAGGTAGGTCATCTTGGTCATGTCCAGTTCGATCTTCCACCGGTCATTGGGTCGGTAGAGCAAGGAAGCAAAGCCATTGTGAAAATCAAATCCCGCATTTGGGCGAAAGCCATCGCCGCGCTTGAAGTTGTAGTAGGCGTAATAATTCAACTTGCCTTTGGCAACCGTTCCGCCCACACTGTTGAAGCTCCCGAAATAGCCCCATGAGCCGGCAGTTTGTCGGCTGTTGACTTCAATCTTTTTGTCGTAAGGTCCGCGCTTGAAGCGAAAGTTGACCATGCCGCCAAACTGGGTTCCGTATTGCAAAGCTCCTGCACCGCGCACTATTTCAATGCGTTCAAGTGCTTCGGCGGGCGGTGTGTAATAGCTCTCGGGATAGCCGTGCGCATCGGCACTGATGTCATAACCATTCTGGCGGGTATTGAAATTGGAAGTGCGGTCGGGGTTGAGCCCTCGCCCACCGATGCCCAGCTGCAAACCAGCCTGGTCGCTCTCCCAAATGTTGAGCCCGGTTATTTTTGCGAAAAGCTGGCGGGTGTTGTTGGTACTGAGGTTGGCCATACCCTGCTCCACCATCACCAGTTCATTTTTTTTGGCCTCATACAGGCCGAAGTTTTCGATTGACTCCATGCGTGCTGGCCCCAGCCCCTGGGGTGTGGAGCGTATCACAACTTCCGGCACCATGACGTCGAGGTCGCTCATCGTGACATCCAGCACAAGCATGGCTTGGTCCAGTTGCACCTCCCTCACAAGGGTTTGCTTGCCATGGATGAAGAAGTACACCGTGTGCAGGCCGGGCTGCAAAGGCGTCAATTCATAGGCGCCACTTGGATCGGTAAAGGTGTCAGCATTGAGTGCAGTCACTGCCACGCGAACCCCATCAAGTGCGGCACCCGATGCATCGCTCACCGTCCCTTTAAATCCCGGCTGGGCAAAAGTGACACTGGCAAGCAGAAGCGCCAAGATATGGAGCAAGGCTTTCACTGAGGTGCTTCGGTAATCCAGGGTTTGGGCCGCCAGGCATCCTGAACCTTGGCTAAGTTGAGCTGCGGGTCTATGAGCAACTTGCTTGGGCGGGCGTTGAGGGTAACATACACCTCAGCACGCACTTGGGGGTCGGTCAAGCCCTGGGCCGCATAGTGCCGGTGAAGGTGGTGCGCAAACTGTAAAATCATATCGGGCTGCATCGACATTTGCTTTTCCTGGTGGGCGTTGAGAAACTCACTATTTACCACCACGCCTTCGCGCCCTGTTGCACTGTCCTTTACGTAAAATGTCGCTGTGCCGGCCTTTTCCATCAGCATCACCCTCCAGGAGAAGCGGTAGCCCTGCTCAGTCCAAAATAAATTGCCCGGATAGAGCAGGTAGCGCCAGGGAAAAAGCAATTGAAACAGAAAAAAGAGGCCGAGCAAAACAGTAGCGACGCGCGGGGCAGGCCAATAAGGGATGGTTTGGAATCCGGCCTCGTATGCCTTGGTTCCTGAAGGCCTCCTAAACAGGCTGCGCAAGCGACCAAGCAGTGCAAGGTGCCAGCGCTCAGAGAAAAAAATCAGCGTGGCCCCGATCATGACAATGGGAAAAACGCCGATTTGAAACAAGAGGCCCGTCATGGCGTGAAAAGTGACCACGGTGAAGTAAGCAAGCAGCCTGGTAGGCTTGTACCACAAAAAGAATACGATGGTGCAATCGTAGAGCATGCCAGCCCAGCTAAAAATGATGGGTGCAAACTTCCATGCAAAGAGTGGACCGAGTATCGGAATCTGATCTTGTGCGGGGAGCCATATTTTGAGCGGAAGGGCATGCAGCAGCCAATCACTGTTTATTTTGGCGAGACCGGCATAGGTGTACACTATGGCGAGCAGCAATTGAAAAATAAAAATCCAAAGCCTTGGCACATGCGTGGTTTGGGAAGCCCGGCGTTGCGCATCGAGTGAAAAGTACCTGTGGGCTGGGGTGAATATCAGCAAGCCAAGTACAAGGCTCATGAAATAATAGTGGTTGAGGTAATAGGTAAGGTCTATCAACTCGAGGTAGGTGAACGAAAGGAAAAGCACGATGGCTGACCACCTGAAGTAGGCCCCAAGCAGCACCCCTACCGCGGCGACCAGCATGAGAATATGAATGGCGATGATCCAAAAAGAAGGCAGGATGGACAGCCATTCAAATCCGAAGTACCGAAAGTGGAATTGGGGTGCAATGTATTGCTGCTCAATCCATCCCAATGAAATGAAACGCAGGGTACCCAAAAACATGATTGCCCCAATCATCATTCTGAATGTGATGAGTGGGGCAATATGAATAGGCTGTTGGAGAAATGCGCCTATGCGGTTCACTAAACCTGTGGTTTGGCCACCAAATTAATTTCGATCAATACTTCGGGTCTGATGAGTTTGTCGCCCAGCGATTCTTCCGTGCGGTAGTGCATTCCCCAATCTTTTCGGTTGATATAAAAATCAGCTTTTGCTGAAAAAGCGGTATCGCTCACCGCAACGAGCGCTGGAAAGGTGATGCTCTTGGTAACCCCTTTCATGGTAAGGTTGCCGGTAATGTCTACACTGTCATTGACTGCAGGGGCTACGCTCACGATTTGAAAACTTGCTTTGGGAAACTGAGCGGCATCCAGAAAGTCTTCACCCAGCAAATGACTGGTGAGTTTTTTGTTGCTGCTCTCCTTGGTGATGTCGCTTACGGTGAGTCCGGCCACTTCCACTTCAAAGCTGCCGCTGAAATCATCTTCCTTCACACTGATGCTACCAGCTGAAATAGGGAGGTTTCCGTAATGTGCTTCCACGATATTTCCGAGTCCTTCGCTACCGGTCCATTTGAGGTAACTCTGCTGACTGTCGGCTTGGTACAACTTTTCGGGGCTGATACTTAACTCCTGCACAGGCAATTCATCGCCCGTTTTGAGGGTTTCTTTGGGCTCAGCGCTGCATGCGGCGAACAGCACCAGAAGTGGGAAAAATAATGACTTTTTCATGTACTGATTTTGTTGTGGTATTTCAATCTCCATCCCCACTGCTAAAGGTGATGGTAATGCCCAGCAATGATGACATGTCGCTTTTGAAGAAGCGCGTATGCATTTGCAACTGGGTGTGAAAGTTGTCGAGCGCCTGGGGTGCAGTCTGAATTTGCTCAGCAGCCGAGGGTGTTTCTGGAATGGCAGCCATGCTGGCATTTACATCGTTGAGCTGTTCAATGGTGGCAGCTATAAGCTCCGGTCCGCCGGTTACTGAGGCAAGATAGGCTTCAAATCCGAGGCCCTGGTTTCCATCGCGGTCGCGGCCGTACCAAATATCCTCAATGGCCCTGAGGTGGGCCGTAAACATGGCAATGGACTCAGCACTGTAGTATGCCTCCACCAGTTGGGGTTCGGCTTGCACCTGTCCGGGCCGCAACCCGAGCGGTAGCCCTACCTTGAAGTTTTTCAAGGCTTCATAGCTGCGCACAAATTCATTGTAAAACATGGATATGGACGAACCTGCAGAGGTATTGTTGCTGGCAATAAACTCACTGCGGTAAGCGCCATTCCAGGCATTGAGTACTTCAGTGATGCGCGAATGGATGTCGCCAACAGTCGCGGCGAGAAAGTCTCTTCTCAACTGGTTTTCAAACAACTGAATAAGGCCCTCGTCGCTCATCTCGTAACCGTAAATGAGGTATTCCACTGCCAAAAAACCCCGCGCATCGCGGTTGAAGTCATTCAAATTCCATGTACCCGATTCGATGGCGCTTTCCACTTTGGAAACGCTTATGGGCCAGGTGCCAACTTCCTCGATCAAACCCCTGCGCAATCCCTGCTCACCCGCCGGACCAAAATTGTAGGCATTGGCATATTGCCAGTCGGTGTATGCCAACACCCAGGCCTCACGCATTTCAAGCAAGCCATCAGCATCGGGGGCATTTACAAATTGATCCGTCTTTTCGGCCAGATTGCCCACACTGTTTTGCAGACGCGTATATGCGGGTACAATCAACCTGTCGGCAACATCGGTGAGCAAAAGGCTGCGGTCAAAAGCATCACTGGTATCGGTATCATCCTCGCTGCACGATGTGCACAAAGCCATGGCAGTACATACTGCCATGGCGACTTTCCATCTCTTCAATCCTATGTTCATTTCTTGTGCTATCTTATAATTTGGGCAGCGCTTAGCGGCCCTGTACTGCAACCCAGTTGCTGCGGAAATCTTCTATTTCCTGGTCTGTAAAGCCGTAAATATCCTGCAGCTTTTCAATCACTTGCTGCAACTTGCTGAGCTCATTTAGAGCATCGGTTGCAAATAAATATGAGGTGGGAGTGCCATTGGCCGGAGCATTGAAGAGCACCAGAATCTCATCTATTTCGGCATCTGAAATGCGCTTGTATTGCTGGGGAATCGTTTTCCAACCGTGCATGAAGCCCACCCCCTCGCTGTACGCGTGAAGTGCGCTACCTATTTGATCGTCAGTTGGGTTGGTACCCGAGAGCACCGAAATGGTGGAATGACAGTAATTGATCGCGGTGGCTGCGTTTATCTTTTCCCAGGTTAGGGTGAGTGCGCCAATGGCCTCTTGTTTTTCCTGGTCATAAATCGCGCCGGCCTTCACAGCTGCCTGCAACTTGATAAATGCATTCTTCATCTCCGTGTACAAACCCTGTCCGTCATTCTTGTCGCGTCGTGCGGCATAATTTGCCATAAAGGTATCAGGACGGGGCGTGTTGGCAGCGGTTGGCGTGTTGGGGAAGCTGGGGTTTGAACCAAAAATTGCCACCAGCTGATCAACGGTTTCTAATGTAATATCACCTGCAAGCAGATCGGTGGCATGCTTGTACATTACTGCACCAAACTGGCCTTTCTCAACCAGCTGCTCCAGTTCGAGGCCATTCTCATCAAAGAGGTATCCGCCAAGGGTCCCGCCTTCGCCGGCAGGTGGGCCGGGTGTATAGGTGCCGCCGCTGGCTTTTGCCAACTCATCCAGAAAACCTCCTTCACCGTCCATCAGGCCTGAAAAGTATGTTGTTGACACCCCTTTAAGCGATGGATTACCTTCGTTGTAAAGTGTGTTGAGATCGTCATAGGAAACCACTGTACCATTCACCCTACCCGCTTTTGCAGCATTGGTCAGGGCGTTCATCTGATCTCTCACTGCCATTTCTGTAGCGGTGCTGGCTTCAAATGTAGCACCATCATAAACTGATGGAATTGAAAGCGGATCGCGCTGTACGGCATCGTCATCATCATTGCAGGCACTGAGCATGGCGCCTGCGATCAAAAGGGTAAATAGTGATTTGTATGTGTTCAAGTATTGTTTTTTTGTGCTGACAAAAGTCTTATTTGGAATAGTTCTAAACAATACCAGAATTGTGGTATATGAAATATATTTCTGGAAGCATCATTGGAGAAAAAGGCAACAGTACGGAATCCGTAGGAGGTGCCTTACAGCTCAAATGAAATGTAAGCCCATCAAAAGCGGCGATGGCGCACCATGGATCACAGGCAAGTGGCCTCAATTTCACTCACATGGATTTTCACAAGGGATAATCAGGGCACAGATTCCGTGTATTCAACTGGATTCCAAAGTGAACAGCCGTTCAAAACGACACTGGACAAGCCTGCATCCTCTACCCTTATTTCAAACCCTTACCTTCGCGCATGCTGCGATCCGAAATTCAGCCCTGGAGCTGGTCTGTGATTTTTCCATTTATGCACCGCAACATGCCCGGTGCGCGAATCGAAAAGCCGGGGGACGATGCACTGGATTGACGTCTCCATCTTCTTTGTCTACATGCTGGCGATGCTGGGAGTGGGCTACTTCTTTCTTCGCAAAAACACTTCAAAAGAGGATTACTACCTGGCAGGACGGAATATGGGCCCATGGCACATCGGCCTTTCAGTGGTGGCCACTGATGTGGGTGGCGGATTCTCGATTGGCCTCGGCGGACTCGGCTTTACCATGGGCCTCAGCGGTTCCTGGATGCTCTTCACCGGCTTGCTCGGCGCATGGCTGGCTGCGGCCTTTCTGATTCCCAAAGTTTTTGAGCTGGGCAGGCGGGTGAACCTGTTCACTTTCCCTCAGGTATTTGGGCAGATTTACGGCAAGCAGGTGGCCCTCGTGGCGGCTTTGATTTCAGCGATAGGATATTTGGGCTTTACCGCTTCGCAAATGCTGGCTGGCGCCAAACTGGCCTCGGCTACTTTTCCGGTGGTGTCGCTGGAGACGGCCTTGATTCTGATGGGCATCATTGCGGTGGTGTACACCGTGATGGGCGGGCTCAAAGCGGTGATTTACACCGACACCATTCAATGGATTGTGCTGCTTTCGGGCCTGGTTTTCATTGGGCTTCCATTGGGCTACATGGCCATTGGCGGTTGGGAAGGACTGCGGAGCGGTGCCGAGCCGGGCCTTCTGAGCCTTACGAATCTCACATGGCAGGATGCCGTAAACTGGACCATCACCATCGTGCCCATCTGGTTTATCGGGATGACGCTCTACCAGCGCATCTACGCCTCCCGCGATGCCAAGCAGGCCCGCAAAGCCTGGTACATCGCCGGTTGCTTCGAGTGGCCGGTGATGGCATTTATGGGCGTATTGCTTGGCCTCTTTGCCCGCATCGCTGCTGATCAGGGTATGTTTGCGGAGCTTGGATTTGCCGGAGCAGCCGATATGGATCCGGAGCTGGGGCTGCCCATCCTGCTGCGCAGCATTTTGCCGGTAGGCTTGATGGGGCTCATGATGTCGGCCTACTTCAGCGCCATCCTCTCCACCGCCGACAGTTGCCTCATGGCTTGCTCGGGCAATGTGGTGAGCGACCTGCTGCACCGCATCCCCTTCTTTGCGCGACGCGATGAGTTGCGCCTGAGCCAATGGGTTACCCTGGCCATTGGCGCAGCGGCCCTGCTCATTGCGCTTTACATGGACAATGTGCTCAGGCTCATGCTCCACTCCTACGCCTTTATGGTGTCGGGCTTGTTTGTGCCAGTGCTTTTTGGCCTTTACGGCAAAAATCCATCTGCACGACCGGCCATGGCTTCCATGCTCATTGGCGGCAGCAGCACACTGGTGCTCACCTTAAGCGATTGGACTATGCCACTGGGACTCGACCCTATCGCATTTGGCCTTACGGCATCGGTGTTGGGCTACATATTTTTCCGGAAGGGAAAAATGGC
>DAIRDH010000094.1:0-9558 GCA_036796255.1 Cryomorphaceae bacterium
CCGCGTCGCGTCGGCTAATGCGTCGGCAGGCGGGGGTTAGGGATGATGAGTTATGGTTAAATGCTATGGAACGTTTCGAAATGACAGTTTCAGGGCTGGAAAGTGGCAAGGGTTGCTTTATGCAGCTAAATCATTGGGCTTGGAGGGGTAGGGGATGTTTTTCAAATACCCAAGGAACCATAATCCTTGCCTGATTGTCAATCCGAAAGCCGGTTTCATTTTTGAACCGCTTGATGAAGGCATTGTCAATTGCCATGAAGTGGGGATGTTTTTAATTTCACACATAGGCTTTAAGGAATTTCAGATCAATAGCGCCATGTTCTTGCATTAATGCAATGGTGTTTTCGATCTGTGGCACCGCTACTACTCATCCATCACACATCGGATGCTCAAGCCGTGATTATATCCCCAGGTGCTTGAGAAAGTGCCAGCCACGTCATAAGGCAGAGACAAACCATAAAGTGTAAATTCTGCGACGGGTAAACCAAAAAATGTAGCATACTCACCCTGATATACAAAGTCGCCATTCAATTGTCTGTAACCCGCTGGAATACCGCGGAAACCATATTCATCAGTACCTGCACCGCCAGAGGTCCAAAGCGTGTTGTTCGCCGCTTTGAGCTTATCTCCAGCCACCGACGCACCGCCGGCAAACTGGACAAGTTCCATCCACTCTTCGTTGCCTGGTACGTGCCAGCCTGTAGGACACAACTTTTCTGACACTACCGCATGACCGTTGTAGAACGCTCCATAAGTGGCGCCAGCTCCTTGCTGATCATTATTTGGCCAGCAATATGCCGGGATGGTTGACCCAGACCAGGCCATATTGGTGGTCGTTAATTGTATAGGTGTGCCGTCATTGAGGGTGGTGGTTTTGAGGTTTTCAGCCATCCAGTTTTGATCGCCTATGGCGACGTAAGGGTATGTGTTGCCATCAATATCCGTCAATGTCAAGGCCGGCAGCGTGGTAAATGCAATGGCGGCGCCATAACCTGTGCCGTTGGCATTGGTGGCATAGGCCCGCACAAAATAAGTGGTGCTGTCCTCAAGACCTGTCATCTCACTTTCAAACATTCCAGCGCCCTGTCCATCGTTTGATATGGAATCATTCAGTGATGGATTGCTTACGCTGCTCCAACACAGTCCCCGGGCTGTGATGAGCTGACCTCCGTCAGAGATAATCTCTCCGCCTCCTTTAGCGTTATAAGCGCGGATATCCTGTACCTCGTTGGTGATCACTTCGGGTACAGGCATTGCCGGTGAAGGACCGTCACCTGAATCATCATTGGCGCAGGCACTGAAAAAGCACAAGCCGAGAAATAGGGCGAATGTGGAAATGGCGGCCGTATAATTAGAATTTTTCATTTTTTATATTATTCCTGGAGGTGTATTCAACTGAAGCAGATGGAATATGCTGCATCCAAGCTTTCCATCTATTGATTCATTACACATCGCACACATAAACCGTCGCTGGCCAAAGGTGATATCAAAGTTTGTGATTCCGCATTCGAAGACTGCATATATACGGCTGATTCTCCAAAGCCCGACCACCAAAACGCGAAGTGGCCGAGATCGAAAAACTGACCGTCAATTCCACTTCTAAAACCAGTCCCCAAGGCTGAAAATCCATATACATCCGTGGCACCTGAGTTGGGTTGATTCCAAAATTCAAACCCAACTGCTTTCAAAGCCCCTCCGGCTTGAAAAATACCTCCGGCATAGGCGATCAGGTCATTCCAGTCATTTGCGGAAGCAGTATGCCAACCTTGCGGACAGATGGTGTAAAACGTGCCATAGACTGCAGCCCTGTTGTACAAAAGTCCATACTTTTCTTTGTTGGCCGGAATGTTGTCGTAATAACAATA
This sequence comes from Cryomorphaceae bacterium, assembly GCA_036796255.1. Classification (GTDB taxonomy): domain Bacteria; phylum Bacteroidota; class Bacteroidia; order Flavobacteriales_D; family Cryomorphaceae; genus T3Sed10-241. Next base: position 1,866 of record DAIRDH010000094.1, read on the forward strand.
CGCAGGAGTTGAAGCGTCAATCCAATTGTCTGCGTTGGTAATAAGCGTGATGCTACTGCCCAAAGGATATTGAAGAGTGGTGGTTCTCAAGTTTTCTGTAAACCATGTTTTTCCATTGATGGTCAATCCTTTGTATTCATTGCCATCGAGGTCTTCCACCATAATCTCAGCAAGCGTTTGGATGCTGTATGTGTTTCCGTAACCCGTGCCGCGCGCATTGGTAGCATAGGCCCTGACATAATAAGTGGTATCCGGAAGTAGCCCGCGCATCAGACTTTTAAATTCTCCTGCTCCACTTCCATCCTGCGACAGGCTATCATTGATTGTTGGATCAATGGACGTACTCCAACACACTCCTCTGGCCCTCACAGTGGAACCATTATCATCTTCCACCTCCCCTCCCGCAAATGAACCATATTGAGAGATGCCAGATGGCTCAAAAGTTTTCACTACAGGAACCAACCCGGCAGGACTGTCTGCGGATGTATCATCATCTTTTGAACAGGATGCAATACCAATAAGTAAAACAAGCCCGAACATCTGTGCGTATGGTTTTGAAAAAGTGAGATTCATGGCATAACATTTATGATTTAAATGGGGGTTAAAAAAACTTTAAGGATGCGGTACGGATCGGTAATAAGGGTGTCGCACACCTTTTCGGTGACAGGTGATGGATCCAAAAACATGGGTTTTTCCTGAGCGCACATATTGGAGCTCAAAAAAGACACCCCTGTCAGGAGAAAAATGACCCATTTCATGATTTTCGACATTAAATGCCTCACAAAGCACAAAGATTTAAATGGTCTGTAACCATGACAATCCACCAATTGCCAGCAATTCTTCACCTGTGACGGAAATGTTAGCGGTTTGGCTTCATCATAAAGTGCAACGGACTCTGGTGAAAAGGTTGTTTGTGCACCAACACGACTATTTAGCTTTTTCGAATTTCCCTTGCACGTATGCTCCACATAGAAATCCCCACCATATTTGTACTGGCACCAAAGCCACCATTGTCAATCGGTAAAGAAGGCTTGTATTGGCCAGGTAACGGAGGGTTGCTTGTAAATCAATAATCAAAAAGAGTGCAAGTAGAATGACCATCATAACATTGCGCCCTTTTCCCGAAAGGGCACTCACCACAAATGCCGCTACCACACCCGCCAAAAAGATGACGCTTATAGAAATTATTTCGGCCACAGGGCCATATGGAATGCCATCCACGATCCCATCTTCAACGAAGGTATGGATAAGTGGGTCGTGCAGCATGTTGACCATGCCCAGCGCCACCCATGCAAGCATGATGATGGCAATGTATTTTAACACTGAGAGCAAATGCAGGATGAATGCTTTCATACTTATCAATTGGTAGATTCACAACAACGGGCCTGCATCATCGCAGGTTTTGACAGGCTTACAAGGTAAACGCAATGTGATCACCGCAACACGCATTCTTCACCAATTGCCTGCATGGCTTGACCAATGGTTGATTTGAAATTCTCAACTCGCACATGATACCATTTTGGAGGCCCCGGCTTGTAAAAACCCGCTTGGTGTACCAAAACCGCCATCAGGTGAAATTCCACTGTTTTTTTCTCTTTTTTAAGCCATACTTGCAGCGTAAATTGGTCTAACCAATTCCCGTTCCATTGCGTCCCCTCTATGTGCTTGTTATGCTGATCTCTGTGTTTCCCTTTCGGGAAATGAGGGCGCAATCGCTACACCCTGGCGCGCTGCATCTTGTGTATCCTTTACCGGAGATGTCCATTCAGCATACGGGTGAGATAAACCGCATTAAGTTCGACAGCCTTGGCTTTTTGTGGCAGGCCACCCACCATGGCCTTTTCCGTTTTGACGGGCAGTACAACGTGCGGCTCAACCTCATACACAGCGAGACCTTGCAGCCCCTGCCACTGCACATCCCCGGATTCGAGTTTTTGTCTAACGATGTAATGCTCCTCTACACCTATCAAGGTATCTTCGTGGCCGAGGTCAGCACGCGCCGAGCTCAACCACTGGAGCGCTATCGCGACCTGCATTTGTCATGGCAGGCAGAGGGGATCACTGGCGCTACGGTAAGCGCTGATGGCAGGCTCTGGGTGATTGCCGGAGCTGAAATGCGCGTGCTGCAGGGAGGTCAATGGCATGACCCCTTGCCGGAAATGGATTGGAAGCCCGGAGCAAATCCAGCCTACTTGTACCCCGACGGAGAGCGGATTTGGGTTTACCAGGACCACACCTTTCAGGAAATCATCCTTCAAGGCCATGTTCGCAAAGGCCGGACCATCCAACTGGAATTTTCACCCAATTCGGTATTTACTGACCGCGCAGGAAATCTCTGGATCGCCCAATGGTCTAATTTGCAGGTGTTAAAACCTGGCGCTACCACCGTCCAAAACGTTGCGCGCAGCCCAGGGACCGAAAGCATTGCAGTGCGCGGTATGGAAGTGCAAGGTGCCGGCGGCCCTGTGGTGCTCTTTCCGGGTACCGCCGGCATACTCTACACGAACACGGCCGATGAGCCGCTCCGTAAACTCGAGACCACAAGTTACGGCAGCCCGGCAACCGATATTGGATACATTGATGTGGCTGTATCGGCCTCGGGGCGTATGTATTTTGCCACCTATGATGGGCTCGTGGAGTGCGCAGGCCCTCCGCTTCCTTTTCGAAAAATACCCCTGAGGCAGGGCCCCAAGCCGCAGCCGGGCACCCTCTCAGACCTGATTCGCGTGCGTGATCAAATCTTTATCAGCCTCTACTTTGCCAATGGTTTGCATGTGCTCGATACCACCTTTCAGCACTTGTATTCCTTCCCCACAGAGATGTGTGGCTACAAGGCCGGCGAGAACAGTTATTTCCGTTTCAGGGCCCTGCCCGATGGAAATGTCGCCGTTACGGCCACCGGCGAGCTGGTTATTTTTAACCCTGAAACCAAGGAATTCAATTGCTATAAAAACACCCTTCCGGAAATGGCCGATATACCCGCACCCTACTTTCGCGACTTGGCGCTTTACGACGACAGTACCTTGGTGGTGGCCTCCGTGAATGGCGGTTTGAGTGTATTTTGCCTGCGCAAATTGGCTTTCATCAAAACCTACCGCGGAAGCGATAAGCCCTCCGCGCCGGTACGTGCTGACCGGATATTGGACCTGAAAGATGACGGTAGTCCGGGGCTGTGGTTTACTTCGCCTCAGGGCATCCTGCACCTCTTGCGCAAAGGGCAGAACCTGCGCCACAACCTTGTGATCGACCATTATCAATTTTCGGAATTGACCCAGATGGCTACGCTGGCGCCTACCGATTCGGTGGTGTATGTGGGGGGAGCTGCGGGACTTTTCGCTTTTCGCAAAAGCGACCACAGCCTTTACAGAATCAATCCCAGCGACCAATCCTCGTGGGCTGAAACCCAGGCCATATGGACCGACGACCGGGGGTACCTCTGGTACCAGACCACTATCGGTATGTACCGGCTCAATCCGCGGCGTTCTGAAAAGACTGATTTCAGCCGGGAGTTCAATTTGCCCATCACTTTTTTGAACTCGAAAATCCGGCCCTATCAATCATCCATGGTGGGTGCTTCAAACGGGGATTTGCTGTTTTTCCAAAAGGACTTTATGAGCAATCCCGCCCCGGCCCATGAGCGCTCGCTGGAGTTGGTGCTGCGCTCAGCCGATTTTGCCGCAAGGTATATCAATGGTGCAGGTAGCACTTGCCAGCTCCCGGAGCAGACCCGCGACGCCGAATTCTCCCTCAGTCTGGCTTCAATTGATGGCATATCTGACAGGACTTATTTTTACCGCATCACCGGGGTACTCGATGACTGGATAGCAGTGCCGGCAGGGGTTTTTCAGCTTTCGGCGCTCAGCCCGGGCAGTTACCAGCTCGAGTACGGCGTGGCACAAGGGCACAAGCGCAGTCCCGATGTGTACTATGGCCTCCGGGTGGTGGTGGCCCCTTTGTGGTTTGAATCACGTACGTTTTTACTGCTGTGCTTCCTCATGTTGCTTCTGGTGGGCATCTTATTGGTCAACCGCATTTCTGCAAAGATGCGCGAGCGAAAGCACCGGCAGCGCGAACAGGAGCGCAAGTACAAGGAAGCGGAGCTAATTGCCCTGCGCTCGCAAATGAATCCGCATTTTATCTTCAATTCTCTGAATGGAATCAACGCGGCTATCCTGCAATCTGACAAATTTTCGGCAAGTGAATACCTCATTCAATTCAGCCACATGGTGCGGCAGGTGCTCAACTACACCAAAAAGCTGGAGACCACCCTGGCCGATGAACTTGACTTTTCAAAGCAATACCTGGAGCTGGAACAGAAGCGGCTCAAAAGCAACCTGAGTTACACTTTTCGCAATGAAATTCCCCACTCGGATTCCGACCATACCATTCCATCGCTGAGTTTGCAGCCCTTTCTGGAAAATGCGATATGGCACGGCCTGCGCACGGTCGAATATCCCGGCCACATCGACTTGCACGCTTTCCGCAAAGGTGACTTCATCGTAGTCGATATAAGCGACAATGGCATAGGCCTGGAAAAGTCCAAACAGCACAGCCGAAAATTGCCCGGACAAAAATCGTACGGAATAGAAATCACCAGCAACCGCATCAACCTGCAAAACAGCCGCAACACCATTGAAGTGCGCGACCGGCACAATGAACGTGGAGAGGTGGCAGGGGTGAAAGTGACCCTGAAAATATATGCACCCACAGACGAAGAGCATGGAAATTAGCGCATTTATCGTAGATGATGAAGAAGCGGGCGTTATAAGCCTCTCCAACCTCCTGGAGCGCAAGCATCCGGAAGTACACATACTTGCCACTTATATTGATGCGCGGCAGGTAGCCCAGGCGGTGGAAGCCCAGCGCCCCGACCTTGTGTTTCTCGACATCAATATGCCCCACTTCAACGGTTTGGAACTCGTCACCCAATTTGAAACCCACCTTCCCAAAGTAATCTTTACCACAGCTTACGACGAGTATTTGCTCAAGGCACTGCGCCTGCGGGTGATCGACTACCTGCTCAAACCTGTGCGCGCTGAGGAGCTTGCCGCGGCCCTTGCCCGCTTCGAAACAGTGCGCGGGGAAGAATCGACCCTGGTGGAAAACCTGAACCACATGAAGCTCAACGCCGACCTGGAGGTGATCGCTATCAGCAGCACCAAGGGATTCAAGTTGCAGGCCCTCGCCGAGATTCTCTATGTGGAAGGCGCGGGCAGCTATTGCGTATTCCACACGAGCGACGGCGCACAGATGGTGGTGAGCAAGCGCCTGGGTGAGATTGAAGAGCGCCTCAGCCAAACGAGTTTCTTCAGGGCACACAAGAGCAGCCTGATCAACCTGCGCCATGTCAAAGAATATATACGCGGCGAGGGAGGCGATGTGCTGATGTCGAACGACAAGGTTATTCCACTCGCACGCCACCGCAAGAAGGCATTTATGGAAATGTTTTTCAGGATGTAAGCTGCGCAACACAACAAAGCAATAGCCCACCACACCCATTCATCATACTGCCATGTTAAGGTCATACAAGAACATAGGGTACCTCTTCGGCGCCATGTACGTCATCGTACTCCTGGGATTTTACAAATCCTATTTCGGCCTCGCGCCCGACTTCAATGAGATACCTTCCGTGCTGCACCTGCACACCGCGATAGCCTCTGCATGGTGGCTTATACTGATTGCGCAACCCATCCTGATCAAAAGAAGAAAATTCAAAATGCACCGCACAGTGGGTTATATTTCAATTGTTGTGGTCATCCTGTTTCTGATCAATGCCGCCATGGTTACGCGCCACTTGTATTTTAAAGTGCTTGCAGCGTACACAGCGGAGCAGGCCCTCGATTCAATGAGCCAATTTTGCATCAGTATGTTCTTCTTCACGGCATTTTATGCCATTGCCATGCTCAACCGGAAGAAGCTTCAACTGCACATCAGTTTTATGGTAGCTGCCGCTGTTATCATGTTGGAGCCTGGGCTGGTGAGGCTGTTTTTTAGCACGGTGGGGCGGTCTATGGGAGCAGTATTGGCCACCATGGTAGTGATTTACTTGCTCTTGATCGCTTTCATCATTTTCGAAAAGCGCAAAATGGCAAAACCTGTGCTGAAGAGCCCCTACCTCCTGATTCTCGGGCTGGTGATGCTTGGCCACGTCCTCGCCATCAGCGCTCCCGGTACGGAGGCCTGGCGGTGGCTTGCATCACAGATTGTGGTAAACCTGTTTTAGTCTTTTCACAAGCACGAAAAACTGAATAGAATGAACACATTTATTAAACTTTTCTGTTGTTGCGTCCTCGCCTTCACAGCCCATGTCGTGCAAGCCCAGCATGGTTGGTTCACGCTTTACAGCGACTCCACAGCGCTGGTGCAGGATGCCAATGCCATTTCAGCGCAGTTTATTGCTGAAGTGCTCAAGGTGGAGCCTGCGCTGCCGTTCAAGCCCAACACCATCCTGAACACGAAGCCTTTTTGATTTTTCACGACCCCGCCGACAATGCAGCTTGCAGGTACAGAAGAGAAATCCCAAAAAGCTCCAACAAAAAGGACCGCCGAAAGGCCTGCCGGGCGCGTAGGCGCAAGGGACAAATCAGGTCAGGTAACACCGTCAAAGCAGGTCAAGAAGTATGGGGCTCCGAGGAAAGTACCAAAAGTGGCTGAGGATAGCAAGCGGAAATGGGGTGGGGTGGTTTGATTAAGAGCAAACCCTGGGGTTTTCATCAATCCCCATGGCCTGCAATTTGCTCTTGGCACGGTCATCATACACAACGAAGGCAAGAATTGTCGATTTTCATTTTTTAGGTCGTTTCAACTTTTCAATGTCTTCTTCCAATTCTTTTAAGCTCTGTTCTTTCTCCATCTCTTTTTGTTGTAGCCGATATTTCTCATATTCCTCCGCTGATTTCTCCACGGCCATTTGATGTGAAATTTTGCCGGCATGTGTTAGCAATTCCCTGCCATTTAATTGCAGTATGCTATCCAATCGCTCAATCCAATCTTTCATGTACATGGGTGTTTGTTGCTGTGCCATGGTTTCGGCAAAAGCCAGATACTGTTCCACCAACAAGCCCAGCAACTTCATCTCTTCTTCTTTAAGATAGTTTTTGGCGATGCTTACCTCTGCCTTCATCATAGATGTAGGCTGCTTTTTGTCATAGGACAACATTCCCATGAGTGGCAAGCTTGCATCAACACGTCTGTACACCAATTCTGCGGCGGTTTGCTGGCTGATGGCCCAGAGCAGTTTGTTTTGAACTACTTTGAAAAACTCAATGGTCTTTTCATCTTTGGGGTTGTAGTCGATGCTCGTGGCGTAGATGTCTTTTATTTTTTGGTAGAAAAACTTCTCCGACAGGCGTATTTCCCGGATGCGGCCCTGTAGTTCATTGAAATAGTTCATAGAACTGCCCGACTTAAAGCGCTCATCATTGAGAGCAAAGCCTTTGATGATGTATTCCTTTAAGCGCTGGGTGGCCCAAATGCGAAACTGCGTGCCCTGCAGCGATTTCACCCGGTAGCCGACGGAGATAATGACATCTAAATTATAGCCCTTTACTTCGTGTTCTTGTGTTTTTCCCGCAATAGCACCGTGTTGAGTGGTTGTCCGGAATTTCCGGACAACCACTTCTTCATCCAATTCACCTTCTTTAAAAACATTGATTATATGTTCACTAATGGTACGCTTGTCCTTGCCAAACAA
>DAIRDH010000095.1:0-9332 GCA_036796255.1 Cryomorphaceae bacterium
TCAGTAAACAAACCAGCATTTATTATCGGGTAAGCGATGATCACATTGAAGTAATTAGAGTCTGTCAATTCAGTCAAGTGGCTGGATCATACTGTCCAATAACAAGGCGCACGCAGTTCTAAAAATCAAGGAGTTGACATTAGTCAATGACTGTTTTTAGAACAAGTGCAACGCCGATAGTGGACAGTATGGACAGACACTAAATAGTTTCAGGGCCTACCGTAAAGACCCGGGTCAGTTTAGTGCTTAAATCTACCGCAGGCCTATCGAAAAGGTGGGCATGCTCACAATTCTTTTTACTACATTTTTTTGATAGGCCACCATTCCGTTGTCATTTATCTCCGGCGGCTATAATTGACACCAAATGAACTAAATATCCTTGGTACGCGCCAACAGCTCAAGATCATGATCCGTAACCAATCGTAAATCGTAAATCCTCACCCCCTCCACCTACACCCATTCATCCTCCTATCCTTCGAAGGCAACCCTTCCACATACACCTGCAAGCCATATATACACACCCGGGCCATACCCTCCGGCAGCTCGGGCAACTCCACCGTCAGCGCAGTCAGCCCATTTTGCGGAAGCGGAAGCCGCTCCGTCTCGCTGTGATAATTGCTGCGGTCATGATTCTTCATGTCGATATGCTTGCACACCGCCCACAGACGCACCCCACTGATGGGCCTGTAAAACAAATCTTCATCCAGGTCCGGAAATTCAAACTTTACACCCTCGGGCACATCGGTGATTTTCACATCGCTCAGGTAATTGTCCATCACAGCACCACCTTTCACTGAGCTAAAGTGCCTGAGCTCAGCCAGCGCCGATGCCGGCACCAACCGCTCCCCGCGCTTGTTGACCGTATCTTCATGGATCAATCCGCGTAGAAATCCCTGCAGCCGGCCATGCAGCGTGCTGTCGCCTGCGTTCTGGAGAAAGGGTACCCCGTGCCGCAGGGCCTTGCCCAGGCTTACCACGCCAGTCCACTCAGAGGCGTTCTCACGCGTGCGCTGCATACTTTTCGCGTTCTTGAATTTGGCTTTGCTGCAACCTCCTTTGGTTTGCACCACCACCTTGCCATTGCGCTCGTAGGCCACCAGGTTGCCTACACTTCCCTTAAACGGGAGAGGTCCTATGATAATTCCCATATTCCAGTATTTATTGCCATGCTTACTCCTAATCAGCTCCCAGCTAACTCCCTGCCAGCTCCCAGCTAAATCAATACAAGATAAGCATTATTCTAAACCCAGCAAGCATCCCCAAGCATGACCAAAGTATGACCGAAGTATGGCCATGGTATGCTTACTATACTTCCGCAAGCATTCCGCAAGCATTCCGAAAGCACCGCGCGCAGTACCCGCAAGCACCCAGAAAGCACCCAGAAAGCATACATCCAGATAGGTCAAACAAGTATTTCAGCTGTTGCCCATCCTGAATAAAGTGAAACTTTGGACCTTTCGATTTCCTCTTTCATCACCGGATTTCTCAAGGCACGGTATGAGAGAAGAACCACGCCGCACAACAACAGCATGATTGTGGTGGCTGGCTCCCCAAAAAGCACCAATATGCCCAGCCATTCTTTTGACAAGGTCTTGGTACGTGAAACTTTTCACCATTTCGAACATCCCGAAGCCATGCTTGCGGACATTGTACGCATGCCAAGAGCGGATGGACGGATATACATGGTAGAGCCGGATGTGGAAACCACTTTCTTCAACAAGAATTGCAATTCACTGAACTACAGCCGAACGGATTTAAAATCATTTTTCGCAAAAGCGGAGCTTGAAATCATCGAAACGCATGACCTCAGCCACCTGCCCAGCTACACAGTGCCGTGGATGCCCTATGACAAAGAGGGCGAGCCACCTTTGATCGTCTATGTATTGGGAAAGAAATCTGAATAAGCCTCAAAAGAAAACTTCCTGCGCCACCCTATACGTATTCGCATGGGCCTCCACAATAATAGCGATGCGCTCTGAATAGCCGCCGCCCATATTGAACACTACCGGCACACCATCGCGATGTGCCGCTTCAAACACCATTTGATCGCGCTGCCTGCAGCCACTGACTGTCATGCCCAGCCTGCCCAACTTATCGCTTTCGAGCACATCGACGCCACTTTGGTAGAAAATAAGCTCAGGCTCCACCTTGTCCATCAATTCGGGCAAGTGCTTCCGCAAAATGGCGAGGTAAGCCTCATCGCCGGTGCCGTCGGGCAAAGGAATGTCGAGGTCTGACTTTTCCTTGTGAAGGGGGTAGTTCTTCGCGCCGTGCATGCTGAAGGTGAAGACCCGGGGGTCGTCTTCGAATATTTTGGCGGTGCCATTACCCTGGTGCACGTCGAGATCAACTACAAGAATGCGGGTGAATCCATGCACCTCGATGGCGTGCAAAGCCGCTACCGCAGCGTCGTTGAGCAGGCAAAATCCCTCTCCACGATCGCGGTAAGCGTGGTGGGTTCCTCCGGCGATATTGCCCGCCACCCCGTATTGCAATGCAAAATCCACGGCCTGTATGGTGCCACCGGTGATGGCCAGTTCGCGTTGCACGAGCTGCGCGCTCAATGGGAATCCTGTGGCGCGTTCCTCTTTTCGGCTCAGCTTGCAGTTCTGCAGCTTCTGAAGGTATTCAGGGTCGTGCACACGCAGCACTTCAGCATCGGTGGCGGGTCGGGGCTCAAAAAAGTTCTCGGTGCTGAGGGTGCCTTCATAGCGCAATTGCTGCGGCAAGAGGCTGTATTTCTCCATCGGAAAGCGGTGGCCTTCGGGAAGCGGATGCGCGTAAAGTGCGTTGTGGGCGATTTTGAGCATGAGGGCAGTTAGAGCTGATCAAGCGGTAAACAGCCCCGGGCTCACTTTGGTTGCAGCGTAGAACCCATGTGGCATCAAGGTGTCAACTTGCGCACTTCAGCCCTCAAAAAATGCAAGGCCACATCGTGGGGCATATTCTCAACTTTACTTGCCGTTTCAAAAATCTTGCGGCTCAAGTCCATACCTGTAGCGCTGCTTTTGAGCCCATCGCCGGTAGCGGAAATAAACCCCATCATTTCTTCCTTGGCATTGCGAATCAACTCCCATGCACCTTCGCTCACATAGATCTGCTGGCTCAGGTTGTGGTCGAATTCCTCTCGGATGGCGCGCAGCATATCGGTTTGCAACATGCGGGCAGTCATGCCATTCTGGTGCAAGCGCATCACCAATCGGTCCGGTGCAATGCGCTCCAGATAAAGGCAAAATCGCTCTGCGGCCTGCAACTTCCTTCCAAGCATGGTTTCCGAACCGGCTGTTGGCAAACTTTGGGAAGGCACGGCCTGCGGCTTGGCAGGCTGTGGCGGAACTTCACGTTGCGGTGCCACCTTATGCTCTTTGAGAAAGCGCAGGTACTCATGAAAAATATATATCACTGTAAAGCAAATGATAAGCGCGGGAAGAATATCGATGAGCACTTGAACGATTCCTGTCATGGTGGGCTGCAATTGTGGTGTCAAATGTAGTAAACGCAAAGCGGCTTGCCGTGTTGCGCTTTGGCAAGCACACTATGCCTCCACAAGAACCATTCTCGCCGTACTTCGGCTTTTCTGCTCTACGAGTACGCGCTTCCCTATCAGCAAGCGGCTTATGGTATCCTGGTCATAGTGACGTATGGTCACCAACTCACAGGGCTCATTGTAAAGCACTTCATAATGAGCATTGCACTTTGCCAGCAATCGCTCGAGCTTCTTTGGCTCGTAATCCACACACACGCTAAAGTTGATCGCCGAATTTTGCATCAGGTGAATTTTTATCTGCTCTGCGGCAAAAAGGCTAAAAAGTTCGCTGAGATTGTCCTCGGCTACAAATGAAAAGTCACGGGGCGTAAAGGAAATGAGCACCTGCTTCACTTTGAAAATATAGCTCGGCACGAGCGAATCGCTGAAAGTGCTCTTCTCAATCACAGTACCCTCGGCATCATGGTCTAAAAATGAACGCACGTAAAGCGGAATGTCTTTGTTTTGCAGCGGCTTGATCGTTTTAGGGTGGATCACCGAGGCACCGTAATAGGCCAATTCAATGGCCTCCCGGTAGCTGATGCGCTTGAGCAACACGGCATCTTTGAAATACTTGGGGTCGGCATTGAGCATCCCCGGCACGTCTTTCCAAATGGTCACGCTCTCGGCGCCAAGGGCGAATGCGAGTATGGCGGCGGTAAAATCGGAACCCTCACGGCCCAGCGTGGTGGTGTTGCGCTCATCGGTGTGGCCTATAAATCCCTGCGTGAGCAGGATGGCCCGGGCCGACTTCTGTTTGTTGGCAAGGGTATCAGTCCAGCGCTCATTCACGAGTTTTTGCGTTTTCTCCCAGTTGATGCGCGCCTCGCGGTAGCGGTTGTCCGTGCGCACCATGCGTCGGGCATCGGCCCAGGTGTTCTCGAGCCCAGCTGAGTGAAGGTAAGCCGACACGATCACCGTGCTCAGCAACTCGCCAAAGCTCACAATCTGGTCGTAGTCGAAGTCAAAATTGTCTGAAGGTTCGCGTTCCAGACGCGATTGCAGTTCATTCAGCAGGCGGTGCAGCTGGTCCTCCACCTCATGGCCAGGCATTCCAAGCTCGGCCACAATCTCGTCGTGGTAGGCGCGCAGTGCAGCCATTTTAGCCGAAAGGCCAGGCGCACCGCTCACATAATCCTCGAGCAGGGCTTCGAGGGCATTGGTGGTTTTGCCCATCGCCGATACCACCACCACGAGTTCTTGCCTGGGGTAGCGCTTGATGATGCGGGCCACATTTTCGACAGCGGCAGCATCCTTCACGGAGGCTCCACCAAATTTGAACACTTTCATGCTTATGCTTTAAGGGATTGTTTATTATTGAGTTCCACATGCACATTCACCCATTCAGGGTCAAAATATGCTTTGTACTTTTCGTAAAAACGCAAAGCCGGTGCATTCCAATCGAGCACCTGCCAATACACGCGGCGGTATTTGCGCTCAGCGCCGATGCGGAGCACCTCGTCGAGAAGCTGGGCGCCAATGCCTTTGCTGCGTTCGCGCTCAGCCACTATCAGGTCTTCGAGGTGTATGGCAGGGCCTTTCCAGGTGCTGTACTTTTCGTAAAAAAGGGCTGCACCCAGCACTTCATTTTCCTGCTCAGCGACGAGAATTTCCACAAAAGGCTTTTCGCCAAATGCGTGTTGCCGCAGCTCGTTGGCAGTCACCAGCACCTCATCGGCGGCTTTTTCATATACCGCCAGCTCGTGAATGAGGGCCATAACGGCTTCACAATCTTCGGGCTTACCCGGCCTTATACTTACCTGCGCTTTCACTTTGCAAAAGAAAGCATTTTAGGCTTTGTATGATGCACAAGCCTGCCCTACTTTGTGTCATTTCAACGCTTAGTAGCTCTGAAAGGCAATCAAGCGGCCATTTGCTTTCAGCTTCAGGCCACTGTATGTACATTTGCGTAGCACAATCATACCCTATGAACAAGAAAGTAATCCTCATGATACTCGATGGCTGGGGCCTCGGCACCAAGCCTGAGGTATCGGCCATCGAAGCGGCACATACGCCATATATTGACAGCCTTTTCGGCAAATATCCGCACAGCAGGCTCGACGCCAGCGGACTCGCAGTGGGCTTACCCCCCGGGCAAATGGGCAACAGCGAAGTGGGCCATATGAACATCGGAGCGGGCCGCGTGGTGTACCAGGACCTTGTGAAAATCAACAAAGCCGCTGAAGAGGGCGACCTCCATAGCCATCCCGTATTGCAGGATGCTTTTGCTTACGCCAAAAACAATGGCAAGAAAGTGCACTTCATGGGCCTCGTAAGCGATGGCGGCGTGCACGCCCACATCAATCACCTGATGGCCTTGTGCGATGCAGCCAAAGCCAACGGGGTGTTCAATCCTTACATCCACGCTTTTACCGATGGCCGCGACACCGATCCAAAGAGTGGCTTGCACTTTCTCAACCAGCTCAGCGAACACCTCCAGCACAGCGCCGGAACCATCGCCAGTGTGATAGGCCGCTACTACGCCATGGACCGCGACCGACGCTGGGAACGCGTAAAACTGGCTTACGATGCCATGGTCATGGGTGTGGGCACAGGCACGGGCAACATTTCTGAATCCATTTTACAAGCTTACGCAAAAGGCACCACCGACGAATTTATCGATCCCATCATCCACACCGACGATCAAGGCAAACCGCTCGCCGTGATCGAAGAAGGCGATGTGGTGATCAGCTTCAATTTCCGCACCGACCGCGGCCGTGAAATTACCGAAGTGCTTACGCAAAATGATTTTCCCGATGAGGGCATGCGCAAGCTCAAGTTGTACTACGTGACCTTCACCACCTACGATGAAACTTTCAAAGATGTGAAGGTACTTTTTGAAAAAGACAACCTCAACAACACCCTCGGTGAGGTACTGGCCGCCCATGGCAAGACCCAAATTCGCATTGCCGAAACTGAAAAATATCCACACGTCACCTTTTTCTTTTCGGGCGGGAGGGAATCGGAATTTCCCGGCGAGCGCCGTTTGCTCTGCCCCTCCCCTAAAGTGGCCACTTACGACTTGCAGCCCGAAATGAGCGCGGCCAGCATAGCCGACAACATCATTCCTGAATTGCGCAATGGCGATGTAGACTTTGTATGCCTCAACTTTGCCAACGCCGATATGGTGGGCCATACAGGCGTTTTTGAAGCTGCAGTAAAAGCTTGTGAAGCAGTAGACCGTGAGGCCGGTCGCGTGATTGATCAGGCCCTTGCAAGCGGCTACACCACCATAGTCATAGCCGACCATGGCAACAGCGACATGATGATCAACGAAGATGGCAGCCCCAACACTGCCCACACCACCAACCTTGTGCCCTGCATCATGGTAGATGGTGAAGATGCACTCCCTGTCAAGGACGGAAAGCTCGGCGACCTTGCCCCTACCATCCTCACCTTGATGGGAGTGAATATTCCTGCAGAAATGAATGGCGAAGTGCTGCTTACCTCACACGAGGTGCTGAAGTAAGCGCTTGCAATTGAATTAAACAGAAAAACCCATCGCCTTTAGGCAATGGGTTTTTTCGTACAATATAGTAAAGTAACCTGGATTGGCTTAGGCCATCGCATTTACATGCTTGGTCAGCTTCGACTTCAGGTTGCTTGCTTTGTTCTTGTGGATGATATTGTTTTTGGCGAGCTTGTCAACCATGCTCACTACTTTGCCAAGCATCGCTTCTGCCTCTTTCTTGTCGGCAGCGGCGCGCAGGTCGCGGATTGCGTTACGTGTAGTTTTGTGCTGGTAGCGGTTTCTCAGACGGCGGCTGTCGTTAGCCCTGATTCTCTTTAAAGCCGATTTATGATTTGCCATAGTGGGGTATTCTTTTTCTTCTCAAAAATGGAGTGCAAATATAAGAATCTTTTGAATGCAAAAAGAATTTATTTTCCCCAAAGGCAATCCCACTGCAAATGTGCATATAAGCCCTCCTCAAATGATACCTTTGCACAATGAAGAGCAATGGAAAATTGGTGTTGGTGCGCCATGGAGAAAGCACCTGGAACAGTGAAGGTCGATTTGCAGGAGCTACAGATGTGCCCCTCACCGCGCAAGGAGTTGAACAAGCCCGTGCAGCAGGTGCATTGATCAAAAAGGAAATTTTCGATATTGCCTTTACCAGCGCCTTACAAAGGGCGGTGGACACCTTGGAGTACATGCGCCCGGCGATGGAATACGCTGAATTCGAAATTCGCAGAAGCGATAAGCTCAATGAGCGAAATTTTGGTTTGCTGGAAGGCCAGCTAAAAGATGACCTGGCAGCAGCCCATGGAGAGGATCAGATACAGCGCTGGCGCTTTGGCTGGGATGAACCCATGCCCGATGGAATCGGGGAGCGTTTTGCAGAGATGTGGTCGCGCGTGGTCGATTTTTACGAAAGTGAAATAGCACCACTGATCGAGGCGGGAAGAAACGTGCTGATCGTGGCCCACGGCCAGGTGCTACGGGCCATTAGCATGCACCTCGAAGCCGCAGGAGCTGACAGGGCGACAGAATTTATGATGGAGAATGCCCAACCACGCACCTATCGAAAGGTGGACGCGGCAATGTTGAGGGAATAGAAATTTCGAAATTTCCCGGCAACTAGCGGTTGCGCCATAGCCCGATGTAGAGTGCAGCGAGTGTGATGGGCCGCTTTAATTTTAATTGGCCGCTGCGAATGCTGAGCCATTCGCTGTCTTTGACCTTAAGCACCAGATCTTGTGACAAAAAAGATGAAGACTTTCTGTATTTCAAGAAAGTCCTCATGGTGTGATAACTTATTGCTGACCGAAGTGCAAGTACATCTGAAAAGTGAACAACCACTTCGCCATTGCCCGCTGTGACTTTCAAAGATCCAGCGGCAGACTCGCCGTGCAATTCGCCTTCTATTTCAATTTGTCGGGACATGGCTCAGTTGGCCTTGCTTCCTTCAGTGGTTGAGATTTTGAGTTTTCCCTTGAGGTTCCACTCAGTCTTCTCGCTTGATCCGACTTTGGTGGGCACCTGAATGGTAAGGTCGTCAAATTCGTAAGTGATTGCTGCGTTGCGGCCGGTCAATTTGTCGTAAAGACCTACGGCCAAATCTGGCCAGGTCTCGATTTTCTCTTCGTTGCTCATTGTGTTTTCGTTATAAGGTTTGCACATGTAACAAGGGGGCCGCTGCAATGTTCGTCAGCGAGCCGCTTTAGTACGGGGCAAACGTTGAATTTACACTGTCGTCACCTGCGAAGAGAGAAATTAACAATTAGGCACTTGCTTCGACCGAAGCCTTGAGCCCAAACTGCTCCTCCGCCATGGCGCTCACCTGCCCACCGATGGCCAATGAAGCCGTAGCCGCCGGCGAAGGGGCGTTGAGCACGTGAATGCTCGTGTCGTTGTACTCGATGCGGAAATCGTCGCGGGTATCGCCATCGCTTCGCAGCAGCAAGGCACGCACTCCCGCACGACCGGGCTTGATATCGTCCATGGTGAGCGAGGGAATGAGGCGCTGCAGGGTGCTCAGGAAGCGCCTTTTGGA
The DNA here is from genome assembly GCA_036796255.1 of Cryomorphaceae bacterium. Taxonomy (GTDB): domain Bacteria; phylum Bacteroidota; class Bacteroidia; order Flavobacteriales_D; family Cryomorphaceae; genus T3Sed10-241. Next base: position 9,022 of record DAIRDH010000095.1, read on the forward strand.
AAAAGCACGGCGGTATTCGTCGATGCCAAACTTCATGTTTTTGAAAAACAGCTTCCAGGTGCCGCCGTATGTGAGGGCATCATAAGAATCGCGCATGCTGAAATCGGTCTTGCCATAGCCTTCACGCTTGAAAGTGAACACTGCATTGGGCCCGCATTCAATCTCTCCATTGGTCATGCGCGTAAAGTGCACCCCGAGGAAGGGGAAATCAGGATTGGGCACGGGATAAATGAGGTTTTTAACCTTGTGGTGACCCTGCTCCGTAAGTTCATAGTAATCACCGCGAAAACCCACAACCTTTTCCTTGAGCT
>DAIRDH010000096.1:0-9265 GCA_036796255.1 Cryomorphaceae bacterium
TCTGTGATTTTCAGGCTGCTCCCGCGCTCCACGTGGATGCTGTTGCGGGGCTGGCCGGCCACTTCCTCACCGCTGTAAATGTTGACGAGGGATAGCGGCTCATCCACGGCGGTATTTTTTGCCAAGTGAATAGCAACGCCATCTTGCGGGTAGGCCGCATTGAGGGCACTGAATGCCGTGGCGCTGGGGTTGGCCGCTTCCGCAAAATCGGTTTCGGCCTGCGACCAGGGCCTGATGCTCAGACCTTCAGCGAGGCCATCGAGCTGGCTCAGCCTTTCGGCAAAATGGCCGTTCACGAACACCATGCGCAGGGGCAGGTCTTCGAGGCTAATGGGCAGGGGCATGCTTTCGTCAAAGTCGGCATTTGCTGCAAAGCGCCATGCCTTGTTGGGCAATTGCCCCAGGCGGGTGTACTTCCAGGCCTCCACGCGTGTGGTGGGGAAATCCATGCCGCTCAGCGCCTCACGGGCACTGGCATCGCCGCGTGTGCCATTGTAGCTCGCCGCCAGGCCCTCTACGACGCGGCTCAGCTTGGCCGATTTTTCAAGGGTGGTTGCGCTCATGCCGTTACGCTATCAATTTCGTTCTTAATCCAGTCGTAGCCCTTCTCTTCGAGTTCGAGGGCCAGTTCCTTGCCGCCGGTTTTCACAATGCGGCCATTGTACAGCACGTGCACAAAGTCGGGCACGATGTAGTCGAGCAGTCGCTGGTAGTGGGTCACCACGATAAAGGAGCGCTCAGCGCTGCGCAATTGGTTTACGCCATTGGCCACAATGCGCAGGGCGTCTATGTCCAGGCCGCTGTCGGTCTCGTCGAGTATGCCGAGGGTGGGCTCGAGCATGGCCATCTGAAATATCTCGTTGCGTTTCTTCTCCCCTCCGGAAAATCCTTCGTTCACAGAGCGGTTGGCAAGCTTGTTGTCCAGCTCCACGAGTTTGGCTTTTTCCTTCACCATTTTCAGGAATTCCTTGGCGGTGATGGGCTCCTTTCCGTGGGCTTCGCGGCGCTCATTGATGGCGGCTTTCAGGAAGTTGATGTTGCTCACGCCGGGTATCTCCACCGGGTATTGAAAGGCGAGAAACACCCCCTCGTGCGAGCGCTCATCGGGCTCCATCTCGAGCAGGTCTTTGCCTTGAAATTCCACTTCGCCTTCGGTCACGTCAAAGGCTTCATTTCCCGCAAGGACGGCCGCCAGGGTGCTTTTGCCCGAGCCATTGGGGCCCATGATGGCGTGCACCTCACCGGGATTTACCTCCAGGTTGAGGCCGTTGAGGATTTTTTTGCCTTCTACTTCGGCGTGCAGGTTCTTTATTTTCAGCATGGTTTGTTTCGCTTGTGTGTGGGTGTACTTTCGTAAAATGGGGTTTTAGCCTACGCTTCCCTCCAGGGAGATGGCGAGCAGTTTTTGCGCCTCTACGGCAAATTCCATGGGCAATTGGTTCAGCACTTCCTTGCAGTAGCCGTTCACGATGAGGCTGATGGCCTTCTCCTCGCTGATGCCGCGCTGGAGGCAGTAGAAGATCTGGTCTTCGCCGATTTTGGAAGTGGTGGCTTCGTGCTCCACCTTGGCGCTGCTGTTGCCCACCTCGATGTAGGGGAAGGTGTGCGCGCCGCAGCGGTCGCCCATAAGAAGGGAGTCGCATTGGCTAAAGTTGCGGGCGTTGGTGGCGCCTTTGTTGATTTTCACCAGACCGCGGTAGCTGTTTTGGCTCTTGCCGGCCGAGATGCCTTTGGAGATGATGGTGCTCTTGGTGTTTTTGCCAATGTGGATCATCTTGGTACCGGTGTCGGCCTGCTGCATGTTGTTGGTCACGGCCACAGAGAAAAATTCTCCGATGCTGTTGTCGCCCTTGAGGATGCAGCTGGGGTACTTCCAGGTCACTGCACTGCCGGTTTCCACCTGTGTCCAGGAAATTTTCGCATTCGTTTCGCAGAGGCCGCGCTTGGTCACAAAGTTGAAGATGCCGCCTTTGCCCTGCTCGTCGCCGGGATACCAGTTTTGCACGGTGCTGTATTTGATTTCGGCATCGTCGAGGGCCACGAGCTCCACCACCGCGGCGTGCAGTTGGTTCTCGTCGCGCATGGGCGCGGTGCAGCCTTCGAGGTAGCTCACATAGCTGCCTTTGTCGGCGATGACGAGGGTGCGCTCAAACTGCCCGGTCTGGGCTTCGTTGATGCGGAAGTAGGTGCTCAGCTCCATGGGGCAGCGCACTCCCGGCGGGATGTAGGCGAAGGAGCCATCGGTAAATACCGCGCTGTTGAGCGCCGCGTAAAAGTTGTCGTTTTTCGGAACCACCGTGCCCATATACTTCTTCACCAGCTCGGGGTGTTCCTGCACCGCCTCGCTGAAGGAACAGAAGATGATGCCGAGCTCAGCCAGTTTTGCCTTGAAGGAAGTGGCTACGGAGACGCTGTCCATCACAAAATCGACCGCCACACCCGTGAGGCGCTTTTGCTCTTCGAGGCTGATGCCAAGTTTCTTGAAGGTATCGAGCATTTCGGGATCCACCTCATCGAGGCTGTTGAGCTGCTTCTTGGGCTTGGGCGCCGAATAGTAGTAAATGTCCTGAAAGTCGGGTTTTTTGTAGTGCACATGGGCCCAATCTGGCTCGGTCATTTTGAGCCAGTTGCGGTAGCTTTCCAGGCGGAAGTCCAGCATCCATTGTGGCTCCTTTTTCTTTGCAGAAATAAAGCGGATGATGTCTTCGCTCAGTCCTTTGGGTGCCTTGTCGCTCTCTATATTGGTCACAAAGCCGTACTTGTATTCCCGGCCGGTGACTTCCTTGATCAGTTCTTCTTCAGTAGCTGCCATTGTCTTTTTTCTTTAAATCGAAAAGCTTTCGCCGCATCCGCAGGTGCGGTTGGCATTGGGATTCACGAACACGAATCCTTTGCCGTTAAGGCCCCCGCTGTAATCGAGCTCGGTGCCTATGAGGTAGAGGTAGCTTTTCTTGTCCACCACGATCTTTACGCCGTTGTCTTCAAACACCTTGTCGTCTTCCTTCATGGTGTGGTCAAAGTCGAGCTCATACATGAGTCCGCTGCAACCTCCCCCCTTCACGCCCACGCGTAAGAAGGCGTCCTGGGGCTTGTCATTGATTGCGATGAGGCGCTTCACCTCGTCGCGTGCGGTATCCTTCACTTTTATCATTGTCAGTGCTTTCGTTGCATAAACACGCTGCACGGGCCATTGTTTGGCCTTTGCCGCTTTTATTTAGATTGAATATAAATAACCAATCGGGGTACAAAAATACCATGAAAAAGGTATTTGTGCAAAGGGGGCTGATTGATTTTATTGATGCGCGGGCGAGGCTGCGAAGCATTGCGAATGCTTCGCAGCGCGAATGCCAACCTAATGTAGCGATTTCACTGCACTATGGCCGTGGTAAATGATTACCACCGGGGGCGTTTGTATGAACACCTGAAATCCGACCTTACTTTATATCCTTGATTTTAGATGGATTTTGGCGTGTGTCAAACACATGGGCAATTTCTACCCTTTTGTAATCCTCATTTATCCAGTAAATGATCTTGTGATTTTTGTGAACGAGGTAACGAAAGCCTTCAGGGCGATCTTCAAGGGTTTCTTCCAGTTGGCCAACTTTCGGTTGATCTCCAAGTAGCAGCGTCGCATCAACAATTCCATTAACGAGTTTTTTGGCGATTCGTTCACCGGCCTTCAGGGCATAGTAGCTGTAGATGTCGTGCAGTCTATCCACTGCCATGTCAAGCCAATATATCTCTACCGCCATTTTTTAATCACGCCTTTGAGCTCTTCTGCCTTGGTCATCCGTCCATGCTTCGAATCATCCATGGCCTTGTCAATGTCTTCATTGAACTCGCTTAAGGTCATCGGCTGGAGTTCATTCTCCATAAGTTGGGCTTTCTCTTTGCGCAACAATTGCTCTAAACTGCTGATCACTTGCTCATTTTGTAATCGGAGGAATTCTTGAATAAATGATATTTTGCGCGCTTCTAAGTCCATTCTGAATGCCATTTAATCAAAAGTACACATTTTTGTAATTGCTCAATAGTCGCTGCCAAACGAGATTTCTATTACAAGAGGTATTTGTGCAAAGGGAGGTGATTGATTTTGTTGATGCGCGAGGGGAGCATTGCAAATAGCGCAGCGATTTCGCCAAAGGTCATAGCTCCGCAGCGCAGGCATCGCTAAGGCGTGTCGGGTTCCGGAAGAAAGGCATCCGCAGAAAATGCCTTGATGGTTGCCTATTTACCTTCGAGTACCGCCAGAAGTTGCGGGTTCAAATACAACTTTTCTTTTCCGACTTTCACTGATGTTAAAAACCCTTTTTCTTCCAAAGCAATCAAATAGTTTCCCACCGTCTTTAGGCTTCCGATGTTTTCGTCAATCAAATGTTGGCGCTTGGTATAAGGCAAGCGGAACAAAATTTCTATCAAGTCCTTGGAGTAGATCTTCGGCAAATCCTTTTTGATTTCGAGTGCCATATTTTCCATTGCAGCAGTGATTTTGTTGAGCCGCTCCAAGCCCTTCACTGAAGTTTCTTCAACCATATCCAGCATATACAATAAGTAATTTTCCCAATCATATTTTTCGGTGACGCCGCGCAAACAGGTGTAGTATGCTGCTTTGTTCCTGATGATGTACTCACTTAAATAAATTGCCGGGGTCTCGAGCAAGCCGGAAAGTTTGAGGTACAGCAACAACAAAATTCTTCCGGTTCTTCCATTACCGTCCGCAAAAGGATGAATGGCTTCAAATTGGTAGTGCATCAAAGCCATTTTAATTAATGGATCAATGGTTCGACCCTGCCCAGCAGAAATTTTACCGGCCCCCTCATCAAGAGCGGGAGCTTCATTTATGAACTTCTCCAGATTTGCGAGTTTTTCACGAATTAATTGTTCTCCGCCCGGCGGGGTGTAAATCACTTCGCCTTGCGTATTGGTTAAGGCAGTTCCTGGGGTATTCCGAATTGAAGCATCGTTTTGCTTTATACACTGAACGATTTTAATGCAAAGATTTGTGGTTATGAAGGGTTTGGTTTTCAGCGAATCCAAGCCCAACCAAAGCGCTTCTTTGTAACTCAACACCTCTTTTGTTGCGGAATTTTCAACTTTCCTGTCTGCCACCAAAGATTTGTAGAGCTCATCGTTGGTGGTGATGATATTTTCCACTTCCGAACTGGCTTTTGCTTCCTGCAAATAAATCGTGTCCAAAAACAAAGTCGGGTTTGGCAAATTCATCAACGTTCCGTTCAGCTGAGCCAAAGCCCTGCCTGCCGAAATGGTTTTTCGGAGGACTTTTTTTGTTTCTATTTCTGCCTTTGGGGGCAACAAGGGCAAGTCATTGTACGGTATTTCGCGATCGAATTTGGCCATTGTTTTCAAGTGTAAATCTTACACGCGTAATTGCGACAGGGGTAAAAATACCAATAATTTACTCCCGTTAATTGAACGAGGGTAAATTTTACCCTTGTTAGGCCTTTTGAAGGCATTGCATCATTCAGCGCCGCATAACAGAAAAAGCTGATATCTAGAATGCAGGAGGGAATTTACAAGATCATTTTCCTGAATCAGGTATTGGTGCAAAGGGGAGTGATTGATTTTGTTGATGCGCGGGCAAAGCATTGAAAATGCTTCACATCGGGGAATTGCAGTTCTAATTCGGAAAAAGTGCATCCAACTTTGAACGATGTAAAGCGTCATCAAGGACAACCAACACTTCGTGTTTTGTCAAGAATTTATTACCTCGCGAGCATTACATTGACGATTGCATTGTTTCCTCTTCACGGGCAAAACCTTGTACCCAATCCAAGTTTTGAAGTTTTGGAAGATTGCCCTGCCGGTCTTTCGAGTAGCGGATATGCGTCCTACATAACAGGCGTCGATACTGTCAACGATTTCATCAGGCTGGCAGAACCGTGGTTTTGTCCAACATCCGGGACAAGTGATTTGATTGCTACATGCGCAACGAACAGTTTAGTGGCTGTACCCAATAATACCTGGGGAAGCAGTTTTGCGAGTGATGGAGATAACTACGTTGCGCTCATTGTTTATCAAAATCTCGCTGAGTCGTGGGAAGACGAAATACTAAGTGTGGACTACACTGAATACGTGCAAGTTATGCTCAACATGCCTATGATACCGGGCGCGGCATACCAGATGTCTTTTTTTTATCGCTGGGCCGAGAATTCAAAATTCGCGACCGATCAATTGGGAATGGGGCTTTCAGTGGGTTCTATGAATGAAGGCACCTCTGTAAACCCCAATCCTCTCGCTATCGTACCTCAGGTGGTGACTCCCTTGGGCGAAGTGAACACCTCAACAGAATGGCAGTTTTATCAAGACACATTCGTCGCCGATCAGCCCTATGATCACCTTACAATAGGCAGATTCGGGGATTACGCTGATTTAACGGTTGAGCAGATGAGTACAGCGGTGTTTCCTTCAACCAAACGCCGGGCAGTATATTTTATAGATGAAATTGAAATTACATTGATTGAGGATTGCAGTATTGAAACTGAGGTACTCCTTAAGGCTTGCGAGAATGAAACGCTCATGCTTCCTGATAGCACAACGGTGTCTGAAAATGGGACGTACATTATCACCCTCCAAACAGTTGAGAACTGCGACAGCACAATCACCTATCATGTTGAGTTTGCCTCCCACTTCAATGCTCACTCAAGCTTTACTTCATGTTCAGAAGAAGGGTTGATTGACCCCTTTGGTGGCCTCATTCAGGAGGATGGTTTGTATTCTTTCACATTTCAAACCATCCATGGATGTGACTCAACCTTGATCTGGGATGTTACGATTGATGAGCCCAAAATTTCTTATGCTGATACAGTACTTTGTCCAAACGCAGTCTTGCCCGTGCCAGGGGGAGTGATTTCGCTGCCCGGGATTTTCGAGGTTGTATACCCAAATGCCAATGCCTGTGATAGTACCGTGATTTGGACAGTGACCTATTCCAATGACCTGACAGCAGGATTCACAACGTTTCCAGCGTCACCAATGTCAATTCAGGACGCCGATGTGATTGAGTTTTTTGCGCAAACCAATGCAAACTCTGTTTTCTGGAGTTTCGGAGATGCAGGTAGTTCAGTTGAATTGAACCCGAGGGTGAACTTTTTCAAAACGCCTGGAAACTATGTTGTTTGCTTGAATGTGTATGACACTTTTGGATGCTCTAATTTCCACTGCGACAATCTCAGAATAGAGGATGATTGCACACTCTACATTCCCAATGCAATCACACCAAATGCCGATGGAATAAACGATCTCTTCGCTGTAGAAGCATATGGCGTTGACCCGGCCGGGTATTCCATGCAGATTTTCAACAGGAACGGTCATGTAATTTTTGAGACCAATGATTTATCTCAGAGTTGGGATGGCTCAGATCCTTCGAAATTGTACTACGCACAGAATGGCCTGTATGTATATCAGGTTTATGCCAAATGCATATTTGGAAAAGAAACCAAAAGATACGTGGGCTCAATCAGTGTAATCCGTTGAAATGAAGGTATTTGAACTTTTAAAGTCCCGCCTTACGGAAACTGGGTTATCACAGCCACGCGCGTATCCGCTCCTCTGCATTTGCTGAGCTGAAGAACCCCCCTTCCCTATTCAATTTTCCTAATTTATTGCTATGGAAAAGTGGATGGACAGGATATCCGTTGATCCCGATGTTTGTAACAGCAGGCCAACGGTAAGTGGTACGTGTATCACTGTGCAGACCATCTCCGGCTTCCTGGCCGCCGGCGATTTTGTGGAGGAAGTGTTGGAGGCGTATCCTTATTTAACCCGGATAATGTATTAGAACTTCGTAGTGAGGGCTAAAAGTGCGATAAAATAAGCCGTTTAACGACTGAAGCATAGCATCGCTATGGTGAAGAAGTAAAACGGAGTGCAACATCTTATTTTGAAGCAATTTTAGGTCGTAATAGATTTTCTAATGCATTATCCGGGTTTAAGTGCAGAGGATGTGCGTGCTGCCATCAATAGTGGAACAATATGAAAAAAAACGATCATTATAGAATACCCCGAGTCCTTGGCAAATTCACTGCGGCTTACAGGGAAATCTTTCGATAATAAGCTGAAGCGATTGCCTTAGTAAGCTTTATTAAATGGGAAAATCTCTTCGGAATGGCTACCCAGTTCCTTGGACTGTCAAGAATAGATTTTTTTGATCTGTTGGCTGAGTGCTGCTTGTCATCCATGGGCGCGAATGAGCCGGACGATTTAATCTAGGATTGCCGGTATGCTAAAAGTGGTATCTAATCTACCTAATGGAAATCTCCAAACGCTTTTTCAACATAGATTTTCGCGACACTGTCGCGACAATTGAGTTGGTCGCATTTTATCGAATTGCTGAGATTGAAACTTAATGCGGCAAACCACTATCTTTGGGTATGTTTATCCATGACTTCATTTCGAAAGACATAGAAGGGTTCAGGCAACTATGTCAGAAGTACAGTGTTGCGGCGTTGTATGTATTCGGCTCATCCGGCCGGGAGGATTTCGACGCAATGCGGAGCGATATTGACCTGCTTGTTGAAGTCAATGCGGAAGATCCCCTTGAAAGAGGTGAAAACCTGCTCGACCTGTGGGATGCACTTGAAGCCTACTTTGGACGCAAGGTAGATTTGCTCACGGAATCCTCCCTTCAGAACCCCTATTTGCGAAAGCAGATTGAGGCTAGTAAAAAGCTGATTTATGATGGACGAGGCGCTCAAGTATTTGTCGGATATACAAATAGTCAGTCACTAACAGTATTATTCGTTTGAACCCAGGATGCATTAATTCAATGTTGGGCATTCTTAATCGAACCTCCGGTAAATTATCCGTATCAAATTTAAAAAAGCGTATTTTCACAGCATGACCAAGCGTGAAAGCATCATTCAAAAGATAATGGACTTGTCGCAAAGGAAATACCCTGACGCGGAGATTTACCTTTATGGCTCCCAGTCACGTGGTGAGGCCAAGCCCTTGTCCGATTGGGATTTGCTGGTTTTGTTAAATGCTGACAACATCCCATTTTCCCGTGAAACCGAAATAATCGATGACTTCTACGCCATCGAATTGGAAACAGGACAAATCATATCGCCGCTCATATACCCTAAATCAGAATGGAACAGTAAGTACAGCATCACCCCACTTTTCCAGAATATCAGCAAAGAAGGAATTAGGCTCGTATGACAGCGGGAATGCATGAATTGGTTCGCTATCGCATACTCAGAGCGAAAGAAACCCTTGAAGACGCTAAGCTCCTTGCCGATAAAGGAAG
>DAIRDH010000097.1:0-6971 GCA_036796255.1 Cryomorphaceae bacterium
GAATACTTTTAAGCATTTTGTAAATAGGGGTTTTATTCATTTATTTGCAAACCGAAATTTAACACTAAACCAGTACTGTTATGTCAGACATCAAGTCAAAAGTTACAAAAATCATCGTTGATAAGCTCGGCGTTGATGAGTCAGAAGTAACCCTTGAGGCAAGCTTTACCAACGACTTGGGCGCCGATTCACTCGACACCGTGGAGTTGATTATGGAATTTGAAAAAGAGTTCAACATCGCCATTCCTGACGATCAAGCTGAGAAAATTGGCACCGTAGGACAAGCAGTTGAGTACATCGAGAACAACGTTAAGTAATCGATCATTATGGAGCTGAAACGCGTTGTCGTTACTGGCATCGGGGCGCTCACTCCCATCGGAAATACCGCCCGCGAATATTGGGATGGACTTTCGAAGGGGGTGAGCGGAGCGGCTCCTATTACCCAATTTGACGCTTCCAAGTTCAAAACGCAGTTCGCATGTGAAGTCAAGAACTTTGACATCACGAACCATATGGACCGAAAAGAAGCGCGCAAATTGGATCCATATGCACAATATGCGGTTGTGGCCGCCACAGAGGCCGTTGAAGACTCTGGGCTTGCCGCAGCCAATCCCGATGTAGATCGGGTGGGTGTGATTTGGGGCTCCGGTATAGGAGGCCTTAAAACCTTCCTCGACGAGCTCACCAATTTCGCCCATGGCGATGGCACGCCGAGATTTAACCCTTTCTTTATCCCTAAAATGATTGCCGACATTGCCTCGGGAGTCATTTCTATTAAGTTTGGCTTTAGGGGGCCTAATTTTACCACCGTTTCGGCCTGTGCTTCCTCCACCAATGCGATCATTGATGCATTCAACCTCATCCGATTGGGTAAGGCCGATGCATTCGTATGCGGAGGGTCAGAGGCAACCATCAACGAAGCGGGAATTGGCGGGTTCAATGCCATGCATGCGCTCTCTACCCGCAACGATGAAGCGGCTTCGGCCTCTCGGCCTTTTGACCGCACACGTGACGGTTTTGTAATGGGCGAAGGCGCGGGCGCTCTGATACTCGAGGAGCTGGAGCACGCCAAAAAGCGAGGAGCCCACATTTATTGCGAAGTAGCTGGCGGAGGCATGTCTGCCGATGCTCACCATATCACAGCACCGCACCCTGAAGGCTTAGGCGCATTGAATGTGATGAAACGCGCTTTGGAAGATGCCCAGATGAACGTGGAAGACATTGATTATATAAATGTGCATGGCACGTCCACACCACTTGGCGATATTGCTGAAACCAAGGCCATCAAGCAAATGTTTGGCGACCATGCTTACAAGCTCAATATATCTTCAACCAAATCCATGACAGGCCACCTGCTCGGCGCTGCTGGAGCAGTTGAATCACTCGCTTGCATATTTGCGATTGTCAATAATGCAGTGCCACCTACGATCAACTTTAAAGAGGCTGATCCGGAAATTGATCAAAAAATGAACTTTACCTTCAACAAAGTTCAGGAAAGGGTCATCAATACGGCATTGACGAATACTTTTGGCTTCGGCGGACACAATACTTCTGCCATTTTTACCAAATACAAGGGATAATCACGCCGCTTGAACCTGCTAGAGCTGTTTAAAAAGTACCGCAACCCCAGGGAAAAAGCCATCGCACGGCTGCTGAAGACCGCATTCGGCGTAAGCCATAAGCAAATCGAAATTTACACGATATCTCTGCGCCACAAATCGGCGGCAAAAAACCTCTACGACAATGCCCCGAGCAACGAACGCCTCGAATTTCTGGGTGACGCCGTGCTTGACGCTGTGGTGGCGGATTATCTATATCAGAAACACCCTGAAGCGGAAGAAGGCGATCTCACCAAAATGAAAAGCCGCATTGTGAGCCGCTCCAACCTCAACGGCATGGCCAAGGCCATCGGTATCCCGGACCTGCTCGAAACCGATGCGCAAGCTGCGCAAGCCAAAGACTCCATTTCCGGAAACGCACTCGAAGCCATTTTTGGGGCCATGTACTGCGATGTGGGATATCCCAAAACGAGTGCTTCTGTAATGCGCGTGCTCGATAAATACGCCGACCTCAAAGCACTCACCCTCGAAGAAGCCGACTTTAAGAGCCGACTGTATGAAGCTGCCCATAAACAAAAGGTGGAGCTTGTATTTCAAACGCAGGCCATTGGCGCGGCAGCCACCGACAAACGATTTCTTGCCAAGGCCCTTGTCAATGGCGAAAATGTAGGTCAGGGCGAAGGAACATCCAAGAAAAAGGCAGAACAAGAGGCAGCGCGAAAAGCTTTGATAAAGCTTAACCTTGCGTAAACAAAGAATTGTATAGCTTCGTGTTCAATTGACGTTAAGTATGACCAAATTTACCTTGGACATTGTTGAAGATTACCCCTACTTTGTGGTTGGAATCAACACACCCATGAAGGGCTATCGCACCGCATGGGCCTTAAACAGAGCGCTTGACGTGAATTTGAAGAGGGTCGAAATGCTCGAAGTCAAAGGTTCCAATAAAGAGGTTTCGCGATTCACTTTTTTCAGCACCTTTGTGGAATCACTGAATGTGCATTACCGACTGGTCGAAAACCGCTCAGGAGGAAGTTTGTTTATCCCCGAGTATCCACGGGCAGATTACCTGCTTGTAGTAGATCACTCGCCGGAAATTGACGGGCCACAATTGGTGAAAACAGTTAGAAATATAAACCTCGTTTCTACTGCCTTTGAAATCGACGTTGAAGCGCTGAAATCAAGGCATAACATACTATTGACAACATGACGAAAAAGAAAACCAAAATTGTTGCGACCCTGGGTCCTGCAAGCGATAGCGTAGAAGTGATATCAGCAATGATAAAGGCAGGCCTGAATGTTTGCAGGATCAACTTCTCACATGGTACCCAGGAGCAACATGGATTGACCATTGAACGCATCCGCGAAGCTGACAAACTGCTCGGAACAAATACATCCATACTTGCCGACTTGCAAGGCCCTAAGCTTAGGGTTGGTAAAATAAAGGAGGGAGGAGTGGAATTGGTCAACGGTAGCACAGTGACCTTCACCACCGACGAAGCCAACACTGGTGAAAATAAGTTTTACATGACCTACCCGGAATTCCCGCGCGACGTGCGGGTAGGCGACCGCATACTGCTGGACGACGGCAAACTGTCGCTCGAAGCACTAAGCACCGATGGTAAATCAGAGGTGCAAGCGAAAGTAATTCACGGCGGTATTCTCACGAGCAACAAGGGGGTAAATCTTCCAAGCACCAAGATATCTCAGCCCAGCCTTACGGAAAAAGATCTTGCAGATTTGGAATTTGCCCTTTCGAAAGAGGTGGATTGGATCGCACTGTCATTTGTGCGCACAGCACGCGACATTATAGAGCTCAGGCACCTCATAAAGCGAAAAGAAAGCCATGCGCGCATTGTAGCGAAAATTGAAAAGCCTGAAGCAATTGAAGATATCGACGACATTATCCGCGAAACGGATGCCATCATGGTGGCCCGCGGTGACCTGGGTGTGGAGATTCCATTGCAAAATGTACCGCTCATCCAGAAAATGCTCGTCAAAAAAAGCCTGAAGAATGGCAAGCCCGTGATTGTGGCGACCCAAATGATGGAAAGTATGATCGAAAGCAATACTCCAACGAGGGCTGAGGTCAATGATGTGGCCAATGCAGTACTCGATGGTGCTGATGCAGTGATGCTCAGCGGCGAAACTTCAGTGGGTAAGTTTCCGGTGAGGGTAATTGAAGTGATGACGAAAATAGTGCGAGAGGTTGAAACCACCGATGAAATCTACCACCACGAGGAGCCACCAGCAGAGGTTCACGCAAGCCGATACATCACCAACTCGGTATGCTTCAACGCTGTGCGATTGTCAAAGCGTGTTGAGGCCAAGGCCATAGTTGCGATGACCTTCTCGGGCTACACCGGATTCAAAATCGCAAGCCAACGCCCAAAAGCTGACATTTACATCTTCACTGCAAATCAGCGTATTCTCAAGCAAATGAGCTTGGTATGGGGAGTCCAGGCATTCTTCTACGATAAAATGGTGAGCACCGACCACACGATGGACGATGTGAAATACATCCTGAAAAAGAAGAACATCATCAAAGAAGGTGATTTCCTCGTGCACCTTGCCAGTATGCCGATCAAAGAATCGGGCATGACCAATACAATGAAGCTGGATAAAGTTTAAATTCCCCTTGTTATTTCTTCTACCAGGCGCCTTTAAATTGGGAGAGGAAGCGCTGGTCGTTTTCGAACAGCATGCGGATATCGCCAATCTGGAAGCGGTTCATGGCAATGCGCTCGATGCCCATGCCGAAGGCATAACCTGAATACACCTCCGGGTCTATGCCCGAAGCTGCAAGTACATTGGGATCCACCATACCGCAGCCCATGATTTCGAGCCAGCCGGTGCCTTTGGTAATCCGGTGGTCTACCTCGTTTTCAAGCCCCCAGTATATGTCAACCTCAGCACTGGGCTCGGTAAATGGGAAGTAAGATGGGCGCATGCGTATTTCGGTCTTGCCGAAAAATGCTTCCGCAAAATATTGAATCGTCTGTTTAAGGTCTGCAAAGGTCACGCCTTTGTCAATGTAGAGTCCTTCCACCTGATGAAAAATGCAGTGGGAGCGCGATGAGATGGCTTCATTGCGGTACACCCTGCCTGGCGCAATAATGCGAATAGGCGGTTTTTGTGATTCCATGATGCGCACCTGCACCGATGAGGTATGTGTGCGCAAGGCGATATCCGGATCTTTCTGGATGAAAAAGGTGTCCTGCATATCACGCGCAGGATGCTCAGGCGGAAAGTTGAGCGCGGAAAAGTTGTGCCAGTCGTCTTCAATTTCAGGTCCCTCGGCAACTGTAAAGCCGATGCGCTTGAAAATGGCCTCAATCTCGCCCCGCACCAATGATACCGGGTGGCGGCTGCCGTAATTCTCCTGGCCTGAAGGCCTGGTGAGGTCCTCGCCTGAAGCAACGCTGTTGCTGCCAGCGTCGAGCGCTGATTGCAAATCGTCAATACGCGTTTGTACCGCATTCTTAAGTGCGTTGAGCTCCATGCCAAATGACTTTCGTGCGTCGGCTTCTAGATCCTTCATCCCTGAGGACAGGTCTTTGAGAATGCCTTTTTTGCTCAGGTATTTTAGCCGAAAGGCTTCGAGTTCTTCTTTGCTTTTGGCTTCAAACTGGCCCACCTTCTCGATGAGCTCTTTCAAATTTACTTCCATTTTTTGCGCACTATTTTCATGGTCATGGGAATGTCGGTCACCGGACGGTTGCCCCGGCCTGTAGGCTGGGCGGCGATAGAATCAACGACATTGAGGCCTTCGATCACTTCTCCAAACACCGTGTAAGCTCCATCTAAATGAGGCGTGCCCCCGAGCTCCGCATAGGTGGCCAATTGCTCGTCGGTGTAGCTCACCTTGCCCTTCCTGAGTTGCCCGGTGTTGACACTTGCTCCGTGAACGATGTAAAACTGTGACCCTGATGATGCCCTTTCAGGGTTGGATTGATCCCCTTGACGGGCAGCAGCCAGGGCGCCTTTTTTATGGATGAATTCCGGCTTTATTTCCGCCGGAATGGTGTATCCGGGTCCGCCCATGCCCAGCGGCTTATTTGCAGCAGCGCCTTTTGAATCGGGGTCACCACCCTGAACCATAAAATCTTTGATAACCCGATGAAAAAGCAAATCATCGTAGAATGAGGACTCTGCGAGCTTCAAAAAATTCTCCCGGTGCTGGGGTGTTTCATCATAAAGCAGTATGGTCATTTCGCCATAAGGCGTGCCCAATACAACCATTTCGCGCTTCTTGTCGTCTAATGGAGCGGTGGCAACAAGCAAGGCAACAGAGGCAAGCAATCCGAGGACTAAACCTGTATGTTTGATCTTACGTATGTTTCTATCGAATAATTTCATAATTTTGGAATGCCTTAAGAACAGGCGAAATTAAGAAACCTTTAGAATGAAAACCCGTCTCATTGCATTTATAGCCTTAATAGCGGCCAGCTCAATGCTCTCCTCATGCTACAAAACAGAGGACACGATTGCCGAAATTGAAGTGGTTACGGCCAACAATTCGCCGGTTGCTGGCGCCGAGGTTCGGCTTTTTGGGCAGGCGACCCAGGTCTCTGATGAAGTGGGCAACATTGTTGTAGACACCGTTGAATTCACAGGAACCAATGGCCTTGCGGTTTTCGACTTTACAGAAAATTTTCAGTCGGGTCAAAGCGGCCTTTTCATTTTGAATGTGGAGATCACCCGCGAGTTTCCCGACAGTACCGTGTTTATCGAGGGCATCATTCGCGTAGCGGAGGAAGAAACCACCCGACGCACCTTCAGGATTCAATAATCCCTTCGCTCTCAAAGTATTCCACGACTGCTTTTCGCATCAGTTCTTTCTGTTCTTTGTCACTTAGGAATGGCAGTTTCTTAAGCACGGTGTAGTGCGGCCAGCCTTCTTCATCCTGGTGCGACAAAGCATAAAACCCATAGGGCTGTAGCACACGGCATATGGCAATGTGCATCAGGTCGAGCTTTTCGTCTTTCTTAAATCGCCTGCTGCCCTGCCCCAGTTCCTGCACACCAATTAAGAAGAGTATCGCCTCCAGGTCGATTTCTTCGCCAAAGGAGGCCTCAAGGGTTTGGAGCAATTTGCGCCAGCGCTGTTCAAAGTCATAATCCATGGTGCAAATTTACGTCCTTTCCATCTTGCTTATAAAGATGCCAATTTATTCCTAATTTCGAAGCACCAATGATGGCAAATATCGACATCGGCAATATTCTGTTTCTCGACATCGAGACGGTGCCGGGCGTTTACGATTTTCAGGATCTTGACGCTGATTTTCAATCACTGTGGTCGGACAAGATGCGGTTTTTGCAGCAGCGCGAGGAGAAAACCGCCGAAGAGCTCTACGACAGGGCGGGCATATATGCGGAGTTTGGAAAAGTGGTTTGCATCAGCACTGCCCT
>DAIRDH010000097.1:7071-9019 GCA_036796255.1 Cryomorphaceae bacterium
TTCACCTCCCTAAGTCTCCTTGCGAAGCTCTTCAACATTCCGACTCCAAAAGATGACATTTCAGGTGCCGATGTAGCCAGGGTCTACTATGAAGAAAATGACCTTGAACGCATACGTATATACTGCGAAAAAGACACCGTGACAGTGGCAAACCTTTACCGCAAGCTCACAAACCTACCCGCAATAGCTGATGAAAATATTGAAGTTGTTTAGAGATTCCTTTCTTGCCCTGATGGTCTTGTCATGCCTTAGCGCCTGCAATCCACCCATCAATGATAAACGCGACTTCGCCAGTGCCATGCTGAATTCAGACAGCGGCCGCAACGTAAGGGGATTTCAAATGGGCGACACTCCATCTGAAGTCAAAAAATCTGAGAACTTTGGATTAGATTTTGAAAGCGATAGCTTGCTGGTATACAAAGGAATGGTGCCGTATGACGACCGTGACGTCAACGTTAGTATTTATTACAGTTTTGATGATTTTGGCTTATTTGAAATTCAGTTTGACATTTATCCCCGTTCGATGAGCGACGCAGGCAGCGTTTTTCTGGCCCTCAAAGGCAAGCTTACTTTAATTTATGGCCGCCCTTTATCTCTCGACGCGGGAAATGGTTGGCGCTTTAATACATTCAGTCCAAGCAATAGCATCATCGATATTGTATTGACCGATGAAAGTAAAGAAAGCGGCACGCCTTTTATCAGCCTCAACTTTATGGAAGCGCTGGAGGATGAAATCTGATAGCTCGCTGCTAAGTGTCGAAGATCTTTCCATCGGATTTGCAAAAGCCGGTGTGGTAGTTCCCGCGATTTCATCGCTGAGCTTCTCCCTGGAACGGGGAAAAACATTGGGCATAGTCGGAGAGTCTGGGTCGGGCAAGAGCATTACGTCACTTGCTTTAATGGGGCTACTGCCCTCGGCAGCAAGGGTTACCTCTGGCAGGGCCACATTTGCACCAAGGGGTATGGCCGAGCTGGACCTGCTCAAGAGTAATCCTGAGCAAATGCGCAAGCTTCGCGGAAAGCGCATCGCCATGATATTTCAGGAGCCCATGACATCCCTTAATCCCTTGCACACCTGTGGGCTGCAAGTGGCCGAGGTGATACGCTGGCACGAAGGCATATCGCGAAGCAAAGCCCTCGATAAGGTCATTGCCCTCTTTGAAGAAGTAAAACTTCCCAGGCCAAAAGAAATCTACAATAGCTACCCCCACCAAATATCCGGGGGCCAAAAGCAACGCGTGATGATTGCCATGGCGCTGGCCTGCTCACCCGACCTGCTGATCGCCGATGAGCCTACCACCGCACTCGATGTGACTGTGCAAAAGCGTATTCTCAGTCTGCTCAACGAGCTGAGAGAGCGCAACAATATGGGCATGATCTTCATCACACACGACCTTGGCGTGGTGGCCGAAGTGGCCCATGAAGTGATGGTGATGTACCGTGGCAGGGTGGTGGAGTCGGGCCCGGTAGCCCAGATTTTTTCTGCGCCTCAGCAGGCGTATACCAAGGCCCTCATCGATTGCCGGCCCAGGTTAGGTTACTATCCTCAGCGGCTGCCTACCGTATCAGATTACCTCGATCCATCGGGTGTGGCACACACTGAGGTAAAGCCGAAACAGGAGGAACGCATTAAGCCTTCATTTCAAAACACCCCTGTACTGTTAAGCATCAAGGAACTTAACGTGTGGTATACCACCGATAAGAATGCCTGGGGCAAGCCCACTGCTTTTCTCAAAGCCGTCGATAATGTGTCGCTTCAGATTCACAAAGGTGAAACCCTTGGATTGGTGGGCGAATCAGGCTGCGGCAAGAGTACACTGGGCCGCGCAATATTGCGCTTGCAAGACATTCATAGCGGAACCATCACTTTCGAAGAAAACAACATCGAAGGCCTTAGCCCCAAAGAAATGAGGCCCTGGCGGCGCAAAATGCAGCTGATCTTCCAGGA
>DAIRDH010000098.1:0-8998 GCA_036796255.1 Cryomorphaceae bacterium
ACAACGTAAATTAATTACGTTCTGCCCCGCGAATTTTGCCCCATCAAAACATAATGCAAGTAAGTTTGTAGTTTCTGCAAACCAAATATCAAAGACAAATGGCACTCTTACAAAAAGGCGACAAAGCCCCAGGCTTTACAGCAAAAGACCAAAACGGAAATGAAATTTCCCTGGAAAATTTCCGTGGAAAAAAAGTAATTCTTTACTTTTATCCCAAGGATTTAACTCCGGGATGCACAGCCGAGTCATGCGATTTTCGCGACAACTATGCCAGCTTGACCGCAAAAGGCTTTGAAGTGATCGGCGTGAGTGCCGACAGTGAGAAATCACACCAGAAATTCATCGAAAAGCATGAACTGCCATTCACGCTTATCGCCGACACTGAAAAAGAAGTGATCAAGGCTTTCGGTGCATGGGGTGAAAAGAAATTTATGGGCAAAACCTACGATGGCATTCTTCGGTCTACCTTTGTGATCGATGAAGAAGGCGTGATAGAAGCAGTCATCGACAAAGTGAAAACCAAAGCACCCACTGAGCAGGTGCTCGAAATACTAAACTAAAACCTATAAACTATGGCCAAGGAAATCAATAAAGACAAACTCAAGGCACTGCAGCTCACCATCGACCGGCTCGAAAAGTCGTACGGCAAAGGAGCAGTAATGAAGCTCGGCGACGACGCCGTAGAGAAACTCGACGTCATCTCATCGGGCTCACTCGGACTCGACATCGCCCTCGGCATTGGTGGATATCCCCGCGGGAGGGTGGTTGAAATATACGGCCCTGAATCCTCGGGTAAAACCACCCTCGCCATTCACGCCATTGCCGAAGTGCAAAAAATGGGTGGCATTGCGGCCATCGTTGATGCAGAGCACGCATTTGATCGCACCTATGCTGAAAATCTCGGTGTTGACACAGAAAACCTCTTCATCTCTCAACCCGACAACGGGGAGCAGGCCCTGGAAATTGCGGAAAACCTCATCCGCTCAGGTGCCATCGACCTCCTCGTAATCGACTCGGTAGCCGCACTTACCCCACGCGCAGAGATCGAAGGCGAAATGGGCGACTCACAAGTGGGGCTGCAAGCGCGATTGATGTCAAAAGCATTGCGCAAGCTTACAGGTGCCATTTCCAAAACAGGATGTTGCTGCATCTTCATCAACCAGCTTCGCGAGAAGATCGGGGTAATGTTTGGCAACCCGGAGACCACCACGGGAGGAAATGCGCTCAAGTTTTACGCCTCGGTGCGCATCGACATTCGCCGTGCCACGCAAATTAAAGATGGTGAAACCGTGACCGGTAACCGCACCCGCGTTAAGATCGTGAAGAACAAAGTAGCACCACCTTTTGCGAAAGCAGAATTCGACATCATGTACGGTCTGGGAATTTCCAAAAGCGGTGAAGTACTCGACATGGCTGTGGAAATGAACATTGTGAAGAAGAGCGGTTCCTGGTTTAGCTACGGCGAAACCAAACTCGGTCAGGGTAGGGACGCTGTAAAGCAGTTGATAGAAGACAATCCGGAATTGATGGATGAAATCGAAGTGAAAATCAAAGAAAATTTGAAAAAGTAGGAACTTCCTACCGTTTGGAAAAGCCGAAGGTGCACCCTTCGGCTTTTCGTACTTTTAGCCGCTTATAGCGCAAAATTTTGAGATACGCATGGTAAAAGACTTGAATATTTTTTGGATTGCCATTTTAGCTTTGGGCATGGTTGCCTGCGAGGGTTCAGGAGGAGGCGATAAGGCACGTCAACAGGAAGCGAAGAAGGAGGCGACGCCGGTTGATGAGCGCATTGCTGACTTGAGCGACCGCATTTTAGAGAAGCCAAATAACCCAAACCTCTACGTGAGCCGGGCTTTGGCATACACCGACCAGGACATGTATGCTCTGGCGCTGAAGGATATTGACCGGGCGCTGGTAATTGACAGCACAGTTTCATTTATCCACAGCAGCAAGGGTGAAATATTCTTTAAAATGGGCGACTTGCGCAACGCCCGTCTTTCACTGGAGCGCGCCAGCCTCTATGACCCGGAAAATACCGAGGCCCTGCTCAAACTTGGCGAAGTGAACTACTTGCTTCGACGCTATCCTGAAGCCATTGCTTCCATTGACCAGGCACTTCGCGTAAACGATCGGCAAGCCAAGGGTTACTTCCTGAAGGGGTTTATCTTCAAAGAACTTGGTGATACCTCTCGCTCACTTTCATCATTTCAAACAGCCGTTGAGGTAAATCCGGAATTCTATGAAGCCTATATGGAGCTGGCACATATTCAGTCATACAGGGGCAATCCGATCACTTTGGACTACCTCAATACCGCACTTGAGTTGCGCCCAGAGAGCGTTGAGGCATATTACCACCTCGGGTTGTTCTATCAATCGGTGGGCGACTATGATGAGGCCACCAAGGCCTACCGCAATATGCTGAAGTACGATCCCAAAGCATACCTTGGTTATTATAACCTCGGCTACATATACCTCACAGCATCCACGGCTTATGATACGGCTCTTGCCTATTTCGACTCTGTGCTGATGGTTCAGCCAAATGTGGTCGATGCTGCCTTCAACAGAGGCTTGTGCTTCGAGGAAATGGGGAAATCTGAGCAAGCTGTGGATATATACCAGGAAGTACTCGCCGCCGATCCACAGCATACATTGGCTGCGATGGGCTTGGAGAGGCTGCTGGAGTGAGCTTAGTCCATAAATTTCTGCCCTTCCGGAATGATTGGGCCACCTGAGCGCCCATCGAGGTCGATTTTGAAAATCAGTTCTTCTATTGCTTCTGCCTTCTCATCCTTTTTGACGGAAATGATGTAGCTGAAGCTCCTGTAGTATTGCATTTCTGGCCTTTCTTTTTCTTTGAAAAACAGGTTGAAGTCAAGCACAATGGGCCGGGGACGAACATCCTCTTCAAGTTGATAGTCAAAAGTCATGTAGCCATCATTGATTGCATTCTCCCTTACGAAGAGCGTATCGTTGCGCGATGAAATGGCTACATTGCTAAAACCTGATGGATCTATTTCGTAATATTCGCCAAGGTCCAGAGACAGCTTGAAAACATTGTTGCCTGTCTTGAGGGAAATGGTGCGGTCGTAATCACGCAAATCGGTGACAGGTGCAGCCGCGGCCTGGCCCAATTGGGTGTAATTGAAAAAGGGAAGGCTGTTTACGGTCCCCGTTGCCAAATCAAAGGTCTTGATCAGGTTGTTGCCAGCATCGGTAATGAACAATTTGCCCACCATTACCACCAGGTCAGTAGGCATATAAAACATAGAAGTGACTGCCCTGCCGTTGTAGTGGCCCGGCTTAGCAGATCCCGCTACAGTTTCTGTTTTTTTCCGAAGAGGGTTCAGCCTTCTGATGTCGTGGTTGTATGCATCGGCGATGTACACCTCATCATCTACCATGCAAATGCCCATGGGGTTTTGAAACAGTATCCCTTTTCTGCGGTCGTCGCTGTAACCGAAATCGTCCATGCCCTCCCCGACGAGGGTGGTCACCTCTCCATTTTCAAGCAGGCGAATGCTGGAACTCTGGCTGTCGCTAAAATAGAGTTGGCCGGCCGGTCCAAAGGCCATTCCGGAAGGCTGCGAGAGCTTGGCCACCGAAACGTCTCCATCATTGAACCCCATAATGCCTGTGCCGGCTATGCGCTCCAGAACTTCGGTGCGCACATCGCATCTCCAAATATCACCGTACATACCGCTTGATACGTAAAGCTCGAAACCTTTAAAGGCCAATTGCATCGGGAAGCCAATGTCAGCGGTGGTGCCAACGCCCTTGGCATAATCCGGAGCACCGTAGCGCCCTGATCCCAGAAAGGTCGAGACTTCCTGTGTTTTGAAGTCAACCTTGCGAATGAGGTGATTGCCGTGATCAGCTACATAGAGCACCTTCTGATCACCGTCATAGGCTAGGCCCCAGGGTCGGTCGAATGATGCAGCCTCCATGGAGCCGTCTGCATTTCCCCGCATTCCGTTGCCAATGATGTACAGTACATCACCCGAGATGCTCAGCACCCAAATGCGGTTGCCGGTGTAGTCGCTTACAAAGAGATTCTGCTCGTATTCGTCTTTTGCAATGGCTATGGGAAACTGCATAATGGCTGTCTTCCCGCTTTGAGAAGGCTTAAAACCTGTGAAGGGTTGGGAATCGTAGTTGCCGCCTTTTTTAAATGCCTTCACTAGTTTGGGCACCTGGACTTTGAGTTTATTCAATTCCAAAGGCCCACCCGTACTGTCAAATACTTTTCCTTCGGGTGAAATAAAAAGCGTGGTGTGGCCAGCGGCACCGCGGTTACACTCCGAAATTTTCTCAGTTTCCACCATGTACACGGGAAGTTGGTTGTCATGAAGTGTCATGAGGCGCTCTATGTGCTCAGCTTCAGATGGGAAATTGTATTTGGTATCATTCACCAACACGATCGCCATTTCCGGATGGGCGGATTGCAACCCTGCCAATACGTGCATATTGTGCATGCTGTGAACGTTATCGAAGGAAGCAAAATGTACTATGCTGAACTTTTGCTGTAAGCGGCTGTCGCTAAAGCCATAAGGCGCATTCATCCAATTGCCACCCTGCAAGCGGCAGTAATCTTCAGAAGCTTCGAGCCGCTCCTTGAGGGCTTCGGGAGCGTTGTCATTGAAATTGTACACAAAACTTTGTGCTGAAGTGAATCCGTGGGCGGCGGCGAGCAATATGATGGAGCAGAGTAGTTGACGCATGTATCTCGTAGAATTTTGTGGTCTGGTCGCCAAAATTAAGCCAAAAAAAAGAGCCCCACACGGAGGCTCCTTTTTAACAGGTAATATGTTGTCTTTATTTCACTGAGTCCACCACAGCTTTGAACGCATCGGGATGGTTCATGGCGAGGTCGGCGAGCACCTTGCGGTTGAGTGAAATGTCTTTCTTTTTCAATTTACCCATAAACTCTGAGTAGGAGAGTCCATGAATACGCGATCCTGCATTGATTCGCTGAATCCAAAGTGCACGGAAATTGCGTTTTTTCTGGCGGCGGTCACGGTAGGCGTAAACCAAACCTTTTTCCAGCGCATTTTTGGCTACGGTGAATACGTTTTTTCTTCGTCCGAAGTAGCCTTTGGTTTGCTTCAGAACTTTCTTACGTCGGGTTCTGGAAGCAACTGCATTTACTGATCTTGGCATAGTGTTGTTGTTTTGGGAAGAAGTGTCGTTGTGTTTTGAACGCGCTTAAACTCAGTCCCTGGATTAATAAACCTGTTTTGTTTTAGATGTTGAGCATCAATTTTACATTGCTCATATCAGCCGGGTGCACCAATGAAGACTTCGTAAGATTGCGCTTACGCTTGGTCGACTTCTTGGTCAAAATGTGGCTCTTGAATGCTTGCTTGCGCTTTACCTTTCCGGTGCCTGTAAGCTTGAATCGCTTCTTGGCACTGGATACAGTTTTCATTTTTGGCATGGCCTTGTTTGTTTATGTTGTGATTACCTGTTACTTTTTCTTTGGGTTGATCATCATGATCATCCGCTTACCTTCGAGCTTGGGTAGCTGCTCTACTGCGCCTAAATCGGCCAATTCCTTGGCAAATTTCAATAGCAGCAACTCTCCGCGCTCTTTAAAGACAATGGTTCTTCCTTTGAAAAACACGAATGCCTTTACTTTAAATCCGTCCTCAAGGAAGCTGCGTGCATGGTTGAGTTTGAAATCAAAATCGTGCTCATCGGTATTGGGCCCGAAGCGCACCTCTTTGATCACAACCTTCTGCTGCTTGTTCTTGAGCTCTTTTTGTTTCTTCTTTTGGTCGTAGAGAAACTTCTTGTAATCAATGACTTTACACACTGGTGGTACCGCATTGGGTGCGATTTCTACCAGGTCTAAACCTCTCTCATCCGCCAGTTCCAGCGCTTTCGCGATGGGATACACATCAGCGGGTATATCGTCAGATACCAAGCGCACTTCACGTGCGGTGATTCTCTCATTGATCTTGTGCGGATCCTCTTTGATTACCCTCCGGGGTCCGCGCTTTTGAAATTTATTCGCTATGACTTAATGTTTTTGTTCAACCTTACCCAAAAGGGCATTAATTTCTTTTTCAATATGTTCAGTAAATCCGGTTACGCTCATGCTTCCCAGATCACCTTCTCCTTGCTTGCGCACCGAAACGGTATTCGAATTTTCTTCGTCTTCGCCTACAATCAGCATGTAAGGTATTTTTTCAACCTCTGCATCCCTGATTTTTCGGCCTACTTTTTCGTTGCGCTCGTCAATGAGGGCGCGAATATCGCAATTATTTAGCGCTTTTGAAACTTCTGCGGCGTAATTGTGGAATTTTTCACTTACCGGCAATATCTTCACCTGCTCCGGTGTGAGCCAGATGGGGAATTTTCCGGCGCAATGCTCAATAAGCACTGCTACAAATCTTTCCATACTGCCGAAAGGAGCGCGGTGTATCATCACCGGCCTGTGCTTTTGGTTGTCCTGACCCACGTACTCCAGTTCAAATCGCTCCGGCAGGTTGTAATCCACCTGAATGGTGCCCAGCTGCCACTTGCGGCCGATGGCATCGCGCACCATAAAGTCGAGCTTAGGACCGTAAAACGCCGCTTCGCCTTCTTCAATCACGTAGTTGAGACCCTCTTCGTTCACCGCTTCGAGTATGGCCTTTTCAGCCTTTTCCCAATTCTCATCGCTGCCGATGTACTTCTCCGGCTTCTTGGGGTCGCGGAGTGATACCTGAGTCACGAAGTCGTTAAAGCTCAGTGTACTGAATATGTAGAGCACCAGGTTGATCACTTTTTTGAACTCCTCTTTCACCTGCTCTGGCGTGCAGAAGATGTGCGCATCGTCTTGCGTAAAACCGCGTACGCGGGTGAGTCCGTGAAGTTCGCCACTTTGCTCGTAGCGGTACACTGTTCCAAATTCCGCAAAGCGAACCGGAAGATCGCGGTAGGAGTGGGGTTCAGATTTGTATATCTCGCAGTGGTGGGGACAATTCATAGGTTTCAGCAGGTACTCTTCGCCCTCGTGGGGGGTGAGGATGGGCTGAAATGAGTCCTGACCGTATTTGGCATAATGGCCCGAAGTCACGTAAAGTTCTTTGCTCCCGATGTGCGGCGTAATTACCGGAAGGTAGCCCGCTTTCTTCTGTGCCTCTTTCAGGAAATTTTCAAGGCGTTCTCTGAGCATGGCGCCTTTGGGCATCCACAGTGGCAGGCCCATGCCCACCTTTTGGGAAAATGTGAACAAGCCCATTTCCTTGCCCAGCTTTCGGTGGTCGCGTTTTTGGGCTTCCTCAAGCAGTTCGAGGTATTCCTTCAGGTCCTTTTGCTTGGGGAAAGTGATGCCGTAGATGCGCGTCAACTGCTTTCTCTTTTCATCGCCGCGCCAGTAGGCACCAGCGATAGAAGTGAGTTTTACAGCTTTTACAAAAGAGGTGTCGGGAATGTGCGGTCCGCGGCAGAGGTCGGTGAAGCCGCCTTGCTCATAAAAAGTGATGCTGCCATCCTCGAGGTCTTCGATAAGCTCAAGTTTATACTCATCTCCCTTTTCGGTAAAATATTTTATTGCTTCAGCCTTACGAACTTCATGCCTTACGTAAGGATTCTTTTGTCTGCCGAGCTCCAGAATTTTGGCTTCGATTTTCTCGAAATCCTTGTCGCTGATGCTTTCCTCGCCGAGGTCAACGTCGTAATAGAATCCATTTTCGACAGGGGGGCCTATGGCAAATTTGATTTTCGGAAAGAAGTGCTGAAGGGCCTCAGCCATAAGGTGGGCTGATGAGTGCCACATGGTGGTTTTGCCCTCATCGTCGTTCCAGGTGAGCAGTTGCAGTTGCGCATCCGACTGTATGGGCCGTGTAGCATCAACCACTTCGCCATTCACTTTTGCGGCAAGCACATTGCGGGCCAGGCCTTCGCTGATATCCCGGGCCACGTCAAGGGAGGTGATGCCAGCGCTGTAAGAACGCTCGGAGCCGTCGGGGAGGGTAATTTTAATGTCCATGTGGGTTTTTCTAAGGGGGGCAAATTTAGCAAATGTACCCTTGGAAAAAAACCTTGGGTATCAACGTTTGAAAACCTCGATTTCCTTGGTACGGATTACGAGGTCGGTAAACTTGCCGTTGAACTTGGTGGCGCGCACCATATGGTTGTCGATCCAGTGGTAATTGCCGCCGCGGGGCTTGCCTACCAGCAGGCCGTGGTATTTGAATCCGTGCTTGTTGAGCCAGGTTTCGGTGATTTCGCGGTGTTCTTCGGTGCGGGAGGTGAAAAAGGTGATGATATGCCCCTGGTCGTACCATTTATTGATAATCTCAAGCGCATCAGCGTAAGGTTCGCATGTTCCCATGCGCTCGGGCTCCTCATTGGGTACATCGTCGGTGATCGTACCATCGATGTCGATCAGGTAGTTCTTAACATCCTTGCCCAGAAGTGGCGATGCCTCTCTTCCGTGTTCATCAAAGGTCTTTTTCAGTTCGTGTCCGGCCGATTGTGGCATATGTACAGCGTTTTCAAGTGTATAAAATAAAGGAGCAAAGGTAGTTCAAATTGCCACTTTGGCCCATTTCTAATTGTTATTTTTACACTAAGTTATTGACTTCAAAAGCCGGCAGGAAAAGTTTACAATGCAGTTTGCAATTTCTTAAACCTTATTATCTTTGCGCTCCCATTGGAGAGGTGGGTGAGTGGCTGAAACCACATGTTTGCTAAACATGCGTACTTGGAAACGGGTACCGGGGGTTCGAATCCCCCCCTCTCCGCAAGTCAAAACCCCATACGCGCAGCGGATGGGGTTTTTTCATCCCCCATTTTTTTGCCAAGCCCCAGCTTGAGCAAAAAAATGGGGGATGAAAAAACCAGCCACCGCCTTTTCGGCGGTGGCTAGGGTTTTGACTTGTAGCCCCCCCCTCGGGGATCACCGCGAGGCAGGAGCGGTAATCCCCAGCTTGAGCAAAAAAATGGGGGATGAAAAAACCCGCCGTCGCCTTTTCGGCGACGGCGTGGGTTTTGCTTGCAGGCCCCC
>DAIRDH010000099.1:0-6359 GCA_036796255.1 Cryomorphaceae bacterium
ACCTCAGCCACCTTGCGCAACTTGATCACCTGCGCCCCTTCGAGTACCGCATTGCTTACGCGCAGCATGCCCAGCTCGTGGTGAATGTTTGGAAAAGTGTAATCGGGAAAGTACACCCCATTGTCGAGCACCGCCTGCGCCTCATGCGTTTGCTCGAGGAGCCGCGCTATCACATCGCGTTCATGGATGGGTTCCAAGGCATTGGCAAACTCCCGGGCACGGTCGGTGCGGCAGCTCGCCGCCACCTTGTCGGTGATTTTATGGAATTCGAACCTTGCGGGGGTATCGTCGGGGTAGCACTTCACAGGGCAAAATTAGTACATCATGGCTTCTGTAGCGCATCAATTACAAAGTGAGGGCTTGAATGTTTAATTTGATGGAGCTGAAGGGGTGGAAAACAATTGCTGCACGGACGCAATTCAACACGGCAGACCAGGCAGGTATGGATATTGGAAAAGAGGTGCCCGCAGATGACGCAGATGTAATCGCTGCCATGCCTCCGGCATGAAAGCGCTCATTGGGATAAAAGCGGATGGACGCAGATGAGCTCGCCACGCCCCCTACCGAGTTCGGGAAGGCTTCGCTCGCAAAAAGAACCCATGCAAATAATTGGAGAAGCCATTACTTAGGGGAGACGTCTGAGAGGAGCCAAATCAGGCAATAAAGGGAAATTTTCAAACTAATAAACCACAAACCTCTTCACAACCGCGCCGCGATTGGTGTCTACCTGGATAAAGAAGATGCCGTGCTGCAAAGAATTTATATCCACTGTCAAATTCTGACCCCGCGCCGGGCCACTCTTCACTTGCCTGCCCGAAGTGTCAAAAATGCGGTAATTGCCTTCAAATTCTACTTCGGCTGATTCCAACTGAATGATTCCACTCGAGGGATTGGGGTAGAGATTCACCCGCGGTTCATATTTCGCGGCGCGTGTCACAGCCAACGGTGAATTGGCGCCAATGGCAAAAACCTTGACTTCGCTTGCAGCAATTTCCGCAGTGGGCATCCAGTCGCTAAAGCTTCCATTGCTGCCAATTTGCAAGTCTTCCAAAACCGTCTCTTCCAGCATGTCGGTGACCACATAATTGCCCTCAGCAAGGGTTGAAATTGGGAGGTTCATAGAAACGGAAGCAGGCGTGTTGCCCAAATTAATCACAGTGGCGACGGCCTCGCCTTCATAAACGCGGATAAAGTGCAGCACTTCCGCTCCATTTCCGTAAAGGGGCAAGGCATATCCCCTCCTCAATGGCGCCAGACCATTGCGCAGGTGCACCAATTTCTTGTAAAAGTTCAAGAGGGATGTGGGTTCCTCCTCCATCACTGCAACATTGTTGGTGCTGAAGTTATTACCCAGCGTGCTCCAAGGGGTGCCGCTTGTGAATCCTCCATTTGCGGAAGCTGACCACTGCATGGGGCGGCGCTTTATGGGATCGGCTCCGGTGCCCTGCATGCCGATTTCCTCTCCGTAATAAATGAAAGGAACGCCGGGAAGGGTAAGGCAAATAGCCGCTGCCTGCTTCATTTTGGCCATGTCATTGCCGAGTTGGTCAAACACGCGGTCGATGTCGTGGTTGGTGAGGAAAGTGCCGTACTGCAATTTCGGGTATGAAGCCTGAACTGTTGCCAGCTGGGCGTAAAAAGAACCGGGCGCATTGTTGTTGACCGCGTTCAAAATCGATTCGGCAAGGCTGAATTCGAAGCAAATATCGAGAAGATTAGTTCCCACATAAGGTGTGATGGCCGCAGTATTCGACCAAACTTCGCCCACGAGAATGGCTTCATCATCAGCAGCAATCACAACATCCTTGAGCTCTTCGAGAATTTCAAATGTTTCGGGAGTATCTTCAATAATTTCTCCGTCTTCCACAAGATACTTTATGGCATCGAGCCGGAATCCATCCACACTAAGGTCCATCCAGTACTGGGCTATTTCCATCATCTCCTCGCGCACAGGCGGGTGGTTGTAATTGAGGTCGGGCATGCCCCCCCAGAAAATACCGTAGTAGTAGCTCCCATTGGCAAAGTGCCACAAATTTTGACCCCAAGGACCAATGGCACCGGGGTTGGTCTGTGACCAGACATACCAATCGCGGAAATCGTTTTGGTTGTTGCGTGACTGGATAAACCATGGGTGCTCGCTCGAGCTGTGGTTCATCACATAGTCGATGATGACGCGGATACCGCGTGCGTGCGCAGCATCGAGAAATTCCTGAAAGTCTTCCATCGTACCATAGTCTGGTTCTACACCGTAATAATCGGTCACGTCGTAGCCGTGGTATGAGGGTGAAGGCTTCATTGGCATGAGCCAAATGCCTGTAATGCCGAGGTCGTCTGTGGTTTCGGGATCGCCGTCGTTGAGGTAGTCGAGCTTTTCAATGATGCCCTGGAAATCGCCGATTCCATCGCCGTCACTGTCGTAAAAACTGCGGACGAAGATTTCGTAAAACACGGCATCATTCCACCAATGCACCTCGTAATCATCGTTGAGGGTAGGATCACAAATATTGCAGGTATTGAAGCAATAAGTCGGAACCGGAAAGGAACCCACAGTTGCTGCAAGACTTCGCTGGCCTTCATCATTTACGCAAGTGCCGCTGAAGCTCTCTTGGACTGTTCCGTTCGAGAAAAGGTAGGTATAGTTTCCGGCGGGCAGTTGCACGGACACATTGTAAGTTCCATCGGCGTTGAGGTCGTTCATCGCGAGGCCCGGTTCGGACCAGTTCTCACCATAACCTGCAGCTTGCAGGAAATCGCCTGTCACAAACACGCCTTCCGGGCTAAGCACTTCATCCGTCATGTTGATTGAAAAGTTGATCACAGCGTTGCAAGCATTGAATACGACTGTAGGCAATGTTATCCCATCCTCTCCGACTGTAACCTGGCGGTTGAAATTGCCGCCGCCGTCGTTCAGCGCACAGGCGGCAGGTGGACTTTCGGGCGCATCGTTCCAGGTTGAGCCGTTGATAAATTTGTAGAGGTAGGTTCCTGCAGGGACGTTTACGGTAAGTTCAAATATGCCATCGCCATCAATATCCGTGAGTTCGCTTGAGCCGGGATTCCAGTCAGCCGGAAAACCAGCAGCTGCCTGGAAGTTTCCCGCCACGTGCACCCCGCTCGGACTAATCTCCTCGTTGTTCATGTCAACGGAGAAGGTGAGCGGCACATCCTGGGCCGACATTGAAAAAGTGAACAGCCATCCCGATAAAAGTAAAATCCCTCGCATCTTTCTTGTTTTGCTGTAAAGATAGCGTCCATTTTA
This sequence comes from Cryomorphaceae bacterium, assembly GCA_036796255.1. GTDB lineage: Bacteria > Bacteroidota > Bacteroidia > Flavobacteriales_D > Cryomorphaceae > T3Sed10-241. The sequence continues at coordinate 3,260 of DAIRDH010000099.1, forward strand.
CACTTTTAAACCAATTGCTGAGCAATTCGAACCATTCCGCAGGGATAAAATTATTAAGATGAGATACTTAACTCCAAAATCACTCCCCATTCGCCAAAGCCTCGCGTACCCGGTCGGCGTTGAGTGTAAAGATTTCAGTGAAGTATTCCTGATCTTCAACACCGTATTGATCCTTTACACGCTCGAGCACCTCCATGGCCTTGGTGTAATACAGGAGGGCTTCTTCAAGTTGTCCGAGATTTTCGAGGCACTCGCCCTTGCTGTCATGCAGGTTGGGATCGTTGGGATGGGTGTCAAGACCCCACTGGATTACGCCCAGGGCGGCTTCCCAGTTTTCCTCAAAAGCTGCAAAGTAACCGATAGTGTTAATCTCATTTGCAGATAAATCTATGTCGAAACCTGCCCATTGCGACAGGGCCTTGTAGTGATCCTGTATATGATTTACAAAACTCTTCGTCGTGTCAGCAAGGTGTAACATCAATAAATCTTCACCAAGGTTCCAGAATTTATTGAATTCAATCAGGCCTTCCTGAATGGCTACAATGGGGCTGGTCATATGGTTCAAACCTTCGTTTGATTTGTAGGTCCAGATCAATTGCTCCTGCGGCATGGATTGGTAGATGGAGTCAGCCATGGTGCAACCTGATTTGAAAAAATTCTCCATTTGTCCCACCGTTCCCACTGCGGCGTAGTGCCAGGCAGAGGGTACATTGCCGCTCTGCAAAGTCGCGGTAAGCTGGCGCGCCATCCAATTGTAATCGTACACTGAATTGGGGCTCACAGACACCACCGCATGAAAAAGGCCCTCATTTGAAAAAACGCTGTTGCTCACATAGGTGCCTCCGAGGGAGTGGCCAATGGCGATGCGCAGCGGATTGACAGGGTAATTGGCTTCCACAAATGGAATCACATCGTCGCGCATGTGGGCGCTGAGCAATGCGGCATCGCCTATGGGAGTATCCTCCCAATCCGCTCGGGTGCGCTCATCAAGCGGCGCGGGTGTAAACTCTCGCGGACGGTGCTCTGTAACAATGCCTACAACGATCATTGGCGACACCTGACCGGTGTTGCTCAGGTAATTTACCATTTGTGTCACCATGCCCCAATAAGGTTCAAATTGTGCATCAAAGACGTACAGCACCGGCAAAGCCTCATGCGACATTTCGTCAATGGCTTGGGTCTTGAAAACCTTGATTTCGCGGCTTTTGCCAAAAGCCTCTGATGTGAGCACATACTGACTATAGGTGCCCATGTGTTGTGAAAACAGTGGACTCAACACTATGAGGTTCAAAATGAATACGATTGCTCTCATGGCTTGAGTGTTTAATTGTTCATGACAAAAGTATGCCGGTGCTCCAGCCAAAACTTGGATAATTGGGACAGGGGTCTAAATCACGCTGCGCAATTGACTCAAAAAAGCAGAGATGAAGTTTAAATCTTTGGAGTCCAGTATGTATCGCGCTCACCATAGCGCTGTAGGCTGGCAAAAAATGCACGCGGACTGAGTCCGGTAATGGACTTGAAATGTTTGATAAATGCGGGTTGATCGTAGTACAGGTGCTTGTGGGCCAGCTCTGTAAAAGTGGTATCTGCTTCGCTTTCCCGGTAGTCGTTGAGCGCATTGCGAAATTTCACAAGGTTCTTGTATTCCTCAACCGAGCAGCAGAGGTGCTTTTGAAACAGGCGCAGCAACGTTTTTCGGCTCATACCCATTTCGTCAGCGATTTCCGTAACGCCAGCGGTACCATCATTTTGTAGGATGCGCTGTACGGCTTTCGCCAAAATGGGCTGATCGAAGCCGATGTACTTTCGCAGCATAAATTCATCGAGCATGGCAATTCTATCGCTTTCGGCACTCGAATATACCCGACGCATCAGCTTCTCAAGCTGCTTTTCATGCCATTGAATTGTACTTACGGTTTGCGGCGCTATTTGCGAAAGCGGCGCCTGAATGAAGTGGTTAAATCCGAGAGGCTCAACGCTATTCCCATTTTCCGGAAAGGGCCTTGAAGCGCTACAGTTATGCTGTGGTGGTAATTGCGCGAAAAGAGGGCGTGAAAACTTCCCGGCCGCCCCGCCACAACCCGGGATTGACGCGGCCCAAATTCAGCATCGACATTGGTATAGCAGGTCACGGCATTGCGGTAGTGGGGATAGTACACAAAGCTGCCATTGAAATTCGGATCATCGCTGTAATGCAAGTAGTAATAAGCCACCACTCCTTGCAGGGTAGCAGCCTTAGGAATGTAGGTATGGAAGTGTTCGCCGGCTTGCATTGACTTGCGAAGTTAGGGTAATCCCTAGATCAAGACCTCAAGGTATTTTGCCTTATTTTTACAGTCAAAATTGTCTTATGCTTAAAAAAGTCTTAAAGCTCAATTACGAATTTCAGAACAAAGAGGATATTATACTCCGCGACTTCCTCGCGTTGGAGCGCACACGCCTGGCAAATGAGCGCACACTGCTGGCCTATTTGCGTACCTCGCTGTATATGGTGCTGGGCGGTATTGCATTTCTGCAATTGAGTGAATTTGATAATATTCGCTGGCTGGGCTTTGTGGCCATTGGACTTAGCGTAGTTTTTGTCATTACTGGCATCATTCGTTTCTACTTTTTGAAGCGCAGCATGGGTGAATATTACAGAAACGATCGTCCGAACGAAAAGTGATAAACTGCTGAAAATATGGCAACATATCCCCCATGAGCAGCGAAGCGCTATTGGTTTTTATAATTCTCTTTCTAACCTTAGCCGCGTTTATATGGGGCCGGTTCAGGCTGATGTGGTGGCACTCACCAGCCTGCTTGCACTGGTGGTGGCCGGTGTGATCAGTGCTGAAGATGCCTTTACCGGATTTGCCCATCCCGCAGTAGTCACGGTAGCCGCGGTGCTGGTGATCAGTGCCGGATTGAAGCACAGTGGCCTTATTGATGCCATTGGCAAAGTACTCCACAAGACTGGCAACAACATCACCCTTCAACTGGCAGTGCTCTGCGTGATGGTATGCGCGGCCTCAGCGTTTATGAACAATGTGGGCGCCCTGGCAGTGCTTATGCCGGTGGCCATTCAAATGGCCCGCAAAAGCGAGATTCCGCCCTCCCT
>DAIRDH010000099.1:6459-8926 GCA_036796255.1 Cryomorphaceae bacterium
ACCAATGCTGATTTCACCTTGCTTTCTTTTTTGCGCGACAAGCGCTTGATGTATGCGCCGAGCCATTGGAATAAACTGCGCGAGGGCGACATCCTGATCATCGAAGCGGAATCGGAAGAGTTGACGAAATTCGTTTCTGATACGCAGGTGCAATTGGTGGGCGACGAGGTGCTGCGCCGCGATGCGGAAGGTGCGGAAGAAATTCGAACGTTTGAAGTGGTGGTAATGGCGGATGCCCCTATCCTCAACCGGAGCGCTGCCAACCTGCATTTGCGTGAACGCTACGGTGTAAACCTCCTCGCCATTGCGCGAAGCAACCGACAGCTGCGCAAACGGATAGACCACATCAGCTTCAGGGCGGGCGACGTCCTGTTGATTCAGGGCTATGCTGAAAGCATTGATGAAACGGTGGCCGAAATGGGCTGCCTGCCCCTCGCCGATCGCAACCTCAGCATTGGTGGCAAGCAGCAGATCATTCTTGGGCTCTCCATATTTACTGCGGCTATTTCGGCGGTGGTATTTGGGTGGCTCACTGTTGAGGTGGCCTTTACTGCCGCAGCTCTTATCATGGTGCTGGTCGAGGTACTGCCGCTGCGCCATGTGTATACCAGCGTTGACTGGCCGGTGATCGTGCTGTTGGCCGCGATGATTCCTGTGGGAAGTGCCTTGGAAAGCAGCGGAGGCGCAGGGCTTATCGCCACCCAAATGCTTGAGGTGGGTGAAAAAATACCGCCCTGGGCGGCCCTGGGCTTGCTGCTATTTACCACAATGATGCTTTCGAATGTGATCAACAATGCCGCCACAGCTGTACTCATGGCGCCCATTGCGCTGAGCATTGCCGCCGGACTGCAACTCAACAGCGATCCCTTCCTGATGACCATTGCGGTGGGCGCATCGGCTACCTTCCTCACGCCCATAGGCCATCAATCGAACACCCTGATCATGGGGCCGGGCGGCTATAAGTTTAAAGACTTTCTCAGGATGGGAATTCCCATGACGGTGCTCATCGCCGCACTCGCTGTGCCGCTGATCATGTATTTCTGGCCGGTGTGATATTGGCAAGGGTGCCTTTAGTTATTAAATGACTTCAGCGTTCAGTGACGCTAAACTCTTCGAAGTGGAGATAATTTCCTTGGGAGCTGTTCTGTTGGGAAAAAATCTGTAACATGGACTGCCGTTCGCTCGACATCCACGCAGTAAATTATCTTTATGGTTGCTCGGTAATGTCTTTCAAACAAGATAAACCTGTAATCTCTATTTTTACCAGTAAGTGCAGGTTCAAGGCTTCCCTGATCGGGATAAGTTTGAAGCCTAAAGGGCTCTTCAAGTAATTCTAGTGCAATCTGAGTGGCTCGTTCATCTGAATAATGCTGAAACAAATAATCTAGAATCTCAAAGTAAGACCTCTCAGCACTTTCAGTAATTATGACTTCGTATTCTTGCGGTGTTGCAACCATGTCTTCACATCTTTGCTGAACCGTTCATAAGTCCGCGTCTTCCCTTCCAAAATATCTTTTTCAGAAGCCTTGGCACGTATTTGGATTTCAATTTCAGAAAGAGCTTTGTCCAACTGAATAATATCCGATTCGTCTTGAAATTTCATGAATCGCTCAATGAGCTTCAATTTTCTCGCTTCAATATTCATAACAGCGCCATTTCTATTGGTATTAACAAATGTATCGAATCTTCAACAATCATGAATGTAAACGCTGCAGATTATGCTTTACGCAAACACCTTCCAGATACAAATGTAATGACAGAGCGCGCCACCCAGCACAAAAACGTGCCATATGGCGTGGTGAAAAGGAATGCGCTTTACAAGGTAAAACAGCACGCCCACGCTGTAGCAGGCCCCACCAGCGGCGAGCCACCACACCTGCTCATCGGGCAGGGCCTCTTTGAATGAGCTGGGAGCCAGCACCACCAGCCAACCCATGGCGAGATAGATGCCTGTGGAAACGAAGCGAAACTTGCCTGTGAAAAACACCTTGAACAGCGTCCCGGCAGCGGCAAATCCCCAGATGACCCAGAGCATAAGGCGTGCATCTGTCGGTGCGGCAAATATCAGGAGCAGCGGCGTGTACGTGCCGGCGATCATGTAGTAAATGCTGATGTGGTCCCAGATTTTCATCAGGCCCTTGCGCTGCGGATTTTTCACATAGTGATACAAGGTGCTAAAGCCGAATACCATCAAGAAACCAATGCCATAGGCTATGGCACCGGCAATGTCGCCATTAGTGGTGAAGCCGGCCTTGTAAACTGAAAGAACAAGCAGTGGCAGGGCCAGCAGGCCGAATAAAAATCCCAGCAGGTGGGTAATCACATTGGCCTGCTCATGGGCGGGTGAATATGTCGACATGGGGCAAAGGTAATTTGATCGGAGATAATTTGACGGTAAAATACAATTGTCATTAAATGAGATGCTCCACTAGAATAATGGCCGGAGGCCATAGAAATATGTCACACG
>DAIRDH010000100.1:0-6573 GCA_036796255.1 Cryomorphaceae bacterium
AGGGAATTGCTCACCGCCTATGTGAAGCTGTGGACGGCGCTGGGTGGGGGGTGGTGATGAATAGGCGCAAGGTGCGACTGTGATTATCTTCCGGTTTAACTGAACTTTCCGGAAAAGAGAAGGAATCACTGGTGTCCGGTAAAAACCACGCGATTCCTTGCTGCGCTCGGAATGACAAGCACTTGTAGGGTTTTTTGCGGTGAGGGGGCTGGTTTGGGCGCGGCGGAGCCGCACCCAAACCAGCCCCCTCACCGCCATCATAAAACATTGATTACATGTCATTCCGAGCGCAGCGAGGAATCGTATCGTCAACAGGCGAAATTTCGTCGGACACCAGTGAGCAGGAATATTTTCCAAAATAGATAGCCATTGATGCTCCTGATGCGAGCACCCCCAACCCATCAATACAGCCGCGCCATCCTCTCGCGAATAATCTCCTTGTACTGCGCTTTAAAATCCTCCGTCAGAAAGCTTAGGTCTATGAGCGCCTCCCATTTGGGAAGGGCTTTGTGCATTTTGTTGAAGATGTTCTCCTGCTGCTTTGCTTGCAGCTTGAGGGTGTTCATGGCTGCGACAAAATCCTGCTTTTTGAGTTTTTTCTTTTTGGCGTTGAGGGTGAGGGCCAGCTCTTCCTGATCGGCGGGATTGACCAGGGCAGTGTTGACGAGGTCGTATGCTGGAGAAAAGGCCATGCCCAAGCCCGGCTGCTCGAGCAATGAAAAGTTTTTCAAATGCATATCGGCATTGCCGGTGATGAAGGAAAAAAGTACCAATTCGAAGAAATTGACCACATCGAGACCAGGCGTGGCCGAATACTTCATAATGGCTTTGGCTATTTGCTCATAACTGCCGCGGTATTTGTCTTCAGTAAGGCGTTCGGTCAATTGACACATGTCTTCCATGGCCAATTTTCCCTTCTTGGTTCTGTCTATCCGCTTGGTGATATAGGCCAGGTTGCCAGAGTCCATGCGTATGAGGCTGTGTGACGATGCCTAAATGACACTGACCGTTATGTGGTACTCATTGTCGTAATTGCTGCAGAGATTACATCTAGATCCTGAGCTTTGGTTTGGGGTAAATAAATGGGGCAGCATGCCCCATTTATTTGGATTGCTGCGTCGAATGACTCTGTCACCTTCGCTTTGGTTTGGGTGTTGTAATGTAGGTAGTTTTCTTCAAACTGTACTGGTGTCATTCGCTGTAACATAGTGTGTGGTTTTTTGGTGTTGTAGAGTGCTACAGTTCGGTCAAGCTCAGTGTGCAACTGTTTTAAAGAGCGGATGTCTCTGTGGCGCAAATACATATTTTTGATTACCCCGTTAAGCCGCTCTGCCATTGCATTCTCGTAACATGACTTCCCCATACTGCTGGTAATGTTGTGGTCTTTACTCAGGTTTTTGAAATTCTTGTCATAGAACTGGCCTCCTCCATCGGAGTGGAATATGAGCATGCTCAGCTTGATGAGCTTCCTTTGTCTGATAGCCATTTGCAGCGCCGGTAAAGTGGTGCTTTCGGTGCTCAGATCAGCTGAGGCATTATATCCAACAATGACCTTCGTGAAAGCATCCTGGATCAAGGTGATGTAATAAAACCTACCCATCAACTCATAGTAGGTAATGTCACTTTGCCACACCTGATTAGGCCTGTTGATTAGCATGTTTTCTATGAAATTCGGAGAGAACATCGTCTTGGAGCTGTCGGTGGTTCTGACATAGTTCTTTTTAACCTCTACTTTCAGGCCTGCACGGCTGCATAAATCCTCAAATGCATCACGGCCCAGACCGTGTGGCTGTATCATGAAATATATCGTTCGCAATCCCATCTCAGGGTGATCTTCGCGTATTTCGTGTACTATTTTTAGCAACTGAAATTCCAAGTTCTTTGATTTCATCTGGCGCTCAATGTAGCCGTGAACATTCTGTTTAACAGTTCCTGTAGCTTCGTAAAAATTGTTGAGACTCACCTCCATTATTTCTCTGTTTTCCCAATACCAGAGGATTGTTGGGTAGAAAAGTTTTTTTTTATGTCAATCTGGTAGTACTCCTCCGCCAGGTCAATCATCTTGTCTTTGAAGTCCAACTGGAGCTGCTTTTGCCCCAAAGCACGCTCAAGATCGGCAACTTGCTTCTGTAGAGTCAATAATTTTTTGGTGTCACTCTCTGACTCAACTATCATACGCTCAGGTTTTTTCTTCTTGCTCATTGTGCCGTATTTGGTGATCCAGCGCGAAACGGTCATGCGCGCTAGTTCATATTCACGGACAAGTTCGGAAGTATTTGTTTGACCTGTTTCCAGTTCATGTACTTTTTGTCTTTTAAAGTCATCACTGAAGTGTCGAACTCGTCTTTGAGCGATGCTCATTTTAAACTGATTTCTGTTTGCCATTTTTGGACTGATTTTGTGGTTTGGAACTCTAAAAACCGGTCAGTATATTTCAGGCATCATCACAAGCCACGGCATTTACCTCAACGAGGCCCGTCTCATGTACGCCTGGCGCAGCCCGCATACCGACATCACCACCGCCGCCGACACAGCTGGCTATGGCCGCAACAAGCGCGTAGAGGCAGCAGCACGCTTCCACACCGAGCCCGCCATGAAGGGCCTTGTGCCGGATGAAGGAGCGGTATACCTTATCGACCTGGGCTATACCGAAGCCGGGCAAGTCCTCGGCCTGCAGTGGTTGCAGGTCACCCACGGCGATGCACAGGGCTACACTTTCCGCAGCAAGCCTTTTGGCCAAAGCCAAATTGCTGAGCACAGCCTTGCCAAAGACCCTTCGCGCATGCTCGTGCGCTACTCCCTGCGCGATGCTATGGTGCCGACCACCGCTCCACCCGATATGGATTGGGATGTCGTGTTTACCAAGTACACCTTCAGCTTCGACGACCCCGCCATCGACTACCTCGTGACCGGGGTACTTCTCAATCCTGCCGGGGTGGCAGCTGCGGAGTTCTCTGAACTGCCCTTTGCCGCGATCGACCTTGATGTCCTCAATGGTCAAGCCCTCTCGCCACAACTCGACGCCATAGGCTACGATTGGAAAACCTACAGCTTCGACCTCGCACGCTTCACGGTCGATTCCGGACGCAGTTTTGTAGTCCGCGCTATGGGCGGCTTGCACTACAAAATCCGCTTCGTCGATTTCTATGACGACAGTGGCGCGACGGGAGCTCCGAAGTGGGAACAGGTGGTGATATAGTACTTGGATCAAAGGCCACTGGACTTATCTTTGCTTCATAACCATCAAATAAGTCCATCCATGAAGCCTGCCAACTCCATTTTGATCTTTGCCCTTTTCGCCCTTTCGCTTCCGCAAATATCCCTCGCCCAAAAACTCCCCGTGGAGGTAGCCCAGGCCCAGCTCGATGCATACAATGCGCAGGATATAGACGCTTTTGCAGCCGTTTTTGCCGTGAAGGCAGAGGTGTACATGAACCTCGGCGATACGGTGCCGGCCATGCTGGGCCGCGAGGCGATTCACCAAAGCTACGGGGCCATGTTTGCCGCCAATCCCAACAACAAATCCACCCTTATAGGTCGCATGGTACAAGGCAATTTTGTGTTTGACCATGAGCACATCACCGGCCGGGACAAGCCTTTGCAAATCATGGCGATTTATGAAGTGGAGCAGGGCGAGATTGTGCGCTGCTGGTTTGTGAGGTGAATGGTTTTGTACCACGCCACACCTTTCCGCCTGCCAGATTCAGTCTGATGTATAGAGCCCGTCAACCCAAGGGCTATCTGAGCTGCTTCCTCCGCTTCATCTCCTTCATGATCAGCTTGAGCTCGCGGCCTGTTTGGCCGCTTACGGAGGTGTTTTCCTCGGCGCGGCGTATGAGGTAGGGCATCACTTCCTTCACCGGGCCGTAGGGCACATACTTGGCCACGTTGTAGCCCGCATCGCTGAGGTTGAAGGAGATGTGATCGCTCATCCCGAAGAGTTGGGCAGAGTACACACGCTTGTCATCGGCGGCGATGCCGCGGCGGGTGAGTTCTTGGGCGAGAAAGAGGCTGCTCTCTTCATTGTGGGTGCCGGCGCAAAAAGCCACGCGGTCTATATAGTCGAGGCAGTAAGCCAGGGCCGCGTTGAAGTCCAGATCGGTGGCGGCCTTGTTGGGCTGTATGGGCGATGGGTATCCCTTTTCCTCAGCGCGAGCGCGCTCCTTTTCCATATAGGCGCCGCGCACCAGCTTCACTCCGTAGTAGTATTCGAGGCGGGTGGCGCGGTCTACCATTTCCTTCAGGTACTCCAGCCGGTCGTGTCGGTACATCTGTAAGGTGTTGTACACGATGGCTTTCTCTTTGTTGTACCTGGCCATCATTTCCCGGGCCAGGGCATCGATGGCAGGTTGGAGCCAGCTCTCTTCCGCGTCTATAAATACGGGGGTATCTGCTTCCACTGCCTTTCGGCAAATGAGGTCTACACGTGTATGCAAGCGCTCATAGGCCGATTTTTCTTCGGTGCTGAGTTCTTTTCCACTGCTCACTTTTTCAAGCAGCTTGTTTGGCGAAAGCCCCGTGGTCTTGAACACGCAAAACGGGATGTGGTGGTTGCCCCTGGCCGTGCGTATCGTTTCGAGAATCTCCTCGGTGGTGCGGTCAAAGTCGGCTTCGCTTTCCTTGCCCTCTACCGAGTAGTCGAGTATGGTACCGATGTGGTAGCGGTCGAGCACCTGTGTGGCCACGGCACATTCGGCTATGGTTTCGCCCCCCACAAATTGCTTGAATATCGTGGCGCGCACCATGCCGCTGATGGGCAGCCGGAGGCTGAGCGCTATTTGTGTGGCATATTTGCCGAAAAGGCTCACCTTGCGGTTGCCGATAATGCGAAAGAGCCAATAGGCGCGCTTCAAGTCCGCATCAGATTTACTGCCAAAGGCCACCTCGGTATTTTCGAATAAAATGGGCGCCTCGATCTTTTCCTCTATCGGGGCCACGTCGGGTACATTTTGCGTCAGCTTCATTTCAAAATCCCTCCTATCTTAGCGGCCTTGTTTTTACCCCATGTCAAACCTAGACCTTCACCGCATTAAAACAGATGGACACCAAGTAGTGGTGGGCCGTTATTGTCTTGCTGAGCTGGCCGAAATATTAGCAGGTGGTGCTTATGCCGGTACAAAATTATTCATTTTGTGTGATGAAAACACACTTGAGCACTGCCTGCCCATCCTTTCGGGAAAAGTAGAGCGATTGCGCAGCGCCGAGATTATCGAAATAGTGCCGGGCGAGGAGAGCAAGTCGGTGGAGGTGAGCGCGCAACTGTGGCGCGTGCTGGGCGAGCTCGGCGCCGACCGCAGCAGTGTGCTGATCAATCTCGGTGGCGGTGTGGTCACCGATCTCGGTGGATTTATCGCCGGCACCTTCAAGCGCGGCATTCGTTTTTTCAATATTCCCACGAGCTTGTTGGCCCAAGTCGACGCCTCGGTGGGCGGAAAGGTGGGCATAGACCTTGGCAATATCAAAAACGAAGTAGGCCTTTTCAACAATCCGGAAGGCGTCTTTATCGACACCAGCTTCCTGAGCACCCTGCCGCGCGAGCAGCTCCTGAGTGGCTATGCCGAAATGCTCAAGCATGCGCTGATTTGCTCTCCCGGCTATTGGCGCGAGCTCAAGGAAGTGAGCTTCTTTGAGCTGGAAAGCCTCGATGAAGCCGTGCTGCGCAGCATTTCCATCAAAAATGAAATCGTGGGCAGCGATCCCTATGAGCAAGGCCGCCGCAAGATCCTGAATTTTGGCCATACCATAGGCCACGCCATCGAAAGCTACAGCCTCGAAGGCGATATGAAAAGCCTGTTGCACGGCGAGGCCATTGCCATGGGCATGGTATGCGAATCCTACATTTCGCACCGGCGCGGATTGCTGTCGGAAGCGGAGTTGCAGGAAATCTGCATGGTGATTTTCGGTCTGTATGAGCGGGTCGACCTGGGCCCCATGATACACCACCGCATCATAGAGCTGATGCGCCACGACAAGAAAAACCGCGATGGACGCTTTCAGCTGGCCTTGCTTCAGGGCATTGGCGATGCCGTGATCGACCAGCCTGTGGGAGCCGACATGGTGATAGACAGCCTTAACTTTTACCAACGTTGGGTGTACCCATGAGTGATTCGCGCAAAATACTCCAGTCCCGGCCTTTTGCCGGAAGCATCACGGTGAACTTGCCGCGGTCAAAGAGCATTAGCAACCGCCTGCTCGTGATGCGCGCATTGAGCAAAGGCGCCGTGCAGATTGAAAACGCCAGTACCGCCGACGATACCCGCCTGCTGGAAGCCGCGCTTGAATCCAGGGCGGCCGAGCTGTGGATGGGCCATGCAGGTACGGCATTGCGCTTTGGCCTGGCCTGGGCTGCCATCACCCCGGGTGAGCGGCTCATTACGGGTTCAGAGCGCCTTAGCGAACGCCCTATTCACACCCTGGTCGACGCCCTGCGCGGACTCGGCGCCGACATTACTTATGCCGGCCGCGAGGGTTTTGCCCCGCTACGCGTGAAGGGAAAAGCCCTCAAAGGCGGCACTGTAGAACTCGATGCCAGCGTGAGCAGCCAGTTTATCACGGCCCTGATGCTTATCGGGC
>DAIRDH010000100.1:6673-8799 GCA_036796255.1 Cryomorphaceae bacterium
CGGATCGGATTGCGGCCCTGGCCAATGAGCTTTCCAAATGCGGCGTAGGCTGCATTCAGGGTGATGACTTCCTGGAGCTCAGTAGCTTCACCAAACCCAATGGCATGCCCGTTATTGCCACTTACCACGATCACCGCATGGCCATGGCATTCGCCCCGCTCGCACTGTTGTTCGATGGTTTGGCCATTGACGACCCGGATGTGGTGAGCAAGAGCTTTCCCGATTTCTGGACGGAAATAGGAAAAGCCCTCGGCAATTGAGCCTCGGCTTCCGTTCGGAGTAGTTCGCATTGCGGAACAGCGTCCGGTTTCAAATCTGTAATTTTGCATTCTAAAACCGAAGAATATTGGAATTTCTCGACCCCGCACTCGACGACTATGTAGGTGCACATACCAGCCCAGAACCTGAACACCTCAACGCCCTCAACCGCGAGACCCATCTCAAGGTACTGCAATACCGCATGCTTTCGGGCCACCTGCAAGGCCGCGTGCTCAGCATGCTCTCGCATATGATCAAGCCGCGGCTCATTCTCGAAGTGGGTACCTACACCGGCTACAGCGCCATTTGCATGGCCGAGGGCCTTCAGCAAGGTGGGCACCTGCACACCATCGACAGCAATGAAGAACTGGAACCCATCGTGCACAAGTATGTGGCCCTTACGGGAAATGAAAGCCGCATTACCATGCACATTGGTGCGGCTTTGGAAGTGATTCCAACGCTGCAGGGGCCATTCGACCTGGTGTTTATAGACGCTGACAAGACCAATTACCTGCATTATTACGAGACGGTATTCGACAAAGTACCCATAGGCGGCTACTTCATCGCCGACAATGTGCTGTGGAGCGGCAAGGTGCTCGATGAGGCTGAGATGGCCAAAGACCCCGACACGGCTGCCCTCGTAGCTTTCAACAAGCATATACTCGATGATCCCCGCGTGGAAAACGTGTTGTTTCCCATACGCGATGGCCTGATGATCGCCCGAAAAATCAGCAACTGAGATGAGCAAGATTGACCTGCGGAGCGATACTGTTACTCAACCCACACCTGCCATGATGCAAGCCATGATGCACGCCCATATCGGCGATGACGTTTTCGGCGAAGACCCCGATACCAACCGCCTTCAGGAAATGACGGCATCAATGTTCGGTCACGAAGCTGGCCTGTTTTGCCCATCGGGTACCATGACCAATCAAATTGCCATACAGGTGCACACCCGCCCTGGCGACGAAGTCATTTGCCATGAGCTCTCCCACGTTTACAATTACGAAGGCGGCGGGATTGCCCGCAACGCCTTCTCGTCGGTGAAGCTGGTGCGCAACAACGGCGTTACCATGAGCCCGGATGAGGTTGAATCGCTGGTAAATGCGGACAACGATTGGCTGGCCCGCACTTCGCTCGTTGTAGCCGAAGACACCTCCAACCGCGGCGGGGGCAAGTGCTATGAATTTGCGGAACTTGAAGCGCTGTCCCGGTTTTGTAAGAAGAGATCTCTCGCCTTCCACCTCGATGGAGCGCGCGTGTTCAACGCCATTGTGTACAAGGGCCACGACCCGAAAGTCTATGGGCGCCTGTTCGATTCGGTATCCATTTGCTTCAGCAAAGGCCTCGGGACGCCAGTAGGCAGCGTACTCGTGGGCTCACGGGCATTCATCAAGGAAGCCCGCAGGGTGCGCAAGGTAATGGGCGGAGGCATGCGGCAAACCGGATTTTTGGCGGCAGCCGGCATCTACGCGTTGGAGCACAACTTGCAGCGACTGCGCGATGACCATACCCGCGCCGCCATACTCGCTGAAGCCATTGCAAAGGTGCCGGGCGTGGTTCACGTGATCGCACCGGAAACCAATATCGTGATTTTTGATGTGAGCCCCACGCAAGGTGGGGAGGCCTGGCTGCATGCGCTTGATGTGGCCGGTGTGCGCGGCGTGGCTTTTGGCAAAGACCGCATACGTCTTGTGACCCATCTGGGCATTGATGATGCGGCTCTGGACCGGGCCATTTCCGTGATTAGATTGGTGGGCAAACAACTCGCAAATTAGTATCTGTCCATGCATGCGGAAAAGGGAGGCCCGCAGATTGCGCTGATTTACGCTGATTATGTATTCGCTACGCTCATAGAATAAAAGAGC
>DAIRDH010000101.1:0-2018 GCA_036796255.1 Cryomorphaceae bacterium
GCCATTTTTGCCGTAAAGGCAACAGCACAGGTGAGCCTGCCCAACACCATGCTTGCCACACCCACCAAGGAGCGTATCGTGCTGGATGGGGTGCTCGATGAGGAGGCCTGGAGAGATGCCGTGCGGATCGAAAACTTCACGCAGCGGGAGCTTTACTTCGGTGAGCCAGCGACGGAACGCACGGAGGTGGCTGTCGTCTTTGACGGGGACTACATTTACATCGGGGTGTGGTGCTACGACAGCGAACCCGACAAAATTATCGCCAAGGAATTGCGCCGCGATTTTGATTACTTGCTCGACGACAACTTCATTGTAGTAATCGATACCTACAACGACAAGCGCAATGGATTCATGTTTGTGACCAATCCCAATGGCGCCCGCGGCGACCTTCAGGTTTTCAACAATGGCGGCTCCACCAATGCATTTTGGAATGGTGTGTGGGATGTGCGCACCACCGTCACCGAAGAGGGCTGGTTTGCAGAGTTTCAAATTCCATTTTACACGCTCAAGTACCGCACTGGATTGCGCGAGCAGGTGTGGGGCATCAACTTTGAGCGCAATATACGCCGCAAGCGCGAGCAGGTGCTGTGGCAGGGCTGGAGCCGCGACAACCGCATAGAGCGCGTGAACCAGGCGGGTACCTTGCTCGGACTCGACGACCTGGAAAACAAAAAGTTTGTGGAGGTGAAGCCCTACGCCCTTGGCGGAGGTGAATACAGCGGCGATAACAAAGGGGCCGTGGGCAATTTGGGTGGCGACATCAATTACCTGATCAGCCCAACGTACCGGCTCAACCTCACTTTCAACACCGATTTTGCCCAGGTAGAAGCCGACCAGCAGCAGATCAACATCACCCGCTTTCCACTGTTCTTCCCGGAACTTCGTGAGTTTTTTCTCGAGGGCGATGACTTTTTTGATATGGGTTTTGGGGGCAACCGCATCATCCCTTTTTACACCCGGCGCATTGGGCTCAACGATGAGCGCGAAACCATCCCCATCATTGGTGGGGCGCGACTGCTTGGCAAGGAGGACAACAGCACCCTCGGCCTCATGACCATACAAACCGCTGCTGACGGCGACGATCCCACCCGCAACTACACCGTAGGCAGTTGGCGACAGGATGTAGGTGAGCAAAGCATCATAGGTGCAATGACGGTCAATAAGTTCGAAAGTGGTCGTTGGCATACCACCACTGGGGTAAATGGACAATACAGCACAGCCAAATTTCTGAACAACAGAAATTTAAACTTCGGCGGTGCATTCATCAAAAGCCACAACACCGACGATGGCTGGGAGGACAATGCATTCGCCTACCGCACCTTTGTGAGCTATCCCAATGATCGCATCAACATTTTCGCCAGCACCCAACGCAGCCCCATTCCATTCGAACCGGAAGTGGGATTGATGCGCCGGCGCAATTTTCGCGAAAGCTTTGCCCAGATCAACCTCAGGCCGCGACCCAGCCGACGCATGATGTGGATACGGCAGTTTGACTTCAGTCCGGGGCAGCTCACCTACACGCAGTACGACGATACCGGCGAGATTCAGTCCTTCGATTACGCACTGCGTTATTTTGGTTTCGACACCCGTCAGGGAGAGCGGATTGTTTTTGAATACCGCGTGGTGGCTGAGGGGCTGCGGGAAGACTTTGAAATATCGCCGGGTGTGGTGATTCCGGAAGGTCAGTATTGGTGGCGGCAATGGGAGGCTGAATTCCAGAGCTTTCGCGGCCGCACATTATCACTTTTTACCCGCTGGAGCACAGGTGAATTCTACGATGGATATTCCACCCAGGGCCGGCTGAACCTGCTGTGGCGCACCAACAAACACGTAAACCTGAGCTTGCGCTACGAGAAGAACGTTGTAGACTTGCCTGGCGGCTTTTTTGAAACCGACCTAATAGGCTCACGCATCGAGTACGCCGTCAATCCCAATATTTTTGGTTCAGCCCTCACACAGTGGAACAGCGCCCAGGACGAGTTTAACCTCAACTTCAGGCTGCAAATCATCCCGAAGAT
>DAIRDH010000101.1:2118-8764 GCA_036796255.1 Cryomorphaceae bacterium
CTGATAATAAGCCCCGCAGGGAAGGAAAGGTCAACATCAAAGGTAACCAGTTTCTGCTGTACGATGCTGATGCGCTGGGAGTAGCCCTCGCCATCGTAGCGGTCGGTTTTGTGTCGGATCACGAGCTCAATTCGCGACCATTCCCGCAGCGAATGTGTTTTTCGCGAAAGCAGGCTGTTGATGCGTATGGGCTGTATGTTGCATCCCGTTGAGCCATAAGCTCCTGATCGGGGTGAGGCATCGCCGGGACAAACTCCGATCAAAGGGATTTGCTGCATTTCAATCAGCTCATTCTTGTTGCCCGTAAGCCGCACTTCTACCTCAAGCCATTGCCTGCCGTAGAGACGGTCGCCCGAGTCGATTTTGTCGTAATCAAAGTCAATGATCAACTCGCGCACAATGTGCGGATAAAGAATGGTTTGGTTGATTGCTGATACAGTTTTGGGTCCCTCGCCGTAGTCGACACTGACAAAATCAAGGGGTCTCGGCCTTTGATATTCTGCAATGGCAAGCGCTGTACCCATTTTTTTGTCGCGGTTGTAGATTTCGATCTTCTTGCGCTTGATGTCAACAGGCACCATGATTTTGTACTGCACAGCGCGGTCGTTGCGCGTGGCACTGTCGGTTTCAAGTATGATAAGATCTTCAAAATGAAATCGTGCCAATCGGAGGCCCTCACCCTCCAGGCGCACATCGACGGTTTCGCCGGGTTTTAGTGTCCGGGTGGTGGTCCACTCGCCACCATCGCGCAGCACGGCCACGCCGGTGATGTTCGCTTCGGGCGAGATGTTGACATTGGTGATGAATTGGGGTTTATCCCCATCCTTAATAAACAGATAGCCATTGGTGGTGCGGTGATTTGCGTAGGGCCGCAGTATGCACAGTACCCTGTCATTGCTCAGCAAGCGTTGTGTAAAAAGCTCTGCAATTAGTGGCCCTCCTGGCTCTTCGCGGTCTTCAATCCGGTAGGTCTTCCCTATTTGCAGTGTACGGTGAAAATCAATTTGTATTTCAATTCCTTCGAGGTTTTCTTTCTCCCTAATGATTTCTCTTTGGTCGGTGCGCAGAAAAATAAGTCTCGAGCCTTTTGCCAATAAGTTCAGCGTGATAGTTTCAAGCTGGAAGCTTGTTTGTAAGGTGGCCGTAATCATCGGCCTTTTGGTTTCGATATTGAGTTCAAGTACATGAACACCAGATCGATTTGGGATTACCGAAAGAAAGCCGGCACCATCTCGTTCAAACAAGCGGTACTCCAAGTCCCCCTGGGTTTGCCATTCGCCACTCAGCCTGAGGTTGCGGATGTTGTTGCTCACGATTTCATAGCGCTTCTCCTCTCCTATATAAAGGTCTTCGTCGCCTGCATAGATGCTTGCCCGTGTGTTGGTATAAGGCAGCAAGGGAATGGCGAGATTGCGGGACTCATCACCCAGGTTGGTGCTAATATTGATGCTGAGGAAGTCTGTGGCGGAGAGCGATTTGAAACGCAATCTTGTCCGGAAATATCCCTCATCGTAATACACGAGCGAGTCAAGTATATCGTAATCAGAGGAGCGCATCATGCTCACATTGGGCCTTACCGGCAAATTGTCTAAAGGATAAATGCGCAATTCGGCTACCGTTTCTTCATTTTCATAGCGGAAGGCCAAATGCCTCTCTTCCCGATAGGTAACCCTATCTTCATTGTAACTGAAGGAGAGGGTGTCGATACGGATTACGATGTCCTTGAATGGCGCAATGCCACGTCCGGGCGCGCGTTGGGCCTGCAGTTCAGATATACAAGTAGCGCTAATGATCCCAATGCAAAGCATTGCGCGGAGAAAATGGAGCAATTGAAACATCTTGATTTCGATATACGGGTATGCTACAAAGGTACACGCATCAGCCACAAACGAAAATCGCAATACCAGTCACAACAGAAAATTTGATTAATTTGGGAGAACAGAACCTTAAGCTATTTCAGGGATTGAAAATTCTGTATTGCAATCCCATGCGCACAAAACCATCCTGTCCGAGGAAGTTTTCAGTAACCAAACCTTCTTTGGTTGACATCTCCGCGCTGTAAATTTCCGTGAGGTCAAAGTTTAGTTGGTACATCACGTTTAAATTCACCTTTTCGGAAAAATCTAAACCAAAGCCCAGGTTGCCCCCCCAGCCAAATTGAAAGCGACGCATATTCTGATTAAAAGCCTGGTTGTTTTCAAAGCCAGTGTGGGCAAGCATGAAACTTGTAAACACGTTGGCCCCGAAGATCACTTGAAAGGCATTTCCAATTCCAATATCTATGCCCAGAGGGGCGCGGAGGTAATCAATGGCGGTATGGTCAGTGGTGCGGGCGTTGTATAGCAAACCGCTTTTGAAATAAATACTGGAATTACCCGGTGCATACATATAGTCAAGACCGAGCTGAAAGAAGTCTTCGAAATCACTTCCCACGGGATTTACAAGCTGCGGATCCTCATCCTGAAATACAATGTCTGATTTACCATAACCTACATTCACTCCATACACAGTGGTCTGGGCATTTGCGAAAGCACATACCAGATATGCCATTCCCGAGATTATGATGTAAAGCAATCGTTTCACTACAATAATTTTGATAATACTTGTGCTGCTACTCCGCACAACTCTCCACTTGAATCCTCACATAGCTGCGTCGAAAATATTGCCCAATTTACGATTTTTTCTGGATTTGTCATGTTGGGCTGGCCTCGCAGTTCAAGCCTCGTTGAGCAAAAAAAATGCCGAAGTCCATTTTGTATCGGACTCCGGCATCAGAACTTCATGTTCTTGACAGTGTATTTGGATTATTCCAGCACCAGTGTAGCGCGTTGCATTTGATTTACTCCATTGTAAATGGCCACATATACCCCTGCTGCCAAATGCGAAAGGTCTATTCCGATTTCATTTTGATTGACCTGTTGTTGCATTACTGTTTTGCCGTAAAGGTCGTAAATACTTAGCGTCCCTGTATTTTCCGGAAAGGAAATGCGCACATTGCCCGAGCTGGGATTGGGCCACAGTTCAAGCATTCCAAGTGCCTGTACGTTGTCGGTATTGGCCACGAGGCCGCAAGGGCTTGCCAATTGACTAAAGAATAGTCGGGCGGAAAGTATCGCGGGTATGATACACTCCACATGGCTGGCACCAGGAAATACATTTTCAGCTTCTACATCCGTAGCTCCTCTGGCGAGCATGCTGTCGCGCGCTACAATGCTGTTTTCAAAAGGCACCTGCTCATCACCATCACAGTAAAACATGCGTATGGGCATCTCGGGAGCCCAGTCGTAATTATCGTTGTCCCGGAGCGCCTGCCATAGTGGATGGTTGTCATTGGTCATCAAGTTGGTGAGCACAGTGTCAACAAGCAATTCAGGAAGGGTGGCAGGCAGGGTGTCATTTACCACGGCCATGTCAAATTCGTTTTGTATTCCATCGAAGAATGGCAGCACGATTTCATCATAAGGGGATTGTATAATGTCGCCCAGTTCGTTGTAAATATTGCCGTAGGCCAGCTCATAGCTTTTCAGCAAATAAACTATGTAACCCGGATTCGAGTAAGGTTCGCCGCTCAGGAGCACTTCGGCCTGTGAGCCCGACATATTATAGGGTCCGCTGGCAGGAGCGCCCGCAACGATACCCATTTCTTCCGCAATTCCATTGTCTTGCGCGTACTTTAAAGTAGCCATGCTGGCGTGACCACCTTGAGAATAACCTGTAATAAAGAGCTCACCGTTGTATACGGCATCATCGAGGCTCTCAATAAACTCCAGGGTTGCATAGAACATATCTATTGATGCAGTTGCCTGTGACTCTGCATGCACGTAAGGATGTATTCCCGGGTTGTCACCGAGGCCGAGGTAATCAGGTGCAATGGAAATAAATCCTTGTCCACCAAAGGTTTTTGGGATGCGCGCTTCGTTGTTGTCAGCACTTGGTACATCCTGCTTGCGCAAAACGGTACCATGGCAATACAACATCATGGGAAAAATGTCGCAAGTGGTACTTTTCGGGATCGCCACTCCACCTGAGGCAATGGTCGATTCGCCTTGCAGATCAACGGTGGTGTAAGTGATTTTGTAATAATCGATGTCATACTGACCGTCGAGCAGAAAAGGCACCCCGAGTAAGAAAGCAGGTACGGAGATGATTAACTCACTGCTTACCAATTCTTGTGATTGAACATTGTGACCCAATATCAGGGCGGTAAAAAGGGCAAGGAATTTCAATTTGAAGCTTAAAACTGTTTTCATAAGCGCTCGGCTAATTTATTTTGAGGGTTCTTAATTAATTGCGAGCGTTAAAGTAACAATTCCTTTCGATGTGTACCTTTGTGCATGCCCAAAATCCTTGCGCTTGACTATGGCAGCCGCCGTTGTGGACTCGCAGTGACCGACGAATTGAAAATTATTGCCAGTCCGCTCGAAGCTGTTCCCCGCAATGAACTCATGCCCTACCTTAAGCGTTACCTTTCGGCAAATAGGGTAGAAGCACTGGTGGTGGGGCAGCCCGTGAGGATGAATGGAGAACTTTCAGAGGTGGAAGAAGAGATCATGGAATTTGTAAAGACATTTTCAAAATCATACCCCGATATCCCTGTGCACCGCATCAATGAGGCCTATACCTCAGTAATGGCGGTACAGGCCATGGTAGCCTCGGGCGCCAAAAAAAAACAAAGACGCGACAAAGGCAATATCGATAAAATCAGCGCAACCCTTATCTTGCAGCACTTTTTAGAACAAAACAGAAACCGCATAACATGAGCGAAGACAAAAACGATAAAAAAGATTCGAGCTTTAACCGATTGATTGAAGAGCAATACCTGAAAGACCGCAAGGTTTTCCTCTGGGGACAGGTAGACGACAAAAGCGCCAAGCACGTCATAGACCGCATGATGCTGCTCGAGGCCCGCGATCCGGGCAAGGACATCACCCTTATCATCAACAGCCCGGGTGGCTATGTGACTTCGGGATTTGCCATCTACGATGTGATGAGGGCGCTTAAAAGTCCTGTTTCAACCGTGGTTATGGGGCTCGCAGCTTCTATGGGCAGCATTCTGCTCTCGGCCGGTACCAAGGGCAAGCGCTTCATTTACCCCAACGCCAAGGTGATGATCCACCAGCCCAGTGGCGGCGCCCGTGGACAATCGTCTGACATTGAAATTCAAGCCACCGAAATTTTGAAAACCAAAGAGATCGGTGCACGCATTCTCGCTGAGAATTGTGGACAGTCTTTCGATAAAATCATGAAAGACTTCAACCGCGACTATTGGATGAACGCCGAAGAAAGTGTGGCCTACGGCATCGTAGATGCCATTTCGAAATAAATATTACTGAAATCCAAAATAAGGCAGGCACTCCGGAAGGGGTGCCTGTTTTTTTTGGGGGGTATCCTTCGGTGCTCGCCCGCCCGACTGCGCCATGCCCGCCCGTACGCGTAAGGCGCGCGGGCGGGTGGGCCTCTGGCCTGAATGTAAGCGCATAAATACGCACTCCCTTCGGTCGACGGGGTCGAGCAACAGTAACCGGCCTCTGGCCTTTCGTTTATGATAGAATTGAGGCGAAGTTTAAATTGTTGAGATCCTTCGGCGCGAAAAGGCGCTTCCCATAAGGGCTCCCCATCCTGAATCAGGGTCTATAACCTGCGGTTGTTTGGATGAAGTTCGACCATCGAAAAACCCGCAGGGTTTTTCGGGTCTCATTGCCTCAATTACAGTACAATGGAATTATAGCATACTTAAGGTTTTATTGGGGGAGATATCTCGGCGCGAAAATGCGCCAAATTGTGGCGGTCTCCATTTTTTCAAAAGTGTGTAGGGGTTTGAAGCCTCCATGGCTAGCATTGCCTATTTTTGTACGGACGTATTTGCTATATTTGTACGTAGGAAAAATGCATAGCAAGATGAACACCAAACTTACCCTGAAACTGAATAAACAGGTCATTGAACGGGCCAAAGCATATGCGGCAGGGCAGCAGAAAAGTTTATCGGGCATCATCGAGGCTTATCTCATGGCACTCACAGAGGGCGTTCAGAAATCTGAGAATGATATTGAAATTTCACCATTTGTAAAAAGTCTGAAAACCGGAGTTAAGGTACCCGCACATTTTGATCACAAAGAGGTATACCGTGACCATATGGATAAAAAACACCGATGAGTGAAAAGCTTTTTCTTGACACCAATGTTGTTTTGGATTTATTGGGTGAGCGAGAGCCTTTTTATGTTGCGGCAGCCCAAATTGCTACGTTGGCCGATAAGGGCAAAGTGGTATTGAGCGTTTCGGCATTGACCTATGCCACTGTTTATTATTTGCTTTGCAAATTCGAAAACAAGGAGGATGTGAAAGCAAAAATTGTGAAGTTTAGGGTTCTGGCCGAAACTTCTGATCTGAGCGATAAAATTATTGCTTTGGGCCTTTCATCGAAATTCAAGGATTTTGAAGACGCCTTGCAATACCATTGTGCACTTGAAGCTGAATGCGACATACTAATTTCAAGAAATGGCAAGGATTTTATAGGGTCTGAAATACCTGTAATGAGCCCAGATGAATATCTGAGCAAGCTAAATGTCGGTTAGGGCATAATTAAAATTAGCTTGCATCTTTATCCTTTCAAAGCCTCAATAAAGCCAATCATGCACAGTAGCCCTTA
>DAIRDH010000102.1:0-8755 GCA_036796255.1 Cryomorphaceae bacterium
ATGCAGTGGCTTGCGCCAAAATACCAGTTGACGATCGGCGGCGATTTTGCTTTTGCGACGCTTTTCGCCAATGTGCCGGAGAGCAATTATTTCCAATCGGTAGCGGCGGCCACCATGTACCAGGGCAACTTCGAGGCCATCTACCTGCGGCGTGTGCAGGCTTTGGCTTCCGCCAAAATGGACTACCTGCTCGGCGGTGGTATTTTGGGTACAGGCAACCTGAGGTCAAATCCTTCGCTCTTTAATAATGGTACGGGCATCGAAGCTTTTGCCAACCTCATTTTTGCCGCAAAGGCCAGCCGCGACATATCAAGAAGGGAAGCCAAAACCTGGAAAATCTGGTTCCTCAAAATTAACCCCAAGCCGGTGCAACGCCGCATTTCAGTGCAGGGACATGGAGGCCTGCTCAATTTTAATTACCGCCCGGGCTATGCCTACAGCACCGTGCCCGCCATCGATGGTACCAATACCACGGGCCTTGATTACCAGCTGGCTGAGCACGCCTGGAAGATGAATGGCTGGCGGCTGGGAGGCCGCGTGGCCTATACCCGCTACACCGCCCGTGGCAATGGGCACCAGCTGAGCTACCACTGGGATGCCCTCTATGCACCGGGACGGTTTGAGCCTTTTGAAATGGCCAGCCACCGCATTGGCTACACCCTATTGTTCAATGCCAAATAACCGCGGAATGAAGCGAAGCCCCCTACTCTTATTACTCGTTTTCAGTCTGGCCCTCCTGCCCTCCTGCGAAAAAATTCTTTTTGAAGACGACCTCGGCAGCACCGATCCTTTTGTGAATTTCGACTACCTCTGGTCGGAGGTTGATGCGAAGTACAGCTATTTTTCCCTGAAGGAAATTGACTGGGATGCAGCCCGCGACAGCTTTCGCACGCAGCTCGAGCCGGGCATGAGCGAGGAAGTGCTGTTTGCGGTGCTGGCCGAAATGCTCAACGTGCTCCGCGACGACCATGTGAACCTTGTGGCACCTTTCAACACCTCGCGCTACAACG
This sequence comes from Cryomorphaceae bacterium, assembly GCA_036796255.1. Classification (GTDB taxonomy): domain Bacteria; phylum Bacteroidota; class Bacteroidia; order Flavobacteriales_D; family Cryomorphaceae; genus T3Sed10-241. The sequence continues at coordinate 1,011 of DAIRDH010000102.1, forward strand.
TCGCCCTGCGCAACCCAGCCAATTACCTCGCGCGCACGGTGGAAGAGCATTACATTCCAAACGGGCGCATCACGGGCGCTTTTGTGCACGACATTTTGCCCGGGCACAATGTGGGCTATGTGCGCTATGCAAGCTTTGCGCGCAATGTAAACCGGTCAGCCATGGATCACATCCTGCTGCGCTACCGCAATACCAATGGCATCATTCTCGATATGCGCGAAAATGGCGGAGGCTCCCTCAGCAACGTATTCAGGATTTTGGCGCACTTTACCAACGAGCGCCGCCTCGTGGCTTTTTCCAAAACCCGCAATGGCCCGGGCCGGGACGACTTTGGCGCAGAGACTGAAATATTTGTAAACCCCACAGAAGGCGTCCGCTTCCTGAAACCAGTGGTGATGCTCACCGACCGGGGCTCATACAGCGCGACCACATTTTTTGCCTTGGCGGCAAAATCGATTCCAAATATCATCCTCCTCGGCGATACGACCGGCGGTGGCGGCGGCTTGCCCAATGGCGGCCAATTGCCCAATGGCTGGAGCTTTCGCTTTAGCATCACCCAGCTGCTGGATGTAGATGGCAACAATTTTGCGGAAAGCGGTGTGCCTCCTGATTTTCAGGCGGCCTTTGACTGGGGCGACCTCAGCAACGATGAGATCATTGAAGCGGCGATTGCGCTGTTGGAGTAGCAGTATCTGTAAATCGCTTGTAGTGCCTGTAACGCTCGAAGATCTCCTCCACAAAAGCGTAGGCCTCTACCCCACGCACATATCCATAGTACACAACAGGGTCGTTGTAATATTCTGGATAGCTAAGGTTTAAAATCATTTTACCCACGCTTCCCGTCCATACGTTTGGATCGCTGCCTTCCTTTTCGGCGAGGCGCTGCGCATCCTTCACATGGCCATAACCGCAATTGTAAGCGGCGAGTGTAAACTTAATGCGGTTGACCGAATCGGGTACGTCCTCAAACTGTCGCCATATCTGACGCAGGTAATTGGTACCACCCCTGAGGTTTTCAGCGGGATCTTGCAGGTCAAGTATTCCGAGCTCATCGGCTGTGGCGGGCATGAGCTGCATAAGGCCCGAAGCTTCGGTCCATGCGCTGGCCATGGGGTCAAATTTGGATTCCTGATACACGATAGCGGCCAAGAGGCGCCAATCCCAACCGATGCGCTCTGCATTCATTCTGATCAAATCGTCATAAGGACTTATCGCCTGGTTGCTCAGGCTATAAAACTCGCTGTCGACCCGGCGCTTGAAGCCGCTGCTGCTGCGGAAATAATTGTTGTAGATCACGTGGTAATCCGACTGGGTTTTGATCTCAGCAATCCATTCGTTGATTGCCTCAAGCAAATCATTGGCCTCATGGTGCACCGCCCATGCCATTCTCTGAGAGAAACTGATGGGCAGCTCTACGTGCAGGTTTGGGAAGTAGCTGGCATTGATGGAGGCGAGGTTGTCGTCTGCAACGGTGTATTTGATTTTATCGTTGGCCACCATGTGAATGATTTCCTCAGTAGAGAGGTGCCCAGGCAGCGTATCGATGACAATCTCGCCGCCCATCTCTTGCGATAGATTGCGCAAGCGCTGCATGTAAGACGAATTGCGTCTTACCGAAACGGTATCACCCAGGAGTTGGATGGGATCGTGTATGAGGCTGGCTTGCAGCTTGCTCCAATGCATACTCCGCCAATTGTCGGGTTTGCGCTGTACGAGTACCTGATGTGATTGGTAGAGGTGGTCGGTGAAGGCAACGCGTTGCTGTCGGTCGGTGGTGATGGTGAGGCCGTGCGCCACCACATCCACTTCGCCGCTTTCCAAAGCGTAAAGTAGGCTGTCCATGTCGCGCGACACCACGATTTCGAGGTCCAAATCGAGGTGGTTGGCAAAGCGCTTGAGCAATTCGTACTCAAAGCCCATGGGCTGACCGCGGTACAGAAAGTAGCTTGTGGCGCCATAGGCTGTCATGGCCCTCAACTTACCTCTGGCTTTGATGGCATTAAGGTCGGCATCAAATTGCTCACCGGCGCTGTCGTCGTCTGAATGGTCATTTTTTGAGCCGCTCCCGCATCCAATCAGCACGGGCAGCAAGCAAATGACAAACATTTTGCGGAAGCATAAAGCCGACCATCTGTACGTGAATTGCACCTTTTCCATCCCTCCGATTGGTTATTTCGCGGCTGGAAGATATAAACTTTTGCCGTAAGGCCAAGACATGTGCAGATGGCAAAGCGGTCAGAACAACCAAATTGGGCTGAAACCTAATTTGCAACATGGGCCCGAAACTGCCCGTTGCTGACATCAATGGCATTATCGGGATTGCTGAGGGTGCTCACAGAAAATTCAAAAGTACCAGTGATAAATTCGCTTGTATTATCGGTGATGGTCAGCGTGCCGTTGGCTTCACCCAAGAAGGAAATACCCAATTCCGTATCGGTGTAAATCACGGTGAAGTCTTCATCGTCCTGTTGTACTCCGCCTATGCTGTAGCTGCCCGGCTCGGGATAGGTCAATGGCTCCGCCTCGGGGCCTTGAAAAAGTTCCAGTTTGAATGAGCCCTGATCGGTGGTATCGGCAGGGTCGGCATCGGTAAAGCTGAAAGTAAGCCTGTAATTGTCATCCTGCTCAGTGAGGGCCACGATCCCGCTGCCGCTGCGTGTGCCTTGTATAAATCCACTTATCGTAAAGCTCACATCGGCATCACTTTGTCCGCCGCCGCCAGGGCCGTCATCATCATTTCCGCAAGAGCTCACAAAAAGACCGATGCACAAAAGCACCATCGTGTGGCGCAACAGGGCTGGTAAGGGAGAGAGTTTCAACGTTTTCATAGCCAGTCGTGATTTGGTAAGTTTTGCGCAAGCATTTAATTGGGTTGAGAGATGGCTGGTAAATACAAAGTAAAGAGTCCGCTGTGATAAATTGAATCGAGATGGGCAGAAATCTTGCGATCTGCACTGAGTAAATGAATGTGGATGTACTCGCCCTTGTGGGTAAAAACACCCTCATGGTGGCGTGAGAAAAAACCGAGTAAATCGGCATCGAAATTTGATTCTGAAAAATTCACCTTGGCCTTGTTGTGGGCCTCGTGGCTGTGCTGCGCCTCAGTGGTGTCACGCATGATGATATGATAATCCACTTGATTCCATGTAGCCTTGAGCCGAAAGGGGAAAGCGCTGTCCATATCCATGCCGCGCATCCGGGCAAGGCTGTCCACCAGAAATTGGAATTGTGATTTGTCGGCGATCGAAGTCTCGATGCGCAAGCTATCCCACTGCGCGACGTAAGCGTAGGCAAAAAATGGAAGCCTTACATACTCATCAATTTCAGTGTATACGCTGTCGCCGCGTAAGGCGCTCACATATGGATTTCCATCGATCACGGTGACTTCGCCTTGTAAATTTTCGGCCGGGCCGAGACCGTATAAATGCGGTTTCATGAGGAGCGTATCGAGCTTTACATGCGCCGAAAGGTCCGATCCTGTCATTACGCTTCTCGCCATGCCTGCGGTGTAGACTTCCTGGCTCGAGGCGTTTAGCGCCAAAGCCAGAAATGCTGAGAGGAGGAAGTATCTATTGAGAGGCATATGGACGTTAAATTAAAAAAGGGCAAACCGCAAATGCGATTTGCCCGAAAGATATTTTCATGACAAGTTTTAAACGCGTGCCTGCTTTTCTTTTTCTTTGATCAGCAATATTTTGAGTCGATCGAAGGCTTGCTGCGCCGCCGATACGAAGGAATCAGCCTCTTGCTCTACAAACACGTCCCGCTTGCCTGGCATGAAAAGGCGAACATCTACTTTCTTGTTTCCTTGGGGTGTCTGATCCAATGATTTCATATAAATATCGGCCTTCACGATCCGGTCATTAAATTTTACCAACTTATCGAATATGGTGTTGATCTCTGCGATGAGCTCAGGGCTCGCTGTGAAGTTTACAGGCTCTATGGTCTTTTCCATTGCTTAATATTAAGGTTAACTGTGAAGGTTGCAAATTGCAACCTGAATTGCATTGTGACGAAGTTAATAAAGAACTGAGGTGAAACTTCAAACTAAGTATCAAAAAAGGAATATTTTCGGAAAAATTATGAAGCGTTCACAAGCGAAAGCAAGGGAAAATTTCAGCCCATGCTGCGAAAGTTTTTTAGAAGAATTATTGACCTTAGCTTTAGCTTTTCGCAAAATCAATGGGAGGTATTAAAAAATTTACTGAAGGCTTAAGCGATGGGCAAGCAACCATCATGGAGGCCCTGAATGCCGAGATATTGGTCCTGCCTGGAATGGAAATGAGGGAGCGTTATAAGCTGCCATTCTACTACGGTCGCTCCTGGATATGCTACCTCAACCCCATTGGCAAGGAGGCGGTGGAGATCGCTTTCACGCGGGGCATTGAGCTAAGCAATATGCACGGCGTATTGGATTTTAAGAACAGAAAGCAAATTGCCGGCATTGAGTGCCGGCAACTTGATTTGGTTCAACTGGAACTTATTCGCGATACCCTCTATGAAGCCATTGAGCTTGATCGGGAGGTACCGTATAAGCAACCGCGGAAACGGAAAAAGTCGTGAAAGCTTTCTCTTTCGGTATTTGCAAAAGCGCAACAAACGGCTCAATCATGGAATCAAATCAATTCATTCCCGACCTTCTCCCCGATTCGCCGCTTCCTTCGGGGGGCTTCATGCCTTTGAAGTTGCGGATGCGGTAGCTCAGCGACAGCATGAGGTAGCGCTGCAGTACCACAGTTTCCTGATCTTCTACAAAGGTCTCGGTGATGGAGCGCTGCACGCTGTTGTTTTGGCCGAGGATGTCGAAGCCTGTTAGTCGAAGCTCGAGCGACTCGTCCTTGAGCATGCGGTAACCGATGCCCGCATTCCAGAGCATAAACTCCTGGTCGAGGTCGCCAAGGCCGCGAAAAATATTGTAGTTGAAATCGCTGCTGAGCACCCAGCGCCCCACGGGACTAAACACGCCGCCCACCTTGGCAACGTAAGTCTGGAAATTAAAATTCTGGTTATCGTCCAGGCTGTTTACCGCCCAGGTGATGGCCGCATCGCCACCGATGGTAAAGTCGATCTTCTCACTGATATTGGAGCCCAGCACCATGCCGAGATTGAGGCCGGTATTGTCCACAAAATTGTCGATGCCATTTACCTGTCCGGGAATGCGGTTGTGATTGACCGTGGCATTGAGGTTCAGGTTGCTTTTAAGGGCGTCTACCGGGAATCCGTAATTCGAAAACACCCGAAAGTTGTAATACCCGTCGAGGTTGGTGGGCAGGGTAATTTGTCCGCCTGCCGGCAAAACGAAACCGTTGCCAAGGGTGGTATCCTGCTGCACGAGAAAAGTAGAATTCGAAATGCGGTCTTGTTGGAATTCGCCGCTGGCAAAAACGAAAAAATTGGTTCCCTTGTCGGCATCGGCGATCGAGAAGCGTGTGAAAAAACGGTGGCCGAAACCCTGTTCGAGATTCACGTTGCCCACATTGACCTGGAAAGGATTGCTGTTGTCAATCACCGTGTTGAGTTGGTTGATCGAAGGCAAATTTGCGGAAGCGCGGTACAGCATGAAGAGGCTGGCCTTGTTTTCAAAAGTTTTCCTGAAAAGGGCAAAAGGCAACACGTTGCGGTATATGCGGTCATTGTTGAAATTGCTGGGGAAGAACTGCTCATTCTCGTTTTCAACGTACTCGTAATTGATGCCCAATACAGCAAAGCTCCCCTTGCCGGCATTGATGCGGAGGCGCGAACGCACGTTGTGCGTGAGGAAGGTGCTCTGGAAATTGTTGCTCAATGCAGAGTCCACAAGCACATAATCGGCGCTGCCATCGGGGGTTCGGGTATCCCAGGCGCTGGTGCTCTGCTCCCACTCTGGCCGGTAGCCGAGCTCAAGCGATACCTTCTCGCTCAGGGGCTGGGTAAATGAAAAGTTGACGCTGTGGCGCTGGTTTTCCAGGTCGCGGCTGGCTTGCCAATCATCAGCCACTTCGAGCGAAGCCTCTCCCACTTCACGTGCATTGAGCAAGGTGTTTTGGCCATCGGTGGCATTCACCCTGTTTTGCACAGAAAGCGAAAAAGTCTGGCCCTTCTTTTTGAACTTGTGGCGGTAGAGCACCTCGTTGGAGAAGCTGAGCGACTGAAACTGGTCTGAATTGCGGTTTGTACCGGCGTTGAGCACAGAGTCTTGCCGGGTGGTGGAAAAAATCTGGTCGCTGGTGCCGCTAAAATCCTGCAGACTTACGCTGGGGCGAATGAGGATGGAGTTGCGGTCGTCAAATTCATACTCCGCCCTCAGGTTGAAGCGGTGGTTGGTGTTGCGGCTGCGCTCTATGGCCGACTCCTTGTACACCTGGCCTTCATTGGCACCTTGCAGGAAGGTGCGGCTCAGGCTGTTGTCGTTAGAGTTGCGCGTGGTGTTGAACAAATAGCTCGAATTGATTTTCAGCTTTTTGCCGTAATTGTCTGAAAAGTTGAATCCCAACGCCGTAGCTTCGTTGATACCATTTTGCGGCGGGAGCAGAAAGTCGTCGGCATTGCCGGTACCTGCACCCGAGGAGCGGCGCCATCGCCGCGGATTGTTGATGGCATCGGTGGTGGAACCTATAGCCCCGGCGATGTCTTCCGTGGCGAAGTTTACCTGGTTTACGTTGTTGCTCAGCCCGAGGATGGACATGCGTCTGTCGCCCTGAAAGAGGTTGAGGTTGCCGCCTGCGAGATAGCGTCCGTCGCTGCCTGCACCGGCAAATACCTTTCCGAATTCGCCCTGACCCTTGCCCGGCTTGGTGATGATATTGATGGTTTTGATGGTATTGCCATCGTTGAAACCCGAAAACTGGGACTGCTCGCTGAGCTGGTCGTACACCTGAATCTTACTCACAATCTCGGCGGGAATGGTGTTGAGTGCCACTTTGGGGTCGTCGCCAAAAAACTCCTTCCCGTCCACCAGCACCCGCTGCACCCGCTCCCCCTGTATGCTCAGTCCGTCGCGGCCTCCGGTTACGCCAGGCATTTTTTCCAGCAATTTGCCAGTATCCGCATCGCGGTTTACTTTGAAAGCATCGGCGTTGAACACAGCTGTGTCGCCTTCCATGGTCATGCGCTGTGCGCGTTCCTGCACGTCGACCGCATCTAGGGTTTTGGCATCGGTGCGCATGGCAATGGTGCCGAGGTCGATGCTGCCACTTTGTATGGCATCGACCGTTTGAGCATTGATTTCGTAGCCCAGGTAGCGCACTTCAAGTTTGTAAAGGCCAGCTTGGGTGATGCCCAGTTCGAAACTGCCGTCTATTCCCGTCACTGTGCCCACCCATACAGTGGTGTCTTGCAGCAATGTGGCCTGCACCGCCGCTCCGGGCAGCGTCTCACCCCCATCTTGCGCCAGCACAAGGCCCGTAACTTGCCGCGGCTGGGCCATGGCCTGAAGGGAGATCAATATTGCCCAGCATATCAGGACAAGGTGTAGGTAGGTTTTCATGATGAGCTATTGGCAGGCAGTATGACAGCGCAAAAGTAGAAAGGTTTAATGGGATTGCGGGGGAGGAATTGTACGGATGCCAAGTATTGAAGCGTCCGTGGACTCATACCGACGATGGAGGGAGAATTGCTACGATCAAAACTTAGGCGGTGTCGGCGGTTTTTTCATCAGTAAAAATGCCGCAGGGTTACAACTTAGGACGCAGGAGCGTTCTCACCGAAGGTAACTTAGCGACAGCGGAGCGTTCTCAGCGAAGCTAAACCCTGCGGTGCGGGATTAC
>DAIRDH010000103.1:0-3370 GCA_036796255.1 Cryomorphaceae bacterium
TGCTCGCCGATGTATTGGTAGGGCAGATGGGAGGCTTCTTTACGGAATTGAAAGCCAATGAGAAGCTGATCATAGACGTGATCCGCGAAGAAGAGGAATCGTTTTTGCGCACGCTGTCCAAGGGCATCCAGCTCATTGAAGATATTATCGCCAAAACTGCTGAAGAGCGTATAAGCGGAGAGGTTGTTTTTGAGCTTTACGACACCTTTGGTTTCCCTGTCGACCTTACGGCGCTCATCCTTTCAGAGCATGGCAAGACCTACAATGAGTCTTCATTTCAAGCCGCATTGGAGGCCCAGAAGGAGCGTTCGCGGAGTGCAGCAGTGCAAGATACCGGCGATTGGGTGGTGCTGGCCGATGTACCGACCACACAATTTGTGGGTTATGACAGCCTGGAGGCCAAGGTTCAATTGGCCCGCTACCGCAAGGTGAAGCAAAAAGGGAAGGATTTTTACCAGCTCGTATTCGACCGTACTCCGTTTTATGCCGAGGGAGGAGGACAGGTCGGTGATTCGGGTTACCTCGAGTCGGCCGAAGGTCGCTTGCCCATTGTGGGCACTTTTCGTGAAAACAACCTGATCGTGCACCTCAGCACCAAGTCGCCTGAGGCATTGAAAGGAGAATTGAAAGGGGTGGTCAATGCTGAGCAGCGCAGCCTTACGGCAAAAAATCACAGCGCTACCCATTTGCTTCATCACGTGTTGCGCGAATTGCTCGGCAAGCACGTTGAGCAAAAGGGATCGCTGGTTGAGAAGGGCTATCTCCGCTTCGATTTTTCACATTTTGCTAAAGTGAGCGATGAGGAAATTCGGGAAATAGAGCGTAGGGTTAATGCACTTGTGCGCAGGGATATATCGCTGGAGGAATACCGCGAAATCCCGATTGAAGAGGCCCGTTCCATGGGTGCAATGGCCCTTTTTGGTGAAAAGTACGGCGATAGGGTTCGCGCCATTCGCTTTGGTGACTCCATTGAGCTTTGTGGAGGTACCCATGTGAAAGCTACGGGTGAAATTGGATTTTTCAAGATCATTTCAGAAGGTTCGGTTGCCGCGGGAATTCGCCGCATTGAGGCCCTTACTGCTGGGGCAGCTGAAGATTTTATTTTCGAAAGGCTTGATCTTGCCGATTCATTTGGCGAAAAGCTCAAAAACCCAAGGGAGCCTATGAAGGCTTTGGAAAATCTACTGGCTGAAAATACGGGTTTGCTCAAAGAGTTAGAGCAGTTGCGAAGGGAAAAAGCCCAGGGCTTAAAGCACAGCCTGTGTGATCAACTGAAGGAAGTAAACGGGATCAATTTTATTGCAGCCAAAGTGAGCCTCGACCCTGCCAGTGTAAAAGACCTGGCCTTTCAGCTGCGAGGGGAGATTGAAAATTTGTTTCTGGTAATTGCCACTGCTGAAGCAGAGAAGGCCACAATTTCTGTGGCCCTCTCAGATGCTTTGGTAAATGAAAGGGGAATGAATGCCGGAAAAATTGTTCGTGAACTCTCAGCCTTGATTAAAGGTGGTGGGGGAGGTCAAGCATTTTTTGCGACAGCAGGCGGTAAAGACCCCTCGGGAATACCTGTCGCGATTCAAAAAGCGGAAGAGATGTTAAGCAAGGGCTGAAGTCGCTGGCTTTGCAGTAGCCTTCTCTTTGTCGGTGCCGTACACTGGCCCCTCATACTGTGCTTCGTATGAGAGACCAAGGTTCAGAATGTAGAAGCCGTTGAACACGATAACGAGAATGTAGTCAAGTAGTGTGCGCCGACCGAAGCTGTTGCACAGCTCAATATAAATCTTGGGAAGCAGGTAAAGCTGCCCGTAAATCGGAATCAGGAACAGCCAAATATGGTGTGCCGGTCTTCCTACGATACGCAGAAAAACAATGAAATTCCAAATGGGGATGATACTTGCTATGCCGGGCTGATTGGCTTTTTCATACAGCATCCATTGAGCAATGATTCCAACAAAGGCCAGAATTGCAATGAGTAAGTAGAGGCTGTCACCAATTGAGGCATGGAGGCTGTCGTGCAGGTTCACGAAAAACTGTAGGATATTATTCATGGCTTCCGATTTGAGATTTCAATATAAAGCTGTCATACTAAAGACGGTGTTAAGTTAACAGGTTGCTTTTTGAATTCTAAAATGCACAATTATAGTTATTAACGCGCTTCGGTTCATTGTTAATTTTATAAAGTACACTAAGTGAAGTGGTGAATCACCTACGCTTATCGACGCTTGCATTTAATCTATGTCAATAAAAAAATGAAAAGTGCATTCACGCAGCACTGGACTTTTGGCGAAAACTTTCGGTTCTTTGTTTGCTGCTTTTTGCAGTTGATGCTGATCAAATAACCACGGGTGCGACACTTCTTGACATTCATTGTCTGCATTTATATCATTCCTGTCTGTTTCGGACAGGAAGTTACTGTGATAAATAATTTCCCAAATAAGGACGCTGAGGTCAATCCTCAAAACTATGTTTTGAAGAAAGTGACGCAGCACACGTATATCGTAAATGAGTACGAACCTGCCCAAAGTTCGGCCAGGGCGCAATTAATGCAGATGATATCGTACAGTCTGAGATCATACACCGACAATCAGTATTACAGCGCGCGAAACAGTGTAGTCGCTTTGGAGAAGGGGGATGCCTTTACCACAGCGGCAGGCGGAATAGTAGGTAACGCGATATGGATACATGACTATTCATTTCAGGACGACTTTCCCGGATTTTCGAAAGAGGTCACTGATATGGCTTCGCGTTTGTCAGGACTTTCGGGATATAGCCTTTCGGCAAATAGGGGTGAGGGCCTGAGTAATTCCGACAAGCGCATTGAGCTGTACCTCTTTCAGAGGCTGGTGTACGATTTGAAGATGGCGATGGAGAAAGAGGTCGCTCAATTCCTCGATTTGAAAATGCCGGACTCCACAATTTCTGATAGCCAGGTTTTAACAGAAAGTGAAGCCAACACCCGACCTCAACTCGATGCACTCGATGTATCACTGGAGCCATTTGGGAACGGCCAGCAATCACTGGCGGAATTGAAGCCTCAACTTCCTGTCGATTTTGGGAAACCCCGCAAAACACGTAGAAAGCAACGCGGAGGTCTCGATCCGGTTTTTGCCGAGCGTATGGTATCTCTTATGGAAGAGAATAATAGAATTCTATCCAATTATGGAAGCCGCTTTGAAGACCTGCAATCGCAAATTGTGGATGAAAGGTCACAGCGCAATGAAGGTATCGAACTGGTGCGGGAGGAAGTACGATCCCTTCGGGAATTGGTGAAAACCGCCTTGAGCGGGAGCACTGTGTCTGAGGTAGGAAGCGGCGCTGTAGGCGCTTCGACAACAATCGAAGTTGTGTTTGAGCGCAACGCGCATGAACTTTC
>DAIRDH010000103.1:3470-8749 GCA_036796255.1 Cryomorphaceae bacterium
AGCTCTTTTTTTTCGTTAAATGTTATGCGTGCATAACAAATTTTCATAGCTTTATGCCTCTGATGAAGCCCGAAGAAACCATAGACTTTCACTTGCGCTGGCTCTGGCTCAAGATTTTCAGGTTGTATAACCTGCAGGCTGCCAATTTTGGAGGCACCATTTCAGTGGGCTACACCTTGCTCAATATCGACAAGGATGGCACGCCTTCTACCAAGTTGGGTCCAAAAATGGGTATCGAATCACGCAGCCTCACGCGGACCTTAAAAGGTATGGAAGAGAATGGCCTTATCACAAGAATCGCCGATACCAAAGACAAGCGATTGATGGTGGTGCGCCTCACCGATGATGGTAAGAAGTACCGAGACATGGCGCGTAAAACTGTGCTCGACCTCAATACTTATCTCGCTGAGCATCTGGAAAAAGAAGAAGTAGATAATTTTATGAAGGTAGCCAGGAAAATCAACCTGCTCCTTGATAGCAAGCATATCTTTCCGAAGAAACCAAATCCACAACATCAAACCCCTACAAAACCATGAGTAAACGAACCATTGAAAAAGTAGCTGTACTCGGCTCCGGTGTCATGGGCTCTCGCATTGCATGCCATTTCGCCAACATAGGCGTGCAGGTGCTATTGCTCGATATCGTGCCCCGAGAGCTTAACGACAAGGAGAGTGCCGCCGGCCTCGACCTCAAGAGCCTTGCCGTGCGCAACCGCATCGTGAATGAGTCCCTTCAGTTTGCACTGAAAAGCAATCCTTCGCCGATCTACAATACGAAATTCGCAAGCCGCATATCTACTGGCAATTTCGACGATGACATGTCCAAAATTGCTGATTGCGACTGGATCATCGAAGTGGTGGTGGAACGCCTTGATATCAAGCAGCAGGTTTTTGAAAAGGTGGAGAAATACCGCAAGCCGGGAACCCTCATCACATCCAATACCTCTGGTATTCCCATCGCCATGATGAACGAAGGCAGGAGTGAGGACTTTCGCAAGCATTTTTGCGGAACGCACTTCTTCAACCCGCCGCGATACCTCCGCCTTTTGGAAATTATTCCAGGGCCCGACACCGATTCCAAAGTGATAGACTTCCTTATGACTTATGGCTCGCGCTATTTGGGCAAGGAAACCGTGCTTTGCAAAGACACCCCGGCCTTTATCGCGAACCGCGTAGGCGTCTACTCCATTATGGAGCTTTTCCATATCGTAAATGAAATGGGCCTCACGCCAGAAGAAGTAGACAAACTCACAGGCCCTGTGATTGGCCATGCCAAGTCGGCAACTTTCCGCACAGCCGATGTGGTCGGTCTTGATACCTTGGTGCTTGTCGCAAATGGGGTTAAAAACAACTGTCCCGACGACGAGCGCAATGACGTTTTTGCCATTCCGGACTATGTTCAGAAAATGGTCGACAACAAGTGGCTCGGCAGCAAGTCGGGTCAGGGGTTTTTCAAAAAAGTGAAGGGAGAAGGCGGCACTTCGGAGATTCTGAGTCTCGACCTAAAGACCCTGGAGTACGTCCCACAGAAAAAGGTGAGCTTCCCAACTTTGGAAATGACCCGGCCTGTGGACAACCTCGCCAAGCGACTTCCTATGCTTTACGGTGGCATGGACAAAGCGGGTGAGTTTTACCGCAAGTCTTTCCATGGCTTGTTTAATTATGTTAGTTTCCGCATTCCCGAAATCAGCGATGAGCTTTACAAAATCGATGCAGCGCTTCGCGCAGGCTTCGGTTGGAAAATGGGCCCTTTCGAGAAATGGGATGCCATTGGCGTTGAAAAAGCCATGGCCAACATGGAAAAAGCGGGTGTGAAAGTAAATGCCTGGGTCAAGGAAATGATCGATGCCGGCATCAAGAGCTTTTACAAGGTTGAGAATGGCGCAAAATACTTCTATAACCAGAAAACCAAAGCTTACGAAGCGGTACCTGCCCTCGAAGGCCAAATATTTCTCGACAACCTCACCGGCGATGCCGTGGTTTGGAAAAACTCAGGAACCACGATCAAAGACCTTGGTGATGGAATACTCAACATAGAGTTTCACACCAAGATGAACACCATAGGCGGTGAAGTGCTCGAAGGCCTCAACAAAGCCATCGACATGGCCGAGGCTGATTACAAAGGCCTGGTGGTGAGCAACACCGGCGACAATTTCAGCGCTGGCGCCAATGTGGGCATGATCTTCATGATGGCGGCCGAGCAGGAATTTGACGAGCTTAATTTTGCCGTAAAGGCCTTTCAGGACACCATGATGCGCATGCGCTACTCCAGCATTCCTGTGGTGGCTGCGCCGCACAATATGGCGCTTGGAGGTGGTTGCGAACTGTGCCTTCATGCAGACAAGGTTGTTGCTCACGCCGAGCTTTACATGGGCTTGGTAGAGTTTGGCGTTGGGGTGATTCCCGGCGGCGGAGGCACCAAAGAGTTTGCACTCCGATGCAGCGATGAGTTCCGCGATGGCGATATCAGAACGAACAACCTGCGCAACAGATTCCTTACCATCGGTCAGGCCAAAGTATCCACATCGGCCTACGAGGCTTTCGAACTCGGTTACCTGCGCCAAGGTATTGATGAGGTGGTGGTAAACCGCGATGACCAACTTTCATACGCCAAGCAAGCTGCCCTGCTGCTCGCTGCCAAAGGCTACACCAAGCCTGTGAAGCGCACCGATATCAAGGTGCTAGGCAACGAGGGTCTGGGCATTGTATACGTAGGAGCCAACAGCATGCTTGCCGGAAATTACATTTCAGAGCACGACCAGCTCATCAGCCAGAAGCTTGGCGAGGTGATGTGTGGAGGTGATTTGAGCGAGCCGACTGAGGTGAGTGAAGATTATCTGCTCGGACTTGAGCGCAAGGCCTTTCTCGAACTTTGCGCCGAGCGCAAAACCTTGGAGCGCCTGCAGAGCATGGTGCAGAAAGGAAAAATTCTCCGCAATTGATTCGCCAAAACCCTTAAAAACGCAAAAGAAATGAACGCATATATCGTATCAGGATTCAGAACAGCGGTGGGCAAAGCACCCCGCGGCTTCTTCCGCTTCACCCGCCCCGATGACCTCGCGGCCAAGGTGATACAGCACATTATGAAAACGCAGCCCAGCATCGAACATACAGAAATAGACGATGTGATAGTGGGCAATGCCACCCCCGAAGCCGAGCAAGGCCTCAACGTGGGCCGCATGATATCGCTTATGGGCCTCAACACCGACAAGGTGCCAGGCATGACCGTAAACCGTTACTGCTCTTCAGGCCTTGAGACCATCGCCATCGCTTCCGCAAAAATACACAGCGGCATGGCCGATTGTATCATTGCAGGTGGCGTGGAAACCATGTCGCCCATTCCCTTTGGAGGTTGGCGGCTGGTGCCAAATGCCACTGTGAGCAAGCAGCATCCAGATTGGTATTGGGGCATGGGCTTGACCGCTGAGGCTGTTGCCAAAGACTATAAAGTGTCGCGCGAAGACCAGGATGAGTTTGCCTATGGCTCCCACAAGAAAGCCGCTGCGGCAATTGACGCTGGCCGTTTCAATGACGACATCGTACCGATTGAAGTAGAGCAAATTTTCCTGAAAGGGGAGAAGCGCGAGAGCAGGAAATACACGGTCGATACCGATGAGGGCCCGCGCCGTGATACCACGCCTGAAGCCCTGGCAAGGTTGCGACCCGTATTTGATGCCAGGGGTACCGTAACTGCGGGCAATGCCTCTCAGACATCTGATGGTGCAGCCTTTGTAATGGTGGTTTCTGAGGCTTTTTTGAAAAAGCACGACCTCACGCCCATCGCGCAGCTTAAGAGCTACCACGTAGCTGGCCTCGAACCACGCATCATGGGAGTAGGGCCAATTTACGCCATTCCTCAAGCGGTAAAGAAGGCTGGTCTTACGTTGAATGATATTGAATTGATCGAATTAAATGAAGCCTTTGCATCACAGTCACTTGCCATTTTGCGCAAGCTGGAGCTCAATCCTGACCTTGTGAATGTAAACGGCGGAGCCATTGCTTTGGGACACCCCTTGGGATGCACTGGAGCAAAATTGACCGTACAACTGTTTAATGAAATGCGCCGTAGAAAGAATAAATACGGTGTAGTGACCATGTGTGTAGGAACCGGACAGGGAGCTGCCGGCGTGTTTGAATTGTTGAATTAATCTTTAAAAACCCAGAAATTATGGCAGACGTAAAAGAAAAAAAGGCCATTCGTGGCGGCGAGTTTCTTATTCGCAGCACTGAGCCTTTCGAAATGTTCATTCCCGAAGAGTGGAGTGAAGAGCACCAAATGATTGCGCAATCTTGTATTGACTTCATCAATGCTGAAATCGTGCCCAACCTCGATCGCATGGATGCCATGGAAGAGGGCTTTATGCAAAGTGCACTCGACAAGGCTGGTGAGTTGGGACTGCTCGGTGTGAGCATTCCAGAGCAGTACGGCGGGCTGGGCCTCGACTTCAAGTCGAGTATGCTGGCCGCTGAGGCACTTGGTGCAGGGCATGCATTCTCAGTAGCATACGGTGCACATACAGGCATTGGTACATTGCCAATTTTGTATTACGGCAATGAGGAGCAAAAACAAAAATACATTCCTAAACTTGCTACAGGTGAGTGGAAAGCTTGCTATTGTCTTACAGAGCCTTCATCGGGCTCGGATGCAAACAGTGGCAAAACACGTGCAAAGTTGACCGACGATGGCAAGCATTACATCATCAACGGGCAGAAAATGTGGATCACCAATTCTGGCTTTGCAGATGTATTTATCGTCTTCGCAAAAATCGACGACGATAAGAACCTAAGTGCTTTCATCATAGAAAAGGGCAGCGAAGGCATCGAGCTCAATCCCGAGGAGAAGAAGATGGGTATCAAAGGAAGCTCTACCCGGCAGGTGTTCTTCCACGATGTGAAAGTTCCGGTTGAAAACATGCTCAACGAGCGTGGAATGGGATTCAAAATTGCATTGAATATCCTCAACATTGGCCGCATCAAGCTGGCTACTGGAGTACTGGGTGGTATGAAAGATACCATTGACCACAGCATCAAGTACGCAAATGATCGCAATCAGTTTGGTCGGCCCATTTCGAAATACGGTGCCATTCGCTTTAAACTTGCAGAGCAGGCTACGCGCACATATGTTCTGGAATCAGCCTCTTACCGCATTGCTCAAAATATTGAAGATGCCATAGCCAGCCTCGAAGCCGAAGGTATGCCTAAAGGGGACGCAATTTTGAAAGGAATAGAGGAGTATGCTGCTGAGTGTGCCATGATGAAGGTATTCGGTAGTGAAGGCCT
>DAIRDH010000104.1:0-8596 GCA_036796255.1 Cryomorphaceae bacterium
GGTTTGGTAGAAAAATCGGAATTTCCGATTTTTCTCAAGGATGCGTCTTTTTCCAGTTCACCTTCTCGATAAATATTTAGGATGTGTTCATTGATGGTCGATTTTCCTTTTTGGAAAAGTTCAGCCATTTGTTCGATGGTCAGCCATACCGTTTCATTTTCCAAACGGGTCTGGATTTTGGTTTTCCCATCCTCGGTTTGATAGATGATGATTTCAGAACTCATGCTGATCGATTAAAATAAAGTTTATAGTTTTGACAAGTAACAGCCCCGGGGATAGCATCCCCGGCCCAACGCTCCCTATGGAGCGTTTCTTGTTTCTAAAGTAGCGTAATTTTTCTTCTTGATGAACATGCGGTATATACCGCACTTCCATCATCAAATCCAGGGCTTTCTGAGATGATGAAACAAGCCGAATGTAAAGGCGAGGACTCCTGCAATGGCCAGCAATCCATTCTCCTTCCTTTTTTGGTCTCTCATTTTCTCGTCGATGTACTTTTTGTTTTTGGTCCACACTATGCTGGGCGTGATTGACTTGTCCTCGAGCGGATCAAAGTCCTTGCGGACTTTCAAGAATATTTCGGTGCGGGATTCTAACTGTGAGAATGCCTTTCCGGCAAATGCCGGTTCAGTCACATCGCCGATGGTAAACACCGTATGGAATTCATTCAGCGTGATGTAATGTTTGGTCCTGTTGAAACTGAGGCGGGAGCTTCCCAAAAATCTTTGGCGCGTTTTGGAGCTGTAGTCATCAAGGGTTCCGGTGATCACCTTATGGCTTTTGAATTCCTCAATTAAATTGAAATTTGTTGCCGTTTGGCCTATTGAGAATGCAATGAGCAGAAGCAATAGCACGGTGACACCTGACCTCATGGCCCAAAGCTAAACATTCACCGCGCAAGCCACACACCAAAATGGTGCAGAGGTGTTATGGGCTGGCAAACTTGCCATATTTGAAGAATACACGGGACTGATTTGGACAACTTCATTTGCGGTAAACGCAAAGAAAGAATTACTCACTTCCGGGTGACAACCCAAGGGGCACGATATCTTCTACTTCCACATACACCGGCCCACCGGATAGGGGATAGCCTTCAATGCGGGAACCTTTTACCCTAACCAATTCACCTACATAGAGCCCGAGATCGATGGATTCACTCCGCAGCGCCGTGGTGTCAATATAGTACTCACCGTACTGGTAGGTGGTAAGGACCAGGTCTCTCTTTTGAAGCAAGCCCTCAAGTTCCACAGTTTTTGACAGCTCTGGGTCCTTGTCATCTTTGGAGCAGGAAGAAATAAGCATAATTCCTATCAAGGAAAGTGAAACAAGCAAGAACCTTCTCATATCGCAACAATGTTTATTTGTACGAAGATGTAATTTTCCAGTGAATGGTTGCATGCTACGGCCGCAAATAGGTTAAAAATTGAAGATCTGGTGTCGAGGGAAGCTGACTTTTACCAACATTTGTTTCAAGAGGTTTGAAAATTCAGCCTATGTCACATAACCTTGGCTGTTTACAAATCAAAAGGCCCGATGAATTCATTGCTGCCGTTGCCGTTCACATCCCCTGACACACAGTATTGTGTACCTGTGTGGTTGAAGAGAATATAGTAGCGCTTATTGCCCAGGAAAAAGCCAATTCCAGCAGCAATCTTGTTGACTGCAAAAGGCATTTGGTAATCTGCGGCCCAGAGATCTGTAGGGCTCGTGCTTCCGAATTGATTGGGGTTGTTGGAATACAGAGAATAAAAGGTGCCGTCTACATTGTATACCCACCTTTGCGAAGGGCCGTCAGGGTCTTTGTATCTGAACAACATAGCTCCAATGCCATTCAGGGCAAATGGATTTTCACCTGTGGCGAGCTCTGAAATAGGTGTGGTTTGCGTGCTCCAGGCCCCGGCGCTCGTTAAGTATGAATATTGAGACCCCGTAACATCTACAATCATGGTCCAACTTTCGCTGCTCAGGTTGCCGTCAATGCGGCAAGCAGCACCGATATTGAATGGCAAGGTTCCTGTGCCTAAACTGGCTACGGGAAAAGGGCCTTCCAGTGAACCGACATTGCTCTTCATATATTGGTCGCCAGCCTGGTTGATCAGGTAAAACTCTGTACCCTGACCGGAAAAAGCGGCGCCGACGGGACCCAATGCTGACAATACATTGCCGGCCCAATGTGCGGTGTAGGGAGGAGCACCGCCAGCGGCACCGGGGGTGCACTCGGTCACGTCGTATTGAGTAGCGAGCTGTACGCTCACGATTTGTTTTGTTTTCACGCTGCGCACCACGTAGCTTATAGGCAAGCCTGTGCTTATGGTGGTGCTCTCGGCAAGGAGGTTTACCAAGGTGTTCAGGTTGGTTTGGCCCACGGTGAGCAGGGTGGATGTGGCTTCACCGCCAAATGCCATTACTTTTATTTTCAGCTGGCTGAGGTCGTTCATGTACGAAGCCTCGATGTCAGCGTGTGCAGAGGCCACCACGCCTTGAAAAGAAGCAGTGACGGCAGCTTCCATCTCTGTATAAGAAGATGTGGACTCGATGAGCATGTAGTATATCCGGCCATAGGTGACGTCTGAAATAAATCCGGCAGGATTGCCCGGACCCACGAACTGAGCCAGGTCGGCGGGGGTGACATCTGGTGCATAAATGCCGGCATCGTTCGTGGGAATGTCAAAACTCATGGTGTAAAAGCTTTGCTTTAGCTCCACCAAAATTCGGTTCAGGCTGGAGCCCGAGCTAAAACTGAAGTCACCGCTGATGTCTGTGAATGCAGATTCGTAGTCGACACCGAGCTTGAGGGCCAAGGCTTGTTCACTCTGCACCTGGCTGTAGTCGAAGGTGAAGTTGGCGGGCAAATCGGGCGGCGAATTGGCAATGATTTGGTTCATCGCATTGCCAATGGTGCTTTTGCGCACTTCATCGACCGTAAAGGAAGAGGAGAGGTTGCCGTTGACCAGGTCGTAAGAGATGGTGCCGCCAGCGCGCCCCACGGCGATCACGTCGGGGGTGGCCTGCCGGAGCGATTTGCCCTGCACAAGGCTGCCGGGATAGATCACTGAAGCATTCGGGTTAAACAAAGGAAAGCCTCCCGTGCCTCCTCCAGGCGCCAGCGCATCATAAGTGGTTGTGGTGCAGTTCCACACTTCTCCATCAATGACTTCAATATTGGGTTCGCTTGAAACCACCTCTTCGCTCTGCGTCACGGGTTCAAAGTCGCCTCCTTTATTGATCACATCTGCAAATGTGGTCGGAGGCGCATCATCGTCCTTGTTGCATGCACTGAACAATATGGTTGATGCCATAAAAACAAAGAATAGACGTTTCATTTCGATTGATTTTGATTTTCAAATCTAGGGTCTATCGCAATGGACATGCCCATTTATCTTGCCTTGTCTACTATTTGTCTACCTGCGTTCTGCCTTTGAAAAACAGGAATGATTGCCTTGAAATGCCGGAGCAAAGTTTCCATAAAGACTTGCATTACAAATTTATAGTGAATGCGCGCAACATGAGAGCAACGCTATCTATGCGCTCTCACATCCCTGGGTTTATGCTGGCCATATTTACCTTATGTCCAACCTGTCGACCATTGATATCCAGGTTTCAACGTGCTCTGCACAGAAGAAACCTTCACTGCGAGCATATGGAAAATGTATGCACATGGCTTCACCGCGTGGAGTGGTGTGCTGTCGTAGCTTCATCCTGAATTGTCTGAAATTGACGTCATGGAGTGCCCTTTATCTCACATGGGAGGAGGGGTGCTTAAGCCAGGGAATTTGCGAAGTTAATTCTTCACCAACTTCGTTCTCCCAACTTCAGTTCCTTTGCGCAGCTCAAGGAAGTACATGCCTGAAGGCAGGTTGCCTGACAAAGGCAGCTCCAGCATGTATGATCCGCCTGGGATGCTTTCGTTACCTGACCACACTGTTTGGCCAATGGCGTTGATGATGCGCACATTAATGACTCCTGCCAATTGGCTGTTGGTTTGCAATGTGATTCCGCTCCAGAAAGGATTTGGGAAAACGCTGTATTGAAGCTCATTTCCGGAAAGGGCACCTGCCGATAATGAACATACTGTTTCGAAAATCAGCGATTCACTGAAATCACTTCTGTTTTCTTCTCCATCGCAAATGGCGCGCAGTTCATATTCGTATGTCTTGCAGGCCTCAAGTGTATCAACCAAATCCAATTGAGGCTGAATGGTAAAATAAGTACTTGTTTCAATTGAGCCCACTTCGCGCAGATTTACTTCATATTCCAATGCTTCCGATGTTGGGATCCATTGAAGCAGCGCACCTACTTCTGAAATGTTGATCGCTCCCAGTCCTTCGGGAATTTCAGTGCAATCAGGAAAACATCCTGTTGAGAAAGCAAAAGGTGTGGAGAAATCACTCACCTCTCCATCGGCACAAACGCTGGCGACCCTCAATTCATAATCAATGCATGGAGGCAATGTGCTTATAGCGAAATTGTCAACACTTGTGGATGAAATCCATACCATACTGACAACTTCTCTTAATGCATAAACATAGCCTCCTGTTGCAGCAAGAACACTGCTCCATCCTAAAGTAACGTCTGTAAAGTTTTCCACCACAGCATTGAGTCCGCTGGGTATCTCGCAAGTTGGCAAATCACCAGTGATCAATACGCAGTAATCTTCATACTCACCTTCAAAACCTGGGGACGGACAAGGCGTAATTGCTTGGCCGCTGGCGAATCTGGTTCCGACCCTTAATCTTGTAAGGCCTAGAGGGGCATCCAAGGGTATCGTCACTGTTCCACTGGCAGTTCCATTGCCATTCTGGGGACTAAAAACGAGCTCATCATTGTTGGAAAATACACCGTCCTGGTTATAGTCAATCCATACCCTCATTTGCTGACTGAAGGCGCCCCCATTAAATCCAGGTGTCATACTGATATCGTAGGTTGATCCGGGGCCAACGGTAATGGTGGTTCCTGTGAAGTCGCCAAATCCATTGTTATCGCCGCTCATGTTATTTACATCTGCGAAACTAAAATCGGCGATGTACTCATACTGTGTATCACCGTCGCTTACCGGGCAGTAGCTGATATCGAGACAAGCGCCACAGCCGCTGAACTGCACAGTAATGGGTTCGCTCCATTCGGTGATTTCGCCGGAAAGGCAAATTGTTTGAATGCGGAATTCGCAAGCGCTACATTCTTCAAAGTCAGCAAGAACAAGCTCCAATTCTTGAAGGTCCCCATAAAGGCTGAGCTCTCCCGAGCAATTTACTTCTACATTGTATGCCTGGGCAATAAGCACTGGCGACCAATTGAGGGTAATGCTTGTGCTGTCGCCGAGGGCCGTAAATTCCAGGGGTGCTTCACAACAGCCATCGGTTTCGAAGGTGACAATGTTATTGAATCCACTGCTTTCCGAGGCACAGTTGTCTTCAATTCGGAATTCATATGTGGTGCAGCCCACCAAGCTTTCCAGCAAAAAGGGACTTGCAGTATTTTCAACCAAAATCCAGTCTTCATCACCTGCCATTCGCCATTGCAGGTCAGAGCTGAGTGTAGAATCGGTGGAGTTCCAACTCAGCAATGCTGATACGTCGCTGACTTCACTGGCATTGAGCTGTGTAGGTGGTGGGCAAGGGCCGCAGTTGTCCATGAGCAGCATGAGGCTGTTATGGACGTTGAGTCGACCTCCAGTTACAGTAATGCCCTCCAGGCTCGGGTTGGGGTCGGCGCCATCCAGAATGTATTGCTTCACAAGGAGTGCAGCTGCCGCTGGATCAGATTGCGTGAGCGCACTCAATGAAGGGCAGGGGGCCGAGTAAAGTAAGGCAATGGTACCAGCTACATGGGGGGTAGCTCCGGAGGTGCCGCCGAAGCCATCGTAGCCATTTGGGTTGGAAGTAGTAAAAGCATCTTCACCAAAAGCTCCGAGGTCAATGGTGGTGGTACCGAAACCGGCTTGGGTTACTTTTACATCATTGTGGTTCATGTTGGTGACCGAGATGAGGTAGTCGCTTGGACAGGCAGTGGGCAGATCGCCGTTTGCATCTACATCGACGTTGCCGTTGATGGTTGCGCCACAATTTAAGATGCCGTGCACACCCAAGGTATCGTAAAATGCGCACCAGAGCGGGGCAGCTGAAGGCTGGCCGAAATCAACTCCCCATGAGGCATTGGTCGATACCACAAAAGCACCTTCGTCACCGTTGGTCTCATTGTAGCGCATGCGCATGGTGAGGGGATAATCGTATGCAGCAAGCACCGCGGCCTCATTGGTATTAAAGTCGTTTTTGATGATCATGAGCTTCACATTCCAGTTTACACCTGCCACGCCAATTCCATTGTTGCCCTTTGCACCTACTATGCCTGCTACCGGCGTGCCGTGGCCACCGCCACTGATGTTGTCGTTGTTGGCTTGCGAATTCCAACCCAGGTAGTCGTCCACATAGCCGTTGCCGTCGTCGTCGATGCCGTTGTTAGGGATCTCTCCATAATTGACCCAAAGGTTGTCTTCAAAATCGGTGTGCGTGAGGCTGATGCCATCATCCAGTATTGCAACGACTATTGTGTCTCCGTTTGGCGTCAAGCCTCCAGTGGTGATGTCCCACGCGAGGTCCATATCGATATCAGCTCCAGGTGTGCCTCCCGATTGACCGGTGTTCACATACTGCCACTGGGTACCAAAAAGCGGGTCGTTGGGTTCGGTAGAGCGCATGCTTACCTTGTGGTTTACCTGAGCTGTGTGCACTGCCGGATGGCGTTGTACGGTTTCCAAAAAGGCCTTTTCGTCAATGCTTTCATCAAATTGAAGCACCCAAATATTCATGTGCGGTGATACCGATTGCGTTATGCGCGCCTCTGAAGGTCGTCCATTGTACTCGGCCAAATCTGTGACTAATGCACGAAGTCCGGACTTATCATGAACCCTGACAAGCAGCTGCCCTGATTCGTAGTTTTTTTCCTGGGCTTCCGCCAAAATTGGGAATAGCAAAATCGAGAGAAGCGAGCAGAGACTAAAAAAGCGCATAAATTACCTGAATTGGAGTTGAAATGGGCTGCAAGTTAGGTCAAATTTTTATTTCCCGCACAGTCTTGTCGAGAATTGCGTGGGTAAGGCGCGTTGTTAGCAATACTTAATGAAGCAGACTATTGAGCGGCTTCATGCAATGATTGATTATTTCGCCTTTTTGTACTTGGTAATGCGCAGAAGTGTAGTTGTGCCCGCTTTGCCCGTATTGACCTCAGGCCGTGCACCGAGCTGGGAGCTAAGGCTTCGAAGTAGCTTTTGGCCAAAACCCTCTTTGCCATTCAGCAATTGCGGGTCATAACCTTGTCCATTGTCGCTCACGTCTAGCTCGAGGACACCCTCTTTTTCATGAAGCCCAATACGGATGTGGCTGCCATGAGATTTCGCTTCATCTGTTTCTTTATTTGCCGTAAAGGCATATTTGAGGCTATTCGTAATGAGCTCGTTGACGATGAGTCCGAGAGGTACAAGTGTATCAACATCAAGGGTAATGGAATCGATATCCAGCACCATTTGTACTTCATCAGCATCCACGCGATAGGTTTCGAAAAGCTCTCGGCTGAGCTTTTCGAGATAAGGTTTGAGATCAACCCCCGTGAGCTTATCACCTTGATAAAGATTTTGGTGTATGAGGGCCATGGAGCGCACCCGGCTTTTGCCTTCGTTGATGGCTTGCAATACGCCGGCATCATTGACTGTGCGGCTCTGCAGGGAGAGCAGGCTCGATACTATTTGCAGGTTGTTTTTCACGCGGTGGTGTATCTCTTTTAGCAGCAATTCTTTGTCGCTGAGAGCCACTGAGAGTACCCGTTTCTGGCGCAAGTATTTGCGCGAAAGGACATAGAGCACAAGGCTGAGCACAATGAATATGAGCAAGCCAGCAGTACCGAGCCAGATGGTGCGGTTTTTTTGTGCGATGATTGCCACAGAGCTTGCGTTTTGCGCGTCGAGCAAGGCCACGCGGTTGCGTTGCTCGGCAAGGTCAAACTTGGCGTCTTTCTCAGCCACTTTGTCAAGGATGTCCTGATTGAGGATGGAGTCCGAGAGGAGCTTGTAGGCTTTATGGGCTTCGAGTGCTCCGCGGTAATCGCCCAATGCTTCACGGGCAATGGAGAGGCTGCTGTAAGCTTTTTGCTGGTGGCTTAGGGAGTTGTGCAAATCTTTGGTTTCGAGAATTTTCTCGGCCTGAAGAATCGTTTCCGGATAGCGCTGCATTTCGAGCAAGATATCGCAGAGGTGTGAGCGTGATTCGCTCACATTGTAGTGGCTCTCCAGCCCTTCGCGTATGCCAAGCGCGGTAAGGTGGCTTTGGTAAGCCTCTTCGAGCTGGCCTTGCTTGCGGCGCAGGTAGCCCATAAAGTCGAAGTAAAAGCCGAGGCCCCAGGCTGTGTTGAGCAGGCTGTCGAGGCGGCCTTGCATGCCCAGATGGTACTCTGCAAGATCGTACTCTTCCATATCGATGAGGAGCAAGCCCAGGTTGGCGTGTACATTGGCCCGGCCAAGGGTGTCATCGGCTATTTCAAACAGGGCCAGTGCTTCTTCGTAGCGCTCCCTGGCTTTCTGGTACTGGTTGATATTGCTGTAGAAAAT
>DAIRDH010000105.1:0-8584 GCA_036796255.1 Cryomorphaceae bacterium
GGGGCCAGGGTGACATCCACTTCGGTTTCAATGTGTCGCGGGTGTTTACGCTGAAGGAGCGGAAAAAACCGGGGGAATAATAAGCATCCAAGTAAAGAAGCATCGCTAAAGCATCAGTTCAGAGAAATGGGAGGGAACCTACCCTTCATTGATCTCAAGACTTTTGCTTAACAATCCGCTTCAAGCGCTTCATTTAATTTGACATTTGATCCAGATATTCCTTGAGTGGTACACATTCAAACAGCTCTCTTAGCGTGTCTACCATTTCAGGGAACTTCAATTCATGTGGTATTGCTTTCCTGGACGTCGGATCGTAGAACACTTGTGTGCCGAATACTTGCTTAGATTCCCTTGACATCATCACCTTGTCTAGAAGCAAGGCATAATTCCCAAAGTAGATATTGCCTTTGTCCAACTCTACCTCCATCAGCGCCAGCGCGTGCTTTTGAAAAAGCGTGTCCTCAGCATGAATGGCAATCAGTGCCGCAGCCGACTCACCTGACCTCCCCACCTCAGCATAACCCGGCCATTTGCCATGAGCGCTGAGAAGGCTGTCCAAAAACAACTGATTATTGCCGTCTAAATTCTTTTGCCCAGTGAAATCGCTCCCCTGATTTCTGCTTTTCCTGAATTGCTGATCCATGCCTTTTCTCCTCAAAAGTTCATCCCTCAAATCTGAGCGAAGGCAAAGGCTGTCAGAATTTTCAAAATTGAAGGTATTGGTCTCAAGCATTGAATATGCGGACTCATTACCTGATTGTTGCAAAATCCTTTTCAATTTCTTGTCTTGATGAAAGGACTCCATATTGTAGAAACCAAGTCCGGAATGTACTGAAAGATTGAGGTAATGCCCCGCCAAAGAATCTTCGCCCAGATGATCGAAGCCGATTGCTATTGCGTAATAAACGTCCCTGCTGGGAATCACTCTGAGCCTCAGGGCTTCCAAATAGTACTCAATAGACCGGCGGTATTCCTGCCTTCGAAACAGTGAATCGCCCTTACTGATCAGGGAATAGGGAGTAGGATCGAACTGTTGCGCATTGCATTGCACTGACTGTAACCCTGAAAATGCTATTAACAAGGAGAAAATGAGCGCGCGAACATCCTTCGACATATGTAAATGTAGTGCAGCAAGATGAATTAGCGTAGGAAAAGAAAAGATTTTCAAAGGCTGCCTGAACAAGGCTCCCACTACTCCACCTTCACCAAACTTTATGCTTTGGCTGATCTCCGACCATGCGAGCGAATACGCGTAATTTCCCTTGCTCAGCCTATCCACCGATAGGCTTGCATTATTAATGCGTTCTTTTCGCAGTACATCTCTTCCTTACAGGATAGTGCAAAGTAAGATCGGCTAAAGATGCTAAACTGCCCAAATCGGTAAAAGACTTTTCCTTGGCTTGATTCGGTACAAGGTCAACTCTGAGCCTTTGTGCGCAGGTGCATTGACAATCGTAATGGGTGAAAATAAATAGATCCAGGACTCATCAGCCGGCCCTTTCTCATCAGGATGGTACGACGAAGTAAACTGCAGTCATTTATTTTCACAGATAAAATATTCACCGAACGTGCTTTGTATCATCGGAACCACATTTGCTGCAGACACATCGAGGGGTTAATCTATGCGCGTGTGCTTCTATTGCTTCACCTTGCACGTACTGATACCAAATGGCGCATACAGTGGGCAGAAGCTTACGAAACTGGTGAGTAAAAATACAGCGCCCAGTATTAATAGCACCAAGCCCAAGGTACCAGAAATGGTGCCAGTGAAGTAAAGTGCGGCAATTACAATAGCCACAAGGATGCGGACAATACGGTCGGTAGATCCCATGTTCTTTTTCATGATGGAGGTATTAAATGTTAAACCATTGAACAACGAGCACCATGGCTGTGATTATGGCCATGCACAAGACGCACACCATAGCAAAACGGATCAGTTTCTGACGCTTCGCGTTCATTTCATTGCAAAGGTGGATATAGTCATGGTGTGGAAGTGGTGACCGTGGTTACCGCTCGAGCAATTCTACCGAGGTGGGATGCTGCTTCACCTTGCCTTCGTGCTCCAGGCGCTTCATAACACGACTCACTACTTCGCGCACAGTACCCAGCTCATTGGCCATTTCCCGGTGCGACATGTGCAGTGGATTTTTTGCAGTAAGGCTCACCTTTTCCCGCAAGTAGTCAAGCAAACGCTTATCCATCCTGTCAAAAAGGACATGCTGTATTGTATCCAGCAACTCAGAATAACGCTTGTTGTATAAATCGAAAAACAAGGCGCTAAGGCCCGGGGTTTGATCGAGCATCCTAGGCAAATCGCCAGAAGGAAGAAAATATAACTCACAGTCAGTCTCAGCGACGGCATGTACCTTGCTTGGAGCGCTATTGAGCGCTGCCGCAAAAGACATCACACAAGCCTCTCCCTCTTTAATATAGTACAGCAGCAAATCGCGTTCTTCATAGCGGGCAAAAACCTTGACCAGCCCCCTAACAACGAGCGGAACCCCGCGTACGAACTGCCCCTCTCTTAACAGAATACTTTGCGCTTCCGCACTTGTAAGGTCTTCGGGGCCAGCATTACGAATTAACTGTCCAAAAAACCTGATGTCCATAATGCCCTGTGTCTGGATTCATGTGCCTAAGGTAGTTAAAGTTCTAAGTTGATCGAACAGCATGATAATATGATCTATTTCGGACAAAGCGTGTAATCAGCAACGAAGCATTGGTTTTGCAGGGTTGAACATTTGTCGGGCAGAAAAAACATGTTGACGATATGCAGACATGCAAAACATTTCAGAGGCTTATCGATAAAATTAACCGCCCTCCTAGGCCAAAATAGTTTCACTTCTGGTATTTTTTCAAAAAAAGTGAAAACCAACAAACCTCCCGAAACCCCAGTAAAACCGGGCACTTATCCGTTTTTATACGTTTATAAACGGAAGTAAACGTTTGTTTTACGACTGCTGCTTTTCACCTCCCCCACCTTTGCCCTGTCGATCGACAACAACTGGACGACGGTTCAGACAAGCAAAACAAACAACCGCAGAAGGCACGACGCCCAATGCACAAAAACAAAAAAAGTAGAAGTCATGAACACACTCGTAAACAAAGTACAACTGATAGGCCGCCTGGGAATTGACCCCGAAGTACGCAACCTCGATAACGGAAGCAAAATGGCCCGCATCCGCATTGCCACCAACGAAGGCTACCGCGATTCAAAAGGAGAAAAAGTTGAAAATACCCAGTGGCACAATGTGGTGGCGTGGGGCCCCACAGCCGAATTTGCTGAAAAGTATCTCTCCAAAGGAAGACAAGTGCTCGTAGAAGGCCGACTCGTAAACAGCGAGTACACCGACAAAGAAGGCAACAAGCGCTACAGTACCGATGTACACGTCAACGAATTTCTCATTCTCGATAAAAAAGAGAACTAAAAACCACAGATCCGCTGCCCAACCTTTTGGGCAGCGGTATCCCAACCTCCACATTTTCAAAATTCACCTTCAAAAACTTTATATCATGCAACTCAACAACAAAGTACAACTCCTCGGCCACCTCGGAAACAATCCCGAAATACGCACCCTCGATAATGGCAACAAACTGGCAAAAATGAGCCTGGCCACCTACGAGCCTTACAAAGACGCCAAAGGCAAAAAAGTAGACAAAACGCAATGGCACAACATCGTGGCCTGGGGTGCCACAGCTGAAATTGCTGAAAAGTACCTCGCCAAAGGCAAACAAGTTTTGGTAGAAGGCCGCCTGGTGCACAACAGCTACACTGACAAAGAAGGTCAGAAGCGCTACACGACTGATGTAAATGTAAGCCACATCATGCTGCTCGACAAAAAGAGCGCCTGAAATCAATCACCCAATACAGCCGCCGCCTGCAACGACGGCGGCTGACAGGGGTGAAATCAAGAAAGTAGAAGAATCAAAAATCCAAGATTATGCAAACCAACAACAAAGTACAGCTCCTCGGCCGACTAGGCAGCAATCCCAAAATACGCACCTTCAACGATGGCAAGAAAATCGCCAGGCTGCGCATCGCAACCAACGAGCCTTACCGCAACAGCGAGGGCAAAAAAGTAGACAACACGCAATGGCACAACCTCGTGGCCTGGGCCGCAACTGCTGAATTTGCTGAAAAGTACCTGGAAAAAGGGAAACACGTGATGGTAGAAGGCCGACTCGTCTACAGCAACTACACTGACAAAGATGGCATCAAGCACTTCAACACAAAAGTTTATGTAAGCGAATTCTCGATACTCGACAAGCAAAGGGCTTGAGCGTATCAGTGAACCAAACCTCAAACAACATTTATATTAAAATCCGCCAGACGTCTTCACACTAATTGCCCTCGACGGCAAATGGCTTCCGGCTCAAAAAACAAATCACTATGCTCCTCAACAACAAAGTACAACTGATAGGCCACCTCGGAATGAACCCCGACATCCGCACCTTTGGTGAATCAAAAATGGCCCGTATGAGCCTCGCGACCGATGCGAGCTACCGCAACGCCGATGGCGAATATGTCCAAAATGCCGATTGGCACACCCTGGTAATCTGGGGCCCCCTTGCCAGCGCCGCTGAAAAAGTGCTCAGCAAAGGCAAGAAAGTAGCAGTGAATGGCAAGCTCGTGAACCGCAGCTACGATGACAAAGACGGCAAGCGCAATTACACCACTGAAATTCATGTGGCTGAATTCCTCCTGCTGGAGAAGAAGAAGTAAATGCATTGATTGCGCTTCAGCTAAGGGCTGCCATGGGGTAGCCCTTTTTTTGTTATTTATCTGTGCGTTTCATCACCATGCTTTAAAGATGGAGATAAACATTGCTGCCAGCAAAATCGCATTCCCTAAATTCGGCCCATCATATGCTTAATGTGAATAGCTGTGTATTTTGAAACATCAGACCTACTCTTGCTCGGTGCGTCGGCCATCCTGCTTCTTCTGGCGGTGATAAGCTTCCAAGTGGCCAGGATAAAAATTGCGCTGCTTTTGCTGTTTTGTGGATCGCTGGTCCTGGGTTACTTCATGGCATCATTGGATCCATTTCTTAACCTTTGGGATGAGCAGTACCATGCCTTGGTTGCCAAGCACATGGTGAGCCAACCCCTCAAGCCGGTATTGTTCGCGCAACCATTGTTCGATTTTGATTATACCATTTGGACGGGCAATCATATTTGGCTGCACAAACAACCTTTATTCCTTTGGCAAATCGCAGGCAGCCTGGCGGTATTTGGTGAGCACGAAATAGCTGTGAGGCTGCCATCAGTAATTCTTCACGCACTTGGATCTTTGCTCATATTTCGCATTGGAACGCTTGCGCACAACTCAAAAACAGGCTTCTACGGCGCCTTGTTTTTTGCTGTGGCTTACTACCCTCTTGAACTGATTGCGGGCCGATTTCCTACTGACCACAATGACCTCTCCTTTTTGATCTACGTCCTTGGCTCTTTCTGGGCATGGTTCGAATATCAAAATTCCAGAAAAGCGCATTGGCTGCTTGTAATTGGAGCACTTGCCGGCGCTGCAGTGCTGGTAAAGTGGCTTGTGGGATTGTTGGTCTTTGCATGCTGGGGTATTGCTATTCAATTTGAAAAATTACCATGGAGGCTGCGGTTTAATTCGCTTCGACCCTTATTTGCTTCAGCCGTGGTGGCTGTAATCGTTTTTCTTCCCTGGCAAGTCTATATACATCTCAACTTTCCAGACGAGGCCAGGTTCGAATCGCAACTCAACACAGCTCATTTTTTCGATGCCATAGAAGGCCACGGAGGAGATGCGTTCTTTCACATTGATGCCATTCGAAAGATTTACGGATCAGGTGCTGCTTTGCCATACATCCTGCTGCTTGGACTTATCATTTTTATTAAGAAAATTAAATCAAGGGCACATCGGGTCGCAGTAGTTTCGGCGGTTGCGATCACGTATGTATTCTTTACCCTGGCTGCGACAAAAATGACCTCATTTACACTAATCGCCGCACCGTTCATTTTTCTAGGGCTAGGCGCTTTGATAGGCGTTATTTTAAATTTCATTCCTGAAAAAAGGCGGAAACTGCGCAATATCCTGTCCCCAATCATCTTACTTATTGTGTGCTTTTTTCTACTCAATCCCTCCAAGGTTCAAAAAGCGCACACCTTCGCTGTTCCTCACGACAACAGGAACCGCGTTGCTGAACTGGTACAGATGGACTTTATCCGTAACATTGAAAATGAACTGGGAAGCGAAGGCTTTGTGATTTTCAACGCAGCACGCAGGTTGAATGGACATATTGCAGTGATGTTTTACACAGATCACATTGCCTACGATATGGTACCAAATCAGGAAATGATTGAGCAAGTAAGAAGTCAAGGCTATTCTATAGCCATAGGCTTCGATGAAAATCTTCCTGATTTTATAAATGCTGACCCTTCAATTATAAAGTTGAAATAGCGCAAGGGCTCTATTTCTGGCAAAGGAGCACTTCGGAAAAATGCCAATGCCTGCAAACTCGAAGAGTCAAGCTAAACGCAAGATTTTAATAAGCCCTTTCGTTACGCCCTTCGTAGTAGTTGATAAAAGCGCGGTTTACCACACGGTTTCCTCCCGGCGTTGGGTAATCGCCTGAGAAATACCAATCGCCGAGGTTATTTGGACACGCTGTGTGAAGGTCGTCAATGGTTTGATATAGGATCTCCACGCCGCAAGTCACTTCTTCAGGGGTGAGCAGCAGGGAAATCTCGGCTGAAACTTCTTCATAACTAAATGGCGCGTAAATATTCTTGACGTAGTTCTGCACTTCGTGCTTATCGACCGCATGCTGGGCCTTGCACTTGGCGTACACTTTGTCGAGCACGGTCATGGTTCCTCTTTTGCGGTGGAGTGAAATGGCCGCCTGAAAAGCAATGAAGTCGCCGAGCTTGGCCATATCGATTCCATAGCAATCGGGATAGCGAATTTGCGGAGCACTCGATACCACCACAATCTTTTTTGGCGAAAGCCTGCTCAATATGCGGATGATGCTCTGCTTGAGCGTGGTGCCACGGACGATGCTGTCGTCGATGACCACCAGGTTATCCACTCCTGGATTGACAGTGCCGTAAGTGATGTCGTAAACGTGTGCCACCATGTCATCACGTGATTCATCCTGGGTGATAAATGTGCGGAGTTTTGCATCCTTCACCGCGATCTTTTCCATCCGGGGTCGCATGCCCAGAATTTCCTGCAGCTTTTCGGTGTTCATATCTGCTCCCATGGCAAGGATACGCCTTTGCTTCTCGAGATTCAGGTAATCCTCCAGCCCCTTCATCATTCCGAAAAAGGCCACTTCGGCCGTATTGGGAATGAAACTGAAAACGCTGTGGTCAAGGTCATGGTCAACGCTTTTCAAAACTGAGGGAACGATGCTCTTTCCCAGGTTGATGCGCTCGCGGTATATGTCCTGATCGGAGCCGCGGGAAAAATAAATGCGCTCAAATGAACAGGCCTTGCGTGGAGCTGGCGGTGTAATTTCTACTTCACTCAGGTCTCCATTCTTGCGAACGATGACCGCATGGCCGGGTTTCACCTCCCGGATATCTTCCACTTTAAGGTTGAAAGCCGTTTGAATCACAGGGCGCTCTGAGGCCACTACCACAACCTCGTCGTCCTGGTAGTAGTATGCGGGCCTTATTCCGTTTGGATCGCGCAGTACAAAGGCATCACCGTGCCCGAAAAGGCCGGCCATGGCGTAGCCGCCATCCCAATCTTCAGCGCTGTGGCGCAAAATGTGGGGAATGTCGACATGCTTAATAATCTTTTCAGTAATCTCCTGTTTGGAGTAGCCCAAGGCTTTATATTTCTCAACGATACGGTCATTCTCCACATCGAGGTAATGTCCTATCTTTTCAAGCACTGTGACCGTATCGCTCTTCTCCTTGGGATGCTGGCCAATACTGACCAGCAGGTTGAAAAGCTCATCTACATTGGTGAGGTTGAAATTGCCCGCCACAACAAGGTTGCGGGTTTTCCAATTGTTTTGTCTGAGGAAGGGGTGGCAGCTCTCAATGGTATTTTTCCCGAAAGTGCCATAACGCACGTGGCCCAGAAACAGCTCGCCTGTAAAGCCCATGTTTTGCTTGAGCCATTCTACATCGCGAAGTTTGTCGGGATCCTCCACTTCCAATTCCTTAAACCTGCCGTTTACGTAATCGAAGATATCCTGAATGGGCTTTTGGCTGTTGGAGCGATGGCGGCTTATGTAGCGTGTACCTGGCTCCATGTCGAGCTTGATGTTGGCGATGCCCGCACCATCTTGACCGCGGTTGTGCTGCTTCTCCATAAGGAGGTAGAGCTTATTGAGGCCGTAAAATGAAGTGCCGTATTTTTCGCGGTAATATGTCAGGGGTTTCCTGAGCCTGAGTAGTGCGATGCCGCACTCGTGCTTGATGGGGTCGCTCATTGTGCTTTAACAGCGTCAAATTTGAGGGTGCAAAGGTACGGCTAGTTTATGAAAATTCGAAGCGCATAACTTTCCTGTGTCCATTGATTCCTAAATGCGTTCAACGCAATGTTTCTTTACAGAGTCTAAAGCCAAAAGTATTAGTTGACTTTCGCCATGGGGTTACG
>DAIRDH010000106.1:0-6225 GCA_036796255.1 Cryomorphaceae bacterium
AGGCTTGTGAGCGAGAGCACTTCTCCCTTGCGGATGTAGCGAAAGATGAAGTTGGCCGCAATCAGTTTTTTGTTGATCAGCGTGTCGACCCCAATGCTTTGCGAAAGGTGGATGTAGTCAATGTTTTCCACCAGGGCGATGGTCTTTTTCACCCCATGGTTTTTGGCCACAAGGCTGGTGATGATGTTGGTCTCGCTGTTGGCCGTCACCGCGATGAAGGCATCCATTTCCGAGAGGTTTTCATCTTCCAGTATGTCGAGATTTCGGCCATCTGCATTGATGATGAGGGTATCTTCCAGCTTCTCAGCAAGCTCCATACAGCGCTCCTTGTTGGGCTCTACCAGCTTTACGCGGTACTTCTTGCTGAGCAATTGCGCAGCGTGAAAGCCCACCGCGCTTCCGCCGATGATCATCAGGTTTTTGATCTCTATGCGCTCTTTGCCGAAGGCCAGCATTACCTGCTCCAGTCCTTCGGGATTGGCCACGAAATACGCGTGGTCATTGGCAAAAAACAAGGTGTCTTTTCGCGGAATGATGGTCTCATTGTTGCGCAGTATGGCCACAGGAATAAAATTGCCTTCCGGGTTCATGTGTGCACATTCTGCGATGGTTTTGCCGGTTACTTTGCTTTCGTTTTCCACCTTGATCCCGATCAGCGAGAGCTTGCCCTTGTCGAAATCGATAAAGTCGGTAAGGGCCGATTCGCGGCAGAGGCGCTTGATTTCTCGCGCGGCAAGTGAGGCAGGCGATATCAGCTCATCAATCCCTATGCTCGCAAGGTTGAGCTTGTCGCGGTTTACCAGAAACTCCGTATTCGAAATGCGCGCCACCGTTTTTTTCGCGCCGAGGTGCTTGGCGATGATGCAGGTTGTAAGGTTGGCATCCTCACTGTTGGTCACCCCGATTACCAGGTCGGCCTTTTGCACATTCGCCTGTTCTAGAGAGGTGTAGGAGGTTGAACTTCCGTTGATGGTTTGTACGTCGAGGTGGTTGGCGATAAAGCTGAGCTTGTCAGCATCGGTGTCGATCACGATGATATCGTGTCCCTCTATGGTGAGCAGCTTGGCCAAATGAAAACCCACTTCACCAGCTCCTGCAATGATAATCCTCATGGGATTGTTTTCAAATTTATCGGGCAAATATAGGGAGAACTGTAAGCAATGCATAGCATTTAACCATTATCTGCATTTGCAGTCAAGGCCCTATTTTTGTAGTATGCACATCGTGGATTGTTCAGATTTATCGCCGGCCGAAAGCAGGCATGCAGCGCAGATAGCGGCAGCACTGCATGCACTCGCCGATCCCTTCAAGGCCGAAGGCATGCGCACATACATGAAAGATCACTTTGAATACCTCGGAGTGACTTCACCCGACCGCAGGGCCGCCATCCGTCCATTTTTGCAAATTCCGCCGGGAGTTGACCTCGAAAAGCTAGCCGCATGCCTTTACCAGCAGGAGTACCGCGAGCTGCACTACGCTGCGCTCGAGTTGCTGGAGCGCGATGCCAAGAAAGCCCCCGAGCAGCGCATCCAACTCTACGAGCAGCTTATGGAGCAGAGCCAATGGTGGGACAGCATTGACTGGATTGCTTCCAAATTGCTCGGCACACACTTCCGCCGCTTTCCGCACCTCATTCCACAATACCACGCACAGTGGATGGACTCGGACGATATATGGCTGCAGCGCTGCTGCCTGCTCTTTCAGCTGCATTACAAAACGGCCCTCGACGAGGAATTGCTCCTGCGCACCATTGAGGCACTGCGCTTTTCAAACGAATTCTTTATCCAAAAAGCCATCGGCTGGATATTGCGGCAATACGCCCGCAGCAATCCCGACTGGGTGCGCGAACTTACAGCATGCATTGATCTGAAGCCGCTGAGCAGGAGGGAGGCTTTGAAGCATTTGAAGTAGTCAGAGCGCTGTTTTTTTATTTGTAACAGACCCTTGTATGAAAGGAAAAGCAATCACCTCAAAACTTTGTAATTCAAACCAATGGAGAATCCAGTATTTGCAAGGCCAAATTCCAGCCATTGTGGGCCCCCAGATTCGTAAGATGTGAGGTTATTGAAGCGGTGACCTTCAATCAATAGAGTGAGGTGTTTGGAAATGGACTTTTCTATTCCCAATATTAAGTTGAATCCAAAATTCAATTCGCGATCGAGGTACATGGAGCTCATCTCTTCTCTAGAATTTTGTCTGCCTATCAGATAATCCGCATACAGCCCTCCCGCTACATAGAAAACTTTCGTGTCATATCTATAATTGATTGGAATCGTGAGGTTTCGAAAAACAACCGTCGATATATACCGATCTATAAATTTGGCTCCTTTGGTCATCATGTATACCCCTGATTCCAATGATGATTTCGAGTTTCCAAACCTTCGAACTATTTGAAGTCCTCCACTCGCTGCAAAAATTGCATGGTCGCTCCTAATAACATCACGACTGTGAAAACTAAAATTTTCGATCCCAATTTGTATTTGTAATTGTTGAAAACAACAATGGTATCTTGTCCCTGAAGGCTGATCGAAGAGATGACCAATATCAAAAAAACGAGCTTTCTCATGTTGTTTTCGGATTGATTGTAGCATTGGCGCACACTCACTTAGAAACAAATAATTTTGGGAATTATTGCCTGCTTCGCACTTGATCCGCAGCATCTAGCGTCGGTGAGAACGCTCCTGCCTGCCCACGTAGTAATGGCCATCAATGCGGCAGGCGGGCGTCGATATTTGCAATGCTGCGTTTCGCCAAGCTGCTTTCAAGGGCATGGCCGCGTTATTGAAGGTTTGAAAAGCATTGCCTTAAACAAACAAAAAGGGCTGTCCGAATTCGGACAGCCCTTTTTAAACTTCAATTGTTCAGTTGATCAACCCGCAATCATCAGAACAGGATTCTCCATGTACTTCTTAAAGGTTTGCAGGAAGGCTGAGCCCACGGCGCCATCCACCACGCGGTGGTCGCAAGAGAGGGTTACTTTCATGGTGTGTCCCACCACGATTTGGCCATTTTTCACCACTGGCTTTTCTACAATGGTACCCACCGCCATGATGCAGGCATCGGGCGGGTTGATGATGGCGGTGAATTCTTCAATGCCAAACATACCCAGGTTGGAAATGGTGAAGGTGTTGCCTTCCCAGTCGCTGGGTTGTAGTTTTTTGTTGCGCGCTTTGTCGGCGTAGTCTTTTACCTCGGCGTTGATTTGCAGCAGCGATTTGCTGTCCGCAAAACGGACTACCGGCACGAGCAGACCTTCATCCACAGCCACAGCCACGCCAATGTGCACGTGCGCATTGTAGCGAATCTTATCACCGAGCCATGCAGCATTCACCTTGGGGTGCTTGCGAAGCGCTGCTGCTGCCGATTTTATCACGAGGTCGTTGAAGCTCACCTTTTCGGGAGCGAGGGCTTTGTTGATCGACTCGCGCTGCTTCATGGCGTGGCCCATGTCGATTTCCATGGTGAGGTAGAAGTGCGGCGCCGTAAACTTGCTCTCGGCGAGTCGCTTGGCGATCACTTTGCGCATTTGCGATACATTCTCCTCGGTGTAGCTTTCCTGACCTGCAGGAGCGCCGCCAGTGCTTGCCTTGCTGGCTGAGGGCGTAAAGCTTTCGATGTCGCGCATCACGATGCGTCCGCCATCGCCGCTGCCATCTACCTGTCCGAGGTCTATGCCTTTGTCTTCGGCCATTTTGCGGGCCAGTGGTGAGGCTTTGATGCGGCCATCGCTGCTTGTGGCACCATTCTTTGGCTTGCTTGCTGTGCTTTCTTCAGCTTTTGCGGAAGCTTTAGGGGCCTCTTCTTTTGCTTCGGCTTTTTCAGCTTTTGGCGCTTCTTTCTTTTCCTCTTTGGCTGGTGCTTCCTCTTCCTTCTCTTCTTTGGCGGCGCCATTTTCAGCGCCTTCGCTGTCGAGCAAGTCCTGAATGTCTTCACCCTTCTTGCCAAGTATGGCCAGGATAGAATCTACAGGAGCGGTATCGCCTTTCTCAACACCGATGTGCAAGAGCACACCGTCCTGAAATGACTCAAACTCCATGGTGGCCTTGTCGGTTTCAATTTCTGCGAGGAGGTCGCCGGCTTTCACTTCATCGCCAACTTTCTTGTGCCATTCTGCAACCACACCTTCTTCCATGGTGTCGCTGAGCTTGGGCATTTTTACTATTTCAGCCATTGCCTTGCTTTATTCTTTAACGTAAGGGTAATCAGTTTGGTAGTACACGTCTTCGTAGAGCTCGTGTGGTTCCGGATCGGGCGACTCTTCAGCGAAGGTCACGCACGCCTCCACTTCGGTCTTGATCTTTTCATCAATGGCTTCAAATTGCTTTGCGGTAAGCCACTTGTTTTCTTCAATCACTTTGCGGGTGATGGTGATGGGGTCTTGCTCCTTGTAGCTCTCCACTTCTTCCTTGGTGCGGTACTTCTGCGGGTCGCTCATGGAGTGCCCTTTGTAGCGGTAGGTGCGCATTTCGAGCAGGTAGGGTCCTTCTCCATTGCGGGCATGCTCAGCTGCTTTCGCAAAAGCGTGGTGCACATCCTCGCAGTCCATTCCGTTTACGGAAAGTGAAGGCATCTCGTAGCTCAGGCCGAGCTTGCTGAGGTCGTGTACGTTAGAGGTTCTTTTTACGGAAGTGCCCATCGCGTAATTGTTGTTTTCAATCACAAACACCACGGGGAGTTTCCACACCATGGCCATGTTGAAAGTCTCGTGAAGGGCTCCCTGACGCACGGCGCCATCGCCCATGAAGCAATACGTTACATGCTTCTCATCACGGTACTTGTCGGCAAAGGCAATACCGGCTCCAAGTGGAATCTGTCCACCCACGATGCCGTGCCCACCGAAAAGGTGGCGCTCTTTGTCAAACATGTGCATGGATCCGCCCTTCCCTTTAGATGTGCCGGTGGTCTTGCCATAGAGCTCAGCCATTACGCGCCTCGGGTCTGTGCCCAGGGCTATGGGATGAGCATGGTCGCGGTAAGCGGTGATCACGCGGTCTTCCTTGTCCATGGCCGAAACCATACCTGCGAGGATGGCTTCCTGACCTATGTAGAGGTGGCAGAAACCACCAAATTTTTGCTGGATATAAAGTTGGCCACACTTCTCTTCAAAGCGGCGCATGAGCAGCATGCTCTCGTACCATTTCAGGTATACTTCTTTGCTAAACTCTTTTTTGGCCCCGCTTGAAGCCTTACTCGAAGTCGAAGGTTTTGATTGTCTTGGTTTTGCAGTTCTTGTTGCCATGCCTGTGATTTACATTGGGGCACAAATATACACAGGACTTGTCAAACTAACACTTAGCTGGTTTAATACTTCGGGCCTTTGGCCAGCGCTTCGCTAAAGAAAACCAGCGGTAGCAAGGTATTGGCGCTGTCTACCACAATGACTTTGCCTTCGGGTGCACCTGTGATGATGCGAATCGGGGAGTCGAAAAGGCGCTCGTATTCCATGATCACCTGTCGGCATGCGCCGCAAGGCGTCACGCTCTCATCGGCAGAGGGCTCAACTGTGGGAGCGCTTATATGGCTGGCCGCTATGGCCACAGCACGCATTGCGACTCCGGGGTACATGGATGATGCGGCAAAAATGGCCACACGCTCGGCGCATAATCCGCTGGGGTAGGCGATGTTTTCCTGGTTGCTGCCGCGCACTATTTTGCCATTTTCCAGCGCTACGGCCGCGCCCACGCTGAAATTACTGTAGGGTGCATAGGCCGTTTTCATGGCGGCAAGCGCTTCTGCAAATAGCTCTGCATCCTCCGGTTCGAGGGAGGCGTGGTTCTCTGCTACGCGGTAATTTATTTGAATGCTTTTGTTTTCCATAAAGCTAGATGCGGCGCAAAGTACGCAATTTGCGCCTTAATCCGGACGTGATCATTTGCCGATCAGGCACACACAATAGGCGCTCACACCTTCCTCACGGCCTACATAGCCGAGCTTTTCGGTGGTTGTGGCTTTGATGGATACCGCTCCTTCGTCTACCTCAAGTATACTGGCGATGCATTGCTTCATGGCGGGTATGTGGGGATTTATCTTGGGCAGCTGAAGGCAAATGGTGGTATCCAGGTTCATGATGCGGTAGCCGCGGTCGAGAACCAGGGCGTAGGTATCACGCAGTAAAATCTTGCTGTCAGCGCCTTTGTACTTCTGGTCGGTATCGGGGAAGTGGTAACCAATGTCACGCAGGTTGGCCGCTCCGAGCAGGGCATCGCATATCACGTGTAGCAATAC
>DAIRDH010000106.1:6325-8230 GCA_036796255.1 Cryomorphaceae bacterium
GGTGAAGGCACGAGCAATTTATTTGCATCGTAAATTACGGTGATCGAGTTGTAGCGGTCCAGGTTGAGTTTGAACCCGACACCTACCCGCAAATTCATTGGCAAGAAGTCGCGCTGGGCTGTGTTGGTATATGAAATCTTGTTGCCAATATTGGCTACAACGGCACCGAATGCAAATTCCGCATCCATATCGCCAACCGATACTTCGTCGTTTCTGTAATACGTCGAGAGGTCAACTGCAAAAGCGTTGGCCGCACGAGAATCGGCGCCGCTTACATTCACACCTCCTGTAAGGTTGGAGTTGATCCAGCGTGCGGTCAAACCTCCCGACCAGCGCGAGGAAAGCTGCAGGGAGTAGCTCACGTCGAGCGCAAATTCAGCCGGGCGAAATGGCCGGATAATTTGACCATTGATGTCGGTAAAAATAATGTCGCCAAGGGTGAAGTACCGCAATCCGGCACCAATGGCCGAAGTCTTGTTCAGTTTTTTGTAGCCCGTGAGGTAAGCGAGGTTCATATCGTCTACCAGCTGTCTCAGCCATGGGCTGTAAGAGAGGGCAAATTCCATTTCCTCCTCGCTGAATGCCAGTTTGGAAGCGTTCCAGTGCTGTGCATTGGCGTCGGGTGATAGCGCTACACCGGCATCGCCCATGGCTCCTGACCGTGAGTCAGGACCTATCATCATAAAGGGAACGGCTGTGGTGATGGCCCTGAGTTCGTCACAATTGTTGCCGCCACTCACATCTATGCAATCTCTTCTTTGGGCAAATGCACTGATTGAGAGCAAAGTGAATACTATGACGAGCGTAAGGGGTTGCTTCATACTGCGAAATTTAAGGGATGCAAATATACACATTTCAATAAGCCTGTGGCTCAGTTTAATATTACGAGTTTTTCAAACTTTTCGACCTGGTCGCCAGCAGGGTTGCGCACAGATACTTTGTACACGTATACACCTGTAGCGAGACGGTCGCCATAATCATCGCGCCCGTCCCAGGATATGGCTTCGTTACGAAATCCATCTGTATTGGATACAGTTACGATGCTTTTTACCAATTTTCCACTCACGGTATACACTTGAATCAGCACATTCAGGAAGGCGCAACTCTGGTTGTGCTCAAAGAAAAAGTCTGTGTGCGTCGTGAACGGATTGGGGTAATTCAGCAAGCGATTGATTGCAAATTCTTCACTGTCCGATACTATAAATGATGTTTTTTCTTCGCTTGAGCGGTTGTGCACGTTCCATACTTTAAGTGTGATATCGTAATTGCCAGGCTCCAGCTTGTCGAATGGGTATACGATTTTGCCACTTTGAAAAGTGTTGAGATCTGATTCATAAAAATCATTGAGCAAGAAGGTTTGCCGCGGATCATTGTTCAGTGTTGCCGTAATGTCGTGGCCCACACCAGTTCCCACAGTATTGATACCGCTCTTGTCAAAGACTTTAGCAATCAAAGTGGGGGTATCATTGGTGAAGCCGCCGAAAACGAAATTTTCATCGTTAAGAAACAGGCTTATTTCGGGACCCGTTCCATCGTCGACAGCATTGGTGTCGCGGTCACCAATATTCAGGTTGTTGACGAAGCCCCGCGCATCGCTGTTGGCATCGAATGCATACAAACTGATACGTGCAGTGCTGTCTACAGCGAAAGAAATATCTTTTGGAATCACAAAGTCAAAACTGAAGCGTCCATTCACCACTTCGGCATTGCCGCGGTATACTACATCCTCCTGCTGTTTGAAAGTAAATGGATTTCCGCCGTCATTGGCCAGGGTGGTCACCTCTTTTTCCCTGTCAAATACCGTCGCGTTGAGCCGGCCGTTAAACCCACTCATGATTGCGCCACCGCCATTGCGCACCTCACCTGCCACGCGAAATACGCCAAGCGCTTTCAATGTGTCTACAG
>DAIRDH010000107.1:0-1495 GCA_036796255.1 Cryomorphaceae bacterium
AAGTGACCGAGCTCACCTGGTACCTGTCCTGCTTTACGCCTTTCCCAATGCTTGCCAATGCGCACAGCTTCAAGGACAAAAGC
Organism: Cryomorphaceae bacterium; assembly: GCA_036796255.1. Lineage (GTDB taxonomy): Bacteria > Bacteroidota > Bacteroidia > Flavobacteriales_D > Cryomorphaceae > T3Sed10-241. The sequence goes on from DAIRDH010000107.1 coordinate 84, forward strand.
GAGCGCCTCAGCGATGTGAACGCCGGACTCTTCACCTACCCCGTGCTTATGGCGGCCGACATCATGCTCTACGACGCCGAGATCGTACCCGTGGGCAAAGACCAGCTCCAGCACCTCGAGATGACCCGCGACATGGGCAGTGCCTTCAACCACCGCATGGGCGATACGCTCGTGATTCCCGAAGCACGCGTGCGGCAGGAAACCATGTATGTACCCGGTACCGATGGCCAAAAGATGAGCAAGAGCTACGGCAACTTTATCGACATCTTCGCCCCGGAGAAGGAACTGAAGAAAACCGTGATGGGCATCATCACTGACAGCACCCCGCTCGAAGAGCCTAAAAATCCGGACACCTGCAATGTGTTCAACATCTTCAAGCTCATGGCTACCGAAGCACAGGTTGCCGAAATGCGGAAGAATTACACCGGGGGCAATTACGGTTATGGGCACGCCAAGAAGGCCTTGCTGGAGTTGATTCTCCACAATTTTGCCGAAGAGCGCAAACGCTTTGACAGCCTCATGGCCGATCCTAAAAAGATAGAAGACGCCCTTGAATTGGGAGCTCAAAAGGCGCGCCTTACGGCAAAAGGGGTACTGGAGAGGGTGCGTGCTGTGCTGGGGTATTAGCCCTCAACTTGCAGGCTGTCGAGCAGTTCATTAGCAGCCAAAGATCGTGACTCACAAAGATCAAAGGGTTTTGTCACCATTTTTGCGGAAAAGGCAAAAATGCCGCCAAAACCTTCACGGCCTTTATTATACAACCCACGGTTGAAACCGTGGGCTAATATAATGTCCCCCCGCTGGGTAGAGTGGTGAATCCTTGCTTCATTGACAGCAGAGGCCCTGCTGTGTTAGGCTATTGATCCCCTTTTCTGCGCATTTTTTTTGCGTGACGAATTTACATCGCACAGTGCTGCCATCCAGGTGTCAACTTTTGAAGCGGAAGTTATGCCTACTCCCTTTTTCGCGAAAGCAAAAGCAAACCGAGCCCGAAGCAGCCGAAAGCAATCCAGAAAAACATATTGGCCCTTGGCCATTCACTGAGATACAGGCCTATACCCGACAATACCGAGAGATGTCCGGCAAAATAGAAATACTGATAAAGACCCAATTGGCGCTGCTTTAAAAATCTGATAAAGCTCACCGCAGCAAAGCATATAAGCCCTGCAAAAAGCGCGTAAGTGCCGTATGGCCACACGAGCAAATCGGCAGCAAACCAATAGGCAAAGAGCAGCACGGCCGCATAAAACAGCCGGTTGAACCACTTGCTGTGCGCTTTCGGTTCGGGAAGGTCGAGGATGTCGTCTTTGCTCATAGGCTGCATAAAAAAGCCCCGAAAATCGGGGCTCAAATAAAGTCAAATCACCATTCACATGCAATTACTTGCCTGGCGAAAGGTTGGCTTTAAGGTA
>DAIRDH010000107.1:1595-8026 GCA_036796255.1 Cryomorphaceae bacterium
GTCGCAGCATCAAATGCTTTGTCGGCATCTTCTTTCGGAATTGGAATGGCATTGGCATCCAGCGTATTTCCACTGGTATTCACCGATACATAACCTCCGGCCTGAATAATGCGGTCGAATGAAGAGCGGTCTACCATCAAATCTTTTACCACAGGGAAAGCGCTGGCTCTCCAAGGCTCTATGTAAATGGTGTCGCCGTCCTTGAAGCTACGCATGTGAAGCTGACAGGTCGTGGTGCCTTGCTTGGGGCCATGCGGGCGGCCATTGATGTATAGGCTGCACATTCCGCAAATGCCCTCGCGGCAGTCGTGGTCGAATACCACCGGCTCACCGCCAGTCTCAATGATTTGCGAATTGAGTACGTCAAGCATTTCCAGGAATGACATGTCACCTGATATATCGTTGACCTTGTGGGTCTCTAGGTTTCCTTGTGCATTGGGGCCGTTTTGGCGCCATACTTTCAGAGTTAAATTCATCTCTATCGTTTTTTAAGCCTAAGGCTTATTTATAACTTCTCGTTTTCAATTCAATCGCTTCGTAAACCAAGGGCTCCTTGTGCAGCACTGATTTGCCGGGGTCGCCGGTAAATTCGTAGGCACTTACAAAAAGGAAGTTCTCATCATCGCGCAGCGCTTCTCCTTCGGGAGTTTGGTACTCCTCACGGAAGTGGCCACCACAGCTCTCGTTGCGGTCGAGTGCATCGAGGCACATCAGCTCTCCCAGCTCGAGGAAGTCGAGCACGCGGTTGGCTTTTTCGAGTTCTGGATTTACACCATCATTGGTGCCCGGCACACGCACATCGGCCCAGAATTCATCGCGCAATGCACGAATATCAGCCATGGCTTTTTTCAGTCCGGGCTCGCTGCGCGACATTCCGCACTCGTTCCACATGATGAGGCCCAACTTGCGGTGGAAATAATCCACTGTTTTGGTTCCTTTCACGGCGAGGAGCTTTTGCAGTCGCTCGTTTACGTTCCGCTCCGCTTCTTTAAACTCGGGGGTGTTGCTGTCTATGGCACCGGTGCGTATGTCTTTCGACAAATAGTCGCCAATGGTGTAAGGCAATACGAAGTAGCCGTCGGCGAGTCCCTGCATGAGTGCTGAGGCACCCAACCTGTTGGCGCCGTGGTCGCTAAAGTTGGCCTCTCCGCATGCGAAGCAGCCAGGCACCGTGGTCATGAGGTTGTAATCAACCCAAAGTCCTCCCATGGTGTAGTGCACCGCTGGGAATATCATCATCGGAGTTTCGTAAGGATTCTCGTCTACGATCTTCTCGTACATTTCAAAGAGGTTGCCATATTTGGAGGCTACCACTTTGGTTCCGAGCTCCTGCACTTTTTCCTTCGAAGGGTTCTCAATGCCCTGAACGCGGGCTTCGGTTGTTCCGTAGCGGATGATGGCATCGGCAAAGTCGAGGTATACTGCCTGTCCTGTCTTGTTGACACCGTGGCCGGCATCGCAGCGCTCTTTGGCAGCCCTTGAGGCCACATCGCGTGGCACGAGGTTACCGAATGCAGGATAGCGACGCTCAAGATAGTAGTCGCGGTCTTCCTCTTTGAGTTGGGTAGGCTTCAGCTTTCCATTGCGGATGGCTTCGGCGTCTTCTTTCTTTCTGGGTACCCAAATACGGCCGTCGTTTCTGAGCGATTCGCTCATAAGCGTGAGCTTGCTTTGATACTCGCCCGAAACTGGAATGCAGGTTGGGTGAATTTGCGTAAAGCAAGGATTTGCCATAAAGGCGCCCCTGCGGTGTGCTTTCCAGGCTGCCGTTACGTTCGAGCCCATCGCATTGGTTGAGAGGTAGAATACGTTGCCGTAGCCACCTGTACAAAGCACCACTGCGTGCGCACTGTGGCGCTGCACTTCGCCTGTTACCAGGTTGCGCGCTATGATGCCACGGGCCTTGCCATCCACGATGACGAGGTCCATCATCTCGTGGCGGTTGTATAATTTGATTTTTCCTTTTGAAATTTGCCTTGACAAGGCAGAGTATGCGCCGAGAAGCAGCTGCTGACCCGTTTGCCCCTTGGCATAAAATGTCCGCGACACCTGCACGCCACCGAAAGATCGGTTGTCGAGCAGCCCGCCGTACTCACGTGCGAATGGTACACCTTGGGCAACGCATTGATCAATGATATTGGTGCTCACCTCAGCGAGGCGGTGCACGTTGGCCTCGCGCGAGCGGTAGTCTCCGCCCTTTACCGTGTCGTAAAACAAGCGGTAAGTGCTGTCGCCGTCGTTCTGATAGTTCTTGGCTGCATTGATACCACCCTGGGCGGCAATGCTGTGCGCGCGTCGGGGTGAATCCTGAAAGCAAAATGCCTTGACATTGTAGCCCATCTCAGCAAGCGATGCCGCCGCCGATGCGCCTGCCAAGCCCGTACCCACCACGACGACGTCAATGAGGCGCTTGTTGGATGGATTTACGAGGTTTACGTTGTTCTTATGGTGTGTCCACTTTTGATCTATGGGACCGGGCGGAATGTGTGCTTCTAATTTGCTCATGAATATTTTACTTTTAGAAAGTGACATGAATATAAACGGGAATGCTCGCAAAGAGTAGTGGTATCAGAATGGCAAATGCCATACCTACAACGCGAATTGCAGAGGCCAATTTTGGCGTGCGCAAACCCAATGATTGAAAGGCGCTGGCAAAGCCATGCACCAGGTGAAACGAAACGGCTGCCATCGCCAAAACATACCCAAGGACGTAAACCAATCCAATGGATGAGTCAGTAAATGCAGCAATCACGACAGTGTGCAAATCTTTATTGCCAACGCTGTCCACACCAATTTCGCCAAAGTGCATTACATACCAGAAATTGCTCATGTGCACCACGATGAAAACTAAAATGATCGTTCCGAGTATTCCCATGTTGCGTGAGGTCCATGGTGAGTTGGCCTGTGGCCTTGAATACTGGTATTTCACCGGGCGGGCCTTGCGGTTGGTGATGGTGAGCACGATTCCATCAATGGCGTGGAATAGGATGCTGATGTAAGTCACGTAACTCAAAATCTTAACCGCAGGATTGCTGGTCATAAATTTGGCGTAAGCATTGAATTGCAGCCTTCCCTCCTCTCCGGAGAGGAACAGCTGAAGATTGCCAGCGAGGTGGCCTACCAGAAAGAGGCAAAGAAATAAGCCCGTAAGGGCCATCCAATATTTTTTTGCCAGACTTGATTTAAGGAGTGCAGATTTGCTCATAATTTACTTGATTCTACTTGTTTTCAAGAGGCACAAAGGTAACTTACGGGCTTTATATTTGCACCCTTCTGTTTTATTTAGATTCATTCTGCACAACCAATTTTCTTCTTTCTCCATAATAAACACTTGCGGAGCTTGATGGTTCGCATGGGGCTTCTGTAACCGGCAGAATGATCGCGGGAGCCACAAATCTGTCTGTCGCATTTTAGCCTCCCAATGTGGTAGGCTATATTTGTATTTTTCGCGAAAGCAATCACAAAACTCCGAATCGATGAGATACACTCCACTAAGCGCCGAAACTTACACCATACACCGCCAGCAGCTCAAAGCCGTGATGCAGCCCAGGTCCATGGCCATTTTCAATTCCAACGACCTGATGCCTACCAATGGTGATGGTACCATGCCTTTTCGGCAAAATAGTGACATACTCTACCTGAGCGGTGTTGACCAGGAAGAATCCATACTTGTAATTTTCCCGGATTGCAGCCGTGCTGCGCACCGCGAAATTCTTTTCCTCAAGGAAACAAGTGAAGAGATTGCCATTTGGGAAGGCGAAAAACTCACCAAGCAAACGGCCACTGAACTGAGCGGCATCAAGACCATATACTGGCTGCAGGAGTTTGAAACCGTATTAAAATCACTGATGGCCGAAGTGGAGGGCGTTTACTTAAACTCAAACGAACACATGCGCCGCGGCAGTGAAGTAGAGACGCGCGATATGCGCTTCGGCAAATGGATCAGGGCACAATACCCGCTGCACCAATACCTCAGGGTGACCCCGCATATGCACCGCCTCCGCGCGTTGAAAAGCCGTGAAGAGATTGAGCAGATGCAAAAGGCTTGCAAAATCACCGAGGCCGGATTTCGCCGGGTATTGAAATACGTGAAGCCCGATGTGATTGAATACGAAATCGAAGCAGAGTTTGCACACGAGTTTTTGCGCCGCGGCTCGAGGGGCTTTGCCTACACGCCCATCATTGCTTCAGGATTCAATGCCTGCGTATTGCACTACATTGAAAACAACATGCCTTGTCGCGCCGGCGAAGTGATTCTCATGGATGTGGGGGCAGAGTATGGCAACTACTCCAGCGACATGACCCGCAGCATTCCCGTAAGTGGCAAGTTTACCGATCGGCAGCGCGATGTGTACAATGCTGTACTGCGCGTAATGCGCAATGCCATGGACCTGCTCAAGCCGGGCGTGATGCTTGCCGACTACCACAAGCAAGTGGGTCACCTTATGGAAAAAGAATTGATCGGTTTGGGACTGCTTACTGAAGAAGACGTGAGGAACCAGAATCCGGAAAAGCCTGCTTACAAAAAGTATTTCATGCACGGCACCTCACACTTTATAGGACTCGACACCCACGATGTGGGCATGTGGCATGAGCCTATACAAGCCGGACATGTATTCACAGTTGAACCTGGAATTTATATCAGAGAAGAAAATCTGGGTATTCGCCTGGAGAATGACATTCTCATTACTGAAAATGGCTACCACGACCTTATGGCCGACATTCCGATAGAAGCTGATGAAATAGAGGTGCTCATGGCTGAGCGCAAGGGGGTGAGTGCCCAGGCTTAAAGCCTGAAGCGGCAGCTGCACACGCGGTCACCATCGAGGATGAGCACAATGTACTGCTCATCATTACCGATGTCGTTTACCGCCACTTTGGTGAGATCACTTGTGATTTGGCCGGTTTTGATAATACGGCCGTTAACATCACAAATGTCAAACAAGGTGCGCTCAGTTTGGGGTGAATAGGCAATCTCAATGCTACCGCTGGCGGGGTTGCCGTGAATCTTAATCTTCTCTTCTGTGCTGATCATCTGCGTAGTGTTTCGGGGAGCCGGGATAGGCACGTCCCTGTTACGCAAATGCTACTTTACGTGTTACAAATGATCTCTTCAAAACGACGAAGCAGCCAATTTCGTCGCCGAAGAAAACAATAGCGTGTCCATACTGCGGCCCTGACTTAGGTATAGCGCTAGCTTGTAGCCTATTCGCTCTTTCTTGCAATGAATGCATCCCATCCCTGTGCGGTAAGCGAATGGCTGGAGCCATCGCGTGCCACTAACTGGGGCGCAGCACCATCCACCATATGGCCTATTACCGTAAGATTGGGATTGCCTTTCAGCTTTTCAAAATCAGAAATAGCCACAGTAAACAGCAATTCGTAATCCTCACCACCGCTCAAAGCGCACATGGTAGGATCCAATTTAAAATCTTCTGCGGCGGTAATCACCGTAGGGTCAATGGGGATTTTTTCTTCATAGAGCGCGCAACCAATATTGCTCTGTTCGCAGAGGTGGATGACCTCTGATGCCAATCCATCAGAAATATCAATCATCGATGTGGGCTGTATACCCAGCTGCGCGAGCAGGCTCACCATGTCGACCCGTGCTTCCGGTTTGAGTTGGCGTTCGAGAATGTAATCGTAACCATCCAGGTCAGGCTGCACACCGGGTGTGCTTTCAAACACGGCTTTTTCGCGCTCAAGCACCTGCAAGCCCATGTAGGCTGCACCGAGGTCGCCGGTCACCACCAGCAGGTCTTTGTCTTTGGCTCCTGAGCGATACGCCACCCTGTCTTTGGCCACCTCCCCGAGGGCTGTGATGCTGATGAGCAGGCCGCTTTTGGAAGTCACGGTATCGCCACCGATTACGTCTACCCCGTAAACTTCGGCCGCGGCATTGATGCCTGCATAGAGTTCTTCGACCGCTTCGAGCGAGAAGCGGTTGCTGAGGCCTATTGAAACTGTAATCTGCGTCGGCTTGCCGTTCATGGCGCAAATGTCGCTGACGTTCACCACCACTGCTTTGTATCCCAAGTGCTTGAGGGGCGCATAGCTCAGGTCAAAGTGCACGCCTTCCACCAGCATATCTGTGGTTACGAGCAGGTATTTGTCGCCAGCATCGATCACCGCTGCATCGTCGCCGATGCCTTTGATGGTTGTTTTTTGGGTGGTTACGATGCTTTCCGCCAGGTGCTTGATGAGGCCAAATTCGCCGAGGTCGCTGATTTCTGTTCTGTCCATGGGTCTGGGAATTGAGGTTGCAAAGGTAAGGGTTTGTGGGAGGGATGCTTTGATTGGTTGCGTTGGAAATTCTCTGGCAATGCAAAAGCCAGGGGGAGCAACCTTAATGGATGGATTTCTCCACCATCACAATAAACTTCTCGACAGGCTCAAAATACGGTTCTACTTTCTCTTCGGTAAAATCGAAT
>DAIRDH010000108.1:0-2439 GCA_036796255.1 Cryomorphaceae bacterium
ACATTGCTCAAAATATCGTATTTTTGGGTATGTTAACGTCAAGCCAAAAACGAACCATCAAAGAGGTTACGCTCAAGTTGAATCCCACGTATGTTGGGGTGTTTGGTTCTTATGCAAGGGGAGAGCAACATGCAAATAGCGACCTTGACATCCTCATAGACCCTCATCACGACGTGAACTTGCTGGAGCTTATCGGGGTGGAGCAAGAGCTGACTGAATTGCTCGGGCTGAAAGTCGATTTGGTCACCACACGTTCTCTGAAGCCTTCTTTGAAGCCATACATACATGCCGATTTGATACAGATTGTATGAAGAAGGATCCTTTGGTACTTCTTGAACATATGTCGGAGTGCATTGCGAAAATCAAGGCCTACACAAAAAACCTGGATCGCGCTGACTTCCTCCAAAACGAAATGGTGCAGGACGCAGTGATCAGAAATTTTGAAATCATTGGCGAAGCGAGCAAGAAACTGCCGATCGAATTCAAAAATGAACACGACCATATTCCTTGGAAAAAAATAGCAGGCATGCGTGACAAGTTGATACATGACTACATTGGGGTTGATTTGTGGGCGGTATGGGCAGTCGTGGAGAAAGTATTGCCTGAGTTTGAATTGCAAATTCAAGATATTCTCAAGGGGTAGGAATGTCTTGAACAGCGGCAGCCTCTTTTGGGATTGACCACCATCCATGTGTGAATTACGTTAATCGGTTGTACAAACCGAACATAAGCATCATATGCAAAGCGAGCCGCAGGCTCCTTTGGCCATGCTCTCTCCCACCACATTTGCGGGCAGGCGCGCGTGAGCACCGGCAAAACTTTTAAAACATGACTTCTGCAGATCGTAATCCGCAGAAGTTATAACTTGAGCGGAATACATTCCCTAAAAGTTATATTTCTGTATTGCGCTGCAGCCCTATTCCAGCCATAGAAATCCGGACTCAAGCCTATTCCTTCGGCGCCAGGCCAAGATCATCAAGTATGCGCAAATAGCGCTTAGTGCCAGCGGAGGGCACAAAACGCATGGCGAGGGTGAGCCTGATGTCGCCGGTTTCAAACTGATACCTGTATTGGCCAAAAGAGCTCCGGATAAGCAAGTTGTTGCGTATGATGGATGCCCCTGCAAACCAGCGCGGACTGTTGTAGCCTACCACCCCCCTGAACAAAAAGTTGGGATATAAGCCAAAGTTATCGCGTTTTTCCTGATCCGTCATCTCCGTAACCCAGCCCATGCTTAGATTGGCACTGAGGTGGGCTGTGGCAAACCATTTTTTTCGGTACACCAATGTATGGGCGTAGCCCACACTGGGACCAATCTCATAATACGACACTTCCCTAAGGGCTATATTGCCGAAGAAGTCCTCAGGAATGGTCTTGAATGGAATCATCGAACTGTCGGACTTGGTGTAGCCGCCATAGGTTTCCAAACCCAAAAGCAGGCTCCCGGCTGAGGCCTGCTGCCACTCATTGTGGGTAAAGGACGATCGGTAAGAGTACTTCTCACTGTTGAAAATATACATAAAGCTGAGGCCTAGCTGTCTTAAGCGAATGTCTTCGCGCAGGTAATAATCGCCATCGGGATTGTAGCCCTTTAGGCCGTGTGCGTCTGAATTGAGCAAATAGAAACCATTGTAAAATTGGCCATAAAGGTCAGCAATGTAGCGCCGGCCGTACACCCTGGTTTGAAGATCGAGCCACCTGGTTTCACCTTTTTGGTTTTCCGGATTTAAAAAGCTGAATCCCTGCGAAATACTCACACTAAAAAGGCCGTAGGTTACGCCGACACCAAGATTCAAGGTTGAATTTGGCCTGAATTGAAGCCGCGCTCCGGCATTTCTGTCAATCAAGTCAAGGCGCGTAAATTTTCGGGATAGAAATACCCTGCCTATAAAGAATTTATCGTAAGAAATGACATAGGTGCTATCGCGTGTATTGTCTTTGATGAAGTTCAGAATATCAATCTGGGCATGGGCTCGCTGGCTTTGGAACAATGACAATATGATGAGCGCCAGTCCCAAGGGTATGGACAGGTGCGGGCGGCTGTTTCCAACAATGTTCTTGGTGTTTCGCATCTTCCTTTGGATGGTCAAATCCGAGTTTTTTTGGACTTGTACAGAACTTTATTGCGGTCTAATCTTCAAGTGATTCGAATATTTAGTCAATTACAGGCACTTCGTATTCCGTTGGTCTTCTTCCTTTTCGGAAATCGAGTTGTTGGAACAGGGTAACCCGAAAGGAATGGATGGATTCAAACTCGCGGACAAGTGGCTGTTGAAGGTAAATGAATTGATACAGAATGGCAAGGGTGAGGCCACCCGGAGGTGAAATGAGGATACCGGCGAGGGTGCGGTTTTGGTCGAAGAGCTCATCGCCCACCCGCTCGCGTGTGTGAAAGAAGGTTTCATTGGCCACTTGCCACCTCAGCTTGGTGCTGCGCGA
>DAIRDH010000108.1:2539-7975 GCA_036796255.1 Cryomorphaceae bacterium
AGTGTGGAGTTGAAAGGCAGTACGCCCTGGGTGCGGTAATTGGCATCGAAGGCGGTGCTCCACCGCTCGTTGATGCGGCCCTGGTGGTTGTAGGTGTACCACCATTGGCGGGGTGGCTGGGCATAAACACATAGGGAGCACCAGAGCACTGAAACAGTTGCAACTACAGCGGCAAAGAAGTTGGCGAGACCGCTATTGTGGGGTTTCGCAGCATACATATTCATTTGTTGACAATTGGATGCAGGAGTTATATTTGGCCAATATAGGTCGAAATCTTTCTATCTCCATTGAACAATGCATTTTCAGATGCTATGCTTTTTGCCCTATTAGATTGCACCTTCGTTTTTGAGTTTTGGCAGCCCAATTCAAGCCTCAGCGTCCCTGAGCCAATCCATTGATTATTCATAACTTTTAGCACAGATGATTGAGTGTTTTCCAGAAGCTGTTGAAATAAGCGTTGTATAAGCAATTTCTTTTGACAAATTCATTGGGGCTAGAAATATTCGTTCAGGTTGAGGAACAAGCCTTGGGCACCATTGGCACCAAAGCCGTAGTCAAGGCCGAGGTTGACCCTTTTCTTCTCGTTTATCATAAACCTGAGGCCTCCGCCATAGCCAAAGACAAAATTGTCGAAGAGCTTGATGTCTTCGGTGCGGCTGCTGGCGGCTGAGGTATTGACAAAAAGCACGGCTCCCCATTTGTCTTTTTCTTTCTGTAAAGGAAAGCGCCATTCCGTTTCGGCATACACAAGGTCTTCACCCCGTATCCTGCCCTGGGTATAGGGCCTTCCCGAGCGGGAAAACATGTCCCAACCGATGGCAGGCAAGGCAAGGTAGGGCGAGGTGCCACTGGTCACAAACCAGCCATAAGCCCAAAAGGCCAGTACATTGCGCGGCCGCGACTCCACCAGATTGACGTAGGTACGGTATTCAGCCCACAGTTGAGAGGCCCCTGTGGTGCTGCCGAGAAACTCCGGAAACATGCGGTAGGAGATGGCCGCCAGCTGTCCTTCATAGGGATTCACCACATTGTCGCGGCTGTCCAGGGTTACATTGACCGAGATACCAGACTGCGCATACCTTTCAGTGCTCAGGCCTTTTTCTGTTTGGTAGCGGAAGTGGTGGGTGATGCGCTGTGGGTCAGCATCAAGGTCAAGCTGCTTGTCGTTGATGCCCCAAAATATATCCAAATGGTACCCTAGGCCATAGAAAATGTTGGTTTCCTGATGCCTTTTCTGCACCGTTTGGTACAGCCTGAAGTTGTTGAACGCCATCATTTCATTGGCTGAAACGGGAGGGTACGGATTGTCGGAAACTTCGCCTCCACCGCCTGCGAATGTACCCCGGTCAATCACAGAACCCAGGCCATAGGTGGGCTGTGAATTGATGTTGTACCGGATATCGGTCAAGAGGTTAAACTTATCACCCTTGGTGAAAGCATTGGAGCGCACAGAAGCAAACAACTGATCACGGGTAGTGTAATACACCCCGATTAAGGCAGTGGAATTCCTTGTGTCGGCCTCGGTGCCCATGTTCCAGTTCACCCCGGGCAGCACGCCAAAGAGCACCCCCACGGTGGGATTGGTGGCCACCACGGGCAAAATGTTGATGTCAACTTTTTTCTCTTTCTTCAGGTTTTCTTCGGCATCTTTTTCCTGGCCCAAAAGAACCACAGGACTGAAATACAAGAAGCCGAGCATCGCAATGGCGCAGAGTGGCTGTTTCATTTTATCATGGGAATGTGGTTCTTGAACACATTAAATCTGCGCAATGATTTTTGGGATTGAGGAAGTATGGCACACCATCAAGCAATCCTTGGATGGTGTGCCATAAACCCATGGCCATGCGGATTCTTATTCAGCGATGGCTTTTGATGCCCCTTCAGCCGAGTAGGGATCTTCCTTGGCATAAGTTTGGGAACTTCGCACGCGGGTTCCGGGCATAATCGGAAAACGCGGATCGAAAGTCTCCATGGCAGCGCCTATGTTGGCAAGGATAGAAGGATCGCCTTTGGTTTTTGCCGTACCATCCTTGATCATGGCTTCGAGCGTCTTTTTTCCCATCATGACCTGTTCGAGATCTTTGCGATTGATCGTAAGCGTAAGGTCGGGATTCGTGAGGAGGTAGCCTTCAATATTGTTAAGCGTCTCGTTGCTCAGTTCCACAGCGTATTTTTCACCATTGTCAGGAGTGATGATATTAATGCCGTACTTCATCCCTCTGGTTTTGCGGCCATCCATCCTGATTGCAAGGAAGTCGAGAAACTGGCCTGTGGTCATGACCCTGATTACATCAGGACTGGAGGTGCTGGGAATGGCTGATGACGGAATGTCATTTCTCAACTCATAAGCTGCTGCCAGGAAGCTGTTGCGGAGTCCTGGATTCTCCTGCTGGTAGCCTATTTGCTCAAAAGCGTCGGCCAGCAGGTCTTTTCCTTCCTGATTCTCCGGCTCGGCTTGTACAAGGCGGTTCAGTATCTCGGAGGCATGCTTGTACTTGCCTGCAGCAATCAGTTCTTTGCCCTTGTTCATAATATTTCGCGATCCTCCCATCATTTCAACATAAAGGGGTGCCGCCTCTTCGGGCGATAAGGGGATAAGGTTGGTAGGATTGCCATCCCAGTAACCAAGGAATCTTTGGATTACACCACGGGAATTGTTTTCGGCTGAACCGTGATAGTCCCTCGTATGCCATGCGTTTTTTTGCAGGCTTTGCGGAGGGGTGTACACGTTGTGGATCTGGTTGATGGTCACACCTTGATTGGCGTGGTGCAGCACCTGGTTATTGAGGTGCGCATAGGCATCGCGCGTGTCGCGGAGCACTTCCTGTATGCGCTCATTGCCCCAACGTGGCCAGTGGTGGGAGGAGAACATCACCTCAGCTTCCTGCCCGAAGAGGTACAGGGTTTCATTGATGTATTTTGACCATCGAATGGCATCGCGAACCGGGGTACCCCGCAAAGTATAAATGTTGTGCATGCCGTGCTGCACATTCTCCGCCATCCATAATACCTTGCTTTCGGGCAGATAGGTATTCATTTCAGAAGGTGCCTCGGTGTTGGGGGTCAACTGGAAAATCATCCTCACTCCGTCCACCATTACTTCTTCTATGGGCTGGGTAATTAGCTTTGTAGGGGCAATCAGTCCAACTGAACCAGAGGAGACACCATGCCCAAGGCCCTGAGTAACATAACCGTAGGGGTTGCGCGGTAACAGCATTCCATATTGATAGAATAGGCGCCTGTTCATGGCATTGCCGGAAAACACGTTTTCAGAAACAAGGTGATCCATAAAGCCATCAGGAGCAATCACCTGTACGCGTCCTGATCGTACATCCTCATCTGTGATCAGTCCGCGCACGCCTCCCCAGTGGTCACCGTGATTGTGAGAATAGATGATTGTGCTAATTGGAAGCCCGTCACCAACGTGTTCCTGGAGCAACTTCCAACCCGCGCGCGACATTTCAGCGCTCACAAGCACATCATACGCTATCCATCCTTTCTTTCCGCGGATAAACGTCATCTGTGACAAATCTATACCCCTCACCTGGTAAATGCCGGGAGCAACTTCGTAAAGCCCATAATTTTGGTTGAGTTGAGCAATGCGGAGCAAGGAGGGATGTATGCTGCTAAATTGCTCTTGATCATCGATAAAGTTGTAGAGATCCATGTCCCAAGCCACATGACCGGCATCAGCCATAATCTTGCGCTCCAACATCGGTGCTATAAAGCCCCTTCGGTTTTCTTCGAAGTCACGCGCATCTGAAAAGGGAAGCGTGCGTCTTGCTTCCTCCAAAACTTTTAAGGTATGCTCAGAGGGCGCTTTGCCCTTGGGGTCAAAATGCCCTTCGGCTTTTTGAATATTGTAAGGTGTGGCTTCCGGCCCCGCTGGCGAGCATGCTTGTAGAAGTAGGATTGCAGCGAAGGCGAAAAAGAGCTGGTTTTTGTACATGGTGAGAAGCAATTATTGTTTGCTTCAAAAGTAGCCTTCTGCAGGCTTGATCCCTGAGTATTGCACTTGATACAAGGCCTTTGGATGTTGCAATTTGAACAATGTGAACTACTGAAGTACAGTACGATGAAATTTGATTTCAAAATTTGCTACATTTTGACCTGACCCAATTGCCGGGCATCGCTCCTTTTGTACCTTTCGGATGAATTAATCAACAACCAAAATAACCTTTGTCAGGCTTTTCCTCCCTGTGGTTTGAAACTTCCCTCTTCGCCATAAGCACCTTTGTGCTCTGTGTGGTATGGTTGCGCCTCGTGTTTATGAAACCCTGGTACCAATCGGCCAACAAGTGGTTGCTGGGTTGGCTCTTGCTAATTTGGATAGCCCACCTTATGTTGTACCTCATGCATATCGGAATTATCCATGAGTTCCCATGGCTATGGAGGCTGCCCAGTCCGTTGTACTACCTTATCTTTCCTTTTGCTTATTTGTATGTAAGGCAAACCTTGCATTCGGGGGTAAAACTAAGCCGCTGGCATGCATTGCATGCGCTTCCTGCTTTGATTCACTTTATCGAGTTTCTGCCTTTCTACTTGGAAAGCAATGAGGTGAAGAGCGCCATCCTCAAGCAGGCCATGGGCAATCCTTTACTTTCCTTTGCCCACAGCGAGGGCTGGTTGAGAGATTACCAGCACAACGTAATCAGGGGCCTGCTCGGACTTGCTTACTCGGGGGCCATGTATTTCGAGTTGCATCGCTTTGCGCGAAAGGACATTGCCAAATCAGGCTCGGGTATGACCGCCCTTAAATGGCTGCGGTTTTTTGCGCTTATGCAGTTCGTGTTTGCCTTAAGCTTTGTTACCTTTCTCGGTTTTGAGGGGCTTGCGTCGGCAACTACTCGCGCTATGCTGGTGGAGCTCATTGCCACTGCGGCACATGTGGCAACGGCCCTCGCCATCCTGATCAATCCCCACTACCTGGTAAGTTTGCCCAGGCAATTGAAAATGCCTTCAGTAGGCCCTTCAGTCCTTGAGCCTACCGAAATGGATGATGTCCAATCACCGTCACAGGAACCTGAAGAGGTGCCCAATACCACCGAGCACCGCCGGAAACTGTTGCAAAATATTGACGAGGCCATGCACCGCGACAAGCTCTACCTCAACCACGGCCTTACCAGTAAGGAACTCGCAGAGAAGCTGTCCATCCAAACCCATCAATTGTCGTTTTTGATCAACCATGGCTTGCAGATGCGGGTGAACGATTATATCAACAAATTTCGCATTCAGCACATTCATAATGAGCTAAAGAAGAATGAGGGCGACCGCTATACCCTTGAAGCCCTCGCCAAAGATGCGGGCTTCAATTCCCGCATTACCTTCATACGCGCGGTCAAAAAGCAAACCGGCGAAGTGCCCTCCGTCTATTTTCATGACGTGCTCAAAAACGGGGTACAAACAAGCGAGGTGGATGAGGTGCTGAAGTAATCC
>DAIRDH010000109.1:0-7967 GCA_036796255.1 Cryomorphaceae bacterium
TCGCGTCGTAAAGCGAGGCCCGCCTCAGGTAGCGGCTGTAACGTGTGAGTCCGCGCCGCTGTGCGCCATTGAAGATGTTGTAGCCTTCCTTTTCGTAAAAATGGAGGGTATCGCTGGCGCTGAATTGTGCGCCACCCCGCGCCACATCGGGGGTGAGCAGCATGCCGCATATGATGCCGCCCGTGCTCGTACCCACCAGCAGGTCGAAGTAGTCAATAAGCCGGGCCTCGGCATCGCCGGTTTTTTGCTTGATGAGTGCTTCGATGTAGGCAAGCACGCTCGCCGGAATGATGCCGCGTATGCCACCGCCATCCAAACTGAGTATTCTGATTTTTGACATTGTATAGGTTTTAAAGCTTGTTCTGGTTGTTGGAAATTGCATTTGGAAGAGCTGAATTCATTGGCTCAGAAAATGACTTTCAAGGATGGATTTTTGGTTGATTACAAACTTACAATTCTGCATCCGCGGAGCAAAATGAAGGGGAGAGATGGGATTTAGATAATGTGTTGGTCTTGAATGTTGAGATGCTTTCGTGTTCGATAATAGGCCCTTAAGTTGTAAATCATTAAAACTTGCAACTCTTGCAAGTTTTAATGATTTGATGCTACCTTTGCTTTATGACCAATTACACAAACCGCAAAGAATATCTTGCCAAATTATTGGCTTACAAGGACAAAGGCTTGATTAAGGTGGTGAGCGGCCTGCGCAGAAGTGGCAAAAGCACTTTGCTTGAGCTTTTTCGCCAAACGCTTCTTGAAATGGGAGTGGATGCCACTCAAATCGTATTTTTAAACTTTGAAGAATTTGAGCTGCGCAAATACCTCAACGATTTGGATGCGCTGTATGAGCACATCATCAAGCAGTTGGATTTATCAAAACCATGCTATGTGTTTTTAGATGAGGTTCAAAATGTCAACGAATTTGAGCGTTTGGTAGACGGATTGTTTGTAAAGCCCAACATGGATGTATACATCACAGGCTCAAATGCATTTTTATTGTCGGGCGAATTGGCAACGCTGCTAAGTGGCCGCTACATCGAAATTTCAATTTTGCCTTTTTCATTTAAAGAGTACTTGACGGCCCGTGACATTGACACATCAATTCCCTACCTCAATTACGAAGCCTTGTTTTTTGACTATGCGAACGAGACTTCTTTGCCGAAAGGGGTAGAATTGCGTGAGGGCGGATTCGATAAGATTTATGAATACCTGGAGGCCATCTATACCACCATCATCGAAAAAGACATCACCCAGCGCCATCAAATAAACGACAAGCGGGCATTTGGCAACATCACTAAGTTCTTGGCATCCAGTATTGGCAGCCCACTTTCGCCCGGGAACATCGCAAAAGCCTTGAAACAAGACGGGCAAGGCACGCACAACACTACCGTTGAAAAATATTTGGACTATCTGGTAGCGAGTTTTGTGTTCTACAAGGTGCACCGTTTCGATTTGAAGGGCAAGAAACAATTGGCAACCCAGGAAAAATATTACTTGGTTGATGCTGGTTTGCTCAATATTTTGGTTGGCAAAGAACGCACTACTGACAGAGGTCATATTTTAGAAAATGTCGTTTACCTGGAGCTACTGCGCAGAGGATACAAAATATGGACGGGCACAGACCGCAATGCCGAAGTTGACTTTGTTTGCAAAACCCCCATGGGCGACCTTGAATACTATCAGGTAGCCTGGCAAATGACCGCCGAAAGTACTGTAGAGCGAGAGTTTGGAGCCTTGGAAAAAATCAGAGACAATTATCCGAAGTATTTGCTCAGCACTGATTCATTTACGCAAAGCCGTGGCGGGATAAAGCACCTGAACGTGTTCAATTGGCTGCTTGAAAATGGGAATGGTAAATGAGAGTGCAAAATGGAGCAGGATTTTGAGACGAAAAGGCTTCTTGAGGAATCTAATAATGCCTTAATGATCAAACGAAAATGGTTAAATTTGATCTATGGATTTACACGACCTCGATAAGAAGAAAACACCGACTGTCAAAATCGATAGTGACCTGGAAAAATATCGAGGTAAAATTTTCTTTCCCAAAAAGCTCAAGAAAGCGAATCAAATACTCGACAGGGTAGGTCTTCCTAAAGCCTAATGGATCTACCGGATCAACATGAACACAGTAGGAACCTCCATCCCAGACACTGTAAAGACCTTCAAATCGCAAGAGTATTTATTGCCAAATATGGCTTTTATTGTCTTGACATGACACATATTGCGCAAGAATATTACTTTCGTGCTGAAATCAATCAACCATGAACAAGGCACTTAGTAGCCTCGCGGCCCTGGTACTGCTTACCGGCTGCAATGACCAAAACGAAACAGCCCCACCTCCCCCGCCTCAGGTGCAGGTGGTAAGCCTGCAAACCCAGGCAGTGACCCTCGAAAAGGACTTTGTAGGCCAGGTATACGGCTACCGCGATATTCCCGTAAGGACGCGAACGGAAGGATTTTTGGAAAAAATGCACTTTCTGGAAGGCACTTTCGTGAAAAAAGGCGCCCCCCTCTACAGCATCGACCCCGACCCGCAGCAGGAGCAGCTCAACCGCTCGCGCAGTGAGCTGGCCAGCGCCAAGGTGCGCCTCGAAAAAGCCAACAACGACCTGGAGCGCATCGCGCCCCTGGCGGAAATCAATGCCGTGAGCCAAAAAGACCTTGACGCCGCCAAGGCCGAAAAGGGCGCTGCCATGGCCATGCTCGATGCCGCCCAGGCCAATGTGCGCCTTGCGGAAATCAGGCTGGACTACGCCACCGTGCGCGCACCCATCGATGGGATGATCGGTAAAACGCTGGCGCGCGAAGGGGAGTTCGTAGGCCGTGCACCCAATCCAGTTATCCTCAGCACCGTCTCTTCTATCGACTCGGTGCGGGTGGAGTTTTTCCTCACGGAGCGCGACTACCTCCAATTTGTCAAAGAACAAAAGAGCGTGGCGGAGCCGATGCCCCCATGCTCCTCAAGCTGCTGCTGGCCGACGGAAACGTATTTCCCGCAAAGGGGAAAATCAACTTCGTGAACCGCGAAGTGGACGCAGCCACCGGTGCCATTCTCATTTCGGCCGTTTTCCCCAACCCGGAACGGCTTATCCGCCCTGGTCAGTTTGCCCGTGTGCGCGTGGCGGTGCGCAACATTCCCGATGCCCTGCTCGTGCCGCAGCGCTGTGTGAGCGAGGTGCAAGGCAACTTCAGCGTGATGCGCGTGAATGCGGAGGGCATTGCCGAAAGGGCCCCTGTGGTACTCGGCCCCGCCCACCTCGACTACTTCATTGTGCAGGAAGGCCTCAAAGCCGGTGACCGCGTCATTTTTGAAGGCCTGCAAAAAGCAGGCAAAGGTGGCAGTGTGGAAGCAGTAGAGGTGGAATTCAAGTCGCAAATGCCCACGGAATGAGCGCCGAGCAGCCCAAAGAGGACGTGTTTTTCGTCAAGCGGCCCATCGTGGCCATCGTCATAGCCATCTTTATGGTGATCATCGGCGGGGTGAGCATCCTCGGCCTCGCCGTAGAGCAGTACCCAGACATCACCCCGCCGGTGGTGCGGGTGAGCACTTCATTTGCAGGAGCGAGCTCCAACAATGTGGAAACCTCCGTGGCCACCCCCATCGAGCAAAAAGTGAATGGCGTGGAAAACATGCTCTACATGAAGAGCACCAATGCCAACGACGGGAGCATGAGCCTCGAAATCACCTTCGACCTGGGTACCGATCCCGACATGAACCCCGTGTTTACCCAAACCCGTGTGGCCACCGCCACCCCCAAGCTCCCCGAAGAGGTGAAGCGCATCGGGGTGACCACACAGAAGTCGATGTCGAGCATCCTCATGCTCCTCGCCGTTACCTCTCCCAACGATAGCTACGACCGCGAGTGGATAGGCAATTACTCCATCATCAACATACAGGATGAGCTGGCGCGCATCAAGGGCGTGGGCCGCGTTCAGATACTTGGCTCGAGCGATTACTCCATGCGCATTTGGGTGAAACCCGACCTGCTGGCCAAAATGGGCATCAGCATTCCCGAAATCGTGAACGCCATCCGGCAGCAAAATGTGGTGGCGCCCGGTGGCAAATTTGGCGCTGAGCCTGCCCCGCCCGGCACGGAATTCACCTACACCGTGCGCCTTCCCGAGCAGCTCATAAGCGAAGAGGAGTTTGGCAACATCGTGGTGCGCTCCTTTCCCGATGGCAGCCAGGTGCACTTGCGCGACGTGGCCGATGTGCGCCTGGGTACAGAGAGTTACAATGCCTTCACCCGCACCAATGGCAAAGATGCCGCCGCCATCGCCATCTACCAATCGCCTGGCACCAATGCCGTGGCCCTTGCCGAGGAGGTGATCAGCGCCATGGACCGCCTTGCGGCAAATTTTCCCGACGACCTCCGCTACGAGGTGTCGCTTGATGCCACCGAACCCATCATGGCGGGCATCGATGAGATCATCGAGACGCTGATCATCGCCCTTATCCTTGTGATTCTTGTGGTATTCCTGTTTATCCAGGACTGGCGCGCCACGCTCATTCCCACCCTCGCCATTCCGGTGTCGCTCATCGCGGCTTTTATGTTTTTCCCGGCCCTTGGCTTTACCATCAACAGCCTCTCACTGCTGGGCCTGGTGCTCGCCATCGGCATCGTGGTCGACGATGCCATCGTGGTGGTGGAAGCCGTGCAGGTAAACATCGAAAAAGGCATGAGCCCCAAGGCCGCCACCTCCGAAGCCATGCGCGAGGTAACGGGTCCCATCATTGCCACCACGCTGGTGATGGTAGCGGTATTTGTACCTGTGGCCGCGATGGCCGGCATCACCGGCAGCCTCTACCAGCAATTTGCCATCACCATTGCCGTATCGGTGGTGTTTTCTTCAGTCAACGCCCTCAGCTTGAGTCCGGCACTCTGCTCTTTGCTCATGAAGAAACCCGAACCTTCAAGGGGACCTCTAGGGCGCTTCTTTGGGGCTTTCAACCGCGGTTTCGACAAGATCACAGGGAGTTATGGCAAGGGTACAGCCCGCCTTTCCGGCAAAATGGGCAGAGGCGTACTCTACCTGCTTATCACCGTGGTCGCTGCCGGCATTTTCGGAAAGTTGGTGCCCGGAGGCTTCCTGCCCGAGGAAGACCAAGGCTACTTTTTCGTCAATGTGCAGCTGCCCAATGCGGCCTCCCTCCAGCGCACCGACGCGGTGACTGCCCGCATCGAAGCCCAGTTGATGGAGGATGAAAATGTGGAATTTGTAACCGCTGTGACGGGCTTTAGCATGCTCTCAGGCGCGATGATTCCCAACAATGCCTTCCTCTTTGTAAAGCTCAAGCATTGGGACGAGCGGGCCTTTACGGCAAATGAGCTCATCGCCCGCACCAATGCCACGCTCCGCCAAAGCATCATGGAAGCCCAGGCTTTTGCTTTCGGTCCGCCGGCCATACCGGGGCTGGGCAATGGCTCCGGATTCAGCCTCATGGTGCAAGACCGCACGGGGCAGTCGCCTGCCTACCTCGCTGAGCAAACCTACCGCTTCATCGCCGCTGCCCAGCAGCGCCCGGAGATAGCCTCGGCCTTCACCACCTTCCAGGCCGCTGTGCCCCAACGCCGCATGAACCTCAATACCGACAAGGTGCTCAAGGCCAATGTGGCCCTCAACGATGTGTACACCACCTTCGCGGCCTTTCTTGGTGGGGCCTATGTGAACGATTTCAGCAAGTTCGGCAGGCAGTACAAGGCATACGTGCAGGCCGAGCCGGCTTACCGCCAAAGCGAAAAAGGACTGGAGCTCTTCTACGTCCAAAACCGCGATGGCGTATCCGTTCCCCTGGCCACCTTTGTGGATGTGGAGCCCGACTTTGGCCCCGACTACACCACCCGCTTCAACATGCTCCGCGCCGCCGAAGTAACCGGAGCACCGGCATCGGGCTACAGCTCAGCACAAGCCCTCGCTGCCCTCGAGGAGGTGGCCGCCCAGGTGCTGCCTGCCGACATGACCTACAGCTTCAACGGAATGAGTTTTCAGGAAAAGAAAGCCAGCGGACAGATCGGCGTGGTGTTCATGTTCTCCCTCTTCTTCGTGTTTCTCATCCTCGCTGCCCAGTACGAGAGCTGGAGCATGCCCCTGGCCATCCTGCTCGGTACGCCTTTTGCCCTGATGGGCGCCTTTGGCTTCCTCTGGATTTTCCGCTTTTTCAGCGAAAGCTACCTCACCAACATCTTTGCGCAAATATCGCTCGTGATGCTCATCGCCATGGCCGCCAAAAACGCCATCCTCATCGTGGAGTTTGCCAAAATCAAATTTGACGAAGGTCTGAGCCTCTTCGACGCAGCCGTCGATGCCGCCAAACTGCGTTTCCGGCCCATCCTGATGACGACCTTCGCCTTCATTCTCGGCATATTGCCCCTGCTGCTGGCCAGCGGTGCCGGCGCCGAGGCCCGCAAGGTGATGGGTGTGGCCCTTCTTGGCGGTATGGGTGTAGCCACTGCCTTGGGGGTGTTTATGTACCCTATGCTTTTTGTCCTTATCGGCAAAATGGCGGGCTATGAAAAGGACCGCGATGCCAAGGCAGTTGAACCCCAAAATGCACCAGGCCATGAGTAAACGCAGCTTGATCCTACTGCTTCCGGCCCTGCTGATTTTCGGCTGTAAAGCCGGCAAAAACTACCGCGGCACCGAGCTGCAGGTGCCTGAGGCCTTCTATTTTGAAGCCGAAGCTGAGGTGCCTGCCGAATTTGCGGTAAGCACCGACACCCTCAGCCGCGAAGGCATCGCCGATTACGACTGGTTTACCCTCTTCGGTGATCCAGTGCTCGACACGCTCATCACACAGGCGCTCATCTACAACCAGGACCTGCTCATCGCTGCCGAGGCCGTGGTGCAGGCGCAAGACGGTTTTGTAGCGCAGCGCGCGGCCATGCTGCCCACCATCGGGGTGGAAGGCGGTGCCACGCGGGGCAATTTTCAAGGCCTGCTGCTTCCCGAAACGCAAAACCTCTTTTACGCCGGGGCTTTCGCCAATTGGGAAATCGACTTTTGGGGCAAATTCCGCCGACTCAATGAATCAGCCCGGGCCCGCATCGTACAGAGCGAAGAAGGCTACCGCGCTACCCGCCTCAGCCTGATGGGGGGTGTGGCCACGCAGTACTTTCTCCTGCTGGAGTACCACATGCGCCTTGAAATCAGCGAGCGCAACCTCGCCCTGCGCGACAGCATGCTCAGCCTCATTGAGCAGCGTTACGCCCGTGGTATCGTGGCCGAAATTGATGTGAATCAAGCCCAAATCAAGCGGGCAGTGGCCGCCGAGGCGGTGCCCTTGTGGAAGCGCCTCATTGCCCAAACGGAGCACCGCATAAGCGTACTCACGGGCAGCAACCCACGACGCATTGAGCTGGACCTCGGCCTGATGGAGCAAGATACGGCCATTGTGATACCCCCCGGACTGCCCAGTGAGCTGCTGCTGCGCCGGCCCGACATCGCCGCCGCCGAGCAAAACCTCATCGCCCAAAATGCCCTTGTAGGCGCGGCCAAGGCCAACCGCCTGCCCAGCATCAGCCTCACAGGCCTCCTTGGCCTCGCAAGCAATGATCTGAGCACCCTCACCGACGGGCCTTTGGCCTGGAATGCCGGTGCTTCCATCTTCGGGCCCCTCTTCAACTTCGGGCGCCTGCAGCGCGCCGTGGCCATTGAGGAAAGCCGCACACGACAAGCTGAACTCGTTTACGAACGCACCGTACTCGACGCCTTCCGCTCCGTGGAGGATGCCCTGGTGGAAATCAGCACCCTCAAGGAGGAACTTACTGCCCGGAAGCAACGCCTCGATGCCTCCCTCAATGCCCAGTATCTGAGCGCTGAGCGCTACGACCGCGGCGTGACGAGCTACCTCGAATTTCTCGAGTCGCAGCGCCAGGCCTTTGAATCAGAATTGAACTACGCCGGCGCCCGCAGGGAATTGCTCACCGCCTATGTGAAGCTGTGGACGGCGCTGGGTGGGGGGTGGT
>DAIRDH010000110.1:0-7691 GCA_036796255.1 Cryomorphaceae bacterium
AGATAAAGTTTCATAAGAATTCATTGCAAAAAGCCCTTATAGAAGCTGAACGTATGGATTTAATCATTCTTCTTGCAATTTCCATTTTGATATAAACCCTTTTCTGCTCTCCTTTTGTACATTCACACCACCAAATCGACCTCCATGAACTGGCACGCCACCAGCATCGCCGATGTACTCAATATTCTGAATTCCAATGCTCAAGGCCTGAGCGCCACTGAAGCCACCGCGCGCCTCCAGAAATACGGCCCCAACGAGCTCCCCGACGTGGGCCAGAAGCACTGGATATGGATACTCCTCAAGCAATTTCGCAGCCTGCTCATCTTTATCCTCTTTGCGGCAGCGGTTATCTCCTGGTTTACCGACCACCGCGTCGATACCTTTGTCATCTTTTTCGTGATTTCTGTCAATGCCAGCATCGGATTTGTACAGGAACTCAAAGCCCAGCGGGCCGTGGCCTCCCTGAGGGGCATGCTGCAACCCAAAGCCCGCGTGCTGCGCGATGGCGCCTCCCTGCATGTACCCGCCCGCGAAATTGTGCCCGGCGACATCATCGTGCTCGAAGAGGGCGACAGCATCCCCGCCGATGCCCGACTCATCGAGTCCAAAAACCTCCGCGCCATCGAAGCGCCCCTTACCGGCGAGTCGGTGCCGGTCAACAAAAGCACCGCCTCCCTGCCCGAAGCCACGGGCATGTCCGACCGGCACAACATGGTGCGCAAAGGCACCTTCATCGCAGGCGGATTTGCGAAAGCAGTGGTCACCGGCACTGCCATGGATACGGCCATAGGCGAGATAGCCAAATCGCTCGAAAGCATCAAGATAGGCCGCACCAACTTCCAGATCAAAACCGATACCCTCGCCCGCCACATGGCCTTTATCGCCCTGGGCAGCGCCGTGCTGCTCTTCGTGGCGGTGTACTTCTTTCAAGACGTGGAGCTCAGCGATATCCTCCTCATTTCCATCGCCGCCCTCGTGTCGTCTATCCCCGAAGGACTGCCGGCTGTACTCGCCATCGTGCTCGCCGTGGGGGCCAACCGCATGGCGCGGCGCAATGCCATCATCAGCGAATTTACCGCCACTGAAACCCTCGGCGCCGTCACCACCATCCTCACCGACAAGACGGGTACGCTTACGCAAAATACGCTCACTGTGAGGCGGGTAAGTGTGCCTGGTGCCGCCGATTGGGAAGTGGGCGGGGAGGGCTGGGAGCCTTCTGGCAAATTTGAAACAGGCGGAGTCACCGTAGACCCGCAAGGGGAGGAGCTGCTCACACAAATCCTCCACATCGCTGCATGGAGCAACAATTCCGACATCCGCCACGACGCAGCCAAAGACCGCTACACCCTCATCGGCGATCCCACCGAAGGCGCACTGCTGGCCATGGCGCGCAAGGGAGGCATTTTTTCGAAAAGCGAAAAAACCCAAACAGCAGGGGAGGGAGCTGTCCGCAAAATCGACGACCTGCCCTTCAACTCCACCCTCAAGATGCGGGCTACGCTCGCGGAAAATGATGGCCGACGACAACTCCTCGTGGTGGGTGCCCCCGAAAAGGTGCTCGCCAAGTCGACCCATATCGTGACCGCCCAAGGCACGCAGCCCATGACCGAAGCCCACGCCGAAGCCGTGCGCGAAAAGATCGAATCCTGGTCGGGACAGGCCATGCGCGTCATCGCCCTGGCTTACCGCGATGAAGCCGACAGCACCGACACCATCGACGAGAACGCGCTTGACGGCCTCACCTTCGCGGGCATCACGGGCATGATCGACCCGCCGCGGGTGGACGTAAAAGAAAGTGTGCTCGCCTGCCACAATGCGGGCATCCGCGTCATCATGGCTACAGGCGACCACATCACCACCGCCATTGCGGTAGCCCAAGCCGTGGGCATACTGCGCCCCGAAGACATAGCGCGTGGCGGCACCCTCGCCCTCACCGAAACCGACCTGCTCACCCTCGACGATGCCGCCTTCAGCAAGGTGGTGCACGAAGTCAACGTCTTTTCGCGGCTTACGCCAAATATGAAACTCCGCATCGCCGAGGAGCTGCAAGCCGGTGGGGAGCTCATCGCCATGACGGGCGATGGGGTCAATGATGCCCCAGCCCTCAAGCGGGCTGATGTGGGCATCGCCATGGGTATCATGGGCACCGATGTGGCCCGCGATGCCGCAGCCGTCGTCCTGGCCGACGACAATTTCTCCACCATTGTTAAAGCTGTGGAAGAAGGCCGCGTGGTATTCAACAACACCCGTCAGGCGAGTTTTTTCCTCATCACCACAAATTTTGCCGAGATCACCACCCTCGTCTCAGCCGTGCTCATGGGCATGCCAGTACCCCTCAGCGCCACGCAAATACTCTGGCTCAACCTCGTAACCGACGGCGCCTGCACCACGGCCATGGCCACCGAGGGTAGTCACGGCGACGAGCTGGGCCAAAAGCCCGCAAACCGCGATGAGAAAATCCTTAACAAGAGCATACTGCCCTTCCTCATCATCAACAGTATATTGATGGCCTCCATGGCCCTCTTTGCCTTCAACTACTACATTGACGAGGGGCTCGACAAGGCGCGTACTGCGGCATTTATCGTCATGGCCTTCAGCCAGCTCTTCAACGTGTTCAATATGCGCTCCCTGCGCAGTTCCATTTTCAAGGTGGGCCTCTTCAGCAATACCTATGTCAACATCGCCCTTGTGGTATCCATTGTTGTGCAGGTGCTCATCATCGAAGTTCCAGCACTTGCATCCCTCTTCAACTTCGTAAGCCTCCCCGCCCACGAATTTGCTGGCTTGGCGCTCATTCCCTCCCTCATCCTCGTATTCGGAGAGGTGTACAAATACATTGCCTTTGAGGTGAAAGGGAAGGAGGTGATTTAAAGAGCGTCGCCGGCCTGCCAATATGAGCCCTAAGTGCTGGTCAAAAAGGAGAATTATCATGGGCTCAGGCTCCGCCGTGTCTTTGCCTTGCGGTTTACTTTAAATTTTGCCACTGGAGGGCAAGCGAGAGGTGGGCATTCACCCCCAATGCTAACGCATGTAGCGCAGCATTTTACTTCTGGGAGACCGCTTTTTCAGCATTGTTTGCAAGGTTGCAGCTATCCACATTTCCAAAACCCTCTATAGCAAGAAAGCCCCGCAATCCATCCGGATGCGGGGCTTTTTCTCAATCCATTTACAGACATTTTAATTGGCCTTCGCCGCCTTCATGTCCATAAACTTGTCGACCAGGCCGGGAATCTTTTCAATGGCTGCACTAAAACCTTTGGCAGTGCTTGCCGGGATGAATTGAATATCCGCACCGCGGCTCGCTAAAAAGCCCACTGGCCCTATGCCCATGCCTGCCGCGCCTCCGGCACCGTGGCCTTCGCCTTTGCCTTGCTTGGGAGCATCGCCTTTTCCTTCGCCTGTTCCGGCGCCAAAACCCATTCCCACCGACATCACCGGTACGCAGGTGTATTCGCCGAGGGTGAAAGGACTGCCGATAATGGTATCGGTCTTTGCTTCTGATTTCAGGAACTCAGTGATTTTGCCAATGAGTTCATCTACTTGTGTTTCCATAGTTTGTGGTGTTTGAAGTTTAGAGTGCTTGTTAACATCGTTCAAATTAAAGCTCCTTATTTGCCGCGGATGAATGCCCAAAGCATGCGCCCGAGGGTGTTTCGTATTTCCAGTACGCACACATTGTGGCCCTGAAAGTTGATTTCAATCGTTTTGCCAGTCCACCTACCGGCCCACCAGGCCAGGGGAAAGAGTATGCCATTTTCGGCAGCTGAGCCTGTGTCGATCATCAAGGTGCACTCCGGCACTTTAAAACTGCGCAACACTGCCCACATTCTTCGGAAAGGCACGCCCGTTTTGCTCTTTTCAGCGGGTGCTTGAGCCTGTT
Source organism: Cryomorphaceae bacterium (assembly GCA_036796255.1). Taxonomy (GTDB): domain Bacteria; phylum Bacteroidota; class Bacteroidia; order Flavobacteriales_D; family Cryomorphaceae; genus T3Sed10-241. Next base: position 3,881 of record DAIRDH010000110.1, read on the forward strand.
CAGGCTTGTGCTCTTCTTGCGCTTCCCGTTTATGCTGCCTCTGCTGTGATTTGCGTTCTTCGCGAGCAGCCAATTTTGCCGTAAGGCTTACTGCATCCCACTCAAAGCGCATTCCAATCGCTCTAAGCTCCAGCCAAAGACCCTCGTTTCTGTAGCACACGCGGCCGCTGCCGATGTGAAACAGACTTACCGTTGCGGCTGCTTCCCTGCTGTCAAGGCGCACACTGAAGGGCGCGAGTAGCAGGTAAGTAAGCGTGACGGTCAGCAGGCCGAGGAGTATCCAAGCGATCATAATTCACGCAATAAAAATAGCTCACTAGGTGCGCATAAATGCTGATTTTTGTCAACTGCGAACAAGATTTTTATCAGGCTGCACAGTATGCGACGCAGGTCACATTAACTTCCCCAAGCTTTGCTTATTTTCACCGGATACATTTGAATCCAGCTCAATGACATACCGCATATTTACCATTGCATTTCCTTACTTGATAGCCCTGACGCTGCTCGCTGCTTGCACAAGCGAAAAGCCCAAATCAGACAATAAATCCCAGGAAGCTCCAACTGCTCCCCGCAAGGAGCGTCCTGTGGCGCTTCGCCTCATGCAGTCCAACTGCGCTTCATGCCATAAGTTGGCCCCCGGTGGCGATGGGCCGGTCATTGCACCCGGTATGGGCGAGCTTCGCGCAACTTACCTCAGCGCCTTTGCGTCAAAAGAGGACTTTGTGAATGCTTTAACCGCTTTCAGCAAAAACCCAACTGCTGAGGCTGCGTTGATGCATGAGGCTGTCGCTAAATATGGACTCATGCCCAAGCTCGGTGTGGCCGAAGCCGATCTCAAAGCCATTGCTGAATACCTCTACGACCATGAAGTGGGAAGCGAGGCCTGGATACGCAGCCTCAGCGCTGCCACTGATACTCCAGAAAGTGAAGATGACCTTAATTATGAATCGCGTGGCCGCAAATACGCCATAGGCACCAAGCAAGCCTTGGGCTCCAAGCTCCTCGCAGCTGTGCAGGAATATGGCCCGGCAGGGGCAGTTGATTTCTGCAACATCCAGGCCCTGCCTATCACCGACAGCATGGCAACACATTATGGAGCGAGCGTAAAGCGCGTAAGCGACAAGCCCCGCAATCCTGCCAACAAGGCCAATGCCGAAGAACTGGCCTATATCGAAGCCTTGAAAGCCGCCAAAGCGCAAGGGGAGGAGCTGCCTCCACTCATTTCCGAAAAGGCCAATAAAGTACTGGCCTATTACGCTATCGAGACCAACGATATGTGCCTGAAATGCCACGGCCGCAAAGACGCCGAGATCGCTGCTGAAACCTGGCAGGCCATCGCAGAGCGCTATCCGGCTGATAAAGCATTTGGTTATGGCACAGGCGAAGTGCGTGGCCTGTTTGTGGTGGAAATGACGCCTTAAGCGATGGTTTAGCCTTCAGGGGCTTGCGCCTGCCCAGTTCCAGTCGTTGCCGTAAGCTGCAATTCTTTAACTTTTGGGTCTGCCTGCAGCACCTACTTTTGCTACATGAATACTTCAGACATTGCCGCACTCGACGACATCAAAACCCTCGTTGACGGTTTTTATGGAAAAGTGGAGGAGGACGACCTGATCGGCCCTGTATTCAATGAGAAGATCGCCGACCGATGGCCGGAGCACCTCGCCAAAATGTACACCTTTTGGCAAACGGTGCTGCTTGGGGAGCACAGCTATTTGGGAAGGCCGTTTCCACCGCATGCCCAGTTGCCCATTGAAAAGCAACATTTTGACCGTTGGATTGCCCTTTTTCAGGAAACAGTTGATACACACTTCAGCGGTCCTAAAGCGGAAGAAGCCAAGTGGCGCGCCGGCAAAATGGCCGAGATGTTTCAGTACAAGATAGACCATTTGCGCAAGCGTGGCAATGACGTGATTCAGTAGTATTGCGCTGTTCTTGCTGCTGTGGGGTAATCACTCCGCTCCGCTGGGCTTGTGCCCTGCGGGTTTCGTTCAAATTTGCTACCGAAAAACAAGCGTGAAGGGGGTATTCACCCCCAACCAGAATTTGTCTGAAACCGGTTTTATTCAAGGCTATCAGCTGCTTCTATCGGCTTTGCACTTCAATGAACCTGATCAAGGCGCCGACAGGCTGGCTGAAAATTGCGAATGTCTAGGGCTGGCGCAAAGGACGTCAGGGCCATCTTCGAGACGTGGCATGCCACGTCTCTACGAGGCCTTATATGAATCGGCTCCGCTGGGCTTCTGCCCTGCGGTTTTCTTTCAAATTTGCTGCCGAAAAACAAGCGTGAAGGGGGTATTCACCCCATTGGCAATTTGGTTCCGAGAAAGATTCCTTTCTGAAAAAGCGCATTGTGAATTTACTTGATAAGCAGGAGCCGCGTATGGGTACTAGCCAGGATTGCATGCTTCACATCAGGAGCAATATGCACGTAGACGCCAGCGCTGAGCGCTGTATCCGCTCCATCTGTTTCGCTGTATATCGCCTTACCGTCAATGCATACGAGCACTGCGGGCACTTTGCTCACATGTTCTTTAAGCGTTTCGCCTGCAGCGATATGGATACTCAAGGCTGTGCCTTCGCCTTTAGTGAAGAGCGGTTTGGCTGAAACAGGTTTTGGGTCAGGATGAAGGTCATACAGGTTCATTCAAAATAGGAGTGAAAGGTGTCAAAGGATTGTTGCAGATCTGCTAGCGCTTGCTCTTTTTCCGCTTCGGTTTCGGCTTCCGCCAATTGATCAATGTCGCCAATGTAAGGCATCAGCCACAAATGCAGCGCATCATGGGCAGGGCCTTTCATGGTGCAGGAGGAGATGAGGTGGTTCTTTTGGTCTTCCAGTGCTTCTGCAAGCTTTGCGTGGCCATCTTCGGTATTTGCTTCAAAATTCTTCACTAGCGAATCAGAAAGAGCCACATACACCATCATTTCTGCATTTACGGGCCACTTTTCGCCCTTGTTCAGTTCTAATTCGGTGGGTGCCGATGGTGCTTCTGTGCTCACTTCATCTTTTGCAGCGTGGTCTGAATTCTCGCTTGTGGGGTTGCAGCCTGTGAGGAAAAGTAGAACGGTGAGTGTTGGGAAAATAGTGGACTTCATGTTATTTTGAATTTAGATTCATATCAAGACTTTCCGCATCCACCATCACCACAAATTTTTTCATCTTCTTTTGAATCACTTTGAAGTGGTGGGTATCGTCGGGGGTTACGAAAGTGATGGCCTCGCCAGGATTCTCAGCGCGGCCGGTGCGGCCTATGCGGTGGATGAAATCTTTCGGGGAGCGGGGTAGCTCGTAGTTGATCACATAGGGCAGAAAGGCGATGTCGATGCCGCGGGAGAGGAGGTCGGTAGTGACGAGCACAGGCAGGCGGCCTTCTCTGAAAGCTTCGAGTGCTTCGCGGCGCGCGCCCTGGCTCTTCTTACTGTGGATGGCTTTGGCGTCGGTGCCATTTTTGCGCAGCTTGTCGGCCACGAGGTCGGCCTGATAGGTGGACGAGGTGAAAACCAACACCTGCTTCATCTCATTTTTGGCGATGAGGTAGCGCAGCAGCGGACCTTTTTGCTCCGGACTTACAAAATAGCCCAGTTGCCTGATGTTTTCCTGGCTTTCTTCTTTGGGCGCTGTCTGAATCAGCAAAGGCTTACGAAGGAGCAGCTGCTTCATGTTGTCAATATCGGGGCTGAGGGTGGCTGAGAAGAGCAAATTTTGCCGTACAGGCGGCAGCAGCGCGATGATGCGGTTGAGCTCGTCCTTAAAACCAAGGCTGAGCATCTTGTCGGCTTCGTCGAGCACGAGGGTCGAGATGTCGTCGAAGCT
>DAIRDH010000111.1:0-7545 GCA_036796255.1 Cryomorphaceae bacterium
GCCGCTTGCTCTTTCAGTTTGATCAGGTTGAGTGCCGAACCGGCTTTGAACCACTCTATCTGCTGGGCATTGTAGGTGTGGTTGCAAACGATTACATCCTCGCTGCCATCTTTGTGTGCGAAGCGCAATTTCAAAGGCACACCTTCCGCAAACGTATCGAGGTTGAGGGTATCGATGGTATCGTCTTCCTGCACCTTGTCATAGTCAGATTCAGTGGCGAAAGTGAGTCCAAGCATGCCCTGCTTCTTGAGGTTGGTCTCGTGGATGCGGGCAAAAGACTTCACCAACACGATGCGCACCCCGAGGTGGCGTGGCTGCATGGCAGCGTGCTCGCGCGATGAACCTTCACCGTAGTTGTGGTCTCCTACCACTACGCTAACGATACCGGCGGCTTTATAAGCGCGTGCGGTGGCAGGTACAGAACCGTATTCGCCAGTGAGTTGATTTTTCACTTTATCGGTTTCCTTGTTGTAGGCATTCACTGCTCCGGTAAGGGTGTTGTCGCTGATATTGTCGAGGTGCCCGCGGAAACGCAACCATGGACCTGCCATGGAAATATGGTCGGTGGTGCACTTGCCAAAGGCTTTGATAAGCAGCTTCATTCCTGTAAAATTCTTGCCGTGCCATGCATCGAAAGGATCAAGCAACTGCAGGCGCTTGCTGTCAGGCGCCACATCGATGGCTACATCGCCACCGTCTTTGGCTGGCTCCTGGTAGCCTGCATCTTCCACTGCAAATCCCTTTTCAGGCATCTCCAATCCGGTAGGCTCATCGAGCATTACCGCCTGGCCATCCTCATTCATAAGGGTGTCGGTAAGCGGATTGAAAGTGAGGTCGCCGGCTATGGCCATGGCGGTCACAATCTCAGGCGAAGCCACAAAGCTGTGGGTATTCGGGTTGCCGTCGTTGCGCTTGGCAAAGTTGCGGTTGAAGCTCGTGATGATGGAGTTCTTGCGCTTTGGGTCTTTGCTGTGGCGCGCCCATTGACCGATGCAAGGTCCGCAAGCATTGGCGAGCACCACACCACCTATTTTGTCGAAAGTGTCGAGGAATCCATCGCGCTCTACGGTGAAGCGCACTTGCTCCGAACCAGGGGTAATGGTAAACTCCGCCCTGGTTTTGAGGTTTTTATCAACCGCTTGCTGTGCCAGTGAGGCCGCACGCGATATATCTTCGTATGAGGAGTTGGTGCATGAACCGATCAATCCTACTTCGAGCTCTTGTGGCCAGCCTTGTGATTTTACCTTTTCGGCAAATTGGGAAATAGGCGTAGCAAGGTCGGGCGTAAAAGGCCCGTTGATATGCGGCTCAAGTTCAGAGAGGTTGATCTCAATCACCTGGTCGAAATACTTTTCAGGATTGGCGTATACCTCATCGTCGCCGGTGAGGTGGGCGGCAATCTTGTCGGCGAGGTCAGCCACTTCGGCGCGGCCTGTACCGCGGAGGTATATGGCCATTTTCTCGTCGTAGCCAAAAGTAGATGTGGTGGCGCCGATTTCAGCACCCATGTTGCAAATGGTGCCTTTACCTGTACAAGACAGGCTCTTGGCGCCTTCGCCAAAATATTCAACAATGGCACCTGTACCCCCTTTTACGGTAAGTATACCTGCCACTTTCAGGATCACATCTTTGGCACTTGCCCAGCCACTCAGGCGGCCGGTGAGCTTCACACCGATGAGTTTTGGGAACTTGAGCTCCCATGGCATTCCTGCCATTACATCTACCGCGTCGGCACCACCTACGCCCACAGCCACCATGCCAAGACCGCCGGCATTTACCGTGTGAGAATCGGTACCGATCATCATCCCTCCGGGAAATGCGTAGTTCTCAAGCACCACCTGGTGAATGATACCTGCACCTGGCTTCCAGAAGCCGATGCCGTATTTTGAGGATACAGAACCCAGGAAGTTGAACACCTCTGAGCTGCTGTTGATAGAGTCTTTAAGGTCTTGCTTGGCGCCGTGCTGGGCGAGGATCAAGTGGTCGCAATGCACCGTGCTGGGCACAGCAGTTTTCTTCTTGCCGGCCTGCATAAATTGCAAAAGGGCCATTTGGGCAGTGGCATCCTGCATGGCCACGCGGTCGGGAGCGAAATCTACATATGACTTTCCGCGCTCGTAAGCCTTCTTTACATCGCCCTCGGAGAGGTGCGAGTAAAGTATCTTTTCCGTGAGGGTAAGTGGCTTTTGCAACACATTGCGCGCAGCTTCAATGCGTGAGGGGTATCGCTCGTAGAGCGCTTTTATCATATCTAAATCAAAGACCATAATTGATTGTTAGGAGTTTAAATTTTTTCAGGCGTTGCGAAATTACCAAAATATGATGAGTGGTAAAAATTGCCGCATGAAGAAGCCTACTTTTATGGCATCTCTTCACGTAAAATGGCTATCCTTTGAAAGGTTTGTACATCGAAAACATGAAAATCGCCCTTCGCGCTGTGCGAAGTCAGGCCCTGCGCACAACGCTTACTGCATTGATCATCGCGGTGGGCATTATGGCCCTTGTGGGCATACTCACGGCCATTGATGCCCTTCAGGGCAAAATTGAAAACGATTTTCAAAACATGGGCTCGAACACCTTCAGCCTGCGCGCCTCCTCGGGAAGCCTAAGCGGCAATAATAGTGGCCGCCGCGACAAGGTGAATCCGCCCATCAGCTACAGGGAGGCTGAGTCATTTGCCGAAAGGTATGGCTACCCTGCCACCACTTCGCTCTCATCGATGGTGAGTGGTACCGCAACGATACAATTCGGCTCGCGCAAGACCAACCCCAATGTGCAGGTGCTCGCCGTAAGCGATGGCTATCTGAGGACTGCCGGATACAGCGTGGCCAACGGTCGCAACTTCAGCGCCGATGAAGCAGTGGACGGCGCGCCGGTGGCCCTTATCGGCAAAGACGTGCAAGACAAGCTCTTCAACGATGGGCTGATCAATCCCATTGGCGAGGCCATATTTATTGGCACCAAGCGCTACGTGGTGGTAGGTGTGCTGGCAAGTAAAGGCAACAGCATAGGCTTCAGTGGCGACAACCAGGTGCTTATCCCATTGCGCAATGCCAGGCTCAACTTCCTCACCTCGCAGAGCACTTTTACAGTAAATGTGCAAACCATGCGCGCCGAAGACATGAGAGCCGCCGAGATGGCTGCCACAAGCCTTATGCGCAACATTCGCGGCGACAAGCCCGGCGAGCCTTCCACCTTTCGCGTGGCGCAAAGCGACAACCTTGTGAGTCTGGTGCTTGAGCAACTTTCAGTGATCACCATCATCGCAACAGCCATTGGCATCATCACCCTGCTGGGCGCTGCAATAGGGCTGATGAACATCATGCTGGTATCGGTTACCGAACGCACCCGAGAAATCGGGGTGCGCAAAGCCATAGGCGCTGCAGCGGGAACCATCCGCAATCAGTTTTTGATGGAGGCCATCGTTATTGGTCAGATTGGCGGCATACTCGGCATCATCCTTGGCATCACCTGCGGCAACCTCATAGGGCTGCTTATCGACAGTCCATTCATTATTCCATGGAAGTGGATTATTGGCGGCGTGGTGCTCTGCTTTGGCGTGGGCCTGGCGAGCGGTTACTATCCAGCGAAAAAGGCCGCAAGCCTTGACCCGATTGAGTCCTTGAGGTTCGAGTGACATCGCCGCGTATTTTAAAATCACTGAATTTTAATATACTTCAAAAAATCCCGTTCAAAAATTCAACTAAGTTTGACACATCCTTAGCGCTGAATACTTTACGGATTTGACTACAAAATCAAACATGCAAGGCATTAGGGTTTTTTACCGGGCTTGGCCACCAGTGTGACGGGCCCATAAATTCAAGTGTACGCGTTAAACTCAACCCAAGCTGCCATGGTAGGAAACCCATTTTTTCCAAATGCCCAAGCTTCTTCCCAAGCTGGTCAAAACACATCCACTCACATTTTACATGCAAAGGCTGAAGGTGGCAAGATGCGACCATCGCTTCAAAAACTTGGTGCTTTTTTGTTTCTCGCCCCTGCCCTTTTGGTGTCGCTCAACACCTTTGCTCAGGAGGCAGAAGCTGAGGAAAGTGATGCGCCCGAAAAAGAAAAAAACCTCCGCATTGTTCCGCTTCCGGTGGTTGCCTCCAACCCAACCATGGGCTTCATTTACGGAGTGGCGCCGGGATTCAACTGGTTCATGGGCGACCGCGAAACCACCAGCCAGTCTACAGCGCTGGCCTCATTGGTGCACACCACCAATGATCAATTGCACTTTATGTTTCGCTCCACTTCCTTTCTCGACGGCGACAAATGGAACCTGATGACCGACCTGCGGGTGCTGCTCACCTCCCAGCCCACATGGGGTCTTGGCTCGGGCGCACAGGAAACGCGTACACCCATAGTGGGCAGCGATTTCGAAATTTCTGACCGCACCTACGCGGACCCAGAGCAAATGCTTGCCTTTAACTATGTACGATTTTGGCAAACTATACTTCGAAGACATGAAGACACGCGCTTGTTTTACGGCGTGGGCTTACACCTCGACTTCTACTCTTCTATCGACGACAAGCTCCTTGACCTGGAAAGCGACCCACCGGCCATCACGCACCACTACGCCCATAGCCAGCTCAAAGGCTTCGACCCTGAGGGCTACACCATGAATGGCCTTTCGGCAAATATCATTTACGACAGCCGCGACAATGTGGCCAATCCGTATAGCGGTCGCTATGCATTTGCCAGCTTCAGGGGCAACCCCACCTTTATGGGCAGCGACCAAAGCTCATCGCTGCTGTGGCTTGAGTACCGCGATTATTTCAACCTGTCACAAGAGAGGCCACGACACATGATTGGCGTATGGTCGTTTGCATCATTTCTCACCAGCGGTGAGGCGCCTTTTCTCGCCCTGCCAGGTTCGGGTTGGGACATGTTTGGCAGGGCCAGCCGACCCTTTACGCAAGGCCGCTTTCGCGGAGAAGACCTGGCCTACCTCGAGGTGGAGTACCGCTTTCCGCTACTGCGCGACAATGACCTACTAGGAGGGGTGATTTTTGCCAATACCGCCACAACGAGCAGCCGCACAGCCGACATTAACCTGTTTCAATATATGAACGTAGCTTACGGTGCCGGCCTGCGCATCATGATCGACAAGGTGAGCCGCGTGAACATCTGTATGGATTACGGCTGGTCGCCGGGCAGTGGCGCACAGGGATTCTTCCTTGGCCTCAACGAAGTGTTTTAAACCCTCAAGGTTTCAAGTCCATTCATACGGCGGTAGGTGGATCCAGCCCCTTCCAGAGGTAGAGGCTTGCCACACTTCTGTATGGCGCCCAAAGCTCTGCGCGGGCTATCATGTCCTTGCGTGTGGGGGCAAGCGTTTCAGAGAGGACACCTTCATCGTTGGTAAAAACAAAGCGCTCCATCCCTTTCCTTATGGCAAGGTCATCAATGGGAAAAACATCTTCGCGGAGCAGGGTAAAAATGAGAAACATTTGCGCAGTCCATAAGCCAATTCCTTTGATCTCTGTGAGCGAGGCGATGACTTCGGAATCTTCCATCTCATGGAGGCGGCTGTAGGTTTCTGCATTTTTGGCGAAAGCCGAGGCCAGGGCATGGAGGTATGTGGACTTTTGGCCGCTGAGCCCTACGGAGCGTAACTCTTCGGTACCCATGTCGAGTATACGGCCCGGGCTTACATCATTTGCCGCAAGGCGCTGGAGCCTGGCGTGAATGGTGGCCGCTGCCTTGGTGCTTACCTGCTGTGAAATGATGGCCTCCACCAGGGTGTGGAAATCACTGCGGGGCGTGGGCAACTCAATTGTACCCAATCGGGCGATAAGTGTTGCCATGGCTTCATCCTTGGTGCTGAGAAACTTAATCGCTTTATGAACGTCCATTCTTCAAAACTTGGGGATAAATAAAATCAAATTGTCATTTTAACACTTTAATTTTGGCTGCGAACAAAAACCAAAGCAAGACACACATGAGTACGACTTCGACTCTTCCAAAAGTAGCCTATTTCTGCATGGAATACGGCCTCGACGATAAATTCAAAGCCTATGCCGGCGGCCTCGGCATCCTCGCTGGTGACTATATGAAAGGTGCCAAAGACCACAATTTTCCCATTGTGGGCATTGGCATCAAGTGGAAGCAAGGATATACTGATCAATACCTGGACAAAGAAGGAAAGCCTTACGACAGCTACAAAAACCGCGACTACAGCGACTTCCTTGAAGACACCGGGGTAATGGTAACTGTGAAAATCCGCCAGCGTGATGTAAAAATCAAGGTGTGGAAACTCGAAGCCTTTGGCAACGCGCCCTTGTACCTGCTCGACACCGACGTTCCCGGCAATGAGGATGGGTGGATCACCGGACAACTATACGGCTGGTTTGGCGAAGAGCGCATCGCGCAGGAGATGGTACTCGGCGTGGGCGGTGTAAGGGCCCTTCGCGCCCTGGGCATCGATGTGGATGTGTATCACTTCAACGAGGGCCATGCCCTATTTGCCGGTTTCGAGCTCGTGCGTGAGAAGCGCGAAGAGCAAGGAATGGGCTTTGATGAAGCCAAGAAAAAAACCATTGAGGAAGTGGTGTTTACCACCCACACCCCTGTAGTACAGGGCAATGAAAGCCACCCTCTAGACCGCATCATGTACATGGGTGCGAATATGGGCATGACCGTTGAGCAATTGGTGGCCCTTGGCGGCGCACCCTTCAATATGACGGTTGGTGCTTTGCGCCTTTCCAGAAATTCGAATGCAGTGGCGGCCCTCCACGGAGAAACGGCCAACAAAATGTGGGCCCATGTAGACAACCGATCTGAAATCGTTCCGATCACCAATGCCATTCACAAGCCCACCTGGGTGGATGCGGCTGTAGAAGATGCTGCGGTGAAGGGTGGAGACATATGGAGTGCCCACATGAAGTGCAAGCGCGACCTGATTGCTTTTGTAAAGGAGCGCACCGGCGCAGAATTGCGCGAAGATGTACTGCTGCTCGGATTTTCCAGAAGGGCAGTACCTTATAAGCGCGCCAACCTGCTGTTTCGCAATCCCGAGGTAATCGATCCACTGTTACGCGATGGCAAGTTGCAGATTGTCTACTCTGGCAAGGCCCACCCTCTCGACGATATGGGCAAGTCGCTGATTGAAGAGATTGTTGGCTTCAGCCAAAAATACCCGAACGCGGTGGTATACATTCCCAATTACGACATGGCTACTGGCGCGGCCCTCACCCGCGGCAGCGATGTATGGCTCAACAATCCAAGGCGTCCGCTCGAAGCCAGCGGAACTTCGGGTATGAAGGCCGCCATCAATGGCGTGCTCAATTGCAGCATCCTTGATGGTTGGTGGCCTGAGGCCTGTAACCACGGCGTGAACGGCTGGCAATTTGGCGACGCCTTCGAAGGTGCCACCGAAGCCAAACACGACAAGCACGATGGCGATGCACTTTACAAGGTATTGCTCGACGAGGTAATTCCAACCTATTACGACAAGCGCGATAAATGGGTGGGCATGATGAAGCAGAGCATACTCGACTGCCGCGAAGAATTTGCTGTAAAGCGCATGCTCGAAGAGTATTA
>DAIRDH010000112.1:0-7508 GCA_036796255.1 Cryomorphaceae bacterium
TGCAGCCGCCGCAAGGAGGATGCCGGCCCCACCAACAACTGGATGGAGCCTACAGAAATGAAGCAAACCCTCGACCGCTACACCAGGGGAGCCATGAAAGGTCGCACGATGTATGTGATACCTTTCTGCATGGGACCTCTGGGCTCTCCACTCGCCCGCTACGGCGTGCAGGTGACCGACAGCGAATACGTGGTGGTCAATATGAAACTCATGACCCGCATGGGCGACAAGGCCCTTGAACTCATGGGCGACGATTTTGTAAAATGCGTACACACCCTCGGTGCGCCACTCGCGCCCGGACAGCAGGACGTGAAGTGGCCTTGCAACCCTGAAGTTAAGTACATCAGCCACTTTCCTGAAGAGCGCCTCATCATCAGCTACGGCAGCGGTTACGGTGGCAATGCCCTTCTGGGCAAAAAGTGCTTCGCGCTGCGCATCGCCAGTGCCATGGGCCGCGAAGAAGGCTGGCTCGCCGAGCACATGCTCATCATGGGCGTGGAGAGTCCCGACAAGGAAAAACATTATGTGGCAGCCGCTTTCCCCAGTGCCTGTGGCAAAACCAACTTTGCAATGATGATACCGCCCGATGCCATGGAAGGCTGGAAGGTGACCACTGTGGGCGACGACATCGCCTGGATACACAAGGGTGAGGATGGCCGCCTATACGCCATCAATCCCGAAGCAGGTTACTTCGGTGTGGCGCCCGGCACCAATTACAAGACCAACCCCAGCGCCATGGAAAGCATCCGCGAAAACACCATTTTCACCAATGTGGCCATCACTGCCGATGGCGATGTGTGGTGGGAAGGCATGAGCGACGAGGTACCCGCAGGCCTCACCGACTGGCATGGCAAGCCTTACGACCAAAGCAGTGGCAAGCCCGCCGCCCATGCCAACAGCCGCTTTACCGCGCCGGTACAACAGAATCCTGTAATCGACTCCGACTGGGAAAAACCAGAGGGTGTGCCCATTACGGCATTCATCTTCGGTGGAAGGAGGAGCACCACCATACCCTTGGTACACCAGGCCTTCAACTGGAACTTTGGTGTGTACCTCGCCGCTACCATGGGTTCAGAGATGACCGCTGCCGCCTTTGGCGAAGTGGGCAAGGTGCGCCGTGACCCCTATGCCATGCTGCCCTTCATGGGCTATAACATGGCCGATTATTTCAACCATTGGCTCGATTTTGGCCGCGACCTGCCCAACCCGCCCCGCATATTCAGTGTAAACTGGTTCAGGAAAAACGCTGAAGGCAAGTTTGCATGGCCAGGATTTGGCGAGAACATGCGGGTGCTGCAATGGGTGATAGGCCGCTGCAAAGGCGAAACTGCAGCCATCGAAAGCCCCATAGGCTGGAGGCCGCGCTACGAAGACATGAACTGGGAAGGTCTCGAAGACTTCAGCCCCGAGCAGTTTGAAGACATCATGCTCATAGACCGCGAGGCCTGGAAGCAAGAAATGGCAGGCCACAGTGAGCTTTTCGAAAAGGCTTATGACCGCATACCCAAAGAATTCCTCTTCATGCGGGAGCTGCAGCTCTCCAGCCTATGGCGCTCACCCGCCACCTGGAAGCTGGCGCCTGAACGCCACTGAGCAAGCGAAAGGTGATAGGAACGTTTGCTAAAAATGAAGAAAGGCTGCTCTGATCGGGCGGCCTTTTTTTTAATGCCATACTGCTACGCTTTGAGATTTACTTCAAAGGGCAGTGGATTATTTCATCAAAGGAAACAAGCTCAATACTTGGGCAGCGAAGGATCCACCTCATCGCTCCAGGCCAATACACCCCCTACCAGGTTGTAGAGGTTGTCGAAGCCGTGGGCCTGCTCGAGGGCGTGAATCACGGATGCGCTGCGCTTGCCGCTGCGGCAGTGTACCACCACCTGCTTGTCGCGGGCTATTTGATGCACATTGTCCATTACCTCGGCCATGGGGATGAGGGTGCCATCAATGTGGCTGATTTCGTATTCATAGGGTTCGCGCACATCGATAAGTTGAAAATCGGTGCCGGACTCTTTAAGCGCTCTGAGCTCTTGAACTGTGATTTCTTTCATAAGGGTATTTTGGGCTTCGAAGATACAATTAACAAACATCACATCCAGGCTTCGGCTTTCACACCAATGTGGACAAGCCATCGGTGCCAGTGGGTATAGGAATATCAGTGACAGAGGGTATTGTGCAGGATATCAAGTATTCTGAAATTTGAAGAAACGTAAGTTCTGGTCAATTACAATTCATATTTCTAGAATTTACAAGGCACTTTATGACGAACCAAACACCCACAAGCCCATGAAAACATTCTACCTTTTGCTGTCCTTTTGCACCCTGACACAGGCGGTATCGCTTGCGCAAAATCCCGCCGATCGGGATTCAGATTTCGACATGTTGCTTCCCCTGCCCTTCGTTCACAACGCCGGCAATTCGCTCAACCGACGCATTACAGTGCAGCCCGACGGCAAAGTGCTCTTTTATGGAAATTTCGCTCATTATTCCTTTCCCGGCTTGTATTCCGGCGTTGTGCGCCTCAATACCGACGGCAGCTACGATGAGGGCTTCAACGCCAATGGCGCAGGTGCTGCCGGAATCGTAGCATCGGCGGCAGTACAGGATGACGACAAGATCATATTGGGTGGCGGCTTTTCCACCTTCAACGGCGAATCATCCCCTGGCCTTGTAAGGTTAAATCCCAATGGGAGTATCGATGAATCCTTTGATGTGGGGCTCGGAGCACAGGGCCTCTTCATTTACCTTCCCTACGTGCGCAGTATCGTTATTCAGCCTGACGGCAAAATACTTATCGCCGGCACCTTCACCAGCTATAACGACAATCCATGCCCCGGCGTGGCCCGCCTTAATGCCGACGGCAGCTTCGACAGCAGCTTCAACACCGGCGATGGGCCCAACAATGCCGTGGAAAGTATCGCCTTGCAACCCGATGGGAAAATCATAGCCGGAGGCCGTTTTGGCAGCTTCGCGGGCCACGACACTGAAGGGGTGGCAAGGCTCAACAGCGATGGCTCTCCCGACCTCAGCTTTACCGCCGATGTAGGCGTAAGCACCAATACCCCTCTCTACGAAGTGATCTTGCAGCCTGACGGCAAAATTCTGGCTGCGGGGCTTATCGACAATGGCATCGTGCGCCTACTGCCCGACGGCAGCCCCGACCCTGGATTTGATGTAGGTGCCGGACCGACCGTTGGTTCTACAAATGGATTCTCGTCTGTAAATGGCACGGAGCTGCTTGCCAATGGACAAATCATGGTTGCGGGGCCATTCTCCCGCTTTGATCTGGTGGACTGTGGCGGCCTGGCAAGGCTCAACTCCGATGGATCTCTCGACCCTACTTTCGATGCCTTCCCGGGCTTTGATGGCGGAATGCCGGTGCAAGTGAAGCGCAATACCACCGACCACAAGCTTTACATCACATGCCTCGCCACACATTACAGGGGTGAGGACTTGTTCAACAACGTTACGCAATTTTCAGGACACTTTCGGGACGTGATACGCATCGAAGGCAGTGCAATCCTGGCGAGCACGGCGAGGCTTAAAGCACAAGACCTGAAGCTCTATCCCAATCCCACGAGCGATTTCGTTCATATTGAGCTTCCTGAAAGCCTTTCGGCAAATACCGTCGCGCACATCCACGACATATCCGGCAAACTCGTTTACAGTCGGGTTCTCAATTCCAGCCCTGAATCCACCCTGCGTCTCGACCTTCACTCACTCAGCAATGGGCTCTACATCATTACCCTTGAGGGCAATGGGGAACTTTACCGCAGCAAATTGACCATACATAGGCTGTAGTTTTGCAACCCGGGAGTTGCGGAAAGTGGCATCTCTCGGGTTTTTTTGTTTCTTGGTACCTGTACGTGGCTGAATATTGGCACCTGGCCAAAGCATGCCACTCCTCCGGGGTTTAAATTAATACGGCTGTGAAAGCCAATATCATGACGCCCTTTAGGGCTTATGCATTGGGAAGGGCCTTGGATACTTTATAGTGGCCATCTGCATCAACTTTACAGGGTATAAATTGGGAATGGCCTTTGATACTTTCATGCGGACTTTTGCATCGGCCTCTTCTTGCGATTTATACCATTTTTAAACAATCTATCCCTTTGGGTTGCTGTACATAGCCGTGAGTTGCATTTTGCATTCGATTGCGGTATTGATTTGTGCCCGCCAATCCCAATTCATGAACACAAAGGCCAACCCAAGCGCTGACAAGCATATGCCACATTATGACTACACCATCGTGGGTGCCGGGGCTTCAGGCCTGTGGCTCGCGCTGGCCTTGGCTGAGGAGGGCTTACTGGACCACCGGAGCCTGTGCATTTCCGAGAAAGAAGCTGCCAAGGGCAATGACCGCACCTGGTGCTATTGGGCAAAGGAGGCTTTGGTACCTGAAGAGATCATCAGCAAGTCGTGGTCGGTGATGCGCAAACCCCATGAGCCAGGACAAAATACTGCATTGGGGCCCTACCAGTACCACCACATCCGCAGTGCCGATTTTTACACTTACATGCGCGGCAGGCTGGCGGCCTATCCCAACATCACCTGGGTCAATGCGGGAGTCACTTCCGTAAATGAAGTTGGCGGCAGCATAGCTTTAAGCGCTGAAGGCCATAAGTGGAGCAGCAGCTACGCCTTTGTTTCCGCTGCCCATGGACTGCGCATCAATGGCGAGGAGGTAGGATCGGCCATGCGAACCTATCTGGGTCAAAATGGAAAATCTGAAGAGCGTTTATTCTTGTGGCAATCATTTGTGGGTTGGCGTGTGAAGTGCACGGAACCCATATTTGACGAAAGTAGTGCCACCATGATGCGCTTCGATATTCCACAAGGTGCCAACACACAGTTCATGTACGAGCTGCCCTTTTCGGAAAAGGAGGCGCTTGTGGAGATGACCCGATTTGGTGAGGGCAAGCTGGAGCTGGCAGAGGCGGAAATTGAACTGCGCAAATACATGGAAAGCCGCAGCGCCGACTACAGCATCGAAGAGATGGAAATTGCCAGCATACCGATGAGCCCGCGCTATGACATGAAGCGCAAGCAGCTCGCGCCTGGCACCCGCATCGTCTTCATAGGTGCTGCCGGGGGTGCCCTGAAGCCCACCACGGGCTATGCCTTCAAGCGCATGAAGCAGTATGCCTACCATTTGGCGAAAGCCCTGAAAGCCGGCACAAGCCTGCCCACCATGCAAAGGCACTGGCGCTTCAGGCTGTACGACAGGCTGCTGCTGCAGATATTGCAAGACCAACCAGTGCAGGGCAAGCCGGTATTCCTCAGGCTGTTTTCCACCCAAAAACTGCAGCGCGTGCTCAAATTTCTCGACGAGGAGAGCAGCTTGCGGGAGGAATTGTCCATATTTGCCCGGCTGCAACTGCCCTTGTTTATGGGCAGCCTGTGGCAGCACCTCAAGCGCCGATGAGCTATATCACCTCACAATTATTTCGCTTTCAATGGCTTGCCCAGTTGGCCCTCATTGCACTCTTTTTGGCTTTCGACTGGCCGGAAAGTGTTCAGGCTGTGCTGGCCGGGGTTTTGCTGGTGGCGGTGGGTATCCCCCACGGCGCCAATGATTACCTGTACCGCAAGCAGGTGGCCACATCGGGTCTGGCGGCATTCACGGCAGTGTACCTCGGGGTGATGGGCCTCTACCTGGGCCTGTGGTTGCTGAGTCCGGCGCTGGCGCTGCTGTTGTTTTTCGCTATTTCCTTTCACCATTTCGGGCAGAGCAATTTTGAGAATGACAAGGTGCTGCATGGACCGGCATTGCTTTGGGGGCTTTGGATATTGGCTTTGCCAGTGCTCATCCACTGGGACGAAGCCCTGGGCATATTCAGCGGCATGCTGGGGAGTGGGGAAGCGCCTTTTCGCCTTTCGGCAAATGTGCGCATTGTGCTGGCCGCTGCACTGGCCGTGGCCTACTTCGCAAGTATTTGGCGCAGCGAGAGGCAGCACTGGAAAGCCTACACGCTCCAGTGGGTGCTGGTGAGCGTTTGGTACCTGGCGAGCCCATTGCTGTTTGGTTTTGTGGTGGTGTTTTGCCTTTGGCATTCGCTGCAGTCCCTGCAGCACCAGGTGGCGGCATTTAAGCAGATGGCTGCGGGCAGTACGGTACAATTCTTCAAAGCGCAACTGCCCTTTGCGCTGGCCGCACTCTTGGGTTTTGCTGTGTACGTTTACTTCCGCGGTTTTGATGTGGGCGAGGCCTTTATACTACTCTCGCTTATCACCTTGCCCCATGTGCTCGTGATGCACCGCCTTTACCATGTGACGCATGCGGAAGGGCTGGAAGCGCCCTGAATATCTTTTCTTTTTGCAGAAGCAGACCTGCAGCAGTGCTGTTGATAAGAACGCACTGGAGCATTGCGGCAACGGAGATTTATTGCTATTTTTGAAAGAAAATATCCTATGAAAAGATCTTTACCTTATTTGATGATTTTCGTGCTGGCTGCTTTTGCCGCCAAGGCACAAAATGCGGAATACACGCTTTCCAGCTTCACCGCTCCCTATGTGGAACTGACCGGGGCCACGGTATATGGCGATAATTTCTGGGATGATCCGGAAATTGTCATCGATCCAGGTTTTCCCATCATATTGGGCAATGAAAGCATCAGCCCAATGCTGCAAGTGGGTTTTGGTGCTGAATGGGGAACTTTTAATGAAACCTCGTTTAGCTCTATGGGCTATTTTATGGATATTATATCATCGGCCAATGTGGACGAACCTGGCGCTCCTTCTTTTATTTCATGGCTTACCACGGGTCCCGTGGGCGACCGCATTTTCAAGATCGAGTACAAGGACGTGGCCTTCTATGGCGAGTATGATTTGCTGGGAACGGCGGTAAACAGGGTGAATTTTCAGTTGTGGTTTTATGAAAATGGCAGTGCCATCGAGTACCGCTTTGGTCCGAGCAATATAGTTGACGCCTTTTTGGTTTACGAGGGTATGGAAGGCCCGGGGCTGGCTATGATTATCAATTTGCAGGATGACGGAGAGGTAGATTTGGGACTTATCATCAATGGCGACCCTGCCAACCCCAGCCTGCTGACATTTCAGAATACGAATGACTTTGATGAGGAAGTTGATGATATTGGGTTGACCGGCACTCCGGCTGATGGACAGGTATACCGGCTTGACCGGCTTGTGGTGAGCACGAGCGATCAGGAGCAGGCGGGCTTTCAACTTTACCCCACCATAGCGGAGCAGGAACTGCGCCTCAGCGGCGCATTGTCGGCGGCACAGCATTACCGCATCGTGAATGTAAGTGGCGCTGCTGTGCAAAATGGAGTGCTGGATGAGATGCGTGTTGATGTGTCAAGCCTGGCCCCAGGGGTGTACCTGATGCAGGTGGATGGCCATATGAAAGCGCAGAAGTTTGTGAAAAGGTAATTTTAATTCAATTGGCAATGGGCAAGGCCTGCCCGATCACCGGAACTTTTGTGGAGGAGGCGGGGGTGATGGGTGATGGGTGAAATGAGTTGGAAAGTTTGAAAGTTTATAAAGTT
>DAIRDH010000113.1:0-1747 GCA_036796255.1 Cryomorphaceae bacterium
TTTGGACATAGGGGGCCTGTTAGCTTCGAAGGGAGCTAAACCACCACCAGTATGTTTTGTTTGTGTTCATTTTGATGGGTCAAATTAAAGGGGAAAAATTGAGGTTTGCAAGGGGGTATGCGAAACATCCGAATTTAGCCACCAAAAATCAAAAGCGCCCTTTTCATCTCAAAGCTAAATTCCCCTCCATACCCTGAGGGCCCTCCCCGGTATAAAAATTTAGTGGGCATTTGGCAGCCGGGGCAATAGAAGTCCAGGAAGGAGAGGTCGTATAAGTGATGGGCTTTGATGTACTGATCAAAGAGAGCATTGTCATCCGCGTTAAGGTTGGAAAAATCAGAATTGCAGTGCCTTTCAAAGGAGGCTGTTTTAAAATGTACTTTTTTGTCACAACTTATACAGGAGTAAACCAGCGGCAGCTTTCTTTCACCAATGGGTGGAGATTTAGGATTAAATCTGTGAGGGCTAGGGTCGTAATAGGTTGTACTAAAGTACTTTTTGGACAAGGGTATTTCGTTGACCCCCTCTGTTGGTGCGGCTTCTTCGGGCTCAATAGGCTTTTGAGACCTCAGGCTGAGCTGTTGGAAGAGTTGGCGAAAGAAGTTGGAGATGGGGCGGCTAATCTTCACTACTCATTTATTGCAGATTTTATGCGAATATCGAATATTTGTCTTCAGATTTTCGGACTGCGGTGTCCCCGGTCGGTAAAAGAAGCCTTTCGGGGCTTCTTTGTTTTTTGTTCTGGGCTTATTGCGGCATGAGGTAGCTTGCGCGTCGCAAATTAAAGTTGCTCCCTTCACTCAGAAGACCTCCCCCTACGCACCTCCGAATGAAAGGAATCCTTTTTTGCAATTGCTACGCCTGAAAGGCCCTCCGCAAGGTTTCGACCCAGGCGGGGGAGATCTCTCGCTGCCGTCTCTTTGGGAGGCTGACGCTTCGAGAGTTCTTATTCAGGTTTGTACCGCCTTCCTAACGCTTTATGCTGACCTCCAACTTCCCCCCAAAACCGCGTTCAACTATTTTTTGAAGGGTGGAAATGCGCACTTCTTTAATGCTGTTCTCAATTTTGGAAATGTAGGATTTGGATGTGCCCACCTTTTCGGCAAGCTGCTCCTGAGTCATTCCCATCTCCAGGCGCGTTTGTTGAATGAGAACGCCCATTTTGAAATCTTCGTAACCGGCATCAAGCTCGTCGCGCTTTTTGGTGCCGGGCTTGCCGTAATTTTTGTCCTTGAATTCATCAAGCGACATCAGGTTTTTATTTTTTTTCATGATGTTTATTCCTTTTTGCCTTTTCGAATGTTCCGTATTTCGTTTTCATATTCCGTTTAGATTTTCAGTGCCATATTGATTTCGCTTTTAGGCGTTTTTTGCGTTTTCTTTTGAAATGCATTCGCAATTACCACCAATTGTCCCTGATCAAAGAAGCAGAAAATTCGATAAATATTGCTCCCAAACTGAACCCGAATTTCATAAAGGCCATCGGTATTCTCGAGGTGCTTAAGGTAGGTTTCAGGAACCCTTTGCAAATCTTCCACCAAGTTGAAAGTCCAAACAATTTTTGCTTTAACCTTATCCGATTGCTTAGCAAAGAAATTCTGAAAGTAGTTTTTGTAAAACCTGATCTTTCTATATTTCCGCTGTTTGTCCACGCAGTAAAGATAGTGAAGTTTCACTAAAGTGAAACAACATAATCATCTCCGGTGGCGGTCTGCCGGCCATGGGCACGGGTCAGCCCGACACAATA
>DAIRDH010000113.1:1847-7205 GCA_036796255.1 Cryomorphaceae bacterium
AATCATCTCCGGTGGCGGTCTGCCGGCCATGGGCACGGGTCAGCCCGACACAATAACTTTGTCGGCATTTTGCAGCCCGATCCGCGAAAGAGAGTTGATAGAAGAGGTAGCCTCCCAACAAAAGGAAGCCTTATTGCAATTGCAACGGCTGAAAGGCACTCCGCAAAGTTCCGCCTTTCACGGGGTAGACCTCTAGCTCCCGTCCCTTCGGAAGGCAGGCGCTTCGAGATGACTAGGGCCTTTTTTTTAGATTAGAGTGCCCGACGAGCGGGAAGAAAAGGATTAAGTATCCCTGACATTCCCCTCAATCCAACAAAAATTGAAGCTGCCATTTTTTTCCCTAACTTCATGTCCATGAAAGGCTTCCTCGCATTTGTTCTCTCTTGCTTTTTCCATTTTGCGGAAAGCGACACCCTGCAAGCACAGACATCTGAGGATGAGCGTAGATTTATCTTTGATGCAGTGGGCATTGCCATAAATCACACCATGCTTGGCGGGCACGACGGGCTGACATATCAATTGGGATTCGGTATCGGGGCTTACCACAGTGGTCGTAAAGGCAAACGGTTCGACATACTGTTTGGAATGGAGTACAACCTCAACAGGCTGGGTCTCGACTACCGCTATGACGGGCGGTGGGGGCACTCCAGGGATTTGCATTTCAACATCCACGCTGTTTCAGTTCCCGTTTTTGCACGATTGCACCTGGACCGCAAGCAAAGATTTTTTGTGGAAGGAGGTGCATATATAGACTTTGTTGTTCATGCTACGGAGCAAGCTGAGCGGTATCGCTTCGATATGGGCGGTCTCACATCCAATGTTACATCTTCCAAAAGGCGGGCAGCCATCCGCAGGTTCAACTATGGCCCTTACGCCGGTATCGGGTGCCGGCTGCACATTGCCGGAAGGCCTTGGCTCCTCAAAGCCGATGCGAGTTATGGACTGTCCAGCATCTACGAGGATATGCAGAGCGAAATGTTTCTGTCATATGCGCGCATCGTCGCTGTGATGGAATTCTAACCTTACCTTTGCTTCATGTCCATCCTTTGCATATCCGGTTCTGCGGCGTCACCGAGCAGCAATGCGCTTTTGCTGGAGGCCATTGCGGCTTCCTTTCCGGAAAAAGGGCTGAAGCAAGACCACCTTTTGCGGAAGCTCCCCCTGTACATGCCGGAACTCGATAAGGCTCCCCTTCCGGAAATAGCGGAGCAATGGCGGTCGCAGGTGGCAGCTGCCCGCGCTGTGATCATCAGCACCCCAGAGTACCTGCACAACATTCCAGCTGTGCTCAAAAACGGATTAGAGTGGCTCAAAAGCTCCGGCGAGTTGCACAGCAAGCCGGTGCTCCCCTTCACCTTCACTCCCCACCCACCCCGAGGAGAGCACGCCATGGAGAGCTTGCGCAAAAGTCTGCTCGCCCTCGAAGCCCGCATCGTGGTGGAGCTGCCCCTCTACCAAAACGCCATTCCAAAAAATCCCGATGGCAGCTGGCGGCTGGAGGGCGAAGTGCTCAAGTGGCTCGAAGCGGGGATGGAGATGCTTTGAAAATAGAACACGCCCACCATAATACTGGCCTGTGCTTTGGCGGGCAGGGATAACGCTAATTTAGCGGATGGTCTCTGGATAGATCTTGTCGGATCCTTTGAATTAAAGGTGCTTTGTATTGTCCCGCATTTCAATCTGTGTTAATCTGCTCAATTAGCGCTATCTGCAAACTATCGTTTGGCAAGGGGAACGAGGATGGTCACTGATTTGGTCTTATTATTACGGAAATCTTGAATGAAAATGTGCCTTTTGTCATCACTGTAAGCTGATCCGCGTTAATCTGCCAGATCAGCGTTATCTGCGTTCTATCATGCTGCTTATGGGAACGAAAATGACGCTGTTTTTACTGATAATTGCTGATTCGATAATACCATGACGGTAATTTCGAATTTAATTGAGAACGGCCTATACTAACATTGGCGAGATGTTTTATGATGCGAAGTGCCCAATTGGCAGGTTATGTGCTAAACCCAATGTTTAGACGTCTCCCTAAAAAAGACCAGAATATTTCATCAACATTTAGGTGGTTTTATTCATTCTTTATTGAACCACAATCTTACCAAACTTCACAGAACCATTTCTTTCACGCGCTTGCAACAGCAGCATGCCCGCGGGTAAATCATCAACCGGCACTGCGTCGTCAGGGCCATTGACTGTATGGTGCTTTAGCAGTCGTCCGCCGATCTCATAAACCTCCAGTTGTAGTGGATAACTGCCCTGCTCCAATCCGAGCCGGAAGCTTTCATTAGCGGGATTTGGGTAGACTTTAAGCGCATTTGCCGAAAGGCGCTCTGCAGCGGTGGTGGACAGCGGTGAGCCCCACTCTTCGCCTGATTTGTTGAAGTACATCAGTTTGGAATAGCTCACGCTCATAATTTGATCACATGTGCGATAAGGCCCTCCCAAACCTTTTACATAATAGGCATCTCCACCATAATAGCACCATGGCCAGTCGATTATACCTGAGAAGCAATTAAGTGACTCGTCCCAAGATGGAGATAAACCGGGACTCCCCCCGGGCATATATTTGGCTGGGAAATCTTCATAGGTTCCTAACTGATAATATGTTCCCATAGGTTCGCCGAGTGAAGAGTCCGCCATGACAATGGGGACACCAGGCAGTTTATCAAAATCAGAATGGCTATGAATTGTTTGCGTCTCAATCTCAGTGCCCTGGTATTGCATATTGATCTCCGGAAAGCTGCCTTGATTAGACCAACGCGATACCTCCACCTCGTACACAATGGAATCGGGGAAATCTTGCCTTGACAAGTATTTTTTTAAAACATGCTCTATTGAAGCTCCACCAAAACTGTTCTCCACATGAATCTCATCATCCACTTGAAAATCGTTAACTTCAAACCACTTTAAGTCTTGAATGCCCACCTGACCCTCAATGCCAATGAGCTCATCAAACCATGGGGCTCCAAGTGCATAGGCAATTTCTGGAAATGCACTTATTGGAGGTGCCTTGATCAAGCCCATTTGCTTCCCGATGCGGATGCTTTGATCAGTAATCCATTGATTCATGGTTGTTCCATCAGCGTTGTAGGCCGCGAACTTGAATGTTTTTACGGAATCAGGGGTGCCGAGCACATTCTCCCACACCCGCTCACTTACGAAGGCCTCCATGTACCATGATGAATCCGGAGCCGTGTAGGCAAGCCACGGAACGTCGCCCGTATTGGCTTGGGTATGCAAGGTGATGGTCTCATCAGCCATCGTATAAAAAGTGGTTATGCCATTTTCTGCAATACGCACCTGGGTGCCCAAACTTGAAGTCGTATCCGGATATATGCAATTGGAAAAATCTGTAGATTCCAGCCAGTGTGGAGCCAACCAGAATATGGAATCTCCATCGAAGTCAACTTCGCGAACTTCCAAATAACTGTTTGAACTGTAGTATCCATAAATCCGCTGCTCATTGCTTTTTATCACTTGATAGGCCTGCGCTGAAGCGATATTCGCATAAATGAGAAATACAAAAATGGGAAAATATGTCTTCATATCCTGAGGTTTAAATTTATTAAAAACAGCGCTACATCAATCGAATATTTTTATTCATACTAAACTATCCAACGACAAAATCTTTTCATTCAATTGCAAGCTTTCCGTAAGCAATCCCTCCATCCCTTGAGGCCGCCCTCAGCACCACCACGCCTTTAGCCAAGCCATGTAGGGAGATTTCTTCACCAATACTTCGTAGTGTTCGTGCTGCGATCAGCCTTCCGCTCAGGTCGAACATTTCCAGATGCAGGGGATAGTGCTCTTCGGTAAGGTTTAACCTAAAACTTTGCGCCGCAGGATTCGGGTAGGCCATCAAGGCTTTTGCCGTAAGGCGCTCCGAAGCGCTCGTGGATAGCGGCGAACCCCACTCGACGCCTGATTTGTTGAAGTACAGTAGGCTGGTGTAGCTATATGAGGGAGCGCCAACAGAACACTCGCTGTAAGGTCCACCCAGCCCTTTCACAAAATAAGTATGACCGCCACTGAAGCAACCCCAGTCAATCACCTCTGTGAAACACCCATCTGATTCAGGATACTCCGAGTACATGCCACCTCCACTAGGAAGATATTTAGCAGGAAATCCTTCGTAAAGTCCAATTTTAAAGTAAGTTCCGGTGGAATATCCCGAACCTGGATCAGGTTCATCAATCACAGGACTTGCAGGCAAGGCATCGAAATGCGGGTTTGAATGTATGGTTTGATTTTCGATGGTGGTGCCTTGGTACACCATTTCAATGTCAGATAGCGTTCCAGAAAAATACCATCGCGCCACTTCCACTTCATACACTATAGAGTCAGGAAAATCTTGCCTGGAAAGGTATGTAAACAGGGTATGCTCCACATAGCCTTCGCCAAAATTGAAAGTACTTTTTTCAATGTGAATTTCATCATCAACTTCAAAATCGTAAACTTCAAACCACTTGAGATTCTGTATTCCAGCTTGCCCCTCTATGCCTGATAAATCAAAGTTTCCTTCTACAGCTGGATAGCCTGAATAGCCGGGAAAGGCACCCCATTGTGGGCTGTGTACGAGGCCAGCATTTCTGGCAATGCGAACTTCCAAATTTGCTATCCAAGGGTTATTGGCATTGCCATCGGAACTGTATGACTGAAAGCTAAAAGTTTTCACCGAGTCCACTACGCCGAGGATATTCTCAGCCACGCGCTCGCTCACCACTGCTTCAACGTAAAAACTTCCATCGGCAGCGGTATAGGCCAGCCACGGCCCATCGCCTGGATTGCGTTGGGTGAGCAATGTAATAGTCTCATCATATGCGGTGTAAATCACGGTAGTGCCATCTGCAGCTATGCGCACTTTCCTGCCCAGCATAGAGCTGCTATCGGGATAAGCACAGCCCCATGAATCTGGCAAGTGAATCCAGTGCGGTGCCAACCAAAAAATGGAATCACCATCAAATTCAACTTCTTTCACCTCAAGTCCGGCATGCCCTACGGCCATGTCATAGAGGTATTGATTGTTGCTTTTAATCAACTGATAGTCTTGCCCCAAAGCGCTGAAGAAAAGTCCGGTGAAAAGAATTAGGAGTAAAAGTTGTTTCATGGTGGTTTGGATTAGTTTTCGAATTTAAGCAATTGTGCTTTGGATTCCACATACTTGGTAAATACAATACGCTGGATTCTTGGAATGCCAAATGGCGGAATGGTGTACCTTCAGAAACAGGTCGACTTCATGCGAGGCTGTCGGCGCCCTAAAAGGCCCGACAAACACAACACCCCCCATTAACGCCAATTGTGATGAGCGGTCAAGCCAATGTTAATTGTACCTGCTATTTTCGCCGTCCATCA
>DAIRDH010000114.1:0-6976 GCA_036796255.1 Cryomorphaceae bacterium
GCTGCAAGGGGTGCGCCTGGGCGAAATCGCCCATGGAGTCGTAGCCCGTATCGGGGCCGAGCTCGCGCAGCTTGCGGGTATTGGTATTGCGCAGGGCGCCGAGGTGAAACTGCTGTGTCCAGCCGCGCTCCGCGTATTGGCCGCAGAGCCAGAAGAGCAAAGACGTGCGGTAATGGCCGAGGCTGACGGCCTCAGGCGTTTTTCCGGAAAGGAGCTCCTGAAAAGCGCGCGTGGCCTCCCCCTCGTGGTAGCCTCCGCTGTAGATGCGCTCGAATCCGTGGTCGCTCAGGCGGCAGCCCAGACTGTGAAAGTGGTCGAGGCGCAGGCTGAGGGCTTCGAGGAGCTGTTTGTAGTTGGTGATCTCCACATCGGCAGCGCGGCCTATGCGCCCTATGTAACTGCGGAAGCCAACGCCATCCTGCATGGTAAAGAGGGCATCAGGCCGAAAGGTGGGGAAGAGCTGCGGGCTGGCCCCGGAATCAGCATGGCGGGCATGGTGGCGCAGGTCATCAGCAGGATCGTCGGTGCTGCACACCACTTCCACCTTCATGTGATGTAAAAGCCCTTGCACACTCATTTCAGGGCGTTTAAGCTGGGCATTACAGTGGTCAAAAATGGCATCTGCATTTTTTTCCGAAAGGAGCTCCTCTACCCCAAAATAGGCTTTGAGCTCCATATGGGTCCAGTGGTAGAGGGGGTTGCGCAGCGTGTATGGCACAGTCCGGGCCCAAGCCTTAAACTTATCTCGGCTGGAGGCATTGCCGGTGATGTAGCCCTCATCAATGCCATTGGCACGCATGGCCCGCCACTTGTAGTGGTCGCCAGCGAGCCAGGCCTCCGTAATGTCTTTGAAAACGTAATCATCGGCGATGCGCTGCGGCTCGAGGTGGCAGTGGTAGTCGATGATAGGCAGACCTCTGGCAAAGTCATGATACAAGCTGCGGGCCTGCTCATTGTGCAATAGAAAGTCTTCGTGGATAAATGGTTTCACATGGCAGTTTGTCTATAGACGCGGTTAGATGGGTATACCCTGAAAAAATCTTCTTATGTAATGACAAACCAATTGAGCGCGAAATTATGTTGAGAAAGTATCCAACGAATTGCTGCTTAAGTTGTTCATTTTAAATTGCCAAAGTTAGGATTCACGGCGAAGAAATGTAATGGTTGGCGTACCATAAGGGTGTGCTTCAATTGATGCGTCTAATTTTTACAATGAATAAAGTTGCATTGATGGATTACACAGAAAATATTTGCCTCAAAATGCTTGGCATTTTCGTCACAGCAATCACCATACATTCATGTGGAAATTCGGGCAACAAGATGGATGCAGCCGCAACTGCCTCCCTGATGGCACAAGGCGAAAAGGTCTACGTGGCCAGCTGCGCCGTGTGCCACCAAGCCAATGGACAAGGCAATCCGGGCATGCATCCGCCACTCAACCAAACCCATTGGGTACTCGGGAGCAAGGAGCGTCTCATAAACATTGTGCTCAAGGGACTCGACGATCGCATTGTGGTGCACGGCAAGGTGTACCAAGAGGTGATGCCTGCAATGCCGCACCTCGCCGACGAAGAGGTAGCCGCTGTGTTGACGTACATTCGTAACAGCTTCGACAACGAAGGCAGTGCTGTAAGTGTCGATGATGTGAAAACTGTGCGCGCTGGAGGATCGCTCAATGAAAGCGCCACCGACTTTGCCGAGGTACAGCCTTCCAATGACTATGACAAGATGAAGGTAAAGGGAGGAACGCGCAGCAATGTAGGCAGCTTCTACAAACAAGGTGAGATCAATTTGGAGAGTATACACGTGCATGAAGGTTTCGAAATCAGCATATTTGCCGAAGGGCTCCAAAATCCACGCTCGCTTGAAGTGGGTCCTAAAGGCACAGTATTCGTAGGTGCGCGCAACAACAGCGAAGAGTTTTTCTACGCCCTGCGCGATGAGAATGGAGACGGCCGCGCCGACACTACAATCAAAATATCACGGGGTTTGAAGTGGAATCCCATGGGAGTAGCTATGCGCGGAAATGACCTTTACGTGGGCGAGATAGACCGGATATTGCGTTTTCGAAACATCGAGGATGACTTAAACAATCCACCGAAACCAGAGCTTGTATTCAGCTATCCACCCGAAAAAAAGCACGGTGACAAGTACATACGCTTCGGACCCGACGGTATGCTGTATGTGCCCGTGGGGGCGCCTTGTAACAATTGCCTGGAGGACAATCCTATCTTTGCCAGCATTACCCGGATAAGTCCTGAAGGGGCGAATTTTGAAGTGTACGCGCACGGTGTGCGCAATTCGCGTGGATACGACTGGCATCCGGTGACGGGTGAGCTTTGGTTTAGTGACAATGGCCGCGACCACATGGGCGATGACCTGCCACCATGTGAGGTGAACCGCGCCACCGATGCCGGACTGCACTATGGATACCCCTTTTGCCACGGTGCCGATATAGCCGACCCCGAGTACGGTAACCAGCGCAGCTGCGGGGAGTTTGTACCCCCCGTGTTCGGCCTCGTGGCCCACGCCGCCCCGGTGAGCCTGAAGTTTTACACCGGAAGCATGTTTCCCGAAAAGTACCGCAACCAAATACTGGTCTCCGAACACGGCTCCTGGAACCGCGCTGAAAAGCAGGGCTACCGCGTGATGCTGCTCACCCTCGAAGGCAGTGAAGTAGTGGGCTACGAACCCTTCGCGCATGGCTGGCTTAACCCTGAGGCAAATGATGCGTGGGGCCGTCCTGCCGACTTGCTCGTGATGCCCGATGGCAGCCTGCTGCTCAGTGATGACTATGCGGGGGTGATATACAGGATCAGCTACCGGAAGCCTTCCATTGCGAATAAAATGTGATATATTTGTCCTATGTTTTACCACTTGCAACCTTTATCCTCTAAAGCTGCGACCCTCCTTGTGTACCTTTTTGCGGGGCTTTCGACTTGTGCCGAGGCGGCCACCGTGCTCGCTTCCTCTTTTGGTTTCAATGCGGTGGAATCCACCACGGCATTGATGAATGCCATCAATTCGCCAAACGATACCATCATCGTTGATCTGCAGGACGGGCCTTGGAATATTGGCCCCCTGTCGTTTTTTGACCTGAACAACAAGGTGATCATTTTCGAGTCGGGCGTCGTCATCCAGGCACTTCCAGGCGCATTCGATGATGCATTTGCATGCCTTTTCCGTTTTGTAAATGCTGACCACCTGCAGCTCATTGGCTACGGAGCCGTGTTCAGAATGCATCGCGATGAATATGCAGCACTCAATGACAGTGAGTACCGCCATAGCATCAGCCTGTGGAGTTGCAGCAACGTAATCATCAAAGGATTGAGGCTTGAGGAAAGTGGGGGTGACGGCATCGCAGTCGACGGGAATGGAGGCAACTATTGTGAAAACATCTGGGTGGAGGATGTGGTGTGCACACGCCACTACCGCCAGGGCATGAGCATCATGAACGTACAGAACATGACGGTGCGGCACTGCCACTTCAGCCATACCCACGGCACCTTGCCCGAGGCAGGCATCGATGTGGAGCCCTATGAAACCACCCAGCGCGTGGTAAACCTCCTGATTGAGCAGTGCCGCTTTGAGCAAAACGGCTGGTCGGGTCTGGCATTGGCGCTGTTTGACATGGATGGCAGCTCCGAACCGGTGAGCATCACCGTACGCGACTGCGCATTTAAAGACAATTGCCGTCCTGAAAATACTTATGCCCTGAGCGAAATCCATGCGAGCGATGATCCCGCATTTCCGGTGCAGGGGGAGGTGCTTATTGAAAGGTGCATGATCGAATCGAGCAATTATGGTGCCTTCTACACCCGCAAAACGGCTGATGCGTACGGCATAACTTTCCGCGATTGCTTCTTCCAACATGTGAGCCAACTGGATGACCAATTCAATGAGCCGATATTTCTTGAAGTGCCTGATTATTCCAACCCTTCTCAGGCGCTGGGCGGCCTGCACTTTGACAGGGTCCTGGTACATTATTCCAATAATTTTGCATTTTTCAGGGTGTTTGGGGCGCCTACCCTTGCAGGACTTGAAGGGGTAACGGGTCACTTCACCGTTGTGGAGCCTTTTGGCAATGCACCTCAATACAGCGAAGTGCCCACTTTTGAGAACGTAGACTTTACCTATACCAACCAAACTGAGTTGCCCTTTACAGCGCTCAGTTCGGAGGTGCTGGCCCCAACCGCCATTGAGTGCAATGGGCAGCAGGGGGTCATCAAAGTAACACGTGCATCGGATCAAACAGACCATCCGCTGGGGGCCGCGTATACCGCCTCCGGAAGTGCCACCCCGGGCGATGACGTACACCTTTTGCCAGGCGCGATTGTTATCGCTGCCGACAGCAGCTCCGCCCATGTGCAGCTTGCCGCAAGGGACGATGGCGTGGAAGAACCGACAGAATCGGTGGTGCTTGAATTCGCGGAAAGTGCGCTTTTCAGCGTGCAGTCAGGCAGTATGGCGCAAATCCTTGTGGAAGACTGCATCCTGTTAAGCATACCGGACCGGGTGAAGCCACCGCAGCATACCTTATTTCCCAATCCAACCCATGGATGTTTTGATATCCTGCATCACAACGGAGCTCAGAAGATGTGGCGCACCAGTACCGTAGTGATTTATGGCATACATGGCCACAAGCTGGCCGAAGGGAACAGCCAGCAGCTGTGTGTATCCGACTTGCCGCCCGGAGCCTACCTTGTAGAAATTACGGGCGTGGATGGCAGCAAGGAGCGGCACAGGCTGATCAAGCGCTAAACTTTGCGGGAAACTGCACAAGCCTGGACAACTTGCCAATGCCCTTTTCCATACGGACTCCTCCGAAGGCGGGAAAAAGAGGCCTGTGGAAGTCCTTGGACTTTTCATACAGGTGTGCGACAAGGGTGTGTGGGGAAGCTCAGGCAAGGGATCGCTCCACTCCCACCGCCAGTCCCCGCAACTCCGCCAATCCCTTCAGCCTACCAATGCCCGCGTAGCCCGGATTGGTGTCTTTGCGCAGGTCGTCGAGAATTTGGTGGCCATGGTCGGGTCGCATAGGCAGGGATAGCCCACGTGATTTCGCTACGTGGTACAGTTCCTTCACCACAGCGTACATGTCGGTGTCACCATCGAGGTGTTCGGCCTCGTGAAAGCTGCCATCGGGTTCGCGGCGGGTATTGCGCAAGTGCACAAAATGAATGCGGTTCGCAAAGGCCTTAATCATTTCCGGCAGGACATTTCGGGAATCGACCCCAAGGGAGCCGGTACAAAAGCAGATGCCATTGGCCTGGGTGGGCACGGCATCAAAGAGGGCCTGGTAATCAGCCTGTGTACTTACCACCCTTGGCAGGCCAAACAGCGAAAAAGGCGGATCGTCCGGGTGCAGGGCCAACACCATACCAAGCTCCTCTGCGGCGGGCGCAACAATTTCCAAAAACCGGATGAGATTGTGGCGCAAAATGTCAGCGCCTATGCCCTGATACTGGTCGAGCTGCGCACGAAAACCATCCAGGTCAAAATGCTCCTCAGCACCGGGCAATCCTGCAAAGATGTTCTTGCTCAGTCGCTGGATATCTTCACTTTCGTAGGTACTAAAACGCTTGCGGGCAAGCTCGACAAGCGACGCGGGATACGCCTGTTCAGCCTTGCGCTTCAGCACAAACAGATCGAATGCCACATAGTCCGCCTTATCAAAGCGCAGGGCTTTGGCCCCGTTGGGCAAAGCGTGGTCAAGCTCGGTACGCGTCCAGTCGAGCACAGGCATAAAGTTGTAGGTCACTACCTTGATGCCGCAATGGGCTAGGTTCTGTAGCGTCGAAAGGTAATTTATGGTGTACGAAAGGTGCCTGCCGCTGCGGCGCTTGATGTCATCGTGCACGGGCACACTCTCTACCACGCTCCAGGTGAGGCCGGCAGCCGCTACCTCTTGCTGTCGCTTTTTGATCTCGGCCACGCTCCACACCTCACCATTGGGGATGTGGTGCAGCGCCGTCACGATGTCGGTGGCCCCGGCCTGCCTGATGTCGGCGAGGCTCACTTTGTCGTTCGGGCCAAACCAGCGAAAGGATTCTTTGAAAATCGATTGAATCATAAGCCTCCGTATGCGCTAAATCCCCCATCGACAGGTACTACGATGCCCGTGACAAATTGCGATGCATCGCTGCACAGCCATACCAAGGTGCCGCCCAGGTCGTCGGGATCGCCGAAGCGCTTCATGGGCGTATTCGCCAAAATGGCCTGGGCCCGGTCGGTGTAGCTGCCGTCGGGTTGGGTAAGCAGGGTGCGGTTTTGTTCCGTGAGGAAAAATCCTGGTGCGATGGCATTCACCCGGATGCCGGGCCCGTACTTGGCGATCATCTCAGTGCTGAGCCATTTGGTAAAATTGTCGATGGCTGCCTTGGCATTGCCATAGCCCACCACGCGTGATATGGGCCTCGATGCGGTCATGGATGAAATGTTGATGATGCATCCCGCACCGTCCTCAGCCATGTCGCGCCCGAATATAAAGGAGGGCAGCACAGTACCGGTAAGGTTCAGGTCTACCACTTTGCGGTAGGCTTCAATATCAAGGTCAAAAAAATTTTGTTCAGGCGTGATGGTAGCCCCTGACATATTGCCTCCGGCGCAATTGATGAGGATATGGATGGGCCCCAGGGTTTTGTGCACCTCCGTACGGGCATTTTCCATTTCGGCTTGCGAAGTCACACTGCCCGTAACACCAATGGCCGTGGCACCCATGGCCTTGAGTTCATCCACTTTTGCGGAAAGCTTATCGGAATCGCGCGCCAATAGTACGATGTGGGCCCCGGCTGTCGCCAAATGGGTGGCCATGGCAAATCCCAACACGCCCGAACCACCGGTGATGAGGGCTGTTTTTCCCGAAAGGGAGAACATACTATGCATGTGTTTCCATTGCTTGTTGAAGTTGTCGAAGCGCCTCAGCCTTATCGAACCAGGCATAGGGCTGGTAAGCCGACTCGAAGCGGCGCAGCTC
>DAIRDH010000115.1:0-3411 GCA_036796255.1 Cryomorphaceae bacterium
AGGCTCCAGTGTTTTGCCATGGTATAGCTGCTGCGAAAGTTGAGGGTGTACCAGGATGGGGAAAACGGGCGCCCCTGCGCGTCGCGCGCATAGATAAAAGGTTTTTCCCGCTCTTCGATGGCCAGCTGCTCAAAGCTGAACCCACCGCTGTACATGGCATTTAGCTCGAGGTAGAAGTTTTTGCGTTGGTAGCCAATGCGGCTCAGGCCAAACATAGGTGCAGCGTGACGTGCGGCACTTACCCGTCCGGCATCATCCACTTCATTGCCCTGCTGCCAATTGAGGGTACTTTGAAATTGCCATCCACGGGGCAGCATCCATTGCACACGGGCCTGAATGCCGAATATTTCGGCGAAAGCCGCATTCTCCAATTGTTGTACCTGCGAGAGTTGCCCCTCGTAGAGGATGCTGTCATTTCCCGAAAAGGTGCTGTTGCGCCGCACCATGGCCCCATCCAGATAGGTGTAGTAGGCGCTGAGGTGCCACTGCAGGCCCCTGTCGCCATGGTAGGCCACACCGAGCTCTGCGTTCCATGCCTGCTCCGGACGCAGGTTGGCATTGGGCACGGTGACCTTGCCCGGCTCCGAGTCAAAAACTTTGCCGACATCATCCACATTGGGCGCCCTGAAGCCCATCGTTGTCAAAGCTTCATAGCGCCAGGCGCCCCGGGTGAGGCTGTAGCCAAGGCTGGCTGCCGGGGCTGCATTTATAAGCTGCGCTTCCGCAAAAGGGAGGTCGATGAGGGTGGTATCGAACCGCGACCGTGTGGTGAATACATTATAGCGCAGGCCGGCTTGCAGTTCGTGTCCGCCTTGCCAGATTTGCTTAAGCGCTGCAAAAGCCGCATAGGAGCCCCAGACAGCCTCCGGAAGGCGGGGTAGCACGGGCTGGCGTACGCCGGTGTTGATGTCTTCGCTGAATCCTGTGGTGCTTACATCATTGTGAATGGCCTCCGCGCCGTAATCCATGGAGAGTCCCCTGCCCAGATCTCGCTTAAAGTCGAGCACCGCGCTGTAGGCCTGCACCACTTCCGCACGGTTGAATCGCTCATTGCGCCCAAAGCGGCGGTTGATGCGGCTCTCCCCGAAGCGCTGCTGGGCCACACTCAGGTGCATTTCGTCATAGAGCGCGTTTCGTTTTTTATGGTTTACGGTGAAGTGGTTGAACATCCATTCCTGCGGGCCATAGCGCCACTCTGCATGGCGGGGTACCCCTTCCGTTGCCTCAATAAGGCGATCATAGCGGGGTATGTCATTGGTGCTGCTGAGCTGGAAGGCGTATTGAAACGTCCATGCTTGATTGGGCCGATAAGCAATCTTTTGCAGCAGGTTGAGCTGCCGGTAGCCGCTGCCCACCTGCAGGTTGGGATCGGAGTTGTCAATGACGAGGTCTTCACCGTTTGCCCTTTTCACAAAAAAGGGGCGCTGCCAGTCACCGGGGCCGTGGCGGCCCATGCGCAGGTCACCAAAGTCGTTATAGCTCATGCTGGTTACTGAGGCCCAATTTCCATTTCCTGCCCTTGCTTGTGCATGGCCCAGCCAACCTTGGTTGGCACTGGTAAATCGGGTCAGGGCCCTGGCATCAAAGAAGGTGCTGTCGCCCGCTCCAAAGCGGGGTTTTAAGGTTTCAAAGGCCATGACCCCGCCCAGTGCATCGCTGCCGTAGACGACACTGCCCGGCCCGAAGATCACCTCCGCCCTTTCAATGGCCAGTGGATCTATGCTGATCACATTTTGAAGATTCCCTGCACGGAAAGTGGCGTTGTTCATCCGCACGCCATCGACGATGATGAGCAATCGGTTGGCTGCAAACCCTCGCATCATCGGGCTGCCACCACCTTGTTGGCTTTTTTGGACAAAGACTTCACCCGAAGTGGCAAGGGCATCGGCACTGTTGGCGGGCGCGTTGCGGGCTATAAGCTCCGCATCCACAGAAGCCACGCGCACTGCTGTAGCGCGCTCGCGCTCCGGGCTGCGAATGGCGCTTATGACCACCGCCTCAAGTGTCTGTTGGCTTGGGAGTAAGCGCAGGGTAACAGGTTTGGGCATCGCTTTCAATTCATGCACCGTGATGAATACGGGGCTGTAGCCGAGGTGGTCGAGCAGCAGGGTGTCGCTTTCCGCAAATGCTGACAGGTCGAAACGGCCCTTTGCATTGCTCACCTCGCTGCGGGTACCTGACATGTTGTGAATATGCATCCCCACGATGGGCCGCCCATCGAGGGAATCGAGCATTTGCACGGTTTGGGCCTGCGAAGCTATGGTGCCTGTAAGAAGCAATGCGAAAACGAACATAAATCGAAACAACGAAGTGCTTATAAAGTCAGGGGCAGCTTTGGGCAAGGCTGTCGCTTTGGTCAGGTCACGCAGCTCGTGGCTGCTTTTTTCGACAAGTAGCAACGTAAAGTTTGGTTTTGAGATTTGATGCATTGAACAAAAACGACCTCCTGCCAGGCGGGCAGGGAAACAGGCCATACTGTGGAGCCGCCTCACAGGGTGAGGTTCAGGCACGTCTACATTGCCGGGCAAAAACCAGCTGCATGCAGACTGGAAAGAAACGCCTTGAAAGGTTCCCATACATAGGGCGGTAATTCGCTTGCGCATATGCATCATATCTACCGAATGAGCGTCACATGTCCTGAAAACTCAAACTTTTCAGTGGATAGGTTTTCCTTCACACGGATTCTCCACACGTATACGCCATTGGGCACGAAGTATTCATCACCGCCACCTCGGGACCGGGTTTGAAAAGATCCCCGCCAACCTTCGGTGTAGTCTTCGGAGTAAAACACTTCTTCGCCCCAACGGTTAAAGATGCGCATTTCAAATTCCGCGGGATCACCTCCCGAGACTACTGCCTTGAACAAATCGTTGATACCATCCCCATTGGGCGTAAAGGCATTTGGGACAAATACAACGAGTTCGTCCCCAACTTTGACAATCCTTTTTATGGTTTCAGTGCAATTTTCATTCGAAACGGTGAGTTCAACCGTGTAACTTCCTGGAATATCATAGGAGTGCAGGGGGTTTTGAGCCAAGCTCACATTGCCGTCGCCAAAATACCAGCTCCAGCTGATGGCTGATTGCGAATCGTCTGTAAACTGGATATTGTCAAAAGCATTCGGTGTTGCCGGATCGGCTGAGAAAAATGCTTCCGGACCCGGGAAGGAAATAACCGGAACCATTTCGGAATAAGTGGCTTCACATCCAAATTCATCCGAAACTGTTAAACGAACATCGTAGGTGCCTGTCCGCTCATACGTGTGTACAGGATTTTGCTGCGAGGAAAAGGAACCATCGCCGAAATTCCAGGCCCAGGAGCTTATGGACCCGCCGCTGCTTGTGGAGGCATCCATGAATTGGATGGGCTGTATGTCGCAGGCTATGGAATCTTCAAAACTAAAATTGGCTT
>DAIRDH010000115.1:3511-6971 GCA_036796255.1 Cryomorphaceae bacterium
GGTATCTCTCACAGCGCACTCCCCAATACTGGCCTCAGCCCAATAAGCTCCCGCACTGCTCACCTGATAAAATGTTTCTGTGCTTCCGTCTTGCCAGAGAATGGATGCCCCATCGGCTTCGGCGGTTAACAGAAGTTCTTCGCCCGGGCACAAAGTAGTGTCGTTGCCCAAATGCAAAGAGGGGACCGGAAATACTTCAACCGTGGCCGAAACGGATATTGTTTCTCCGGTGGCATCTGTTGCAGTCAGGGTATAGGTGGTCGTTGTGGCAGGACAAATTTGGATGGACGAAGTCTCCAAAATGCCATCGTGATCCCACAGGTAGGTGTACGGTCCAATCCCACCGGAAATGGCTGCCGCCAATGTGGTGCATTCGCCGCTGCAGATGCTGAGGTCATCTAATTGTACCTGGAAGGCACAACCAGATGACTCAGTCGTTTCTATAAATACGGAATCTACGTAGGTATTGGTGTAGCAACCCTTCGTTTCGAAAATATTAACCTGGTTCCAACCTGCACAGAGTCCGCTTGCGCTAAACCCCGTTTCGCCATTTGCTTGCCATTCTACCGTGATGTTGTTCAGTGCATCCAATTCTCCGCAGAACTGAATACTTGCTTCACCCACGCAGAGGTTGCAGGAATCAGGTTGTAGTTGTGTGATTTGCCAGGGGCTTAAGCTTTCCGGAATATCGATGGATTCAATATTGAAGTCTTCGGCCACATAAATCGTTTTTCCGAACACGTGGATGTCCTGGGGCATTCCGGCCAAAGGAATGGTCAATAATGGATTGAGCAGTGAATCGAAGACCAGAATTTCATTGTCGCCACCTACATATAGATTTCCGCAGATATCGATATCAATACCCTCTGCCCGACCTCTAAGTTGCGGAACGAGCCCGACTTCATTCTGCTGACTCCCATCGGCCTTGTTCCATTGCACCAGCTCAGCTCCATTCATGCCGTACACGGAAGTGCGTCCGCAGGCCAGGGCCTCGTAGTGATTTCTACCAAAATTACTCTGAACTACCCCTACAGAGTGCATGGCCAATTCAGTCAATATGAGAAAATCACCATTGGTCTGCCAGATGGCGTTTACATTTACCGGATCGGTCCTGAGCACGGCCCTGTTTTCAAGAAATCCCAGGGTGCGCAGCAGGAAAAGGTAAAAATAGTCACCGCTGTATGGATCGATCATTACATCAATATTGTCATTGTATGGAAG
Source organism: Cryomorphaceae bacterium (assembly GCA_036796255.1). Taxonomy (GTDB): domain Bacteria; phylum Bacteroidota; class Bacteroidia; order Flavobacteriales_D; family Cryomorphaceae; genus T3Sed10-241. The sequence goes on from DAIRDH010000115.1 coordinate 4,733, forward strand.
GAAATCCGCGAAGCTCAGGGAAAAATCGTAGGCAAAAGAGTAGTCTAATGCTCCGGTAAATGAGGCTCCGGTAGTGGCGATGAAAGTACCCACCTCATTCAAATCTGCACCCAGCCCGAGAAGCAGCTTATCCTGGCAGTGGTCATATTGCAGGGAGTTAATCTCATCAATTTCTTCAGGAAGGTCATCGATGGTAAAACTGTCGGTAATAGTGCCATCGGACGACATGTAGAGCAAGTCTGAGAAAAGCCTGACAGAATAGATTTCCTGCGTTGCTTTGTTCACGGAAATATCGGTAGTCATGGTCTCCTCATATCCTTGATCGACTGTGAAAAGAAGATTGCCCTGCGAATCGAATTTATGAACATACCGCCCAACGGAAAAAAAATCATTGACAAAGCCATTGCTCTCGTAAAACAAGCAGGCGATTTGTGAGAGGTAGATGTTGCCTGAAGCATCGTAATCAAGCTGAACGCGGTTGTAGGCATTGTCGAGCCCGGTGCCTACAAGGTTGAAGATGGCAAAAGTCCAGAGCGAATCAACCGGGTCGGAGAGATCGTCATAACTATTGACGGAAGGAACCAAAGCAATCCACGGGTCGATGACCAGGGGCGCCAGAACTTCATCTATATCCAGGTCAAAGCCCAGAATTCCATTCTCTAATTTATAGCTTGAGACCAAGGGGTTTCCGGCTTCTGTAAAAGAAACCGGAGCATATTCGGTCCACTTTCCAAGAGCACTTTGTACATAAAGATTGCCTTCGATCAGTCTGGCATCGTTCGCATGTGAATAATCTAACTGTATATTTTCTACATCGGCTCCTGGCGATAGGTAAACGTTGTACTTCAGCCCGCCTTTTTCATGCAGGGTAAACTCGATGTCGATGTGTGGCCATACATTTCTATAAAGGATGCGGTCGTAGCACAATTCCCGCACGTTATGGTGTTGAATGACATAGTTCTCTCTGAGGTCAAGGGCTTCAAGCGTGATGCTGTCCGAGGGGTTTACAAAAAATACAGAAAGTTCTTCCTTCAGTTGAATAATTTCATGTGTATCAGGACCGTCCAGCTTTGTTGAGTCTGCGTTTTGTTTCCGTTTTCTGAGATTGCCCTCAACAGAATAACGGATTCCTTCATTGGCGAAATGAACCCGAAGCCCATTGATCTCGGTCCGATAAGGCGACGATGATACGTGACCACCTGAGGAATTTCTGTTCTCAATGAAACCTACTTTATTGAGGGAATAAAGAGCAGATGTTTGTGCAGCCAGGCAACCAGCAGTGCAAGTAGCCAGTAAAAGCACATAAATAAGACGGTAATTCATTTCGGTTTAATGGTTTCAAATTGCAGGATATGTTCATTTCAGGCAGGTTACGCAGGTGGTTTAGTACGCATGCAGGTTAAAAACCATCAAAAAAGAACTGGATTCATAATTACGGCACGAAACCAAATCTGAAAAGGTTGGGTGAGAAGGAAAATATATTGCACACTGCTCTTGCGTGGGCGCAAATTGTGCTGAACGAAGGCTTTATTGCCGCGCCAAAATGAGAATTGCGAATCTATAAGATTCGCAATTCTCGCATACAGCACAGATTTACACAATGATTCACTAATTCTTCATCAACAGCCTGCTTGCAAACAAGCCATTGCCAGCTTGTATTTTAACCAGGTATTTACCGGAAGGCAGTCCACTGACATCCAACCGCAGGTCGTTACTGCCTTGTGGAACTTGCGCTTCAAAAGGCTTCGCGACAAGCCTGCCTTGAAGGTCGTATATATCAATTGATATAAGTTCAGATGTTCGAATGTTCACTTCTAAATTTATGTCATTCAGCGCTGGGTTGGGCCACAGGTAGGAAACCTGAAGCGCATCAGAAACAGGCGACAATTCGGTGGCTGAAACAACCAGGTCTTCGCAGTTGCTTGTTTTGGCAATGTAGACATCGGGGTTGCCAGTTCTGCCATCCGACCACACAGAGTAAGTGATACACCCCTTTTTGACAGATGAATTATAATCCCCGTAAAAATCCCCATCTGTAAAACTTGATGTTTCATCGGCGATGACCATCACAGATTCAAAAGTGGCCCCAAAATCACTCGACTCCGCAAGATAATAGTTCGCTTCGCCGCTGGTCTTATCTACTGTATACCAGCTGATGGACACACGCCCGCTGTCAGCTGCGACCGCAGGAAAAAAGTGAAAAACATCGACAGAGTCCACCAGAAAATTTCCAAATTCT
>DAIRDH010000116.1:0-6946 GCA_036796255.1 Cryomorphaceae bacterium
TATTTCCTCTTTATCCCCTCCAAAATCATAAACTCCCTGTTCAGCTCAATGGCCACAATGCGGATAAATGCGTATACGGGTATGGCTGCCACCATGGCCAGCACGCCGCCCAGGGTGCCGGCGAGGAGGATTACGATGAAAATCTCCAGGGGATGGGCGTTGATGCTGTTGGAAAAAATAACGGGCTGGAAGACGTAATTGTCGAGCAATTGGGTGATGGCAAAGACGATGAGCATGCCGTAAAATTTCGGCATGATGACTTCGTAAAAGCTAAAGCCGAGGTTGTTTGATATCATGATAATCAAGCCAAAGGTAGCGCCAATCCATGGCCCGAGGTAGGGGATGAGGTTGGCCAGGCCGGTGAAGAAAGCGATGAGCAATGCATTTTTCACCCCGATGATGCTCAGCCCTATCCAGATGCAGAGCGTAATGGCGGTAACTTGCAGCAGCAGGCCAAGGAAGTAGCGAGAGAGCGTTTTGCGGGTGTTGGTGATGATGCGCTTGGCGCTGTCTTCATGCGAGCCGGGGGTAAGCGTGAGGATAAGCCGCGGCACAATCATCTGGTCGCGCAGCAGGAAGAAGGTCATAAATGCTACGGAAAAGAAGGCGATCAGCACATTGCCAAATACGGCAAAAATGCTGTTGAGAATCGTTGGAATGCTCCGAAAGTCGATGCTCTCGAAGATGTATTCCAGCATGGCACCTTCGCTCATGTAGGCATCGTCGCTGAGCCCGAGGTTGTAGAGGTTGGCATTGATGCGTTCAATCACCGGGCCGAGCGAAGCCCTGAGCTCTGAGTAGTTGAGGTTGTACAGCACTTGCGCTTCGCGCATCAGCATGGGGAAGAATACGCCCACCACGCCCACCAGCAATGCCATAAGCGCTATCAGCGTGAGCATGGCTGAGAGGGCCGCAGGCAGGCGGCGTCCGGCAATTTCAATTTTGCCGAGGAGCTTAAACAGTGGCCTCCCTATCAGCGACACCACGATGGAAATCACAAAGTAGAAAAGGATGGTCTTGCCCTCCCAGAGTATCCACATCACCAGGACGACGAGTCCTATGGCGGCGAGCAGTTTGAGTACGGTTTTGGTCAGATTCATTGATTGATGGCCCGGAGTACAATGCCAAAGAAAAGAATTTGGCAGATAAATGCCACCACCCCGAGCCTTGGTTTTCGCACAAGCGGATATTTCTCAAACATAATGCCCATCACCGCAGCCACGATAAACCAGGCGATGTAATTCTGAATGGGTGGCTTGATACCGCCCCAGCTCCACCAGTCAAAGTGCACAGCTACAGGCTCAATGAGCAGGTCGAGCGCCATGGCAAATATGGCCGTGGTAAGCCAGCGGTAAGGCCCCGTAACGCCTATGGTGAGGCTCAAAGAGAAGGCGCCCCATATCACAATCAGCCAGTTGACCCCGATGAGCGGCGGCACCTCCAGCACCTTCCAGCCAAGGACATCGCCGTAGCTGTAGGTGCCAAAAATCACCCCGGTTTTCACCCCAAGTACTTCCACCAGGTAGCCCAATGTCATGATCACCAATGCCACAGGCCATGCCCGGGGCTGGTCTTTTTCAGTGTCTATCCAGAGCATGCCCGCCGTGATAAGCAGGTTGAGTGGGGTGAGGTATACGAACCAGTCTGAGAGGGGAGAGAGGAAGCCTATGGCACCCACAACGTGCAGCACGATGACAATGCTGATGCCTGCCTTCTTTGACTTAAACTGTTCTAAGCGGTCGTGTTTGGTCATTGCAGCAATTCGCTAACGATTTTTCCGGAGAGCAAACATAAGGGAATCCCGCCACCCGGATGCACACTCCCCCCGCAGAAATACAGGTTTTTGATTTTTTGAGAGAAGTTGGGATGCCTGAAGAAGGCACTCAGGCGGCTGTTGCTGCTCGTGCCGTACAGCGAGCCGAGGTAGCTCGAGGTCTGCGCCTCGATGGTGGGCGGGTCGAGCACGCGCTCCGTCGCGATCAGCGGCGCGATGTCGCAACCCAGCACGCGGTTTATTTTGTCAATGATGGCAGCCCGGGCCGTGGCCTGCAGCGCTTCCCAATCCTGCCCGTCCATATGGGGCGCATTCACCATCACAAACCAGTTTTCGCAGCCCTCCGGCGCCTCGCCACTCAGGTGTTTTGAGGTGATGTTGATGTACACCGTAGGGTCGGGGTGCAGGGTTTTCTTTTCGAAAAGGTGGGTGAATTCCTCGCGGTAGTGCTCGCTCCAGAGGATGTTGTGCAGGCCCAATTCCTTGATCTCCTTCGTGATGCCCCAGTAGAATATCAGCGCCGAGCTAGAGCGCTCCTGCCGTGCTATGGTGCCGGGCATCTTTTCGCTTTTCAGCAAATGGCGGTAAGTCGGGATGATGTCCATATTGCTCACCACCCGGTCGAAGTTAAAGCGCTGGCCCTTGCTCTGAAGGCCGGTCGCCCGCCCATTTTCCGTAAGGATGGCCTCCACCCGGTGCCCGAAATGGAAGGTCACGCCCAGGTCGCAGCACAGCTTGTAGAGGCTCTCTGTGATGCGGTGCATGCCGCCTTTCGGCAAAAACGTACCCCAGCGGTATTCCAGGGTCGGGATCACCGTGAGGGTGCCGGGTGCCTGGTAAGGGTTTGAACCGTTGTAGGTTGCGTACCGGTCGAGCAGCTGGGTGATCTTGGGGTGGCCGGTCGCAGCTTCATTCACATCGTGCATGGGCGTGAATAGGTGGGCCTTGTAGAGCTGCATCATCGACTTCAGGGTGCTCAGCTTCAGGTAAGTAGAGGCCTTATGGAGGGAGCTTTTCAGAAATACATCTTCCGTAATGTCGTAGAGCTCAAAGCTTTTGTCAAAGTAGCGCTTCACATCGGCGGCGCCTACCCCAAAGGTTTCTGCTGCCTTTTCGGCAAAAAGGCCAGGATCGGAGGGCGCGGCAAAGCGGGTGCCGTCTTCCCAGAAGTAGTGGCAGCCGGGGTCTACCTTGATGTAGTCGTAGTAGTCGCGGGGGTTTTTGCCCGCTTCCGCAAAAACCTCGTCGAGCAATTGCGGCATCGTAAAGAGCGATGGGCCGGCATCGAAGCGGTAGCCATCTTGCTCAAAAGCGGTGAGCTTTCCGCCAAAATAGCTGTTGGCCTCAAACACCTCGACCTTATGGCCGGCAGCTTGCAGGCGTGCAGCGGCGCTAAGCCCGGCCACACCCGCACCGATGATGCCAATTTTATATCCCGCCAAAATAGTTATGCATAATCTGTTGTTTGCTAATAGTGCGCATGTTAACCATTAAATAACCCTGGGCTAATACCAGAGTCACGCCATTGGACGTGCTTTGCTAAAACCCACAACATGAACTTTGGTTCATTCAGACAGGCAGCAAATCAAGCTGTTATTTTGCGGAAAGCAAAGGTACAACATCAGGCCTTGACGGCATCTCCCTCCCCTCAGCTTTTTCGATTACCGGCAACCCCACAACCTCCACATACTTATGAAAGCTCCCAAGCGTAAAGTTGACCTTGTCGTGATCTCTGACGTGCACCTGGGTACCTATGGCTGCCATGCCAGGGAATTGCTCCGCTACCTCAAGAGCATCGAAACCAAGCACCTGGTGCTGAATGGCGACATTGTCGACATATGGCAGTTTAGCAAGCGCTATTGGCCGAAGAGCCACATGAAGCTTTTCAAACACCTCATCTCGCTGATGGGCCATGGGGTGCGTGTGACCTATATTACGGGCAACCACGACGAACTGCTGCGCAAGTTTTCCGGCTTTGAGCTCGGCAGCCTCGAGATTGTCAACAAGCTTACGCTAAAATTGGATGATGGCGATGCCTGGATTTTTCACGGCGATGTTTTCGACGTCACCATGAAGCACTCCAAATGGCTGGCCAAAATGGGGGGTGCGGGCTACGACCTGTTGATACTCCTCAACCGCTTTGTAAACCGCGGACTCGAATACATGGGCCGCCCCCGCATTTCCATTTCCAAAAAGATCAAAAACAGCGTGAAGAGTGCCGTGAGCTTTATCAACAACTTTGAGCAGCTCGTGGCCGACCTCGCCAGCGCCAACGGATTCAAGTACGTGGTATGCGGACATATCCACCAGCCTGAGATCAAAGACATACAAGGTGAGAAGGGCATGGTGACCTACCTCAATTCCGGCGATTGGGTGGAGAACCTCACCGCACTCGAGTACCACAAAGGCAGCTGGAGCCTCTACCAGCACGAAGATGCCGACGACATTCTCGACGAGATAGAGACCGAGCTGGAGCGCGACCACAGCAGCAGCGTACTCTTCAGCCACCTGCTCGACGAGTTCAAAATAAGCGCTCTATGAAAATACTCTACGCCATACAGGGCACCGGCAATGGCCACCTGAGCCGTGCGCGCGAGATCATTCCCGCCATTGAGAAGCGCGCCCAGGTCGACCTGCTCGTATCCGGAATGCACAGCGAGGTGGAGCTGGGCTATCCCATACGCTACCGCGCAAAAGGTCTTGGATTCAAGTTTGGGAAAAACGGTGGCGTGGATGTGCTCAGCACCTGGTGGCAGGGGGATGTATTTCGCTTTATGCGGGAGATTGACAACCTCGACCTCAAGCCTTACGATCTGGTAATCAATGATTTTGAGCCCGTATCGGCCTGGGCAGCCCGCCGGCAGCACGTACCCTGCGTGGGCCTGAGCAACCAGTGTACCCTGCTCGATGCGCACATCCGCAGGGCCTCGGCCGCCCAGCCCGACAAGTTCAACAACGCTGTGCTCAAGCACTACGCCCCCGTCGATGTGGCTTACGGATTTCACTACATGGCCCATGAGCCCTTTGTGCACACCCCGGTGATACGCCGCGAAATCAGGGAGACCAAACCTTCCGTGGGTAGCCACTACCTGGTGTACCTGCCGTTTTACAACGATGCCAAAATCATCAAGGCTTTGGCCAACTTTCCCAATGTGCCTTGGGTGGTATTTTCCAAGCACAGCAAGAAGCCCTACAGCATTGGCAATATCGATGTGATTCCTGTGAATGGGAAGACATTTACAAAGTCCTTTGCCAGTTGCCGTGGTGTGCTGAGCGCCGCTGGATTTGGCATCACCACCGAGGCGCTTTTCCTCGGCAAGAAGCTGCTCGTGGTGCCCATGAAGAAGCAGTTTGAGCAGGCCTTCAACGCCAGCGCCCTGGCCATGTTTGGCGTAAACCAGATCGCCTCACTCAAGCGCAAGTGGCACGCCGACATCGCCCATTGGCTCGACTCCACCCACACCGTCGAGGTGCAATACCCCGACCACACCCAGCGCGTCATTGACCAGATCCTCACCGACTACACCAAGCAGAAATTGCTGGTGCAAGAGGCAATGGAAATCCGGCTGGCGAAGTAGTTTTTTGCACCGCTTGCACCGCTGGGTTTAGCTGCGCTGAGCTCCTTCGTCGGTTGCAACCCTGCGGCAATCTTTCAACTGCACTCACCCCTCATACGAGCAATTCCCTTTTACTCTGTGCGGCATTAAGCTTCGATACAACCCTGCGGCAATCTTTTATAAAACAAGCAACATTTCAACTACAAAAAGAACTGGGTAGCATTATAGCGACAAACAGTTTGGCCGCAGGGTTGTAAACCCAGCGGAGCCAGGAACGTGAGATTTAGGTTCATTCTAAATTTCTCAACATCAAACTCTTCGCACCGCAGGGCTTTCACGTTGTCGCTCCGTAGGGTTTAGTAATGGATTCGATGAACATTCGAATTACTGGTTCTAGAATATGGAACAGGAGGCAAAGGCTTGGGAAATGACATGCAAGGGAGAATTGGTGATTTTTCAATATTGACTTTTTGGTTACATTTGGAATATGCAAAACGCTGACCGTAAAATATTGAGTCAAATAAAGAAGATCGTCGCAAAAAATGCGCCGAGGGCAAAGGTCTATTTATACGGTTCCAGATCGCGGGGTACAGCCGAGCGCACTGCCGATTGGGACTTGTTGATATTGCTCAACAAGGACAACATCTCTCGGGAAGATGAACAAAAAATCACCGACCCACTTTACGATCTCGAGTTTGATACCGGCGAAGTGATCAGTCCAATGATTTACAGCGAAAAGGAGTGGAATACGAAGTATAGCATCACACCTTTTTATAAGATTGTAATGCGGGAAGGCAGGCTGCTGTAATGAACTACTCACCAGAAGATTTTATAAATTACCGCATCGAGCGCGCGAGGGAAACCATTGCTGAAGTGCAAACTCATATTGACAATGAATTTTGGAATACGGCCATAAACAGGATGTATTATTCTTGCTTTTATGCTATCGGTGCCTTGCTTGTTAAGCACAATATTGAAGCTTCCAGTCATCTTGGCGTGAGACAGAAATTCGGCGAATATTTTGTGAAAACGGGTAAGTTCGATAAAATTTTGGCCAAACACTTTACCGAACTTTTTGACAAGCGAAATAAAGGAGATTACAACGACTTTTATGATTATGACGAGCAAACAGTTTTGAAACTGTATCCGCTTTCGAAAAACCTCATCGAACGAATTGAAGTACTCTTGACAGAATAGCAAGTGTACAAGGTCGCTACTTCTGCGCAAACTTTCCCCCGTTCAAATTACCTTTGCCCCATGTCTACATATGCGTGACCCCCAGGTATGGTTTATTTCCTCTAAGCTCCTTTCTTACGCACCGAAGGTAAACGTCGCTCCGCAGGTTATAGCTACACAAAAAAATGGCCGCAGGGTTGCAAACCCAGCGGTGCCAAGACGTGAGATTTCGGTTCATTCTAAATTTCTCAACAGCAAACTCTTCGCACCGCAGGTCACCCACCTGCTGGGATTTTTATTCGGCCTGCTGGCCCTGCCACTGCTTATTCTTTCAGTTTACAAGGCCGGCTTCACCACCGCAGGCAACATTTTTGGCACCATAGCCTATCCGCTGTCGCTCGCCTCTTGACTGACCGCCGTGCCCGTAAGCGAAGCGGGG
>DAIRDH010000117.1:0-6900 GCA_036796255.1 Cryomorphaceae bacterium
GAATTTTCGGTTTTTTTTGCCTTGGCCATGCCCGGTTTTGCAGCAGCACAGGGGTTCACCTCAGCTTTTTTAAGCTGCCAGAAGCCTGTTCGCCACGAATACACGAATGAGCGCGTATCTCATGAATAGGGTATGAATGATTTTATTCGTTTTTTTATTCGTGTGTATTCATGCATTCCTGCCAGCCAACTATTGGCCGAACACGCCTGGGCGGCAGCGGCCTTCCATTGTGCATGCAGTGAACATATCAGCGCCCTCGGCAATAGCCACACACATCACCTATCTCCATCCGATTCGCGCCTTCTGCGCCATTCGCGGAAACTCAACTCCACAGACTCCACACACCGCTCAATCCATGCCCTGCCTGGCCCTCGCGCAGCAGGTCGGCCGCAGGCTTCCATTGTGAACGCAGTGAACACATCAGCGCCAGCAGCAAGGGCCACACAAATTATTAATCACATCTGATCTGCGACATCTGCGCAATCTGCGGGAGCCAGATACCGACCAATCAGTGCCAACCCCGCCACGGCAGCATCTGCGCCATCCCTGCCCGCCTGGCGCAGGTCATTGCATTGGCAGGCGGGTGCGGGAGCCTATATCACCTACCGGTACCCATGCGCCCTATCAATGGCAATCGCCCGCTCACGCTGCGCATTGGCAATATCCATGGCCTGGTCAATGATGGCGTCCAAGGCGGCCTGATCGTTAAAAATATCTTTGTAAACCGGATGGCTATGCACGTCAATGCCCTGATCGAGCATTTGCGCTTTGACCATTTCCAAACCCATTTCAAACATCGACCGCTCCAGGGGCAGGTGCATCTCCTCGGCGGTGGGCATTTCGTTTTCGTACTTCTCCTCTTGCACAGCAGGAGCTGTAGCTCCTCCGCCCGGCTGCGCATTCTGCCTTCGCTCGGCATAGCCCGGAACCAATTCGGCCAGAACGCGGTGCATCTCATCGACTTCGCTGCGCAAAGCTTCAATTTCGTCTTGCTGGTTTTGTACCACTTGCACCAGGTCATTCCTGTTCATCCCGATGGCCACGTTTACATAACTGCTCAGCGCATCATCTGAGGCACTCCAGGCAGTTCCCACAATCCTGGGGTAATCTGCAATCTTCATATCGGCCGGAGCCACGGCTACCCCAAAGCCATCGCTGCCGCCGCTGGGCAGGATGTAATCGCCAATGCTCACCTTGCCTTTCACCTTCACCGGAACCTGCCCGAGGAAAGCCACTTTTTCGTAAAGGTGTGTTTCGCCTTCGGGTGGCATATTGCCCAACACTGCCGGCTTGAAGGAAATCACCATCATCTGATCACCAAACTCCGTGTCCTTACTGATCTCCCCTGCGCGCACCGAAACGATGTCACCGTACGAGAGCTGTTCCGCAGCATTCGCCCGCTTCAACCACTCCGCATAATCAGCCGAACCCGATTCATAGGTCACACCCAAATTGCTGAATGCAAAAGCCTGATAGGCCGCAAGGTTGGCGATGGCCAGGGCCAAATTGGTGCCACTCGCCACATTGAGCGAAGGAATAGGCGCGGTAACGCAGGCGCCCAAGCCAGCGCACACGGTACTCGAGGTGGTAGCCCCAAGCACATTCGCAGTGGCAACGGCAATACCGGCAGTGAGGTAGGCAGTTTCATAAATATAGGTAGACGATGAAGCCACCTCTCCGGAAGTTTGTCCCTCAATTCTTCCCACTGCGCTGTTCTGTCCATCAAAGAAAGTGATGAAATTATTGGAACCATTCGGGTTGTTGCTGTTTACCTTGATGGCCATTCCGCGGTTGCTGCCTTGCACGCGGAGCGGGTAGGAGTTAAAACTGTTCTCGCTTCCGCCCACATTGGCCGTGATGGTAACCTGTCCGTTGAGGTCAGTCGTGGCGTTGGCTGTCAATTCTCCCAGCAGGCTTGTGTTGCCTTCTACCACCGTATTTCCTGCTACCTGCAAGTCCTGTTCAAGTGTGGTATTGCCTTCCACATCTAGGGTTCCGCTGAGTAAAGTGGGTTGCTGCTCATTCACATGAAGCGGCCCGTGTACCAGGGCGCTGTCCGCAAATGTGGATACAGCCTGCACGTGCAAAGTGTTGTTGAGCACGGTCTCCCCATCCACCTCGAGCGAGCCACTCAGGCTGCTGGGACTTTGGTTCAGTACAGAAAGTGTATTGTTGAACGTGGCCGAGTCGCCCACATTGAGCGTTCCTTGCAGCTCACTCCAATCGGCCACCGTGATGGTGTTGAAATAAGTGTCGCCATCAAAAGTTGCAGTGCCCTGTACATTCAGCTCGCCGGTCAGCGTGCTGGGACTCTCATTGGCCACGGTAAAAGCGTCGTTGAGCACAGTTTCGCCTTCCACGGTAAGGCTGCCGTCGGCAAATACATCCCGGTGGTACACATAAGGGACGAAGAGCAATTCCTGCCGGCTGAATTCTTCCAGCTCACCCCCCTCAATGCCCAGTTCCACGAGCAGCGTTTTGGAGCTGCCGTCCCAGTCAATCACGTTAAAGGGTCCCGGGCTTTCCCCGGTCCGTTCTCCCTGCCCGATGATGAGGTTCACCATGCCATACTTATCGGTGGTGGCCTCATGCCTCTCCTGGTATTCCACCTGTTCAAATTGGTCGTATATGGTAAACCGCATGGCGATTTCACCCTCCGAAAGGTAATTTCCGGAAACGTTGACCCCCGGGATTTCCTGGGCCTGGTTGTTGATAATGACGGCCTGATAGCTCATGCCATCGGTTTGCGCTAAGCCGAGGAGGCTTGCAAGGACAAAAACTGCACTCAGGTAAATTCTTCTCATGGCCTTATCTGTTCAATTTCCTTTTCATAAAATTCCTGGAGAAGCAATACTCACAAGTACCAAAACTCACGAGCAAGCCAATGGATATGGTCTGGGTATTGAGCTTGAGTTCCTCTGCACTGTCGCTGCGGCCCAGCGGAATACCTCGCCCATAGGTGTAACCCAAAGTCACCGCCACCTTGCTGTCGAGGCAATAATTGACCCTTACACCGCCGCGCAGAAAAAGAAAGGGGCGGTCAAATTCCTCCACACCGCGCAGGTCGTAGACCTGTTGCGATATTTGCTGCGTTCCTGCAATGAGAAACTGCGGTTCAGCCGCTCCGCGCAGCATCAGGGCAAACCTTCTCTTGCGCCATACATCGCCTTCCACGCCTACGCCTAGCCCCAGGTAGTTCACATCCCAGGCATAGCTGTTGTTGTACACGGCATCGCTGCCTATCACGCTGTAGCGGTTAAAAAGCACCGCCCCCGTAACATGGATCTGCTTGTACACCGCCATCCTGAAACCTGCCTGGTAGCAGAGCTGGGCTTTGGAGAAGGTATTGTCAATACCCCTGCCTTCCGAATCCCGGTAGTCGAATTCCGTCGACACGCTACCCGCCTCGACAAAGATTTGCTGTGCACCCGCAGCAACTGCGGTCGCAAGCATCAACGCAAGTAGTATTGAATTCTTCATAAGTTCAGTTTTTGAATCCTTCCAGAAAATTGCTTCGTGCCCGCGACTATATGAATCAGGTACATTCCGGCCGCGGCCTGGGGAAGGTCAATGGCAATTTGCCTGGCTGCACCATAGCGCTTGCGCAAAATGGCCCTGCCACTGAGATCGTAGATTTCAACATCGATCTCCCCTTCAGGCTCTGCATCAAAGCGAATTTGAAACTGCCTGCCAAAAGGATTGGGAAAAAGGCTGGCTTCTAAGTCTGTGTGTTCAGAAACGGCTGCAAGGACAAATTCAGGCTGAATAAAACCCTGCCGCAAGCTGTAATCCCCTGATTGAGACGTGCCGATCACACTGGCCTGCCCGATGCTTTGCTGAATGATGTATGACCGTCCCGCCACGCTGTACTCTCCAGAAGTTCCCGCAATGCCGGTAGTCTGCCGCCGCATCCCGAGCTCCTGCGCATGCATATCTGAACAGTGTACTGCGACCGCGAGCAACAGCAGTACGATGCGGTAAATCAGGTGTTTCGGCGGTGATTGGTTCATGGTAGCACAAACTTAGCCCTATGGCGCAGCAGCGCCAAAATTCAGAGGTAGACAAAAGGTAGACACAGGACAACTTCTGGCCTCACAGCACCTCAATTCACGCGCATTGCCTTCCATGAAACCTTTTGTTGCGCTTCGGTCACCGGCTCGAGCATTGTAATAAGCCTTCCGGTAACATATACTTTTCAGCGCTGAAAGCGTGTTTTTCGGAGAGCGCTGCGTGTTTTTTTCACCACTTGACGATTCCCTTGTAGGCCTTTTTTCCAGGAAAATGTATACATTGAGGCCGAGGGACAGATGATGGCAAGCAAGTCTCATCGCTGTCCTTCCATTTTTGCGTAAGCGGACTTACAAAAACGATGAAACCCCTTTAAACCAAGCCGCCATGAAATCTACTACATACCTGGCCAAATCCATTTCAATTTTTACTTTCAGCATCATCAGCCTTGCTGCATGCGCACAAGATTTCACCTGGTTCGACGATGGGCATGAATGGTATTACCGCGTGGATTGCATGAACGACCCTGCATGTGGCTATGTCCAGTATCAGGTGCTCGGCGATACCCTCCTTGCCGATGAGGTGGGCCGGGTGCTGCAAAAAACCAGCCTCGAGGAAGGACAAACGACCGTGATCTTGCCTGTGATTTTGCGTCAAGCCAATGACACGGTATTCAGGTACAGTCCCGAAGCCGGGCGGTGGCATATGCTTTATGACATGGCCGCTGAGCCCGGCGATGTGTGGAATATACAAAGCGATGAGGAATACTTGGGCTATGGATTGATTGAGTCGGACGAGTTGCTCTTTCGTGTTGTAGTTGATTCTGTAGCCACCGTCATGATAAGCGGTGAATCGCGTCGTGCGGTGTATACCTCCGCTTGGACCGATGGCAACATTGGAAGCGATTTCCATTTTGGCTACGGGGGCATTATTCTTGAAGGCATAGGGCCTGCCGGAAGTGCACGCGGTCAGTATGGCCAATCTACCACGGAACTTATCATCTCGCATCCGGCCATGTTTCAGTGCTTTATCAGCAATGGTGAGCTATTGCTAGGCAGCGCTGAGTCGCCCTGCATTACGATGAGCACCAGTAGCCATGAAGCCCAGACGCGTCATTTTCTTCTTTTCCCCAATCCCGCCCGGGGTCAGTTTGGCATAAGCGCAACCGAGGGTCAGGCACTGCTGCAGAGCGCTGCGCTTATCGATATGCAGGGCTGCACTGTTCGCGCATGGGGCACAGCAGACATAGCGCAAGGCACACAGCAAACTTTTGATGTGGGCGGCCTCCCTTCCGGAATTTACCTGCTTCAGCTTTCCAGCGACAGGGGAATGGACACCCATAAACTCATACTCGAATAGCTTGCGGGGTGCTATTCAATGCTTCACCCACTTTATGTGCACACTCAGTCCATCGGCGCTGCTGAGGTCTATGATGTACATGCCTTTCGGCAAATGGCCCACTGCGATGGCTTCATTTTCTGCTACGCGCGCGCTGTGTACCATTTTGCCTTCAAGGCTGTACATACGCACATGCACCACGCCCGTCAGATCGCCGAGGATGCGAAAGGAATCATTGCCGGGATTGGGATAAAGCGCCACCTCCGCCCCGCTGTTTGCGTTTTCCACACTTACCTGAAAATTGGTGGTCCAGGTTTCCTGAATCCTTTCAAAATCGGGATTGAGGCCCGTAGTGTAGATGAGGTCGCCGTTGAGGTTGACCAGCATGCCGCCGCGCCTAGCGGTTGAGGGGAGTCCGTTGAGCTCCTCCCAAAGCAATCCGTTCCATTGCCAGCTCCATAAATCGTTCATGAAATTATCGTCCTCGTCCTGGCCACCAAAGAGTACCGCCGTATTCTGATACGTGCCCATGGCTGCATACATGCGGCCTCCTCCTGGCAGGTTTCCCAGCGGTCCCGACCAGCCTTCGGTCGCTTCGAGATAGGCGAATACGGCGCCATGATAGCTGCCATCGGGCTTGAGGCCAGTGCTCACAAACACCGCACGGTTGCCAGCCGTGCCCTGCACGCCTGCCTGCAAGCGCCACACCGGCCCGCCGGGGTAGTCGGCAATTTGTTCCCAGCTATCGCTCTCAATGGTGTACATCCAGCCCTCGGCGGTGTAGGTGTCTTCGTCCGTGCGCCCGCCAACAACGTAAAGCTTCCCATCCATTTCGAAGCATGCCATGCCCGAGCGCCCGGCCGCTGGTAGCGGACTCATGGCCGTCCAGGTATCTGTGTCGGGTGCATAGCGCCACAGGTCGTTGAAGTAGCTGCTGTTTGCACCCGCCCCGCCAAAGATATAGCCATGAGCACCGTCAGCGCATCCGCAGGCGTATTGCCGCGCATTGCCCTCAGGCAGGGAGGCAATGGGCGACCAGCCTTCGGCAAAGCTGTAGGCATAAAAGTCGCGCGTGGGCTGCCATCCCACCTCCAGTCCGCTGCCGAAGTAAGCCGTATTGCCAATGGTAAATGCCGATCCATCGTCGCGCGGCGTTCCTGGAAAGGGATCGGTTTGCACCCAATTCTGTGCGCAAATTTCAACGCTGTGGAGGAAGGTGAAAATGAAGACGGGGAGGAAGATTTTGTATGCCTGCATGGAGGGATGGTTTTTGGCTATTTCGGTATGCAATATACGTAACTTGAAATAAGAGCATTGTAGTGCCCCGGCTGTGCAGTGAACTTCTCACCTTATTTTTTCAGTGAATGCTTCTTGGCTTGCAAGCACATATGCTGATAACGTGTCGCCTGTGATACGATTTACGCCCGAAAATGTATCACAGCTGATACGTTTTGAGGATTACAGACATTCTTACTTGTGAAAGATCGCACGCCATCCAGCCACTTCGCAGCATTTACCTCTGGTGAGACCGCTTCGCTAAATTGCAATGCTGCG
>DAIRDH010000118.1:0-6797 GCA_036796255.1 Cryomorphaceae bacterium
GGCCATTTGCCGAAAGGCCTCTACCTGATACGCTACGAAGTGGATGCAGAGGCTGCGGTGAAAAAGATGGTGGTGGAGTAAGTCTGCAGGTCACTGAGCCGGGCTAACGCTCCGCGGGGTCGAGGTAGTGGTTCTTGAGGTACTTGTCGAGGCGGCCTTTTTCGATTTCTTCGAAAAATGCTTCGCGCAGGGCTTGCTGATTTTCCGTAAGGGCAGTACGAATTCGTATGGCGTATAGGGTAAGGCGCTCATTGCCCGCGAGAGGGTCAGGGGCGTTGATGCCGCCGCCCAGGGGCACCATGTCGAATAGCTCCGGAAAGAGGTCGCAGACATAGCGCGCCAATTGGTAGAAAATGATGCCGGCGTCGGCCTCGCCACGTGCTATAATCTCGGGCATCTCGCGGTGGTGTATGCGCCGCCCGGCCACCCAGGTACTGTCGTTGGCATTGAAGATGCTGTTGAACAGGGTATCGGCCACCGCCTGACCAAAGGCTTGATAAGCCACCCCATAAAGTGTGCGGGTGTAATGGTCAAAGCTGCCCCCTTCTTCAAGGGGATTGGGGGTGGCGAGGCGTACATCCTTGCGGCCGAGGTCATTGACGGTGCGTATGTTTTTCGGATTGCCTCGCTGCACGAGAATCACATCTCCCCTGGTTTGGAGCAGTGGCAGGGGTTCGCCCTCGGCCAGGTCGGCTCGGGTGAGGCCATCCATAAGCGCCTGCGGCCCAATGGCGATGTGGGGCACACAATTTACCGAAAGGTTGCCCATGCCCAGGTGCGACTCCCGGGCCTGAACCAGGGCTATGGGCGGGGTGGTGCTAAAATACCAGTTTTCGAGGTTTTTCTGCTTCCGCAAAAATCGGTCGAACCAGTATTCGCTCAGTGCAGGATGCCAATTGCCTGCAGTGGAGATGATGAGGTCGAAGTGCGCACAATTGTTGATTTCCATATGCATATCATAGAGGCGGTTGCTTGTGGCTTCTGTAAGGTCAGGTATCCTTGGACTGCGATCCAGGGGCCAGTCGAGCAGTCCTGCATCGAAGTAAAGCGGTTCGCCCGTGATGGGCGGTGGGAGTTGCGCATTTGCCGAAAGGCCTGTGAAATAAGTCAGGACTAAAATGAGAAAAACCTTGAGTGGGGAAGCTATTTTTTTCACGCGGTTAATTTAAGATTTACTTTGATGCGGATGGGCAAATGAAAGTGAGCTACAGCTCTTAAGGAGAGATTTGTTTGTAGAATATGGTGTAAGCTATGGGCGGTAATGGTTTAAGCGAAACGGTTTTGGCAGTCTTTTTGCCTTTTCGCAAAAATGGTGACCAAGCCGGGGTGGAATTGAATAAAGAAATATTCCGTCGTTGTAAGATCGTGGTGAAAATGGCCAGAGGCCAGAATAAGCGTCGCTGCGACCCTGCTTCGCGTACGGTCAGGCAAGAGGCGGGTGACAGCGGAGGCCGGAGGCCGATGTAATCTTCACCACTCCTCAGGCTTGGAGACCGACCCACAACCAAAACCTTTTTCTACATTTGCGGCGGATTTGGTTTTCGCATCCCTGCCCGGGATGCGGAATGAAAAGGGAACCAGGTGAAAATCCTGGACAGTACCCGCTGCTGTAAGCGCATCACAAATTCCGAGGCATCTACGGCCACTGTCACGCCACAAGCGCGATGGGAAGGCGCCCCGGAACGCGCGAGTCAGAAGACCTGCCTCATCCGTTAACAAGTTTCCAGGCTTTCGGGAATAAAAGCAAGGAACGATGTATTGCAACAACCGGATTTCTCACATTTTGAGTGCGGTAAGTGCTTGCCTTGTTTCTCTTTTTGTCGCAAGCCGGACGTATACAAGAGTGCAGCCTTATGGCCAAAATTGTAGCAGTTCCGGCATGGGTATGTGGTGTGATGTGGCTCTTTGCAGCTGCGGCACAGGCGCAAACCTTGCAGGATACCCTCAAAATCAAGGAGGTAAAAGTATTCGCCCAGCGCTTTAGCGCCAGCACCGCCGGTGTGGACGTGGAGCGCTATGATCTCGTCAAGGCCCCCGGCAGCGCACTGCAATCAGTGGCCCATTTTCTGGAAATGCAAAGCGCCACCGTCCTTCGCGGTTATGGCCCCGGAGGCAGCTATTCCGCCTCGATGCAAGGGGGCAGCGCCGCCCAAATGCAGGTGCTGCTCAACGGCGTACCCTTCGACAATCCCTCACTCGCCCAGGCCGACCTCAGCCTGCTCCCCAGCTTCCTTTTCAGCGACATAGGCCTGCTCACGGGGCCATCAGCGGCACTGCTCGGCAATGCCTCCGTGGCGGGCACGCTCTTTCTCGACCAGCGCGTGGGAGCGTCCGGGCCATTGCTTTCGCAAAAAATGACCGTCGGCAGCTTTGGAGATATAGGCACAGGCACCGTGATGCGCTATGGCAAGGGCCGCCTTTCGGCAAAAACGAGTGTATACTTCCGCGAAGCCCAAAACGATTTCGAACGCAGCCTGCCCAATGGCACCGTAGAGCCCCAACCCAACGCCTACTTCCGCACCCGCGGCCTGCAGCAAGCCATGGCCTACCGCAGCAAGAGCGGTTGGAATACCGACGCCCTCTTCTGGTACAACGAGACCGACCGCCGCATACCGCCCATCCTTAGCCGCCGCAGCAGCCGCGCCATGCAGCACGACGCCAATGTGCGTGCACAGCTCCACGCCCACAAGCAGCTGGGCCGCTTCGAGCTCAGCACCGACCTCGCCTACGACCATGGCATACTCGACTTTGCCGACCAGGGCGTAGACGACCAATCGGCCTTCAGCACATGGCACGCCCAGGCCGAAGCCAAGACCATCCTCAAGGGCACTGAACTTTCGCTGCTCGCCTTTTACCGCCATTCCACCGCCACCAGCGTGAACTACACCGCCGACAATGTGCGGAGCAGTCCCGCCGTTGTAGCCCGCGCCCAGCGCAGCTTTTTCAATGAGCGCACAAGTGTATCGGCGGCATTGCGTGGAGAGTGGCTTAACGGTCGCCTGCTGCCCATGGTGCCCACGCTTGGCGTGGATCAGCAGCTCACTGCGCATTGGCAACTGCGCGGCAATGTAGGCCGCGTGTACCGCCTTCCGGGCCTCAACGATTTGTTTTGGATGCCCGGCGGCAATCCCGATTTGCTGCCAGAGTCGGGCTGGTCGCAAGAGCTAGGAATTTATCACAATCGCCATTTTGGCGAAAGCCAGCTGCAAGCTTCGCTCAGCACTTTTTCCCGAAAGGTGGACAACTGGATCATCTGGCAACCGGCCCCCAGCTACTGGCAGCCGGAAAACCTGCGCAGTGTGTGGAGCCGCGGACTCGAAATGCGGGCCTCCTGGACGCAAAATGCAGGCAATTGGCAGCTGAGCCACCGCGCCGAGGCCAACTACGTGCGCAGCACCAACCGCCACAGCAGCAATGGCAATGACAGCAGCCTCGGCCATCAACTGATCTACGTGCCGCTCTGGGCCGCCATGTGGGAGGAGCGCATCGCTTACCGCAAATGGGGCCTCGCCGCCACGATGCAGTACCGCTCCGAGCGCTTCACCATCGCCGACAACAGCCGCAGCCTCGACCCTTATGCGCTTGTGCACCTGCAAGCCGATTACCATTTTGCCCTAAAGGGCATAGAGGTGCGGGCCAACTTTACCATGCGCAACCTCCTCGACACCGATTTTGTGCAGGTGATGAACCGCCCCATGCCGGGACGGCATTTTCTGCTGAGCCTTGAGATTAACCTTTTTGAAAATCGGGAGAAGGGATGAGGGGATTAGTAAAAATGAGAGAGGTGAGGCACGTGGGCCTCACCCAACGGCCTCACCCAACTTTCCGATTGAATCGAAAATATCAAATAAAAACGTAGTAATTCACATAAAACCAATACAATGAAAAAGTTCCTTTCCTTTTTTGCCTTCGTTTTGCTATTCGCGGCTTGCAGTTCAGATGATGACAATGGCGGCACACCACCTCCTCCACAAGATCCTGCAGCCACGATCATTTACGTGGCCAATGAGGGTAGCTTTGGCCAGGGTACGGCCAGCCTCACCGCTTACAATGCAACAGAAGGGGTGGTGTTTCAAAATGTGTATGAACTGGTGAATGACGAGCCGCTGGGCGATATCCTGCAAAGCATTTATCTGCATAATGACGAGCTCTACCTCGTGGTCAACAATTCAGAGAAAATCGAAGTATGCGATCCCAGCTCTGTCGAGCGCAAGCGCAGCATCACCGGATTGGATTCACCGCGCCACATGCTTTTTCTCTCTGATGAGAAGGCCTACGTTACTGACCTTTTTGCCGGAGGCGTGCACATTGTCAACCCAAGCTCGGGAACATATACGGGCCTGATCACAACAGCCACCTGGCTGGAAAACATGATCTTGCACAATGGCGAAGTCTGGGCCACCAATGCAGGTGGCGAAAGCATCATCTTCATCAATCCCGAAACCGATGAGCTGGGTATCTCCGTAGCGCTCTCGGCTGGGCCCAATACCCTTGCCGCCGATGCCAATGGCGATGTGTGGGTGCTCTGTCAGGGTGATTTTGCGGGCGTATTTCCCGCCCTTTACCGCGTGAATGGCAGCAGCAAGGCCGTGGATGCCACCTGGAGTTTTGGCGAAGTGATGGGCTATGGCGGCACCCTGCGCATGGCACCTGATGGGCAGCATGTGTACTATCTCCTCGCCGGCGATGTGTACAAGATGGCGATCGACGCCACTGAACTTCCCACCACACCCTTTATTTCAGGCGAAAACCACAACTTCTACGGTTTCCACATCAACCCCTCCACAGGCGAAATCGCCCTCACCGACGCCGGCGATTTTCAAAGCAACGGTCAGGTATATCTCTACGATGTAGATGGCAACGAGACTTTTGCCTTTGAAGCCGGGGTGATTCCGGGGTTTGTGACTTGGAGCGAGTAGGTTAATTCTGAATTGACAGAGCCAAATTCCCGAAAAGGTCTCGTGCTGGTTGTAAGCGTCATTCAAACATTTTTGTCGAGATGAACATGATTTGAAACTTAAATTTTATTTTCGTCACTCATGGAGCGCTTTACAGCTATGCAGGCAAAACGGTTTATACTTTGTACCATTTTATTCATTCTTGTTTCTATTCGGTTTTATGCTCAAGCGGGATACAGCATTCAGGAACGGGTGGTAGGGCGTGACTTCGAGAATGGACGGGATATTCTGGCTACCGTGCATGCATTTAATGCTCCTGTTTATAATTTCGATTATTTCGCTCAGGATCAGCGTTTATTGGTCAACTTGCTAACCCCACGCTCACAGTCCCAACCAAAGTTTCTTCACCAAATGCTTTACGATACTGAGAAAAATAGTCTTTTGTGGCAGCATGAAGACGATGGGTACTCTCAAATTTATCTCCTTGACGGAGCGCTGTATCAGGTGTATCAATCCAAGGTTCAGGCCTTACATCGTGATACCGGTACTAAGAAGTGGGCACACCTTGGCGAATTTCATATGGCCTTGCCCGATCAAAATATACTGCTCCTTTACCCTAAAGCTGGCCGTAATGCCCGCACCCATTTACTTGCGGCATATGACCTCAGAAGTGGAGATTTTCTATGGCAGAGAAAAGTACCGCGCTTTGATCCCGGAATTGAGATGGAGCGGCTCGACGATGGAAAGTATTTGGTAGATGCAGCCGGCCTGCACCTGATTGATATGCGCGATGGCAGTGGTTGGGTTGTGCCAGGACTTATGCCGGAAGTTCCAAGGATGGCCGCCTCAACCGAAATGCCGACCGGGATTGTCGCGGTTGGCTATATGTTTGGCTTCATAGGAGTTTTAGTGACCACAGGCTTGCAGGCTTCACAGGCTTATGATCAACCGATCCGTATGCCAGGTCAATACGGGGAATCGGATTTAATGAAGATGAGGGGTATGTATCTCACCGCCGATGCTGAGGGGGTTATGGTTGTAGACCCCCATGCCAATAAGCTTGCAAAGTACAAATTCACCAACGAGATCGGTGCACGCTTATATCAATGTGCAGGTGACACGCTATTCATGCTTCAGGTAAAAGAAGCATTTACTTCAGCGGATAAACAAGTGCACCGTGCCGTCTCGGCTTTCAGGTGCTTGCCACCAAATCCTGAACAGGATTTACTTTTAACCCGTCTTACTATTGATGATAATTTGCTTGACTTCATCGTAATGGGAGAAAACTTGTACCTGCTATTCGAGAAGAGCTTGCTTTGGTACTCCGCCGTAAATGGCCAAGAACTTGGTGTATATAGGTTTGATGAGGATGAAAAGTTTGCGTATTCAGGTTTTCATAGAAGGAGAGAATTTTTAGAAAACGATCATGATCAACCACAGCGGTATGCTTCTTTCGATTATGGGCTGGCTCTGAATACCTACGCTGAAAGGATAACGCTATTCGACTACAATCTCAAGCGTCTGAATACGATACGTTTATATGATTTGACAAGGCCTGAATTTACATACGGAAATGAGTTGGTTTTCCAACGGGATGGGCAGGTACACCTCAGCAATGCGGAGGGTGTAATTCTGAAGTCACTTGACAGATGTGAACGCGTTAGTTTAAGCAATGGATATATTCATTGCAGTCAAGGCAGAGAAGGATATCAAATTCCAATCGGGGATTTCTTCTCTGAGAATTAGGCAATTTTTCCAGGTGAGAATACAAGACATGATTCGCCGCATTCCGAAATTAATCGTTGCACAATGTGCATTCAATAGGCGAGGTATTCGTTGCATGGACTGCAAACAGCGGAAAAGAGATCGACTGAAAAGGCAATTTCAATACATTTGGGT
>DAIRDH010000119.1:0-2059 GCA_036796255.1 Cryomorphaceae bacterium
CTCACCTCACCTTCCGAATTGAGCCGCACCACTTCCTTGAGTTTGCTCAGCTCCTCCACCTTTTCGGGATAGCCGAGGCGGTCGTACGAGAAAACGAGGTTGTTGAGCAGGCGTCCAATGATGGCGCGGTTAGAGCAGGGGTTAAAATGCTCAGGTCCGGGCTTTAATTTAAGCTGCTCGAGGTATGAAGCGATTTCGGTTTTGTGCACGATGGTGCCTTTGCTGAAAGCGTTGATGTAAAAAAGTACATCTGCTTGTTCCGCTTCAGGAGCGATGCTTCGCTCGATAAAGCGCATGATGTTGTACTCATCCACGTAGGCGAGGATGAAGTGGTTGGGCAGGTTCACACCATAAATGGGCACGCCCAGGCTTTCCGCCAAAATGATATAAACGATGCTCAGGCTGAGTGGATTGCCTTTGCGCGTTTCGAGTACGCTGTTGATGTATGAATTTTGCGCAGCGTGGTAGTTCTTCTTGTTGCCCCTGAAGCCATGCACGTCAAAGAGCAGGTGGTTGAACACTTTCACCTTTTCCAAAGCCGTGAGCTCATCATTGAGCTCCAGCCAAATGTCCTGCCGCACGCGGTTCAAGTTGTCGCGCACTTCGAGTTCGTCGAGGTCGGGGTATTGGTAGCGGGCCACGAGCAGCGCACCTTCAAAGAGGTCTTCCCCGCCTTCGCGCGCCCATCGCTTCAAGCCTTTGTGCACGCTGTCAAACTGGATGAAGTGGATAATGTCTTCAATGCGCTGCTGAAAGATGTGGCCAAAGGAATTGAGCTCCCAGAGGTTTTCAAGCCGCGGTATGATGCCTTCACCATATGAAACGATCCGCTCGCGCACATGCGAATAGATGACCTCGTCGGGATCATCAATCAGGTTGAGCAGGGCTTCGATTTCACTTGGCTTCATATCACCGTACATACACTTGGACTGCTGGATTTGTTTCCGGCTAATGTAGGTCGCAATGCAGGGCCAAGGCTTAAGGCCGGTTTGGATTTATGAGCATTGCAATGTTAATCTCCCGCATTGAGCAGGCCGGATACGCATTTACGCTTTCCGCAAAAACGCAATTTCGCGCCGCTTATTTTGCGGAAGCGAATGGCAGAAACTGAAGCATTTTGATTGTGGTTAATCGGTGCTCACACGCTCTACCACTTCGGTGATGAGCCTTTCCATGTAGGGTTTGTAATCTTTCAGGAATGCGTTTTTCTGCCTGTTGGCAATGAGGAGGCATACCGTGGTGCACTGGTGCCCAAGCAGGCTGCCGAGCCCGAAAAGCGCCGAACTCTCCATCTCGTAATTGGCCATGGGAATGCCCTTGAATGAAAATGTAGACATCTGCTCATTGAGCCCGGCCATGGCAAGGGGCAGGCGAAGGATGCGCCC
This sequence comes from Cryomorphaceae bacterium, assembly GCA_036796255.1. GTDB lineage: Bacteria > Bacteroidota > Bacteroidia > Flavobacteriales_D > Cryomorphaceae > T3Sed10-241. The sequence continues at coordinate 1,386 of DAIRDH010000119.1, forward strand.
TTGCGGCCCGTAAAATCCGCATGCAGTGGCAGTAATGCCCTGGTGGAAGCCTTTTTGAAAGAGTGCCCCAAGCTTTTCGTCACTGCGCACGGCGTAGGGTCTCAATCCGCCAATATTCCAGCCTGTGTGTTCCATAAAGTTTTCGCAGAGCAGCTGTTCGTCTTCTTCGAATGCGGCATTGTAATAGTGCAATACGCCGTCCATACCTATGGCGTATTTCGAATGCACATAGCTGCCCACTTCAATATCGGGCGACAAAGCCCCGCTTGTACCAATGCGGACGACGCGCAGTGGCTTCTTTTCCGGAAGGAGGCGGCGCTCTTTCAAATCTACACTGCGCAGGGCGTCGAGCTCGTTGATCACAATATCGATATTATCGGTGCCGATGCCGGTGCTCAGTGCCGTAATGGGCTTATTGCCGATACGGCCGGTGATGGTCACAAACTCGCGGTTGCTCACCCGGTGCTCAATGCTGTCGAAATGGCTGGCGATACGCTCCACCCGCGCTGGGTCGCCCGCTACGAGTACCGTATCGGCGACCTGATGGGGGTGCAGGCCCAGGTGGTAAATGCTGCCATCGGGGCGGAGCACAAGTTCCGAAGGGGCAAAAGTGGCATCGGGGGCGGTTTCAATCGATTTCATGGGCTAAAGGTAAGTGGAATGAGGCATTTTTC
>DAIRDH010000119.1:2159-6654 GCA_036796255.1 Cryomorphaceae bacterium
ATTGGCCCCTTCCTGGCCGTTGTATTACCTTAGCGACCTCAACCCATATGGCCATGCGACTGTACTTACTCCCCGGACTCGGTGCCGATGCACGAATTTTCAACGAGCTCGATTGTGGCGATGCGCTGGAGGTGATATGCCTGGACTGGATACCCTCCACAGGCGCCAAGTCCATGGCCGACTATGCGCGCATGATGCACGAACACTATCAGCTGGAGCCGCCCTACGCCTTGGGTGGTGTTTCACTCGGTGGAATGATTGCACAGGAGTGGGCTCAGCTCGCGAAGCCCGAAGCCCTTGTGCTCATCTCTACCGCCACGAGCCGCGAAGATATGGCAGCGCTTATCCGCGTGGCGGCCAGCATGAAAATCGGCCCTTACCTCAGCAAGCCCATGCTCACCGCCCTCGGCGTGGTAGGCGATCGCTTCACCAAAAAAAGTCCCAAAGCCCGGGCCCTCTTTCTGGAAATGCTCGAGAATAGCGATGCCGATCTGCTCACTTTTGGCGCAGCTGCTGTGCTCGACTGGCAACCACCTGCTTTGGCGGTTCCCTACCTGCGCATTCACGGCACCGTCGACAAGGTTTTTCCCTTTCAGGATGCCTTCCTCAAGTCCGATGCGCTGGGCCATGGTGAAGTGATCAAAGGCGGCAACCACTTTATGATTTTCGAGAAGGGAAAGGAGATTGGTGGGCTTATTGCGAAGTATTTTGAGGGGAAGGTGGTAGAACGCTCCCGCCTGCCGCAGACATAGCCTGTACTGCGCGGGCCCGCCCTGCTTCGCGGCGGGTAAACAGGGATGACGCCATTCGGGCGTGAGACGCAGACTTCCGCAGCATTGCAAATGCTGAGGAGCGCGTGCGTGGGAAGCAACGGCATAAATTTAGATCTCGGTTAATGTCAGAGATGCATCCCGTACTAAATGTGGATTCCACTCAAAAACAGCTGCCGCATTCGGAAGGGCCCGCCCGACTGCGGCATGCCCGCGCGTACGCGACAGGCGAGTGGGCGGACGACTGCGTAGTGCTCACGTTATTAGTGAATTGAAAAGTCTGTCATTAATACCGACAACCAAAGGGAAGGTATGTAAGAGAGATGTTTCATCCTCAATGAAATACATTTGCTGTCTTTGGTATGAACAGATCTCCAATTCAACGAAATACCCGCACTCTCAATAGTAATCCAGAAATCGCAGCAGGGAATTCTTTACATCTCCATCAACCCTATCTTTCTCAATTTATAAACCCAGCCCAATATTTAACAATTCCACAATCTTGTATTTCAAGTCATGCTGTAGCTTCGCGCGTGGTTAGTGTGACCATCTATACCAAATTTCACCCTTTTGTCCGTTTTCGTGGGCATTCTTTCGCGAAAGCGAAGACATTTGCCGCGATAAATCTAAAAGCAACAGCCAAACCATGGTTTCTAAATATCTGATTCGTCAACTCGCCCTGCTCATGGTCTTGCTGCCGGCGGCTCTTTTTGCGCAAAGCAAATACAGCCTGAGCGGCTACATGCGCGATGCCGATACGGGCGAGGAGCTCATTGGCGCCACGGTATACATCGATGAAATAAAGTCAGGGACTGTGACCAATACGTATGGTTACTACACAATTTCGCTGAAGGAAGGCAGCTACAATGTCACGTATAATTACCTCGGCTATGAGGCGCAGCTGGAGACCATCAGCCTTTCGGCAGATATGACGAAGAACGTTGAATTGAAGTCTGACCAGCTCATGCTCAGTGCGGTGGAAATAACATCGGAGGCAGCCAACCGCAACGTGACGAGCCTGGAGACCGGCGTAAACCGCATGGATGCCAAAAAGGTAAAATCTATTCCGCAGTTTATGGGCGAGGTCGACATTATCAGGAGCATCTTGCTGCTGCCCGGGGTCACCACCGTGGGCGAGGGGGCTACGGGCTTCAATGTGCGCGGTGGCAATATTGACCAAAACCTGATTTTGCTGGATGAGGCCACCATGTTCAACAGTTCACACCTTTTTGGCTTTTTTTCGGTGTTCAATGCCGATGCGGTCAAAGACCTAAGCCTCTTCAGAGGAGGCATTCCTGCCAAATACGGCGGCCGCCTCTCCAGCGTGTTGGATGTGAGGCAGAAGGAAGGCAACATGAAAGAGTTTGGCGGTGTGGCAGGCATTGGTCTTATTTCCAGCAGGATGATGCTCGAAGGGCCCATTGCCAAAGACAAGGCCTCCTTTATGATTGCCGGAAGGCGCTCATACGGCGACCTTCTCGCACCGATTTTCAACCCCGACTTGCAGGGCAACCAACTTTTCTTTTACGACCTCAATGCCAAGGTGAATTACGTGCTCAATGAGAACAACCGCTTCTTCCTGTCGGCCTACACCGGCGCCGATCGGTTTAGATTTGACGATGCCTTCGCCAGCAACTGGGGCAATACCACTGCTACCTTGCGCTGGAACCACCTGTTTTCTCCCCGCATGTTTTCCAACTTCTCAGCGGTGTATAGCGACTACACTTATGAACTTGGCGTGCCTACCGGTTCGCAGGCCTTCAATTGGCAGGCGGGCATCCGCAATTACGACCTCAAGGCCGATTTTAGCTATATCCCGAATGTGAACAACACGCTGGAATATGGGGTGCAGGGCATTTTCTATACCTTCAGCCCGGGCCGCGCCGAGGGTGTGGGTGACGACAGTTTCTTCAACGTATTTGAAGTGCAGAAAGAGTACGCGACCGAGATGGCGGTGTACGTGAGCAATAAACAAACCATTTCAGAAAAGCTGAGCCTGCAATACGGCTTGCGCTACAGCCACTTTTTGAATATTGGCCCGCGTGAGGTTTTTCTCTATGAGGACGATATTCCCAACAGCGTCGACAATGTGATAGGCAGCCGGCAGTATGAGCGGGGTGAGGTGATCGCCGATTACGGCGGGCTCGAGCCGCGCTTCTCAGCCAATTATTCCTTCAGCCCCCGAAGTGCAGTGAAGGCCAGCTACAACCGCATGCGGCAGTACATTCACCTGGTGAGCAACACCACGGCTGCCACGCCCCTGGACATCTGGACGCCTTCCGGCAAATATGTGGAGCCCTCCATCGCCGACCAGGTATCGCTGGGTTACTACCGCAATTTTCAGGACAATACCTATGAATTTTCGATAGAGACTTATTACAAGGATTACCAAAACCTGCTCGACTACCGCAACAATGCGCAGCTGCTGCTCAACCAAAGCCTGGAAACGGAATTGCTCCAGGGCATAGGCCGGGCTTATGGCATGGAGATGCAGGTGCAAAAGGTGAAAGGCCGGCTTACGGGTTGGGTGAGCTATACCCTGGCCCGCAGTGAGCTGAAGGTAGAAGGCATAAACCTCAATGAGTGGTACCCATCCAACTGGGACAAGACCCACGACATTTCCGTAGTGGGAATCTACCGCATGAACGATGCCTGGGAATTTGGCGGCACCTTCGCCTACATGAGCGGAAGGCCCATCACCTTTCCCGATGCGCGCTTCGTGTATGAAGGCATCGTGGTGCCCAATTACAGTAACCGCAACGGCGCGCGCACACCAGACTATCACCGCCTCGACCTCTCCGCCACCTGGGTGCCACAGAAGAAAAAGGAAAAGGTGCTCTTCTTCATCAACCGGCCGGAGAGCTGGGAGAGTTCCTGGACTTTCTCCCTGTACAACGTGTACGCCCGCCGCAATCCCTACAGCATCTTTTTCCGGCAGGACCAGGACAACCCACAGATTACCGAAGCCTTTCAGCTCAGCATCTTTGGTTCGATTATCCCCGGTGTTACTTACAACTTAAAATTCTAGCCATGAAGCCATTGAAATACATATGCGCGATGCTTGCTTTTGGCGCAATCCTCAGCGCTTGTGAAGACAGGATAGACCTCGATTTGCCGGAAGGCGAGACCTTCCTCGTGGTAGAAGGCTGGCTGAGCAATGAGCCAGGGCCTTACCACATCAACCTCACGTACACGCAGCCATTCTTTGATGACAGCACACCGCCGCGCGCTACCGATGCCGTGGTGTATCTCAAAGACGACGAGGGTTTTGAAATCCTGCTGCCCGAGACTGCGCCCGGCATTTACACCTTTCCCGACAGCGGCATTGTGGGCCGTAGCTATATTTTGGAAATTGACCTGCCGGATGGCAGCCGCTACAGGAGCAATCCGGAATTGCTGCGCGAACCTGTTCTGATTGAGGATATTCGCTGGCTCATCGATCCGGATGGCCCGAGTGACTTCTTTGATCAGGAGCCCGACCAGATTTACGGCGTGGTGATCGACACGTTTGAGCCTGAGGGCGTGGGTGACAATTACCGCTGGCGCACTTTCGTAAATGGCGTGATGAAGAATGATCCCTTCGATATTTTTGTGACCAATGATGATTTCGTCGATGGAAGTCCGGTGCTCAATTTCGATCCTACCAACGAACTTTTCTTTCTCGGCGACACCGTGACCATCGTCCAGGAGCGCATTTCGCGGGCAGCGCTTGATTTCTTCCAACT
>DAIRDH010000120.1:0-6651 GCA_036796255.1 Cryomorphaceae bacterium
CTGGTCGGCGAGGCAGGGATTTAGCGGATGGTCGCTGATTCGATCTTGTAAAGACGTAGATCTCGAATGGGAAGTAGCATTTTGTCATCCCGGTTATCTGATCCGCGTTCATCCGCCTGATCTGCGTTATCTGCGTTCCAAGGTTTGGTGGATGGAACACAGATGACGCTCCTGCCTGGTCGGCGAGGCAGGGATTTAGCGGATGGTCGCTGATTCGATCTTGTAAAGACTTAGATCTCGAATGGGAAGTAGCATTTTGTCATCCCGGTTATCTGATCCGCGTTAATCTGCCTGATCCGCGTTATCTGCGTTCTATGTTCGTGAAAAAAGAGTCCAAGCCCCGAGGCACACAAAACTGATGCCCTGCTGACGATAAAAAATTTCAATAACTACTTCAGATATCTTTTTCGTTCGAGAAACAGTTCATAGAGTTCTTCAGTTCCTATGACCAGCTTGACACCTTTTGCCTCTAATCCTGTTTGGAGCTTCTTGTCTCCCGACCAAATTTTAACTTTTAAGTGAATGGCAAGGGCTATAAAGGGTGCGTCATCCTCATCGACACCTTGTACCAATTCAGTGGCACGGGTTAGCGCATTTTCCGAAATTAAATTGTGGTCGATAAAGGAAATACGAGAAATGATCTGCTCGTAAATCACAGCATATCTCTCTTCGGAATAGCCCGAAATCGATAAAATTTTGGCCTTATGGCGTTGTATTTCTTCCTTTAACTGAAAAATGGAATGGTATTGGAACGCATCGGAACCCAACATAAGCAGTTGACCAATTTTGCTTTCCGTGTTCAATATGGCACTGAAAACAATGTTAGCATCAACTGCTATTTTCATTTCAGACCTCTTTTATTCTTGACCTGTGTCCAGATATTTCTTTTTGCTGATCTCGAAAGCTCAGCCGCATCTTCAGGACTGGCCTTCGTTCCAAATGCAGCCTCTTTGTAAGCTAAATAATCCAAAATATCCTGAATATCACGGAGGTCCAGGTTGGCCGAGATTCTGACCAAAATTTCGTTTCCGCTTCTTTCTATAATCATGTGTCGTGATTTAAATATAAAGATAGGGAAATTATGAATCCAAAACTGATCTATGGCAGGTAGGAGCTGTCTACCGGTGAATACCTTGCTCCGCAAGCAATTTACGCAAAAATCCAATCTACTGCGCTTGGCACTCACATGAATGCAATTCAAATCCAAAAGTTTTCAAACTTCCCCGCTCCGCTGGCGTGCACCCGCTGCCGCAGCCATAAGGCTTTACTGCTGCCGACCGGAGCAGTTTTTTTCATGAGAGATATCTCGAACGAAAATGTGATTTCCGACATCCCGGTAACCTAACCTGCGTTGATCCGCCTGATCAGCGTTATCTGCGTTCTATGTTCAGGCAGGTGCACGATCAGCGTCATCTGCGTTCTATAGTTTGGTGAATAGGAACGTGGGAACGCGAATGACGCTCCTGCCTGGTCGGCGAGGCAGGGATTTAGCGGATGGTCGCTGATTCGCAATTACGATGACAGATATCTCGAATGAAAATGTGATTCCCGTCATCCCAGCAACCTAATCCGCGTTGATCTGCCTGATCAGCGTTATCTGCGTTCTTTTTGTTTGGCAAATGCGAACGCGGAAGACTCGGAATTAGCGCCTGGTCAATGATTCAAAACAAACATGACGGAGATCTCATCTGGAAATATGCATGTTGTAATGCCGGTAATCTGACAAAATCTCCATCATCGCAACTCTTCCCTCCCCTTGCCGCTTGAGCGCATAAAGGCACTGTTGAGCGCCGCCATCAGGATGCTAAAAAGCAAGGCCCACCAGAAATTCTCAACAGAAAAACTGGATACCAACCATGCTGCCATCAAAACAATCGACGCATTGATCACAAAAATGAACAGGCCCAAGGTAATGATGGTAACGGGAATGGTGAGGATGATGAGCAAGGGCTGCACAAATGCATTGAGCAATGCGAGCACCGCGGCCACGAGCATGGCAGCCCAGAATGATTCAATGTGGATTCCGGGGAGTGCCCAGGCGAGGCCAAATACGATGAGCGCATTTACAAGCCAACGTACGACTAAATTCATAGGAGAATTGATTAGGGGTTCATGACAAAGAAAAGCAGGAATTGTGCTTTCGCAAAATTTAGCCGAAAGTGCGGGCAAAAAAAAGAGGAGACCAAATGGCTCCTCAAGGTTTACAATGGGTTATGGCATTAATTCAAGACCATTTCGCAGAGACGTCCAGATTTGGTTTGCTTCACATCATAGGCTTTTGAAAAAGCCAATATGTTGCGAAGCGTTCCTTTGCTGGGGGCTGTGCGGAACCCGAAGGAGGCCGCTTCAGCGCTATTGTCCACATGCGAACAAGGATTGTTTGAATTAAAAGAAGGGTGGGTAAAATTTTGCATAGGCTTGCAGATGTGTTTTGTTTACACCCTTAACGCCACCTATGTTGACTTTATTTTATCCTTCGATAAAAATTTTATCGCGAAAGAATCACATTGTGCTGCTCGGCCAACTTGCGCATGTTGATCAGGGCGTAGCGCATCCTTCCTAACGAGGTATTGATGCTCACATCGCACCTGTCGGCGATTTCTTTAAAGCTTAAACCTTCGTAGTGACGCATGATGACCACTTCGCGCTGTTCTTGCGGAAGGCGGTCAATCAGTTTGCGTACATCACCATGGATGGTGTCGGTGATCAACTTTTCTTCCACGTTCAGGTCATCCTGGGCCATGGTGCCAAATACATCATAGTTGCCATCGCTTCTCGCAGAAGGCATCTTCTTGGTTTTTCGGAAATGATCGATGCTCAGGTTGTGCGCAATGCGCATAATCCAAGGCAGAAACTTTCCTTCTTCATTGTATTTGCCCTGCTTGAGGGTGCGGATGGCCTTCATAAAGGCTTCTTGAAAAATGTCGTCGGCAAGGTCATTGTCGCGCACCAAAAGCACGATTTGCATATAAATGCGGTCCTTATGTCGCGCGAGCAACACTTCGAATGCATTATCATTACCGTTGAGATACGACTGAACCAACTCCTGATCGGAGGTCATTTCATATGGCATATTTCTCCTGTTTAAGCGTTAAATGTTAGGAGTAAATATATGCTATAGGCAGTAAATTTTTTGGAGGTTTAAATGCGCATATCGGATTTTATTTCGATTATGCGAGTATAAAGATATGTTATCTTCTCACAACAACCAAATAATTGGTTCCTTTGCTTATAAATTTTTTTTTCAAATACGCGTTCTGCTATGTCCAAAACGGCTCCTGTCTCAGTCGATGCTTCTACCCATATTGTCATCAAAAAGGCCCGTACCCACAACCTCAAAGACGTTACAGTGGCCCTGCCCCGCGGCAAGTTTATTGTCATTACCGGCCTTTCAGGATCGGGAAAATCTTCACTGGCTTTTGACACCCTGTACGCTGAAGGACAGCGACGCTACGTAGAAAGTCTTTCCTCATATGCCCGCCAGTTTATGGGCAAAATGGAAAAGCCAGCCGTCGAGTCCATCACCGGGATTTCACCCGCCATTGCCATTGAGCAAAAAGTGACCACACGCACCGGAAGGTCGACTGTGGGTACCTCTACAGAAATATACGACTACCTCCGCCTGCTCTTTGCACGCATCGGCCATACCTACAGCCCAAAATCGGGCGAATTGGTGAAACGCGACACCACTGAGGACGTCGTAAACCACATCGCCTCCCTTCCGGAAAATACCCGCTGCATGGTGCTCGCACCACTCCGGGCCAGGAAGGACCGCAGCCTCGCCCAGCACCTCGATGTCCTCAAGCAGCAAGGCTTTGCCAGGGTGCGCCTCAATGGTGAAGCCATGCGCATCGACGAGATTGACGGCGACAAGCTCGGCAAGAAAGACGAGGTGGAAATCGTCGTAGACCGCATTGTCAACAAACCCGGTGATGAGGAGAATACTTCCCGCATTGGCGATTCGGTCGAGACCGCCTTTTTCGAAGGCCATGGCACCTGCCTCATCGAGATCATTGGCGAGGAGGGCAGTGAAATCGCGACTTTCAGCAATAAATTCGAGCGCGACGGCATCGAGTTCGAGGTGCCTAGCGACCACTTCTTCAGCTTCAACAATCCTTTGGGAGCTTGCCCTACCTGCGAAGGTTTTGGAAGTGTAATCGGCATTGACCCCGACGCGGTGATCCCCAATAAGCGCCTCAGCATTTATGAAGATGCCGTCGCCGCTTGGCGCGGTGAAACCATGGGTGAGTGGAAGCAGGCCCTGATTGCCAATGCCGATAAATTTGATTTTCCCATCCACCGTCCCATACGCGACCTGAGCCCTGCACAGCGCGACCTGCTTTGGACGGGCAACAAGCACTTCCACGGCTTGCACGATTTCTTCAAGTACCTGGAATCGAAGAGCTACAAGATTCAATACCGCGTGATGCTGAGCCGGTACCGCGGCAAAACGACATGTCCCGATTGCAAAGGTTCGCGCCTGCGGAAGGATGTGCAGAATGTCAAAATCGACGGGCACTCTATCGTCGACATTCTTGGAATGCCCGTAAGCGAGAGCATTGAGGCGTTTCGCAGTTTGAGCCTTTCGGCAAATGACCGGCAGATTGCAAAGCGGCTCCTGGTGGAAATTGAAAACCGACTGCAATACCTCAACGAAGTGGGCCTTGGTTACCTCACCCTCGACAGGCTGAGCAATAGCCTCTCAGGCGGCGAGTCACAACGCATCAAGTTGGCGACCTGCCTGGGCAGCAGCCTCGTGGGCTCCATGTACATACTCGATGAGCCGAGTATTGGGCTGCACAGCCACGATACCGTAAAGCTGATCGGCGTACTCAAATCGCTGCAGCAATTGGGCAATACCGTCATCGTGGTGGAACACGACGAGGAAATCATGAAAGCCGCCGATGAGATTATCGACATCGGGCCCGGCGCCGGGACCCATGGAGGCAATGTGGTTTTTCAGGGCGACCACAACGACCTTTTGCTCGCGCAAGATTCCCTCACCGCCGATTACCTCACCGGCCGCGTGGAAATTGAAGTGCCCGCAAAGCGCCGCAAGTGGAAGCACAAGCTGAGCATCAAAGGCGCCAGCCAAAACAACCTCAAGAAAATCGACGTCGACTTTCCGCTCGACTGCCTCGTGGCGGTGACGGGAGTGAGCGGCAGCGGAAAGAGCACCCTCGTGCGCAACATCCTCTACCCTGCCCTGCAAAAGCAACTCGGCGCCTATGGGGACAAAGCCGGTGATTACGATGAACTCAGCGGCGACCTGAAGCATGTGAAGGCGGTCGAATTTGTTGACCAGAATCCCATTGGCAAGAGCTCGCGCTCCAATCCGGTGACTTATGTCAAAGCTTTCGACGACATACGCGCCCTTTTCGCTTCGCAAAAGCTCGCAAAAGTGCGCAGTTACAAGCCGGGGCATTTCAGCTTCAACGTGAAAGGCGGACGCTGCGAAACCTGTGAAGGTGAAGGCGTGGTGCGCATCGAGATGCAGTTTATGGCCGACATCGTACTGACCTGCGATACCTGCAAAGGCAAACGCTACAAGATGGAAACCCTCGAGGTGCGCTTCCGCGAAAAAAGCATAGCCGACATTCTCGAAATGACGGTAACCGAAGCCATAGCCTTTTTCAGCGCAGACAAAAAAGACAGCACCACGAAAAAAATAGTTGACAAGCTAATGCCCCTTGAAAAAGTGGGCCTCGGCTACGTGCAGCTCGGCCAGTCATCCAGCACCCTGAGCGGTGGCGAGGCACAGCGCACCAAGCTCGCGGCATTTCTTGCCAAAGGCGACAATGAACCCCACACGCTCTTCATCTTTGACGAGCCCACTACGGGCCTGCACTTTCACGATGTAGCCCGCCTGCTCGACAGCTTTACTGAGCTGCTGCATCGGGGCCACAGCGTGATGGTCATCGAGCACAACATCGACGTGATCAAATGCGCCGATTGGGTGATTGACCTCGGGCCCGTAGGTGGCAAAGATGGCGGCCACCTCGTATTTACCGGAACTCCGGAAGGATTGGCTGAGTGCAAAGAGTCGATTACAGGTGCCTTTGTGAAGGAGAAGCTTTGAGTTTTATTCACTGGGGTCTCTGGTTGTATTGTTGCCTTATTTGAAAAGGCGAGTCCGTAATGCAGAGCGAAGTGAAGCATCCCGGACGTTAACCGGCATCTCAATTGTTCTAGAGTCCGTCATGCAGAGCGCCCGCCTCCCGGCAAGGCAGGCAGCCTTGCATCCCGCACATTCACTACGATTTGAATTGTCACAGTCCGTCATGCAGAGCGAAGCGAAGCATCCCGGACGTTAACCACGATTTGAATTGTCAAAGTCCGTTCCTCTCCAGCTTTCCGAATAAAGAAATGCTGCGCGCTGTGTGGGCTGGGAATTCCTACCCGCCAAATTTCAATGAGGCACGAGTTGCATCGCTGCGCTCTGCATGACGTGCGCCTCGTGGGGGTTATAGGGGGTGTTTGGGGGCGGCTCCGCCGCCCCCAAACACCCCAAAAAATCTAAAGGGCGAGTCCGTCATGCAGAGCGAAGCGAAGCATCCCGGACGTTAACCGGCATCTCAATTGTTCTAGAGTCCGTAATGCATAGCGCAGCAAAGCATCCCGGACATTAACCGGCATCTCAATTGTTCTAGA
>DAIRDH010000121.1:0-6440 GCA_036796255.1 Cryomorphaceae bacterium
ATTCGGTGAATGAAAAAACGTGCTCGGCCGGTGATTCGGGTCCGTTGTTGTAAAGCGTGCCGCAGGGTTGCAACAAAGAAGCGTTCTCACTGACGGTTGGCCAAATGTCATTCTGAACGCAGTGAAGAATCTGGTGTGTAAAAAAGGATTCAAAAAATAGCTTGCGATTACTCGAACCCACAGGCGGGCCACACTGGCCCGCGTGATAAAAGTTTTTCATTCCTGGCCGTCTGGCGGGCGCTGCGCTCCATTCTATACAGACGCATTGCAATCGTAAGAAGGTCAATTATCACACTGCAGGGAATCATCCCCGCAAAAATCACCTTCCATACTACCAAAAAGTAATTTCAGTGGCACCGTAGCCGTACTTGAGGTAATTGGCATCTTCGAAAGCACATTTTTCCATTTGCCCTAAGGCATTCCTGATTTCGGTTTTGAGCACTCCCTTGCCCACGCCGTGAATTACGATGAGCAGGCGCTCGCCATTGGCCTTGGCATCGGCGATAGCCGCATAAAAGTGCTTCATTTGTAAGGTCACCATTTCATGGTTGCTCATATTGCGGTGGCTTACGGTGAGGTTGTGAATGTGGAGGTCAATTTCTCTGGGTTCGGCTTTGGCGGTCTTCGCGGCTTTTTCAGCGCTGCTTTTTTTGATATCGCTCGATTTGAGCGGCACCTCAGCGCCATCAATCGCCTCGCTTAAATGGCCCCGCCCTGTAAGAGGAATGACCTCAATAAGCGGAACCCGCCACTCAAAGCCGTGCTCATCTTCCACCAATGCGTGGCCAAGCTCTATTTTGAGCACGATGCACTCCCCTACTTCATTGAGCAGTTGCACTTTGTCACCCACATTGATTTGCATGACCCAAATGAATTTCTACAAAGAAAACCTTTTCCGCTATTTTTGCAGTCAAACCCACCCTGCCCGCATGACGAAAAACGGACGTGTCATTTTCAACCTGAGTACCTTTCTTGCCTTTTTTACCATCCTTGGTCTGCTGTTTGCCGCTGACCACAGCAAGGGCATCATATCGCTTGAAGACCGTGGGAAGCCGAAAGAGGCCAGCGTGGTATTCTACAACGTCGAAAACCTTTTTGACACTATCAACGATCCAGAAAAGAATGATGATGAATTTACGCCTGAAGGTAAAAATGCCTGGAATTCGGAACGATACTATCATAAACTAACCCAGCTGGCCACAGTGCTGGCCGGAAGCAGTGAGGAGCTGCCCGCCTTGATCGGCCTGGCGGAAGTTGAAAATGAAGCGGTGCTCCGCGACCTCATCGCGCAGGATGCGCTGAGCAGAGGCGGCTATGAAATCATCCATTTCGGCAGTCTCGATGAGCGCGGCATTGATGTGGCGCTCCTTTACAGGAAAAAGATTTTCAAGCCCGACCACATGGAGACTTTCTATGTAAATTTAGGTCATGGAGAGCGTCCTACCCGCGACATACTTTACGTAAATGGCCACTTCAAGGGCGGTCCACTGCTGCACGTGTTTGTAAACCATTGGCCTTCGCGCTATGGCGGACAAGAGCAGAGCGAACCCAAACGCAAAATGGCAGCCACCGTGCTACGGACAGCCATTGACGTGATTCTCAGCGAAAACAGCAATGCCTCCATATTGGCCATGGGCGATTTCAACGATTACCCTGCGAATACTTCGCTTTCCGAGGTGCTTTCCGCAAAAAGTGACACGGAGTCCGGACTTCTTGTAAACCTGATGAAGGACAAAGAAGCTGAATTAAGGGGCAGCTACAATTACCGCGGCGAATGGGGCTTTCTGGATCAAATCATTGTAAGCCGCAGCATGCATGAAGGCGGCCTTATTATGGTAAAACCGGGCAGCGCTGCGCCGCACTTCACCGACGAAATGATGTTTACCGACCCGAAATACGGCGACATCAAGCCCAGCCGCACTTATGGCGGCCCGAATTATTACGGAGGATTTAGCGACCATTTGCCTGTCAAGGCGGTGCTGCTTTACTGATCAATAATACAGCCAGTGCCACTGTACGTTGCCCTGACTGAGCTCTAGGGCTGGCGCGGGAAATTTGAGCACATTGATCAGGCTGAACATGGTGCGCAGAAATCCTGATCGGGTCTGAATCCGCGTGAAATCCACATCGAGACTTAGGAAATACTGCCTGTAGCGCAGCATTTCGGGCAGGGCATCGCCGGCTGCATTCTGGCTTGGGTTGCCGCTCCCTCCCAGCATGCCCTGAGCGCTGTAGCCCAGGGCCACATTGAGCCAGGGTGCGATGCGTAAACCATTTTGCATAAATGCCGAGGGATTGGCCGAGAGCCAGTAGGTCTGACCGTTATAGTCTTTCAGCATGCGTTCGGCCGCACTGGCGCCAAGCGTTTCGGGCCGGTAATGCGCCAGGCCGCTATGGCTGTAGCTGTACTTGAGCGATATACGCTGATCTTTCCATGCCAGTTGCTGACCCACGAACAGCGCACTTCCGGCAACATTTGCGGCAGCATCGCCCACACTAAAACCCCAGGCATCTGAGAAGCCATCGAGCACTTCAATGCCCGTAAGGAAGAGCATGGCGAAACCGGCACCTGCCCACACGCTGCTCTTTTCTGACACGCCCGACCATCGTACCGCTTGATAGCTGAGCCTGGAGATTTGATAGCCACTGAAGGCATGACCGGCCTTGTCCATCTGCAACCAGTCGGCATTGTCGTTGAAAAAGTGGAATGAGCTGCGCGGCTCATTGGCATACCATAAATTGTTGAGCCCGATCATCGCGCCCGTAAATCCGACAGCTCCTGTGGTTCCGACCAGCATAAGCCGCCTGGAATTGAGGCTATCGGCGGGTTCCCAAAACGTGTCCTGGGCCTGCAGGCTGCCTAAGGTGCACATGGCCGCTGCACAAAGAGACATGAGAAGCTTTGAAAAAATCCGCAAGCGGCCAATATGGCTTTGAAGAGGGGTCAAGACTCAGGCCTTCTCTTTGATCAAGGCGGCAAATTTGGTTCTAAACTTGTCCATCTTAGGGCGGATAACCGCTGCGCAGTATGGCTGATCCGCATTGTAGGCGAAATAGTTCTGGTGGTAATCTTCCGCAGGGTAGTAATTCTCAAGCGGGCTGATTTCTGTGACCACAGGATTGGCATAAATCCCGCTGGCATCCACCGCGGTTTTTGCTGCCTCGGCGAGGCGCTGCTGCGCTGGGTCGTGGTAAAATACAGCGCTGCGGTACTGTGTGCCCACATCGCCGCCCTGCCTGTTGAGGGTGGTGGGGTCATGGGTTTGAAAAAAAACTTCAAGCAGGGTTTCGAAACCCACCACAGCGGGATTGAACCGAATGCGGATCACCTCCGCATGGCCTGTGGTGCCATTGCACACTTCCCTGTATGCGGGGTTCTTCACATGGCCACCGCTGTACCCCGACTCTACATGTTCCACACCATTGATCTTGTCAAACACTGCTTCCACACACCAAAAACATCCTGCACCAAAGGTGGCTTCCGAAAAAGAATTTTCACTCATAGTTTCATTACATATTTTGTCGCCACAATGGCTGTGGCAAAATTAGTGAATTGAAAGGTAGTTGGGCATAGAAGTATGGATGTTTGCCCTTGCAGCAGTTTGGAAATACAGAGGCATCACAATTCAAGCAGCCGCCTTCGTCTAGACGAAAAAAAGCGTCTCCGCCGGCACCCCCAGCACCCACGGGTTTCCGCAAGCCGTGCTCGATACCCTGATGCATATGGCCCTGGAGCCCTTGCTGAAGCAAATGGAAAAAGGCGGAGAGGGTGGATGGTGGTTTGGAGAGTAAGAACACTGTGACCGAATTAGCTCCCTGACATTCCCTACTCAGAAAAATTTCGAAAAATCGATTTTAAACCAAGGCTGTACCTCTATACCATTACTTCGTTTTTGCCCCTGATTTCCTGCATAAATCACAGCTCCACCCTGTGTGCCAGTCAGCTTATTCCAGAAATCGATTCCTTTGAAGTATGCCTGGGTGATCGTTTGCCCGGATTTGATTTCAATTGGATACAAAGCATCCCCTTTGTCAATGATCAGGTCGATTTCATTGCCTTTGCTGTCACGCCAAAAGTACAACTGCCCTTGCTTTCCGAGGTTGTACTGGGTTTTAATAAACTCGCCAACCACAAAGTTTTCAAAAAGGCTTCCTCGCAGTGGATGGGTCTGGATTTGAAGTGGATTTTGTATGCCCAACAAGGCGCACACAAAGCCCGTATCGTGAAAGTACAACTTGGGCATTTTCACCAGGCGCTTATTAAAATTTTGGTGATGGGGCTTTAGCATGTGAATGATAAAGCTGCTTTCAAGAATGGTAAGCCAGGCATCGATGGTTTTGTTGTCAACGCCAACTTCTATTCCCAGGCTACTCTTATTCAGCAGTTGCCCAACCCGGCCGGCGCATAATCTCAAAAAGCGCTCGAAAGTGCCTAAGTTGGAAATGTTCTTAATCAACCTTACATCGCGTTCTACGTAGGTTTTGATGTAATTGGGATACCATTTTACGGGATCTATTTTCTGTTGGAATATAGGCGGGTAACTCCCTGTAAATAACATTTCATTGAGGGATTCCGGTAGGATATCTCCTGATTTTAATTCGTTTACCGAAAATGGGAGCAAGTATAGGTATGCCAATCTGCCAGCCAGACTTTGAACAATGTTTTGCTGAAGCAAAAAATTGTTGGAGCCTGTCAATATAAATCGCCCCGCATCATTGCGCTCATCCAACAGTTGCTGCAGGTATGAAAAAATGGCTGGTACCCTTTGGGCCTCGTCCAGAATGGCTCCGTCTGGAAATTGCGCTAAAAACCCACGCGGGTCTGAATCTGCAAATTGGCGCGTATCGGGGTTTTCTAACGACACATAAGTTTTTGACGGAAAAATAGCGCGGGTTAAAGTGGTTTTGCCAGACTGCCTTGGACCCACCACGGCGACAGCTTTAAACTGTTTCGACAACAGTCGCAATTCCTTTTCGGCTTCTCTTGGAATCATACATCAAAAGTACAATTTCGGAATCAGATTCCATAATTGTACCATTTTTCCAATGTAACTGTTCGGATTTCAGTGGCATCTCATCTCAAATCCCATTGAATAATTCCAGACAAATACACTGATATTTCAATCTTTATATGCACTTTTGCAGCCCTTTTTTCTGAAAAGGACAACAACAACCAGGAATAAAACCCAACAGATGCACAGAGAAATCGACCAGTGGTACAGCCCTTCCCTCAACAAGAATATGGAAATAGTCAGCTACGGACATTATGGCCCGGCGCTGCTCTTGCTGCCCACTGCGGCGGCGGATTATTTGGAATACGAGCGTTTCCAACTCATTGACTCCATTGCTCACCACATCAATGCCGGCAAGGTAAAAGTATTCAGCATCAACAGCATCAACAATGAGAGCTGGCTCAACAGCCGCATGCAGCCCCGACACAAGGCTATACGCCACACGCAGTTCAACAATTACGTATACAATGAGGTGGTTCCATTTATAAAATCCAAAAATGGGGATGGCACTGCCATTTTCACAGGTGGGGCCTCGTTTGGCGCACTGCACGCTGCCAACCTTTTCCTGAAAAATCCATGGCTCATCCATGGCTGCATCGCGATGAGCGGTGATTACGACCTTAGCTCCTATACCAAAGGCTACTGGGATGATGATGTGTACTTTAACAGCCCGATGCACTACATGCAAAACATGTCGGACGAGAACACTCTCAACCAGATACGCAACACGAGCCACCTGCACGTGCTCACCGGCTCCGGCGACTGGGAAGCACCTGATGCATCGCGACGCTTCGCGGCTGTACTGCAGGGCAAAGGCCTGCCCGTGAACCTGGATGTGTGGGGACATGACATCCCACACGACTGGCCCTCATGGCGCAAGATGCTGCCTTATGTGTTGGAAACGCGGTTTTAAGACTGGAGGGTGATTGCAATATTGCCACTCTGGGTGTTCCAAATTTAAAATTTACAGAAAGGGAATGACAGATTTTCATAGTTTATCAAATACGAATCTCTCTCATTCACAACATTCTGCAAAGAGGATGAGATCTCTCCCTTCGGTCGAGATGACAATTGTAAGTTGAATATATTGGGTTTTGGAGGAGGAAAAGAAGGGCGGCTGCGCCGCCCTTCTTTTCCTCCTCCAAAACCCCCAAAACCTCCGATTGCCCCGTCATCTCGACCGCAGGGAGAGATCTCATAATTAATTAATTACGCTCATTAATAACAGTAACGCAGTGAAGAACTTTTCTCATGAGGCCCATCTGGACGAGTAATCTCGTGCACAAAAAAAAATTCATGAATAAAATGAGATCCTTCACTCCGCTGCGATCATCATGACAATTTGCACTGCTGTGTCCTCCTCCCCAAATAATTCCTGCATCAACACCCCCCTGTTGAAATACACAAGTATTAAAAACCGTTGGTAAG
>DAIRDH010000122.1:0-6352 GCA_036796255.1 Cryomorphaceae bacterium
GTCGCCATGCTCAACAACCCCGATTGTGCGGACACGGCCAGCGTGATTATTCTCGTAGAGCCCGGTATTCAATTGATCGTTCCAAACATCTTTACCCCCAACGGCGATGGGAGAAATGACAGGCTGGTGGCACAGGTACTCGGCGCCAGGCGCATCAGCTGGACGGTGTACAACCGCTGGGGTAATGCCCTGCACAGCGGCGAGGCCAGCGCTGTGCCACAAGAAGCTTCAGAAATTGAGCTCTGGGATGGCAGCACATCTGCCGGCGCTGCCAGCGATGGAAGCTATATCCTGAACATTACCGCTGAGGGTATAGGCGGCAGGGTGGAGCAAATGCAGGTTACGGTGCAAGTGGCGGGGTCGAGGAGGTAGGGCCCTGTCAAAGTTAAACAAGAGGCTTGAAGGTTTTGTGTTTCGAATCGTTTCACTGCTTATAGGGTTTTGCGGTTGCGAAGATTTTGGCAATCATGCATGACAAAAAAAAGGGAGACCAAAGCCTCCCTGTCCTGCATTGCTGCATTTGTTTTATTTGCTAAAATTTATTTCAAGCCCGCTCGAGCACCAGTGCTGAAGCACCGCCACCTCCATTGCAGATGCCGGCACAGCCGCGCTTTGCATTGTGGTTGTGCAAGGTATGAATGAGCGTCACCAGGATGCGCGCTCCGCTGGCTCCCAGCGGGTGGCCAAGGGCTACAGCGCCGCCGTTTACATCTACCTTGGCCGGGTCGAGACCTAGTTTCTTGATGTTGGCGAGTCCTACCACGGCAAATGCTTCATTGAGTTCCCAAAAGTCGATGTCCTTCACTTCGAGATTGGCTTTCTTTAAGGCCTTTGGAATGGCTTTGGAAGGGGCGGTGGTAAACCACTCTGGTGCCTGGGCTGCATCGGCGTAAGCCAGTATTTTTGCGATGGGTTTCAGGCCAAGTGCTTCGGCTTTCTCTTTGCTCATCACCACGAGGGCAGCTGCGCCGTCGTTGAGGGTGGAGGCATTGGCAGCGGTTACGGTACCCTCTTTCGAGAAAACTGGTCGAAGGGAAGATACTTTTTCAAAAATGATGTTTTTGAACTCTTCATCTTCGCTGATCACAAGCGGGTCACCTTTGCGCTGGGGTACGGATACTGGCACGACTTCGTTCTTGAACTTACCGCTTTCCCATGCGATTGCCGCTTTTTTGTAAGATTCTACCGCAAATGCATCCTGCTCTTCGCGGCTGATGTTGTACTCGCGGGCGCAGAGGTCTCCGCAATTGCCCATATGCTGTTGATTGTAAGCGTCGGTGAGGCCGTCGTATACCATGCCGTCAAGGAGGGTCATGTTGCCCAGTTTGGTGCCGAGTCTCGAACCGGGCAGGTAATGGGGCACGCGGCTCATGCTTTCCATGCCGCCAGCTACGATTACTTCGGCGTCGCCGGCAGCAATGGCTTGCGCGGCCATCATCACGGCTTTCATTCCCGAAGCGCACACTTTATTTACGGTAGTGCAGGGCACACTTTCCGAAAGGCCAGCATGCATGGCCGCCTGGCGCGCAGGAGCCTGACCCAGGCCTGCCTGGAGCACACAGCCCATGTATACTTCATCAATTTGATCTTTGTCGATGCCGGCTTTTTCGATGGCGCCTTTGATTGCGGCTGCTCCCAGTTGGGTGGCGCTTATGCTGGACAAGCTCCCGTTGAAACTTCCTATCGGAGTGCGTACCGCCGAGACGATGACTACTTCTTTCATAATGTCAATGGATTGAATAAGGTGGTTGAACAATTTTGCCGCAAAGGTAATCAAAGCAAAAGGTTCATCTTAGCACGCTGCCGCTCACCTCTGGCCTGCCCGTACGCGGAGCGGGGGCGTGTGGCACTTACTTCCATCCCTCCGGGAGGCAGGCGGCCTCTGGCCTTTTTAAAAATAGATGGGCCTGAAAACGAGTATAGACATACTTGAAATTGTCATCATTTTATATCACTTTTTGAAATAGAAATCAAAATAGAACCTGCCTACCATTAGCGCGGCAGCACAAAAAAGTCTTCACTTCCGCCTAAATCCAAGCTGTCGCCATTGAGGAAAAAGCTCTGCTGCAAGTTGTTGTAATTGCACTCTCCATCGTACTCGCCACGAAGGGTGATGTTGGTGATTTCCGCAAAATAGGCTGCAGTAAATCCCTCGATGATATAATTGTAAATCACGAAATATGGCGCGCTCGCATTGCGAAAAGGAAAAAAGTCGTTGATGATAAACCTTCCCGGTCCCTCCTCCAGCAGGTTTCCGTTCACAAAAACAGTATCGCCTATCAGGGGATCACTGAATGGCACGTAGCGCACAAACATGAGGTCGGCAAGCTCTTCACTTGTAAATGCGTCTTCACCCTCGATGGGCAACTGGAACTTAAGGCCGTTGATCCTGTCGATATCCGGCTCATCACAAGTTTCTTTGCAAGCAACTGATATGAGCAAAAGACCCACAAATAAGACCGTAAATGAAAAAATTGGTTGAAGCATGCGTAATATTGGGTCGTCAAATTTAGACAATTGAACGGCCTGAACGGCACATTTAGTATTTTTGCGCTATGATCTTGAAAAGACTATTGCTATTGATTCTTGTGTCTGCATTGTTTTCTGCCTGCGGTACATCCCTTTACTATTCTGAATTTATCTATCCTTCCAAGGTTTTTGTGCCTGCTGATTTGCACAAGGTTGGCTTGGTAAACCACAGTGCATCTCCTGCTACAAAAGCGCCTGTATACAATGCGGGTGAACTGGTAGATAATGCCGCAGGATTGCCTTTGCGCACAGCCAATAAGGTGCTCGATGCCATCGAAGCTGAAAATGAGGCCATGGGCCGATACAATATTGTGCGCCTCGATTGGGACAATGAGTCACGTCCGGGTGCACTAAAAAAAGGCAGTGAAATTACACTTGCCCAAGCGGATAGCATCTGCTTGTGGGACCTTGTTGATGGCTTGATCATTGCCGAAGGGGTTGACATGAAGCTCGATGCCAGTGGCACACAACAGCCGGTTGAGGTGTATGACAATGCAGGCAACCGCATGCGTGTCACAGAATTTGCGGTGACCACCAAGCTGCAGCTCACCATGCGCTGGCGCATGTACGACTATGTGCGCAAGGCATTTATTGATGAATATGAAGAGACCTACAATTACGTGGTAGATAGCGTCACTTACGACGCCAAAGTGGCCAGCAAATTGAAACCTCAGGATATGAATATGTCCGGAATTGCCTACGCGGCAGCAGTAGATTACTACGCGCGTATAGCACCATACTGGATGGAAGATTACCGCGCATATTACCAAACCGGCAACTCGGAGATGTACCGCATTGCCACGGATTTGGAATACGATGGCGACTGGGAAAAGGCCGGATTGGCATGGAAGGAGTTGATAGACAATCCCAATGAGAAGGTTGCCCACAGGGCTTTGTACAATTTGGCGGTAACCAATGAAATGCTTGGTATGCCAGTGGATGCAAAAATATGGCTCGAACAGGCAGAGGCCATTAAGTCGACTTCGCAAACCAGGCAGTACATGGAAAAGCTCGAAAAGCAAATTATCATTTACGACCTTGTAAGGCGTCAATTGGGCCTGCCCAGCGAAGATTGAGTTTTAACCTTATTTGAATATGGCGCAATTATTAAGCATCATCGCCCTGGCGGCAGCAGTATGGGTCATATATGATGTATGGACCAACAACCGAAGGTTTAGCGATACGGAAAAGTTGATTTGGACCATTGCAGCCATATTCCTCAGTATACTGACTGCACTCATATATTTTCTTACCCAAAAGCGAAGCAGGCGCAATTAGATAGCCCGCGCCCGATCTGGGTTGAACTGTTCTTTGGAGTTGAGCCTTTTGTGCTAACTTTAGGCATTGATTGCATTGCCATGAAAATTCGCCTTCCCTTATTGCTTCTCCTACTGCTCGGTATCGCAAGCGCCTGCAAAGATGACGACGATGCTGCTGAGCCTGCGCTAAGGCTTGCTTCCCTTGTTTATTCTAGTGATACAGAGGTAAGCAAAGCGGTGATGACCGAAATTCCCGGTGGAAGTGCAGAAAACGTGAGCCTGCTATGGACTGCCGAAGGCGAGGTAATTGTAAGGGCACTGAGTATCTCACCCGATGCCAGGCAAGTTGTATTTTCCACTTTTGACAACGCCTCAGAAAATGCCCGCAACTGGAGCGGAGTACTTTACTTTCTCAACTTTGATTCAGGTGAGGTAAACCGGATGCTGGATAAACCAGCACTCACTGCCTTGCTGAGTTTCCCAAGTCCTGATGCGGCGATGGAAATTGTAGGTCTGGGTTGGCAAAATGACACTACCCTGATTGCGCACCTCCGGCCCCGCACTGATTTCCTGCCATTTGGCTCGGCCAACATCTCCATGCTGTATTCCACCACTGACGGAGAGTTGCTCGAACTGGCAACATCCAGCTCATCTGCCCCATTCTCTATTCCTTTTCCTCCGCTTCCGCAAAAAACGCTATACAGCACCACACTCGAGGGCGGAAATGTCATTGTAGATGGACAGCCCGTTTCTGGAATATCCGGTATTTCTTACTTCGATATCAGCTTCAACCTGGCAGAATAGCCTAGTTGCCCACCATCAGTGCCGTAGCGCTCAACCCGTAAGGAGATCTTACCACCACATGGTACACCCCCGCAGGCAGGCCAGCCACATTTGCCGAAAGGCGACGGTCGCCATACACTTCACCTTGATAGATAATTGCCACGCGCCTGCCAGTCATGTCGTTGAGGTAAACCTCCACCTGCATGGGCACTTTGGCAAATACGGGAATGCTCACAATATCCGTAGCCGGATTGGGATACACAGGCCTGAGGTCGAGCGACGAAACCTGACTTACTCCCACTGGCTCTCCCATTACCTTGAATGACCAAAATCCCGCTGGAGCCACGATGGGCCTCACCTGGGTTTTGCCACTTTGGGCTTCCGCCTCAATGTAATACTCTATCACAGTGCCAGGACTTTGCGCCGGAATAAGGGCGCTCCACAAGTCGCCACCGCCCGCGGCCATGGCCAGCTGCTGAAATTCTTCGCTGCCCGAGAGCCTCCAGTAAAGCTGCGCTTCGGCAATGCCGCTGCGGTGCTCAATTTCGGCCTCCACCATGTAGGGATTCTCAGTGTCGAAAGTATCTTTAAGCCGTTGGTGGACAATAAGCAGCGGGTCGCTTACGCCCACACTGTGGGTAATGCAATGTATGGCGCCGGCGGCAGCGATCATGGCTTCAGGGGCATCGTCGACATCGATATTTACAAGGTTGTATCCCGGTAGCAATCCGCCAAGAATGCGGGCTGCCGTGGTATCGTATTCCTCCCGGTATGAGGGATAAATGAAAGTTTTGTTGATGAAAACGCCGTTGGCGTAAGTGCGGTAATACGCTGAAAGAGGCTGGCTATCAGGCCATAGTCCGCTCTGGCTTGGGGGCATGGGGATGCGAACCACTTTGTACGCTTCCCCGAAATACGACAGGAAGTTGTTGACCACGTAGTCGATGTTCGCATTGATTTGCGGCCCATCGGCAATTCCCGGGGGGTACTCGCCCACAAGCAGAGTCTCTTCATCAAGCAACTTCATGTGCATGTCAATGTGGTTGATGATGTCGTAAGGCAATACAGTCATTTTGATAAATCGGCTCAGGCCCTGAAAGTCGGCTTTGATTTGGTCGATGTCTTCTGCGGTTTTTGGTGTCACAGCGTATGGGTTGCCGGGTTCATTTTCTTCAAGAATGAGTTCACTGGCAAAGCCGGTACCTTGTCCATCGCTCATGAAGTTGCCACCCGTATTCACAAGGTCATTGGGTGCCTGTGTGGTGGTGTAAAGTGGCAGGTTGAGGTGCTCAGCCAGTACCGAGGGAATGACATCGTCGGCAGGGCGGGGGCGGTTGTAAATCCAATCCACCAGCAGGAGGGTGTCTACGCGGTTGCCATACACTGTATTGGCGCCATAGTCGCGTATCCACACGCTGTTGCTGGCTGCCTCAACCAAGTCGATGTTGTCGAGGTTGTTGAGCGGGGGCAGGCTGGGCCATGCCTGCATGGCATTTTGTGTTGACATCAGGTAGTCAGAGACCTCATTTGCGTCGTTGCAAAAGATGATCACCTTGGTTTCTTCCTTGGCTGCGCGTGCAATTTCTTTGAGTATACGCCTGTAGCTGCGCCAGGTGATGGTGATGGCTTGCACTTCTTCCCACTCAGCCATGTTGCGCAGGTTGTCAAACTCAGGTGCACTTTCGGTGCTTCGCGAGGTCGGGAATTGGTAAGTGGGAAGTATCGCGCGCTCTTCATCGGTGAGGTAGCGCGGCAGGTCTGTTTCTGTTTGTGCGCTGAGG
>DAIRDH010000123.1:0-6197 GCA_036796255.1 Cryomorphaceae bacterium
GTGAAATGAGTTGGAAAGTTTGAAAGTTTATAAAGTTGGAAAGGAGGGGGTGATGAGTTATGAGATATGGGTGATGAGTTATGGGTGATGGGTGATGGGTTATGAGTGATGGGTTATGAGTTGATGGGTTGAAAAAACTGGCAACGGGCAATGGGCAACTGATCGACGCAGGAGCGACCTCATGAGCACCGCTGGAAGCGGACACTGCGAATAATGGGCAATGGACAATTGGCAAATTGTACAGGCGCAGGGCGCATGCCCAGCGCAGCGCCGCGTGTACCTGACAGTTGCTGGGTTCAGGCAAGTTCAAATTCGCCTCTTCCGGAAGATACAGTGTTAAAGTGTTGAAATAATCTGCAGTCAGGCTGGTAACTGGTGTGATGGACGCATAATGTCAGGGAGATATTGGTACTTTTGCGCAAAATCTGAGTGACCGGTTTGAAATTTAGCACTTTAAAATATTTTGTTTTGGCCTTTGTATTGGTGGTGCTGCTTCCCACAGTGCATCAAGCGCAAAACACCAAGAAATTCAGAGGACCTTATACGTTTTATGGCATCGATGGTGCTGCCCAATACGAATACCTTCAGGTGAAGCGGGATAGCACCGTGAAGGAGGGCAAATTCGATTTTTCACAAAAGTATACCGACAGTCTCGATACACAGGTTTTTTATAAATTTCAAGTCTCTGGTCAATATCTGCAAGACAAAAAAGTAGGCACATGGCAATTCATTGATGCACGGCATGTGGTCACGGTAAAGGATGTGGCTTTCTTCAATGTCAAGGCCTCACTTGACAGTGAGCTGCGCGAAACAACGGCTGGGTACAACCAGCAGGGACTTCCCGAGGGCCCTTGGAATTACAGGGTGTTGCGTTACAAAGACGAGAAGATTATTGACTTGCTGGTTTCAAAAAACCTGACGTTCACCAATGGCCATCTCAGTGGACCTTTCTCTTTCAATTCGGATGAATCAGAAGGTTATTTTGGGCTGTACAGCATCAATGGGCGATGCACAGGGTCGGGACTGATGGACAGTCTCTGGACTTTTGAGTACATGAGGGACAGCTTGAAAATACTGGAGCATCGCTACTATGATGACGGTTTTTTGGTTGAAGTCGCAAAGCTCACTAACAATGGGGACCGGGATACCTTGTTTTCGCAGCGGTATAAAGAAACCGCTTCCAAATTGAACATTATAAAAAACGGCGGGACTTCGCTTTTTAAGGTGAGCGAGCGGGATTTTGATTTGGACTATATCGCAGCATTTGACGTCACTGACAAACGGTACCTCACGCAGACGCATGCAAACGGCTATTTGAAAGAAATCATGGAGGACCTCACCCTATTTAGCACAGAGGACTATTACCAAGACGGCCTTGCAGTGCTCTACCCCATTAAGACCAAGCGTTTTGAATTTGCCATCACGGCAAGTGATGACAGTGTAAGAAAGGAACTCGCAGTGAAATACAAGGAGCTGCTTGAAGTCATAGCAGCTGCGACCGGATCTACAACCATAGATTTAAACAAGAGGCGTACAGACACCTTATACTTCGCCAACGTATATGTTGACATGCTGGATTCCTTGCTGTGGCGCCTGTCATATCCCATCGGCAGGATCATTTCAGATGAATTCAAGTATTTCGACACCGATGGCTACAGCAAGAGCCATCCATTTGATTTCATGAACACGGATTCTCTGGTCGTGAATACTGGTGACTCCACCTTCGTGATTCAATACAACTTCAATGCTGGCCTCGATGACGCTGAATCATTGGTGGAAAGGATGTACCATTATATCGATCAAATGAATGGTCAGGCGAGTCGCTACCTGGCTGTGATCAACGATCAACTCGCACAATTGCAAATTGGAGACGACCTGGCCGCTTTGCAAATCGAGATTGTGGATAAACACCAAGCGCTGCTTTCGCAATTTAAGCGCATCAATTATTATTCTAAGGAGGAGCGGGAATTGTATCGCGCTGTGCGCAAAACTTTTTTGGAAGACCAGTTTGAACAATTCGCTACCGCCTACAGCAGAGATGACTTTGAGGCCGGCAAGGTGGACAAGGCCAATGAATACATGGAAATTCTCGACAATCTTGGCGACCAAATAAGGCCGCTGGGCTCGGTGTACCGCAATCAGTCCATTTTGGATTCCCTGTACCAGGAAGAGGTATTCAATCCATTCACTTACACCAGCTATAGCCGGAGGGTGAAGGAGGATGTTTTCAACAAGGGCAATCAGCTTTTCGCGCATTATGTGGATGCATTAAAATCAGCCACTTCCTACAGTGAAATTACATACTGGCTTGGCCGAATTGAAAAACTTCAGAACAAATTGGAGCAATTGCGCAACGAGGATACCCGTGGATTAGAGCGCAACCTAAGGGGCAAAAAGAGTATTGCCGAGATCATCTCGCTGTTCAATTTAACACCAGAAACCAAAGAAGCACATGGCTGAGGTGAATAAGCGAATTTGGCATTTGACTTTGTGGATTGTCCTGGGCATTCTTTCCCAAGGGGTGTATGGCCAAGGCGGGAGTTCAGGCCCTCCTGATGGAGCTCCGCCTATTGTAAATTTACCCGCAACGACTGCATGGTGGCAGGGGGCATATTTTAAAGCGCGGATCAGCTCCAAGTTTTTTTACTACCACGAAGTTCATTACCGAAGGATAAACAGCACTGACAACAGGCTCGATTTTGTAGGAAGGGCTGGTCAGATTTACAATCGTTTTGGGCTCACCTGGTTGGTCAATAAAAGTTTTGAAATGACTTTGGGTCCTGTTACCACCGTCAGGTTTTCACCTGATCCAGACAATGAGAACTTAAACGCAGCGATTCCCGACCTGCGCATTTGGCATCAGTACCTTTTTGCACAAAAAATGGGCCGTATCAAAATGCTTCATCAATTCAGGATTGAGCACCGTTGGTTGGCCGGTTTTGAAAAGGGTTCAGAGACCATTTTCACCAACCGATGGCGCTACAAGCTTGCGTTGTACATTCCACTCAATAAGCCTCAAATGGAAGACCGCACCTGGTACCTTTATCCCAGCAATGAATTCTTTTTTGAGTCGGGCAAAAATAAGCTGAGCTTATTTGAAGAAAATCGTCTTTATGTGGCCTTGGGTTACGCTATTGGCAATTGGCAATTTTTTGCGGGTTACATGCACACTTACGGACCCAACCAGGAAGTGTATTGGGAATACCGAACGCGACACATCATCCGCACGAACATCGCTTTGAACCTTGACTTCCGCAAAAAGCGGGAAGGTCCGGGGCGGGGCTTGTTGCTTCCTTTTTAGGGGCCCAAAGTATAGGAGTGATTGGTGGATAGGCGCATGGCGTGTGCCCATCGAGGTGGGGTAAGAAAAGGAGAACGGAATGTACATGATGACCGTCATAGGTTCCGGTCAGGTGATCGCTTCAGAGCGCATCATGAAGACCCACTAAGGCACCTATTAAACTGCTAAGGTTAAAAGCGCCATCCTGAAAGGGGTGGCGCTTTTGGTTTATAAACGCTCACGTGTGCTACAATGGCGATACCGCGTATATCAAGGCGCGAGGCGGGGGCAGCAGTGATGTCCAGACACCTGCGCATCCCGCACTATCGGGCAATAGTGTGTGCATTGTTCTACAAGCTGCGCGGGATTCTACACTTGCTGTGATGCATGGGGGTTGAACTGTACAGTGTGAAAACATGCAGTGCATTGAGGGTCAGGCTTAGTAAATTCAATTCAGAAGGACGGCCAAAGGGGGCAGGTTTATTGGTATTCCATACATAACCAAAAACCAATCTTATGAAAAATCTAGCAATTGCCTGTATCACTGTCGCTTTTATGGCAAGCCCGCTGTTGGCAACGTTTTATGCCCAAAAGCCTGTTTTCACTGTTGTTCCTCTTGATCTGGACAGGAAAAGTAAAAAGGAAATACACATTGCTGATTTGCCTGAAAACATCTCAGCTGCGCTCAAAAACACAGAACACCATGGATGGGATGCTACGCATGCCTGGAAAATCAAAACCGATAGGGGTTGGGTCTACCATTTGGAGTTAATGAGAGGGAACGATACCAAGAAATTGCAATTTAGTGAAGCGGGCAGCGCCTTGTTATCCTTGTCCGACTGCTTGTGAAAGGTGCAATGTCGTCACTTGGTGGGGGCATTTTTTTTGAAGCGAAGCACCCTTCCGGATTAAAATTCAAAAAGCAGGGGAATCAACACAGTGGCCAGGATCCAAAACAGCAAGTTCATGGCGGTACCCACCTTGATAAAATCCATAAATTTATAAGCGCCCGCGCTGTACACCATAGAATTGGTCTGGTAGCCAATGGGGGTCATAAAGCTCGCTGAAGCGGCAAACATTACCGCCACCAAAAAAGGCGTGGGGTTCACTCCCATGCCCTCAGCAATTGCGATTGCGATGGGGGCAATGAGGGCAGCGGTAGCATTGTTGGACATGATCTCGGTAAGCAGTGAAGTGATGAGGTAAATGCCTGAAAGCACCGCGATGGGGCCCCAGTCGCCGAGGTAGCCTGTGATTCCTCCTGCGATACGTATATCCAAGCCCGTTTTCTGCATGGCAGCTCCCATGCTAAGGGCGCCTGCCAGGAGAAAGACAATCTTCCAGTTGACGGCTTCATAGGCTTGCTTCATGTTTAGTGTACCCGAAATCACAAGAATGGACACCCCTGCAATTGTACCGATCATGATGTCGACCCATCCTAAGGTGGCCAGGGCAATCACTGCAAAGACGACAAAAGCCGTCCAGGCGAAACGCTTGCGGTTGAAGTCGAGCATGGGGTCTTCGGAGAGCACGATATAAGGTGCATCCGGGGTCGCTTCACGGCGCTTAAGTTCGGGGAGGTAGTGCTTTTTGACCTCGGCGAGAATCACATCGCCCGGCTTGAGTATGACGCTGTAGAGGTCGAGGTTGATCACTTCTTCGCGGTGCCTGATGGCGAGGGGCACAGCGCGGAACCGGCGCCGGAAGTCAATTTGCCTGAGGGTTTTGCCTTCAAAAGGACTGTTGGAAGTAATCACGATCTCAACGAGGGAGGAGTTTTCGCCCTTCACATCCTCCCCTCCCATGCGCATGGCCGAGCGCACGTTGACTTTGGCGCGGTCTTTCAGGTTTCGGATCTTCTGTGCGTCGCAGTTTACTTTCAGGATGTCGCCTTCCTGCAGTACGAAATCGCCTGCGGGCACTGTGAAGCGGGTCGCACCCCGCCTTACTTCGATGATGTCCATGGCCAGTTCTTTGACCAGGTCGGTGTCCATGATGGCCTTGCCTATGGCTTCGGCATTGTGTAGGAGCTCAATTTCCGAAAGGTAATCGCGGGTACCAAAACGCTCGTCGAGCGTGCTTTCTGGCTTGCGGTTGGGCAACAACCTGATGCCGAACAGCATCATGTAAGCGATGCCTACCAACAGAACAATGATGCCGTATTTGGTAAACTCAAACATCCCTAAAGGGCTTAGCCCGGCTTCTTCGGCAATGCCACTGACCAGGATGTTGGTGGAAGTGCCTATGAGGGTGCAGGTGCCGCCAAGGATGGAGGCGAACGACATGGGGATGAGCATTTTGGAGGCACTGTGGCCCGAGGCATGCGCTATTTGCAAAATAACAGGGATAAAGACCGCCACCACCGGGGTGTTGTTGACAAAGGCTGAAATGACTGCCACGAGAAACATCATCAGGAAAAGGCCTCTTTTAAAGTCTTTGCGGAAAGTTGCGGCAAGCCTGAAAGCCAGCACCTGGAGGGCCCCGGTATTGAGCAGGGCGGCGCTCAAGATGAACATAAAGGCCACGGTGATGGTGGCTTTGTTGCTAAAACCCATCACGCCCTCTTCGGGCGTGAGTACGCCCGTGATGACCAGTGCCGCGATGATGAGCATGGCCACGAGGTCGATCGAAATGCGTTCCGTTATAAACAAGATGACCGCTCCCGCAATGACCAGCAATGTGATAATCTCCGGGTTCATGCTTGCAAAGAATTGTACGGTTCGCTCATGTGGACGTTGGAAAAAAGATGCGGAAAAGTACGGTTTAGATTGAAATGAAGCTGTGGAGGGCTATCATTTTCGCGTGACTGCGTGCATTGCTCATATTTGGTGAAGGCAAAAAAAAACAGAAAAGGAATGCGAAAGTACGGAAATGGAATTGACAAAAGACCCACGCGCACCCCAACCCTAAAGGGTGC
>DAIRDH010000124.1:0-6037 GCA_036796255.1 Cryomorphaceae bacterium
TCCATCTGCGCCAAGTGCCTTTCCAAGTGGGTCCACATCGGCAGCAGGGTTTGGTACAGGTCGATAGTCCCGGTTAAGGAGCAGCTCTTTCTTTTGGAACCCGACCCTTTCGGCAAATGTCTTTAGACGCAGGGCTCAAGGCATGGAGTGCTTTTCAAGTGATGCAGACATGAGCAGTACATCTTTCTGCCTCGCAACCTTGGAGTTGTAAAGCAGCAGGCGCCCTTTCGGCAGGCTTTTCGCGGCTACTCTGATACTTTGTACTTTCTGATGTGGTAGTCTACACACACGCCTTCGTTGTGCGCTATTTCGAAAGTGGCTTCCAGTTTCTGCTTGAAGGCATTGAGCAATTTCATGCCAAAGGAGGAGGTTTTGCCATCATTGCCAGGTTTATCAAAACCTACGCCATCGTCGCGCACCTGGAGGCTGAGCACCTGGTCTTTTTCCCGTAAGGCAATCCACAAATTGCCTTCCCTTACGTCGGGGAAGGCATACTTGAGCGCATTGGTGATGAGCTCATTGAGGATGAGTCCTACGGGTATCGCAGTATCTACATCGAGCAAAATGGGATCTACCTGCACGTGAAGCGCCACACGGTCCTGGTCGATCCGGTAGGTGTCAAAAAGCTTTTGGCTGAGCTGCTGCACATACTGGGGCATGTCAATGCTGCTCAGGTTGCGCTCTCCATACAGAAATTGATGGATCAGCGCCATGGAGTGCACCCGGTTGCGGCTTTCGTTCACCGCTTGTTGGGCTTTGTCGTCAGTTATTTCACGGCTTTGAATGCTCAGCAGGCTGCTCACCACTTGCAGGTTGTTTTTCACCCGGTGGTGGATTTCGCGCAGCAGGGTTTCGCGGTCGCGCAGCAGGGCTTCTGTTTTCGCCTTTTCCTTCGCGAGCTTGCGGTTGCCCCTCAACTTGATCACCGCAAAGGCCAATGCTCCCAAAAAGAGCACCACTACCAGGGAAGCGCCAAGGCTGAGTACCCGTTTTTCCTGGGCACTCTTGGCGATTTCCAAATCCTGAAGGCGAATTTTATTCTCCTTTTCACGGTTTTCGAACCGTGCCTGCATTTCTTCCGCCAGGCGCTCCCGTTGTTCACCTGCCATTTCCTTAAACAAGCGCAGGTAATTGCTTTGGTGGAAATGCGCCCGTTGGTAGTTGCCCATTTCCGCGTAAGCGGCAGCAAGTTCTTGCTCGATGGCGATGTGCATGTTGGTGATATTGGCCTCTACCACCAGCTCATAATAGGGCAACAGCCGGTTTAAAGCGGCTTCGGGATTACCCCTGCTTCGGTCTATCAGCGCATAACTGCACATGGCCGCAATGAAGTCAAGGTTTTTTCTTTTCTCCAGCAGGGGAAGGGCTTCATTGAGCAAGGATTCGGCCTCATCCACACGAGCCAGCGCAAGCAGGGTAGAGGCCAGTGGTGCCTTCACGGTGGCCATCTCAACGCTATCCTTGAGCGATTCGTAAAGGCGCAGTGCTTTGTAAAGATGCACTAAACTGGAATTGTAATCATCGTTGTGATAATAGGCCTTGCCAAGGTTGAAATAGGAATTGGCGAGGCCTACACTGTCACCGAGCTGTGTTTTGATTTCGATGGAGCGCAGGTAGGTATCTATGGCTTTGCTGTAACTATTGCGCAGGCGGTATATGATGCCCATATTGTTGATCACCTTGCTCAGCCGCTCCAGGTTGCCGGTGGCTGTCCAGTATTGTGCAGCACTGTCGTAATATGCCACAGCCTCGGCATACTTTCGCTGGTAGTAAAACATATTGCCCTTGCTGAAAATGGCGTGGGTCTCCATTTCTTTATCTCCGCGTCGCCTCGCACTCGCCTGTACAAGGTTGTAGTAATACATGGCCGAATCAATATTGCTGAGAAAGTCAAAGGCCAGTCCCAGCCTGAGCTGACAATTTTCGATTAAGGTGTCGATCTCCAAGGCATTGGCCATTACAAGGGCTTCACGGGCCAATGAAAGGCTCAGGGAGTCGTCAACGCCATGCAGCGCCTTGGCCTCGTTGGCATATGCCATTACTTTTTCAGGACTTGCCGGTAGCTTGGCATACGCCTGAAGGGTGCTATCCCGCTCTGCCATCATGCCGGAACGAAACGCCACAAGGAAGAAAAACAAAAGCATTGCCCGCATACCGCTGTTCTTTCTAAAGTTCCGAAAGTACGCAATGATGTCCCTTAAAAGCAAAGGCTTCTTCAATTTGTATAATTCTTTTTAAACGATGAATTGAATCCCAGAATGGGTTTGTCCATAAGCTGCATCTGGCAACTAATTTCCGCACTGCAAACCCATGGCAGGATCATCAACGAGGAAAAAATAAATCTGAAAACTTTTTGAGTACGGGTCATTGAATCGAGACGCGATAAATCGCGTCTCTACGCTTTTCCCTTTCAAACTTTATAAACTTTCAAACTTTCCAACTCACCTTACCACCGTAATATGCCCAGTTAGCACCTTCATTTTGTCCTCAGCGCGGTTGCAGGGTTTCCACTTTAGGATGTAGCTGTACACATCCACGCCCACATAATGCTCGCTGCCGGCATCTTCGCCTCGCCATACGGCCTCGTAGTCATTGGTTTGCCATACGATGCGGCCCCAGCGATCGGTAATGGTAAGTTCATAATCAAAAGGTTCACCCAATATGACCGGCTGCCAAAAATCATTGTAGCTGTCGGCATTGGGCGTAAAGGCATTGGGGATGTGGATGAGGCCATCGTTGAAAGCAATGTTGCGCCGTCCCACTTCACGGCAACCATTGATGTCGAGAATGCGCACCTGCACGGTATTGTCCTCGCAGGCCCGCAATTGATCAACCGGGATGCGTATGGCATTGCTGTATTCAGGAATAAATTGCCCGCGCACCCGCCACTCATAGGTTTGAATTTCAGAGTCATTTCCGATCTCGATGCATATAAAACCGTCGTTGAAATCGATGCTGCAATCGCCGCGAAAGCCATCGCAGCCCACATCGCAGCGAAATTCGGGAACCACTGGCTCAAACACCTCTACAGGTCTGGAGTAGAAACCATCGCAAAAGTCGGGATGACTTGCCGTCAAAATCGGGAAGTACAAGCCGGGCAAACCGTAGCGGTAAGTGACCTGCCCCTGGAAATTAGAAATGGCTTCGGGCTCAAACTCCCATTGCAACTGCGCTTCAATCCCGATCGAAGGCACAAACCTTGTCCTGTTGCCAAGGCACACATCTTCGGCTTCAAAACTCAATGCGAGCGTGGGCCCGGTGGTCAGCGTTTCCACATCCACATCTACACCGCAAAATCCAAACTCAGTGAGTGTGATGCTATAATTCCCATCCGGAATTCCCTGTTGGGGCACCAGATACCATGCGCCGAGAATATTCAGCACTTTGATATCGGGATGGCTGGCAGTCACAGTGCGTGCAAGCAGGTCTACATTGCCACTGCTGTTAAACACCAGCGGAATGGTATCGCCGGGGCAGAGCGGACTTTCGTAAAAGAAGTCTACATCGGCAGCCACATCCCTCGGCATCACATACACGGTTGCCGTCTTGGTGATGGTACCGCAAGCATTGACCGCAGTCACGCTAAAATTTACCGCAAGGGTATCGCT
Source organism: Cryomorphaceae bacterium (assembly GCA_036796255.1). GTDB lineage: Bacteria > Bacteroidota > Bacteroidia > Flavobacteriales_D > Cryomorphaceae > T3Sed10-241. Next base: position 3,609 of record DAIRDH010000124.1, read on the forward strand.
CACGGAAATGAAGCTAAATGGAAAACCGGAATCGGGAAAGTCGTAGATCGTGAAGTCGCCCGATTCATCGCCTGCACTGAAAGCTATGCTCAGGCTGTCCAGTTGCAAGGGCTGCGCAAATCCCAGCTCCAGGTTAAACTCCTGCGAAGAGCAGAAATACGCCCCATCCGGATCGATGGTGAAGTCGGGAAGGGCCTGGTGGTACACCTCAGCGCTGGCAGTTTCGCTTCCGCAAAAATTGCTAACCGTCAGCACATCCGTGTAGAGTGTGTCCACCTGAATCGGCGTATTGTGGTTGATGATCACATTGTAGGAATCGGGCCCGGTGGGGTCGCTGGTGATTAAAATGCCATTGGTTTCCCAAAAGCTGCTGATTTGATACCCTCCGTACACCACTTCGTAAGCCGCCACGGGTGTGCAGGGATTGTAGGCTTGTGACACAATTTCCAGATAGGGACTGTCGGCAACGATAAGCTGCAATTCGCGCGGATCGCTTTGGCAAAAGCCGTAGTCGAAAACCACAGCCGCAACATAGACGCCCGTATCAGGCGCAAAGCAACCTGCCCCCGGCTCCGTGCAATCAAAGGTATTACCCAAAATGTCTGTAAAGCTGATGTCATAACCCGCACAATCCCCACAGACGGGCAACACAACACCCCCGGCGATGCACTGGGGCGACTCCAACTCAAAATCCTCATCGGGAATGCCGACCACTTCAAGCGCCACTTCGGCCAGCACGGTGCAGACCGGTGCAGTGGCTGTGTTTACCTGCAACACCGCCGTTACGTCAGCGCTGTTCAGCAGGCTCCATTCCGCCGGACAAAAGTCGGCACCCGGTGCTATTTGGGCGTTGCCTCCGGGCCAGCTGAGGTTCCATACGGCTGTGTCAAAGTTGCCCGTAATATTGGCGCCCAGCGCAATGCAGTCGTTGCTGCACACCACCGTTTGGGGTACATCGGTGGCGATGGTCGGCACCGCATGCACGTACACCTCAAATGAAGTGTCGAGTATGCAGTCGCCGCCATACCCTATGGTGACCGATGCATTTGCAGTACATCCCGCCGCCGCCGGATCAAAAATGCCTGTAGCAGCATCAATGGCGCCGGGGCAATCCGCGCTCCAGCTGCCATCCAGGCCTGTACTTTCTTCAAAAGCAATGGGCGTATTGTAGCAGGTGCTGTCGGGCTGTGGCGTGAGTTGTGGCGTTTGCGGAAGCAGCACAGCGAAGCTGCAAGAATCCACAAAAGCGCAACCCTCTGCGCCGAAATTCGAAATTTCGTACACCAGGCTAAAGTCGCCCGGGCCGAGCACGCTGGGGTCTATCTCCGCGGGCGATGCCAGCACGATGCCGCTTGCATCAGAGATGTGGTATGCACCCCCAGCCGGCGTGGCAGCGGGCAGGGGAACTGCTGCATTGCCTTCGCAAAAATTTGCCGGAAAGGCGCTGCAATCCAAAACGATGGGATTCACTTCAGGGCTCACCGTCAGGGAAGCCTCAGAAATGCAGGACGTGCTTGCCGAACCGAATTCTGCTGCCGCAAATACCGTTGTGGCACTGCTAATCGGGATACTCAGTTCAGCTCCTGTAACAATCACGTCGCCTCCTGCATTGCTCCAGGTCACTTCCGGATTGGCAGGATTGATGCCAAAGCTTACCGTGTCGCCCGGACAAGGGGAGTCGGCAGAGGAAAGTATGGTGAGTGCCGGCACGTCGATCAGAAACAGGGGCAGCGTAGCATCCATGATGCAGTTGCCACCGTAGGTGATTTCGGTGAGGCTGCCGGGAGGGCAATTGGCCGCAGCCGCATCAAAGGCGCCGCTCACAGGGTCAATGGCGCCCGGGCATGTGGAGCTCCATGCACCGCTGAGTCCGCTACTTTCTTCAAACACAATGACCTCCCCATAGCAGAGGCTGTCAACCGCCGGACTGATCGAGGGTACTTGGGGCAAGCTGATGCTGAATGCGCAGGAATCCCGAAAGGTACAACCCTCGGTACCCTGGCCTGTGAGGGTGTAGTAAAAGTAATAATCGCCGGTGCCCAGTGCTACCGGATCAATTTCTGAAGGGTTGGTTTGCAGTATGTTGCCTGGATTCCCTATGCTGACTGTGCCACCGGCCGGCCCAAAGTTGGGCAGGGGCACAGGTGCATCTCCATCGCAAAGCAGGGAGGGCAGCCCTGCACAGTCTATAAAGAGCGGATTGGGCTCGGGCACAAAGCCTCCGGAGGCAGTGGTGCTGCAAGTCACCCCGTCCTGCCCGTATGCGAGCTCGGCAGTAAGACTTATGGCGACGCTGGCAATGGCGCTGAAAGAATCGGCAGTGGCGAGCACGTTGCCCGCGCCATCGAGCCAGTTTACCTCACCCTGGTAAGGTGCTGTGCTAAAGCTCACTTCATCGCCGGGGCAGGGTGAGCTGGCGCTGACACTTA
>DAIRDH010000125.1:0-5825 GCA_036796255.1 Cryomorphaceae bacterium
ACAGGCACCTATGGAGCACTCAAATTAAGTATTGAGATTCTCGATAACGGTGAAGTAGGCGAAATAGAAATATTGGAATCACCCGACCCTGCTTTTGACAAGGAAGTAATCGCAGCACTGGATGATATGCCAAATTGGAATCCGGCGCTCAAGGCAGGCAAAGCCGTAAGCTCAAAGCAATTGTTTCTGCTAAAGTTTCGACTTCAATAAGATCTGAACCCAGGCGAAATGTACGTGTTTGATAAATGGTAAAATCCTCCTTATGACCAATTCGGATTGAAATCCAGTATATTTGAATTTCGTTCCTCAACAACAATATGGCGAGACCAGCCAAAGCAAAAAGTTCCGAACCAAATTGCCCTTTGCACATTGTAAAGGGCTTTTTGCATGGATTGCGGTTTGCCATCAGTATGCTGGTATTGGGCCCAGCAATCATCCCTCAGGCTACCGGCCAGGACAATTTCTTCGACACCTGGCAAGTCAAGGATGGGCTTCCGCAAAATTCTGTAAACGAGATAGCGCAAACTCCTGATGGTTATCTCTGGCTGGGAACGGAGGGAGGACTGTCACGCTTTGACGGAAGGGAATTTACAACTTTCGATGTGGAAAACACCCCGGAACTGGGCAGTAACCGCATTACCTGCCTGCACGTGACCCGCAGTGGCGACCTGCTCATCGGAACTTACAACGGCGGGCTCACCGTGCTGAAAAACAAGGTATTTTATGACCATAAAGATGCGTTTGGCGCAAAGCGCTACACCATTCGTGAAATCATAGAAGACCCTTCAGGGAGAATTTGGTTTTCCAATACAGCAAACAACACCTTAAACGCACTTGACGCCCGGAACTACGCGCTTCTTGAGGTTTCTGCAGAAATTATAAAAGATGTAGCCGTTACCCTTTTTGTTCAAAATGGCATCTACTATTTTCCTTCCTATGAAGGCATAAAACTTCGGGACAGTGCCCTGCAGCCAATTTCCGGTATGGAAGATTTTATATTACCGCAGCACCTGGAGGCCGTAGTCAAAGACAATGGCACAAACCATTACTGGATCATCACCAACGACAGCTTGCTGAGGATGAAGGAAAATCGTGCAGTGGAAGGTTTCAAAATTCCGCAAAGGCAACAGTTTTCACAGTATATCATCAAATTTATTCAGGTTGCTGACAAACTGTATATGTCATTTTATGGCGACCATAAAATGTTGATTTTCGATATTCCGTCAAGCAGGTTTACCATTTTAGACTTTGACAAGATTTGCGAAAAAGGCAGTGTGAATGACATTTTCGAAGACAACGAAGAGAACCTTTGGATTGCCACAGACATATGCGGTCTGGTCAAATTAAAGCCGGAGCGCTTTTCATACCTCGGCTCGGGCCATACGCAGATTGACCACAACATATATCCCATCAACCGCGACAGCCTCGGACGCATGCTCATAGGCACCAGGCAAAGTGACATGCTCATCCTCGATGAAAAACAAGGCAAACTATCCAATCCAGACTACCTGCTCATCGAGGGTTCATTTGTCACCTCGATAGAGCCCTACAAAGGAGCCATTTATTACGCGGCAGTCTCACGCAACTACATCCTCAAATGGCAAGGGGAAAATGTAGAGAAAATATACTTCCCAAATGGGCGCAGGCAGCAGACCAATGCCATCTACGCGGCGCGAAATGGGGAATTATTGGTTGGTACAGAAGAAGGAATCTACACGCTTGATGGAAATAAACTCATAACACACCCCATCAGCAAAAGGGTAGATGTGCGCTATGTCCATAATTTTTATGAAGACCGGCAGGGACTTCTCTGGATCGTGAGTGATCACAATGTGGTATGCTATGACAGTGCTGCCGATTCTATACACTTCAAAATCAGTCCTTCAGCCGCTTCAAAAGTGTTTTATCGCGGCATCAGCGGCGATAGAGATGGAAATATCTATGTTGGATCCTACGGCTTCGGGCTACACATCGTCAGGAATGGCAAAATGCACACCGTAACCAAAAACCATGGCCTGGCCGAGAATGTGGTGTCGACCATCACCGAAGATAAGTCCGGCAATCTATGGCTTACCGGCAATACGGGACTCAGTCGGATTTCCAAAGCGGAACTTTTCGCAGTCATTGATCATAGAAGTGATAAGCTCAATACCGTGCTCTACAACGAGCAAACCGACGGGCTGCGAACGGGAGAGTTCAACGGTGGTATGCAGCAAGACAAGTACTGGCTCGGTGGGGAGCGCTATGCTTTTCCGAGCCTGAAAGGAGCGGTTGTGGTCGATTTTGCCGACATGCGCTTCAATACCCTGCCCCCACCCGTGCACATCCAAAAGCTCAGCCTGGCCGATACGCTGTATGAAGTCGACCATGCCCTCTCACTGCCCTACACCGAAGGCCGGATGGAGATATTCTTCACCGCGCTAAGCTTTGTCTCGCCACAAAATGTCCGCTTCAGGTACAAAATGGAAGGCTACGAAAAGGAATGGATTGATGCAGGCACTGAGCGCAAAACCAGCTATAGCAAGCTCCCCCCTGGCAAGTACACCTTCAGGGTGATCGCCTGCAACAATGAAGGCGTGTGGAATGAAGAAGGCGCCTCTCTGCCCATCACGGTGGTGCCGCCCTACTACCTCACCTGGTGGTTTCGCGTGGGCGCAATCCTGCTGCTCATCGCGCTTACAGCCCTTATCGTATGGCAGGCAGTGTCGCGTTACCGCAAAAGGGAAAGGCAGAAATCGGCGCTGATGGATTTGCTGCCCGACCTCGTTTTCAAGATTGACCAGGACGGCAACTACCTCGACATCTATGGAAAGCCGACCAACTTCCCGGAGCCACTCGAGAGTTTTGACAAGAAGAAAATCAGCGACTTCCTGCCCGAAAGCATTTCTGACGATGCCCGCAAGAAAATCGCGCTCGCCATCGAAAGTGGCGAAATGCAGGAGTATCCCTACAAGATTGTGCAGGCCAACGGCGCGACCAATTACTTTGACAGCCGCTTTATCGCCATCGACCGCAAGGAAGTGCTCTGCATCATTCGCGACATCACCCGCTCCAAACTCGCCGAAAAGCAAATCAGAGATGGAGAGAGAAAACTGCTGGATGCACTTGAAATTGAGAAAAAGCTGCTCAAAAAACTCACCGCCCAGCAAAAATTGCAGCTCGAAGCCATCGTGCGCACCGAAGAAAGCGAGCGCAAGCGCATCGCCACTGACCTGCACGATGGCATAGGCCAATTGCTCTCCAGCGTCAAGATCAATCTCGGTATCGCCATGGAGAAAGCCGAACGCTCCGATTACAACACCACCACCCTGCTGCTCAACAAGTCAACCGACTCGATCAACCAAATCACCAAGGAGCTGCGCAATATCTCCTATAACCTGTTGCCTCCGTCGCTGGAGCAATTTGGCCTGGCCTCAGCCATTGAGGAAGAGGTGAATAAGTTGAAAAGCAAGCCCGACCTTTTTATCCATTTTGACAATTCTACAACAGGCGCCAGGTTTGAGCAGAAGATTGAGCTCATCCTCTTCCGCGTATTTCAGGAAATGCTCAACAATGCCCTGAAGCATGCCGAAGCCAGAGAGATTACCATACAGCTCATTGAGCACGGCAACACCCTCGTACTCATGTTTGAAGACAATGGCCGCGGCTTCAACAAAGATGTAGGCTTGCTCAAGAAAAACAGCAGTGGCCTGAAAAACCTATATTCACGCATCAACCTGATTCAGGGAACCATCAACATTGATTCCACCCCCGCTTCCGGAACCACCATCACCATTGAAATTCCAATTACGCCATGAAAAACAACAAGATAAACATCATGATCGCCGATGACCATCAGGTGCTGCTCGACGGACTCGTGATGATGCTTGACGAAGCTGAGCATATTGAAGTCTTGGCAACTGCCGCAAATGGACAGGAGGTGCTCGACCAAATTACCTCCCACAACATCGACGTGCTGCTGATGGATATTCAAATGCCGGTGCTTGACGGTTATGAAACTGCGAAAATCGTGACGGATAAATATCCTGACGTGAAGATTCTCATCCTCAGCATGCACAGTGAGCGCATTTACTTCGAGCGCATGTACTCCGCAGGTATCTCAGGCTATTTGCTGAAAAGCGCCGGAAAACAAGAAATTATCGAAGCGATTGAAAAGGTGTACGAGGGCGAGCAGTATTTCTCCGCCGACCTCACCACTGCCCTGATCAACAAGAAAACCAGCCACCAAACCTCCATCACTGCACGTGAGCTTACACGGCGAGAAAAGGAAATACTTGGCATGATCGCTTCAGGGCTTACCAATGCCGAAATCGCCGATCAACTGTTCCTCAGCATCGATACCGTCAAAACCCACCGCAAAAACATGATGCGCAAAATCGATGTGAACAACACCGCAGGATTGGTAAAGTATGCGCTGGAGCACAGCACGCCCGATGAGGAGTGATATAATTCGGTGAAAACCATGGCCTGAGGGCCTTCATTTTTCACCTGCTCAGGCCTCCATACCTGCCAGCACTTTCTCCACGAGTTTGCACAGTTTTGGCTCAGCCTCAGCAGCCGCTGCCATAATTTCCGGAATGGAAATGGGCTGTAGATTGTCGGGATCACACTCATCCGTAAGCACCGATATCGCCGCGCAGGGCAAGCCGATGTGCTTGGCCACGATCACTTCAGGTACCGTGCTCATGCCCACCGCATCAGCGCCTATCATGCGGATGTAGCGGTACTCGGCACGGGTCTCAAGGTGGGGGCCGTGCACGCAGGCGTACACACCTTCGTGGAGTTGGATATCCAAAGTTTTGGCCGCATTTCGAAAAGCCTCGTTGAGTATGGGACTGTAGGGCGCTGAGAGGTCTACAAACCGATTTTCAGTGATGCCCGTCAGCGGCGAGCCACCCAGCAGGTTGATGTGGTCATCGATCAGCATCAGGTCGCCTTTGCGGTACTTGAGGTTCACCGCTCCGGCGGCATTGCTGATGATCAGCTTCCTGGCGCCAAGTGCCTGCAGCACCCTTACGGGAAATGTGATCTCCGCTTGCGAGTAACCCTCGTAGGCATGAAAACGGCCTTGCAAAGCCAGCACACTTATGCCGGCAAGGCGGCCAAAAATCAACTTGCCCGCATGCGACTCAACCGTACTCACAGGAAAATGTGGGATGTCGCTATAAGCGATTTCAACCTCAACCTCCATGCGCTTCGCCAGCATACCCAGGCCGGTACCGAGAATGATTGCTGCCTCAGGATCTTTGATGCCTCTGCCCCGCAGGTAGCTGAGGCATGATTCAATTTTGCTCTTCATGGCGCAAAGAAAATCAATTCAAAGCGGAGGGCATCGCATTGAAGATCCTTTAGGTACCCGATTAGCGAAAAAAGGAGGCCCGCTCTCGCCATCACACTAGCCCAAGCCTGGGCGAACAGGCCAGCCTTCCTCAGCTATGGCCTTCTGCTTTTTTCGAATAATGATCCGCCCCAAAAGGTCGCACCCATTCGAAGTACCTACCCTCTTTCAAACTTTATAAACTTTCAAACTTTACGAACTTTATGTCCGCCACGGAACGACCTGACAGGTTTTTTTTTAACCTGTAAGGTCTTCTATATGTGATGTATAAACCGAATGACTGCTCAATGATCCGCTATCAGAAGAGAACTCGACCACAATTACGTTGAACGGTTTTATAAGAATGACGCAGTTAATTGAACACTCCCTACACAATACCGAAAATCCCATCAAGCCACGCGCTTACCAAAACTTTACTTGGGGTCTACTAAAGGCTTACTAAGGTGCAAGCAAGGTCCAGCAAGGGTGCAACTAAGGTGCAATGCTA
>DAIRDH010000126.1:0-5792 GCA_036796255.1 Cryomorphaceae bacterium
TACCAGCTTGATCTTTATGCTTCCGCAAAATCGGACAGCGCCAGCGCCTGGATGGAAGATTACTACGACAATCCCGATGACCGTACCTACAACATTACAGGCCGCATTGATCTCGAAAGCTCTGGCGATACCTCTCGCAGTTCCATTTTCACGAAAGTGGGCAGCCCCCTCAATGAAGGCCTGCACCGCATGAAGCTGCACGTCGATGGAAGCGTCGACATCGAGAAAATTGAGTTTACCTTAATCAAAGCCCACCGCAGCTCCCCCGAAATACTCACCCAGGCCACCGACGGCGAGGAGTGGACTATCGTATGGTCAGACGAATTTGACGGAAGTGGCATCCCCGACACCAGCAAGTGGACTTTCGACATCGGCGACTGGGGCTGGGGCAACAACGAATTGCAATACTACACTGAAGCACGGCCCAAAAATGCCCGCCAAGAAAATGGCCACCTCATCATCGAGGCCCACAAAGACGACATGGGGGCCTGGACCTCCGCCCGGCTCACCACCCGCGGGAAGGTGGCCTTCACCTATGGCCGCATTGAGTTTCGCGCCATGGTACCCGCCGAAAAAGGCAATTGGGCTGCAGGTTGGACCCTCGGCGACAGCTACATCGATGAACTCAGCTGGCCTTACTGCGGCGAAATCGACATCCTGGAAAGCGTGGGCTACCAAATGGACAATGAAAGCGGCAATGGCACTGCCCATGCCTCAGCACATTGCGCTGCCTACTACTTCAAGCTCGGCAACCAGCCCACGGGTACCACTCCAGTGAAAAACATGAACAAGGAATTTCACACCTACGCCATTGACTGGTCGCCCGAAAGCATCGTGGCAAGCGTGGATGGCGTGGAGTACTTCACTTACGACGACACTTCCAATGAGCTGACCTGGCCCTTTGACAAGCCCCAAAACATCATCCTCAACCTCACCATGGGCGGCGGCTGGGGCGGCCTGGAAGGCATGGACGAAAGTGTGAGCACCCAAAAAATGACCATCGATTACGTCCGCGTGTACGAAAAACGAAAATGAGCTTTTTGAAATCCATAGCGTCCATTGCTGCATCCGGCCTCCTGGCTGTGATGGTGCCTTGCGTGGCGTTTGGACAATTGGCCGCGCTGGATAAAAAGGTGGAGACGCTTCTCGCCAAAATGACCCTGGAGGAAAAGGCCGGGCAGATGAACAACATCAGCCTGATGGCCCTTGCCAAAGGCGAGTTCTGGATGAAGCGCGACACCGTTGAGCTGGATACCGCCAAGATGCGTCGCTTGCTCGTGGAGCACCATGTGGGCTCCGTGCAAAACCTCGGCACCTACCCCTTTGCACCAGATGAGTGGCGCAAAATAATTGGCATCCTGCAAGATGTAGCCAAAAATGAAACCCGCCTCGGGATTCCCATTCTTTATGGCATCGACGCGGCACATGGCGCAAATTACTCCGCGGGTTCGACACTTTTCCCACACCAACTCGGCATGGCCGCCACCTGGAATCCGGATTTGGTGGAGAAAGGCGCCGCCATCACCTCTTACGAAATGAAAGCCTGCGGTATTCCCTGGAACTATGCCCCCGTGCTCGATGTGAGCAAGCAGCCACTCTGGGGCCGCATTTTCGAAACTTATGGCGAGGATACCTACCTCACCACGGCCATGGGCGATGCGTATGTGCGCGGTGCCCAAGGCAAAAACATTGTCGATGACCACAGCGCTGCCGTTTGTCTCAAGCATTTTTGGGGCTACGGTATGCCGGCCAACGGCAAGGACCGCTCACCGACTTACCTCCCTGAACGCATGCTCCGCCAAACGCACCTCCCACCCTTCGCCTCGGCCATAGAGCAAGGCGCATTGAGCGTGATGATCAATTCGGGTTCAGTAAATGGCATGCCCTCACACGCCGATAAGCACCTCATCACCGGCATTCTGAAAGGCGAACTCGGCTTCGAAGGCTTTACCATTTCCGATTGGGAAGATGTGCGCGGCCTGCACAGCGTGCATGAGGTAGCTACCGATGAAAAAGATGCCGTGCGCATTGCCGTCAATGCCGGCCTCGACATGTGCATGGATCCATACGACGCCACTTTCGCCATGTATCTTGTGGAGCATGTGCGCAGCGGCGACGTGAAAATGGAGCGTGTGGACGATGCCGTGCGGCGCATCCTTCGCGTGAAATTCAAGCTCGGTCTTTTTGAACAGACCATGAGCGATCCTTCGCTTTTCAGCAAATATGGTGGCACCGAACATGCGGAGGCCGCACTGGAATCTGCCTTGGAATCGCTCACCTTGCTTAAAAATGACAAGAGCGTGCTCCCTTTGCCCAAAGGCAAAAAATTACTCGTAAGCGGTGTGGCCGCGCATTCGCTCACCGCCATTAACGGCGCCTGGTCGCGCACCTGGAGCGGACAAGACAGCAGCTTCAACGACCTTGGCAAGCAGACCATTCTCGACGCCATGCGCCTGGAAAATGGCAAAGAAAACGTGGTGTACGCCCAGGGCAGCACCTACGACAGCATTACCAACCTCGAAGCCGCAGTGCGTGCCGCCCAAAATGTGGATTACATCGTGCTCTGCCTCGGAGAGAAGCCCGCCACCGAAAAGCCCAGCGACATCGACGACCTGAACATGCCTGAGGCGCAGCGCGATTTGGCGAAAGCCCTCGCCGCCACCGGCAAGCCGCTCATTCTGGTGCTTGTAGAAGCCAGGCCGCGCCTTATCAGAGACATAGAACCCTTGGCACAAGGCATACTTATGGCCTACCTTCCGGGAAATGAAGGGGGTCGCGCCATCGCCCGGACGCTCTTTGGCGGCCACAACCCTTCCGGAAAATTGCCCCTCACCTACCCGCGCCACCACGCCTCGCTCTGGGCTTACGACCATACCCGCGCCGATGCCCGCGATGCGGAATTTGGCTTTGAAGGTTTTAATCCACTGTACGAATTCGGCCATGGCTTGAGCTATACCGATTTTGCGTACAGCGACTTGCAGCTGAGCACTGACACGCTGCTCGGTGATGACAAGCTAGAGGTAGCAGTGACCGTAACCAACACTGGAAGCCGCAGTGGCAAAGAAGTGGTGCAACTCTACTCATCTGACCTTGTGGCGAGCCTCGTTCCGGCCGTGAAGCAATTGCGGCGTTTTGAAAAAATTGAACTTGAAGCAGGTGCCTCAGAAACAGTACGCTTCAGCCTTTCAGCAAATGACCTCGCCTTTGTGAATTTGGAAAATGAATGGAATACTGAGCCCGGAACATTTGCGCTACAAGTGGGCGGGCTGCGCAGCAACTTCATTTACCGAAAAGGTGAAAACAGTACGAGCTTATTAGAAAACAACCCATCGCGGAAACGTAAAAAATGAATACCGATCAAGACATACGCAACAGGGCCAAGGAACTGCTGAGCAAGATGACGCTGGCGCAGAAAATAGGCCAAATGATACAAACAGAAAGGATGTCGATCACCCCGGAAGAGGTGAAGCAACACCACATAGGCTCTGTATTGAGCGGTGGTGGCTCCTGCCCCGGCGAGAACCGTCCGGCCGACTGGGTGGCAATGAACGACGCCTACTGGGCTGCTTCAATTGAAACCGAACACGGCATCCCGACACTTTACGGCGTCGATGCCATACACGGCAACAACAATGTACTCGGCGCCACGATATTCCCGCACAACATAGGCCTTGGTTGCGCCAATGATCCTGAGCTCCTGCGCCGTATAGCCCAGGTTACAGCCCGCGAAATACTCGCAACCGGTGTGGAATGGACTTTTGCCCCCACCCTGGCCGTGGCGCGCGACATGCAGTGGGGCCGCACTTATGAGAGCTATTCTGAAGATCCGGAAATTGTGAAAAGCTACGCCGCTCCATTTGTGGAAGGCCTGCAAGGCGACCTCGACACCGACGCGGTGATAGCCTGCGTGAAGCACTGGGTAGGCGATGGCGGCACCAAATACGGCATCGACCAGGGCGATACCCGCCTGAGCGAAGAGGAATTGCGCCGGCTGCACTTGTCGCCCTACCCGCCCGCAATAGCTGCCGGAGTACTCACCGTGATGGCCTCCTTCAACAGCTGGAATGGCGACAAGCTGCACGGGCACAAATATTTGCTTACCGACGTGCTCAAAAAAGAACTTGGCTTCAACGGCTTCATCATTTCCGATTGGGATGGCTGCGACTACCTGGACCACGACTTCAGGCAAACTGTGGCCCTCGGCGTAAATGCCGGCATCGACATGTTTATGGTGTCAGAGAAGTGGCGTGAATTTGGCGCGCACCTGCACGAGCACGTGCACAATGGCACCGTGCCCATGGAGCGCATCGACGATGCGGCCTTTCGCATACTTTACGTAAAAATCAAATACGGCCTCTTCGACAAGCTTAGGCCAGCGAAGAGGTTCTGGTCAAACCACAAAAGCTTCGGCTCGAAGGAGCACCGAAATGTGGCCCGCGAAGCCGTGCGCAAATCGCTGGTCCTGCTCAAAAATGAAAACGAAATTCTGCCGCTCAAGAAAGATGCGCGCATCATTGTAGCCGGCAAGAATGCCAACGACTGCGGACACCAATGCGGCGGTTTTACCGTGGCATGGCAAGGGGTAAGCGACAACAAAAACGTGATTGGCGAAAGCCTTGAAGGTGCCCTCACCTCCGGCTACGGCTCGAATGCCGGCGTGCAAAAAGGCAAAATCGAAGGCGGTACCACCATATGGGATGGCATACGCGCCATGGCACCCAATGCCCAGCTGAACCCCAAGGGCAACAAAGCCGACAAGACCAAACACGATGTGGGCATTGTGGTGATTGGTGAAACGCCTTATGCGGAAGGCATGGGCGACATACGCCAGGGCGACCACACCATTGTTGAAATGGGATCGATGATCAGGGGCCTGATGAAGGTGCTGCATCCTTATGGCGCTTCACTCGAGCTGAATACGCTGCACCCTGAAGATTTGCAAGCCATCAAGAACATCACCGAACAGGGCATTCCAGCCGTGGTGGTATTGGTGAGCGGGCGGCCGCTCATTATCAACAAAGAACTTGAAGCCAGTGATGCCTTTGTGGCCGCCTGGCTGCCGGGAAGCGAAGGCAATGGCGTGGCCGATGTGCTATTTGGCGATTACGACTTTCAAGGAAAGCTATCCTTCACCTGGCAGAAGGCTGAGGGAGAAAATTTCCGGAAAGGAGATGCAAACTACGACCCACTGTTCGCTTACGGATACGGGCTTACTTATGAATCGAAACTCGAACTGTCATGAGTTTCGGAACGCTTTTTTACTCAAACACAAAAAAGGGAGAGCGCATGAGAATGCCTCAGACCTAATCCACTTTACGCTTACCAATTAAAATCTAAAAACAAAACACAATGAAATCAATTAAACTTTTACTCCTAATGCTCTTGAGCTTGGGAGGGACGTGGGCACACGCCCAAAACGACAACTGCGGAGGGACCTGGACCGAAGCCGCAGAAGGAACATTTACCGATGGATTTACCTACCAGTTTACCTTAACCGGCGGCAACTTATTGCTTGAGGTTGAATTACTCGACCCCAAGGATGGACTCGTAGCATTCGCTCAGACTTACAATCCTAACTTTGCAGAAGTACCAATGGATAACGCCGGAGGACAAGCCTTCAGCCGTGTGTTTTCGGGACAGACAGTAGGTTCAACTTTTACGGTTGCTGTAAAATTCGCCTTTGCTGGTGGACTCGTAACAAGTACGCAAATTGCCCATACGGTGAGCAATGACTGTGCTGGAACCGTAACTCCAGGTGGAATTGTCTTCCCGATTACTTTCGAGGACGAAGA
>DAIRDH010000127.1:0-5589 GCA_036796255.1 Cryomorphaceae bacterium
GTATCCGTAAGCAACGACCTGAGCACCGACCAGCGGGTGCGTAAGCAATGCCAGTCCATGTACGATGCGGGCTATGAGGTGATGCTTCTTGGCCGCCAGCTGCCCGACAGTCCCGATTGCGTAAGGCCATATCAGGTAAAGCGGTTTAAGCTGGCTTTCAACAAAAAAGCAGCTTTTTACGCGGAGCTCAACCTGCGGCTGTTTTTCCGTTTGCTATTTGCCCGCGTTGATTTGTTTTACGCGAATGACCTTGACACCCTGCCTGCCAATGCGCTCGCCTCCTGGTTACGGGGCAAGCCTTTGGTGTACGACAGCCATGAATTTTTTACGGAAGTGCCCGAAATTCAGGGCCGCAAATGGGTGAAAAACACCTGGAGCTTTCTCGAGCGAATATGCATCAAGCACGCCTCAATCATCCTCACTGTCAATGATTCCATTGCAAGACTTTTGCAAGAGCGCTATGCGCTGCCCCAGGTGCATGTGGTGCGCAACGTACCTGATGTGAATGTGGAAATCGCTCCTGCCAGTCGCGCGGAGCTGGGCCTGCCGGAGGATGTGCATTTGCTGATTTTGCAAGGCAGTGGCATCAACGTAGACCGCGGGGCTGAGGAGCTGCTCGAAGCCATGGCCCTTACGCAGGGAGCGGTGCTGCTCATCATCGGCAGTGGGGATGCCATTCCCGCGCTCAGGCATAGGGCGGCCTCTCCTGACTTGAAAGACAGGGTGATTTTCAAACCGCGCATGCCCTACGCTGAGATGATGCGCTACACCGCCGCTGCCGACCTCGGCCTCAGCCTCGACAAGGACACCAACATCAACTACCGCTACAGCCTGCCCAACAAGGTGTTTGATTACGTTGCGGCCGGCATCCCCATGCTGGTGAGCGACCTGGTCGAAGTGCGCAACTTTGTGCAAACAAACGCAGTAGGAAACATCGCGGAAAGCCATGATCCTCAATACCTCGCCGATTGTATTCAGCAAATGCTGGCTGACACAGGGACCATGGAGCGTTACCGCAAAAACGCACAAATCTTAGCGCCTACCATTCACTGGAAATTGGAGTACACTCCAGTTTTACAGGCGATCGGGCAGCTTTTGCGAAAGTGAAAATACGTGATCTGCTATTGCTGCTCAGCTCATTTCTGATCGAGCTGTCGGAGCCAGGCCAATTTCAGAAAATCAAAGCTGCGCAAGCGGGGCTTTGGTTGCAGCAATTTTTCGATGAGAAAATCTTCGCTCCTCACCAGCCATTGAAGCATGGCCCGTCCCGCAGCCCTGTCTTTAAGGCGGTAATAGGTTTCCACTGCGCGAATTTCTTCTTTGGGCAGTTTGCCCATTTTCACCAGGTAGAGCGCATTGGCAAGGGCTTGCTTCGATTTTGAAAGAAAGACTTCATCGGGCTCCACAGCGACATGCACCACCGGATTGTTGATGTGCATGATGCTGGCCTCCATTTGCCGTAAGGCATAGCCAAACAAAGTATCCTCATGGCCGTAGGTGCTGAGGCTTTCGTCAAATTGTACTTTTGCGAAAAGCGCTTTTTTGACCATGAAGTTGCTCGTTTTGAAGCTGCTGTATGGCTTGTTGCGGCGTTCTTTTAGGGGCAGGCACTCGCGGCTTTTGCCGTAGTTGTGGTGTAGACGCGAACCCTTTATGGAAACTGAAGGATAGGTGTGGCCACCGCATACCACATCGTATTGCGTATACTTGCTGTAGCGCTTCAGGAAATTGCCATCGGGCAGGGCTACGTCGCAGTCGAGGAAGATGAGCTGCTCGCCTGAGCCCATCGCAGCCAGCTTGTTGCGGATGGCTGCGCGGCCCACATTTTCCGGAAAGGCATGGTATAGCACCCCGGGAATTAGGGCAATTTGGCTGTTGATTTCGAGAAATTCGGTGCTGCCATCTTCTGCAAAAATGATTTCGCCCCGGGAGCCGTCCATGGCCATGAGGGCATTGCTAAGCGATGCAGCCAGCTCGGTTACATCGCGGTTGAATACAGGTATGAGGATGGAATACAAGGCTATTCGGTACTCAACGTGCTGTTTTCGCAGCGTATCACATGCGAGGAGTATTTTTTCATGTGCACATAGTCGTGGGTGGCCATGATCACTGCGCGTCCGTTTTTGCTGATGTTGTGAAGCAATCCCAAAATCTCTTCAGTGGTGGCCGGGTCGAGGTTGCCGGTGGGCTCGTCGGCGAGGATAAGGTCGGGATCGTTGAGCAAGGCCCTTGCTACTGCAACGCGCTGCTGTTCACCGCCCGAAAGTTCGTGGGGCATTTTGTATCCTTTGGTGCCAAGACCTACTTTTTCGAGCACTTCCTGCATGCGTTCGGCCATTTCGCGCTTGTTTTTCCAGCCGGTGGCGCGCAGCACGAAGAGGAGGTTTTCGTTGATATTGCGGTCGCCAAGCAACTCAAAGTCTTGAAATACAATACCCAGCTTGCGCCGCAAAAAGGGCACCTGCTTGCGCTTGAGCTTGGTGAGGTCAAATCCCGCCACGCTTCCCTGTCCTTCGCGAAGTGGCAGCTCACCGTAGAATGTTTTGAGCAGGCTGCTCTTGCCACTGCCTGTTTTGCCGATAAGGTACACAAAGTCACCTTTGTTGATGTGCACATTCACAGACTTCAGCACGAGGTGGTCGTCCTGGTATATGGCAGAATCTTTGAGTTCAACGATGGTGTCGAGGGCCATGAGCGAAATTTTGCGCTAAGCTAAGATAATTTTGACGGACACTTGCCGTTTTGAAGCCGTTACCGGCACCTGCAAGGCCCTCTACTCTTCACATGTTCGCGTGCAAAACTTTGAGCAATTAAGCCGGAGAGGGCTTTGGCGACAGTGTACATTTACCTGATTTAACAAAGCGGATTCCATCCATGCCAAAAGCCCTTTTTCGAGCAATTCTTGTTTTGCTGATTTCCTCAATGTCAGGCGGGCTCTTTGCCCAGCAACCCGAAGTGTTTCGCGACGACAATCTGGCCTACTACGAGGCGGTCGATCTGATGAATTACGGGCAGTATGAATCTGCCAGAAAAATGTTTACCGAATATCTTGGCGCGCAGGAGCCCAGCTCGCGCGAGCTTTATGTGAACGCCAGTTACTACCAGGCGAGTTGTGCCATGGAGCTGTTTCACAAAGATGCCAAATTCCTGATGCAGGAATTTGTGCTGGACCATCCAGAGAGCATCTGGTACCGTCCCGCTATGCTCGAACTGGGCCGCTACAGCTTCAACCGCCGCGATTATGAGGACGCTATTAGGTATTTCAATCAGCTCAACCTAAGGGATTATGATGAAGAGACCCAGGATGAGGTGCGCTTCAAGAAAGGTTTTTCAGCCTTTGAGCTGGGCGACATGGTGGCCGCACGAGAGTCGTTTTTCCCGCTGGTGGATAAAGAAGGTCCCTACAGCGGGCCCGTGAATTACTACTACGGCCACATTGCCTACACGGAAGGCAATTACCAAACTGCACTCAAATCATTGCGCAAAGCCGGAGAAGACGAGAATTTTGCTGCAGTGGTGCCCTATTACATCGCGCAGATTTATCACTTTCAGGAAAAGTATGATGAGCTGATTGAATACGCCGTGCCCTTGCTTGACGACACCTCGACCAAGCGCAAGGAAGAATTGGCGCACCTCGTGGGCAATGCCTACTACCAAAAACAAGATTACGTTAATGCGGTGCCTTACCTTGAGCTGTTTATGGCGCGCAACTACAATCCCGAGCCCGCCGATGCTTACCAGATGGCCTATGCTTACTACCGCACGGGAAAGCACAAGGAGTCGATCACCCATTTTGCGACAGCTTCCAAAGCCGAAGATGCCGAATTGGTGCAAATAGCGACCTACCAAATGGCCGACGCCTACTTGCAGCTTGGTGAGAAGAAGTATGCACAGAATGCCTTTCGCGCTGCCTCGCAAATGGACCACGACCGGGAGATTACGGAAGATGCCCTTTTCAACTACGCCAAGCTGGCTTACGAGCTTTCCTTTGACCCATTTCACGAAGCCATTCAGGCATTTGACAAGTACCTGCAGGCATATCCCAACTCGCCGCGCAAGGATGATGCTTATGCATTTTTGCTCAAGGTTCACCTCGCCACCAAGAACTACCCCGCAGCGATGTCGGCCATCGACAACATGAAAACGAAAGGGGTTGCGGAGCGTGAAAATTACCAAAAGGCCGCTTATAACCATGCCACTCAACTGATGCGCGATTCTAAGAATGACGAAGCGCTCACTTTTTTCGATACTGCCATCAAGTACGGTGAAGATCCGAAACTCAGCGCATTGTCGCGCTACTGGAAGGGCGATTTGTACTACCGCAAAGCCGAGTATGAGAAGGCGGTGAGCAATTACAATGCATTTGCTTCGGCGGCATCAGCTTACGGCACACCGCAATATGTAAACGCCCAATACAACACGGGTTACTGCCATTTCAAGCTGGGCAATTACGGCGCTTCGCTTGATGCTTTCCGCAAATTTACCGCCTCGCCTGGTGTCGAAAAGCGCCGCAAACACGATGCGCTGCTGCGCATTGGCGATTTGCATCTTGTGCGGAAAGAGTACGATCTCGCCATCAAGAATTACAACGAGGCGCTTGCGCTAAATGGAGCCGAAGGCGATTATGCCCGCTTCCAGATCGCGATGAGTTACGGCTACAAGGAAGATTTTGACCAGAAGATTGCCGAACTTCAAAAGCTGTTTAAAGACTATCCGGCCACATCGCTGGCGGCGGTAGGTCAATTCCAACTGGGCGACAGCTACTTTTTGCAAAATCAGCTGCCACAAGCCCTTACGGCATTCAACACCGTGATCAACACCCACGCCGATTCTCCTTACCGCAAGAAGGCCCTGCTCAAGCGCGGCCTCGTGCAATACCGGCAGAGCGATTACGATGCTGCCATAGCCAGTTACAAGCTTGTGGTAAAAGATTACGGCGTCGACTCGGAGTCGAGAGAGGCCATCGCTGTGCTGCGCAACATTTACCTCGACCTTGGCCGGATCGACGATTACAGCGCCTGGTTGGCCTCGGTGCCCAATTACAGCGTGTCGCCCAGCGAAATTGACAGCCTGAGCTACCGCGCTGCCGAGAATCTCGTGGCCAATGGAAAGTGCAGCGAGGCGATTACTTCATTTGGCGATTACATCCGCAAGTACCCCAACGGGCTGTTTATTGTCAACGCCCATTATTACCGTGGCGATTGCGAACACCGCGCCAATGATTTTGAAAAAGCCCTGGCCGATTATGACTTTGTGATCAAGCAACCCACGAGTCAATTCACGGAACCCTCACTTTTGGCGGCAGCCTCCATTCGGTACAAGCGCGGGGAGTATGAGGAGGCCCTGGCACATTACATGCGTTTGCGCTCCGCGGCTTCATTCAGCGGCAACGTGCTCGAGGCTGAGGTGGGTGCCATGCGTTCCAATTATAAGCTTGAGCGCTATGCCGATGCCAGCGCCAATGCCAGCAAGGTGCTTGAATTGGGCAATGTACCTGACCGTATCATTGAGCAGGCCCGCCTCATCAGGGGCAAGGCGGCTTTCCAATCAGCTGATTACGCTTCCGCAAATACCGACCTTACATGGCTG
>DAIRDH010000128.1:0-2379 GCA_036796255.1 Cryomorphaceae bacterium
CCCTTCGAGGCGCAATACGTAAATGCCGTTGTGGATGTGTCTCGGTATATGGATGCTGTGTGGGTTTACGCCTTGACTTAGCACCTCCCCATGCACCAGCCTTCCAGAGATGTCGTATAACATGGCGCGGTCGAAACCATTGTCATCGTCATGATGAAGTTGAAAATAAACCTGATCGTGGTACACAGGGTTGGGGTATACGAGGTATGATTTGTGCTCTTCCGACATTTGCGCTTCAAAACGCGGATCAAAGCCCATGATGGGCATGCGCATGATGTGGAGCGATTGCTCATTGTGACGCTGTGAGCTTACCGCAAAATCACTGCCGACCATGCCTTGTATCATGTTGGTGGTGCTTACAAACATACCAGCAGTGGGATGAGCTGCAATGCCAACTTTATGGTCGACCATTTCACTATAGAAACGAAACCGTTTTATGGGAGTTTGTAAAATACTGCTTTCCTGCAAGTTGCCATCTATGCTGCGCGTATCGATCTGTATGTGAAAGTTGCTTTCAGCACCAGAAAGATCATGCATGAAATCAGTTGGTGTCGATACCAGAGAGGCTACATACACACCACCGCTACCCGGCCATACGTCATAAACAATCTTTGCGAGCTCGGGCTCATCTGCAAACAGCTTTTTTGGTGTTCCCGAGCCCACGTCCATAATGGCATGAAATCCATTCCAGGAGCAGTTCATGAAATTGCTTGTTTTCAACAGCTCCAGATTGCCCCAGTGTACATCACCGCGGGTATGTCCGCTCACCCATAGGTCGCCATTGGGCAGTGCAGCTATGCCTGCAGGCCGAATGTGATCGCTGACCTCCCAGTGATTTTCCCAAAGCAGCTGACCCGCTTCAATCTCATAGGCAGCCATCTGCACCGTCCAGTCACTGAAGGCGCAAGAGCCGGAAGTATTATATCCTGTACCGCCTTCCAGCGCTATAAGCTTCTGGCTGTACTCATCATAGTGCAGGATATGAATCGCCCCGGAATTTCGGCCGAAATTGTCATTTTCAGCTGGGAGTGGAGCGCTCCACTTGGGCGTACCAGTCTCATCATATCGCGCCACAAATCCGATCTGATCTGGAGTTTCGAGTCGGGGAATTTGCGGCCCAAGATTTAAGATTCGCTTGAAAAAGCCAAGGACAAAAATGCCCTCGTCCTTGTACACGATATCGCGAATGCTGATGTCCTTACCCGGCAGCCATTTGTCCCACAGCAATTCTCCATCACTGTCGAGTCCGAACAAGAAAGTGCCCTCTGAATTGCGGTTGAAGATGGTGTCACCGAAGTAGGTAATTGGTGGTCGGTGATGGGCTGCGATCACCATACGGCCGTGTTCCGGGTGTCGGGCCAGATGCACTATTTCAGAGCCGGCAATCAGATTTTTCATTTTGCGCAAGCGGCCATCATCTTCCAGAATATGAAGTATGCATGAGGCTGTGCTATATGGCAAATCAAACCTTTCAGGGATATACTGATTCTCATCATGGGCTATCCAGGCATACCTCTCATTGTAGCCCTGATAGAGGCAGGCCACTGATCCATCAGCCGCTATATTTGGCTTCGAGTGGAACCGTCTGATGTAATATGATTCAGGATAGTTGGCATCATAAAGTCCGAAACTGCGCTGCCAGTGCAAGGTGTCAGGAACAAGCTCTGCTGCATCGGCAAATGAGAGGTCCAGCGCGTATAGCTGCATTTCCTTGAGTTCTTCTCCAACTAGCACATACAGTCCCTCATCAGTGGATGGAACAAAGTAGTGTTCATCTATTCCTTTGGCACCTGCATGAAACTCAGCGTACAGTTTGGTGCCTTCGGTGCTTCCATCGCTTTTCCAAATTTCCCTTCCGGAAAGGGGATGGTTGGCCACAAAGTATACTACACCACTGTGCTCCGCTCCTGAAAACTCTCGGTAGTTGTGTGAAGCGGGAAAATGGCTGGGTCGGATGTCCACACTGCGGGCTTTTCCTTTGTGAATATCTGCAATGAGTTCGGGGCCTGTTTGCGTAAGCAAATAGGGTTCTATACCCGTATTGTCAAAATCGCCGAAGACGAGCAAACCATTTTGCGAATGCATGATGGGATTTTGAAAACGCCTGTTTTGATGGCTGTAATTGGCAAGCCAAAATTGACCTGTGGCGCTTGGCAGGTGGATGCGGACTACGGCTTCTCGGCCGTCCTCAAAATGGAGATAAAAAGGCACCTGTGCGTTTACCGTGAGTACGGCATACTCACCGTCCATGGCAATATGCTGATACCACTCGCTGGGCACGAAATTGATTTCACCTTGTGGATCGGCAACACTGGTTGAAGCTCCGGTGAGCATATTGAGCACCATGTAATCAGGCGCGCTGTACCAGGTTTCCTTTCT
>DAIRDH010000128.1:2479-5474 GCA_036796255.1 Cryomorphaceae bacterium
GTACTCCGCGTAATCATTATGTCATGCGCGGGATCGATCAACAGAATTTGCCTGCTGTCGAATGTATGATCACTGAGTAATGTGAATTGTGCTTTTGCGGAAGCAGAAAACGCACAAATCGTAAGCACTGCCAGTACTTTTGTTAAAAAGGAGGGACGGATATACTGGCACAGGCTCATAGGCCCTGCAATATAAGCATATTGACCACAGATAGATGTTAAATCTGGAAATTAACCATTTGATAATGTCAAGAACTGAACTTTTACTGGTCGATGGGAGGGGTCTTTCGGCCGATTAGAAACGGTGTTCGAACGGAACTACAATGAGAAAACAATCACATAAATCACCCCTCCGGAATCAAGACAAATATTCTCTCTCGTCAAGGCACAGCGCTCCCGAGACCATCACCGCGACCTTTGTTTTCAGGGCTTTTGTAGGTCTGTTTTTGCGATCACAGAACACAATCGCACAACAGGATGAGCAATATATTGCCGAATTGCCCATCCTGTTGTGCGATTATCAATCTTAATTTACTTTCACCCCCCAGGAATCACCCAAATCACCGAATTATATTCCCCCAAGCCATTGTCTTCCTTGAGCGGGTTGTCGGGGTCGGTGGTCCAGGCGCCATCTACCCTGAACCTGTAAATGTACTTGCCCGGGCTGAGGTGCAAGGGAAATATCCAAGCCCCGTCGCGGCGGAGCATGCGGTTGTTGGTCTCGCTCCAGCCGGTAAAATTGCCGGTCACCACCACTTCTTTGGCATTGGGAAACTTGTCGGTGCTGAAAATGTGGTTGGTGCCAATGGACACAAAGCTGTTTTTGTAATCGCCGTGTTCGATGAAATAGGGGTTGAACACGTCCTCATGCCAGGTGCCGTCTACAATGAATTTGTACTCGTAATTGCCGTCGGCCACTGCGTAGTAGAGCTCCCAGCCCGATTTGGTTTTGGTCATGGGCAGTTCTGATTCGCTCCATTGGTTGAAGGTGCCGCTGAGGATCACCTGCTCCGCATTTTCAAATCCTGACAGGTAAAACCTGTAGGCCCGGCCCAATGAAAGGAAGGAGTTGAAGTCGCCATAGCCGTCAGGACGCTTGTCGGCATTGAGGGGGTCGGTGAAGTACTTGCCATCGACCAGAAATTTGTAGGCATGGCTGCCCTCCCTGAGGTAAATGCGGGTGGACCAGCCCTCACCTTCACGCTGCATGCGGAGCTCCTTGATATGCCAGCCATTAAAGCTTGCGGCGAGCACTACGTTCTTTGCTTTGACATGGCCGGGCAGGTAGAAGCGTTGGTTGTAGACGAAAAGCACAGAATTGTGGCCATTCCAACCGTCGTGCTCTTTGAGCTCATTGCGTGGATCCTGTTTCCAGTAGCCATCCACAATAAATTTGTACAGGTACTTGCCGGGCGGCAGCGGAATACTAAGCTCCCATGCTCCCTGGGCATTGCGCTTCATATACAGCTCAGAGGTGCGCCAGTTGTTGAAGGATCCGCTGAGCACCACTTCTTTGGCATCTTTGAAATTGTTCAGGACAAAAGTTACCTTGCCATCCTCACGCTGCACCGGCTCAGGGCCTTTGAATTTGTTGCGGCCATACAGCACCTGGCTTTGGTCTACGTAGCCCGCTCCGCTGAAGAAGTTTTCTGGGCCCACATCGGGATTGGTCAAGTGGTCGCCCGGGCGCATACCTTCCGATGCTTGTTGCATGGAGCGGCGGAGCTCCACCACCCCCTTTCCCGTAAGGTACACCTGCCACACAAAACCCTCCGCATCGCTGAGCGTATCGGCTTGGGCAAGGGCGAGGGCCCGCTTCACAAATGCGGCATCGAGCCCGAAGGGATCGAGGTGCTTTGTGCGCTCCTCGGGGCTCCATGCGCGCTCAATGCGGATGGTGATGCTGTCGCCATCGATGGTGCACACCTCCGGAGCCTGCGCCATGGCAGAGCTGCTCTGCCAGAGCTGCAGACCCAGGATTATCACAAACTTGATCAGTATGCCAATTCTCATTTCATGTCCAAGTTATCGATTAAACACATACGCAGTTCTCCTTTCGGAAAATTGAGCCGCAGCACGCCCTGCTTCAAAAACTCATAGCCCAGCATGCCATCCACTTGGGTGCCGTATAGTTCGCTCATGTGGTCCAGGCGCATCAGGGCGGTTTGCATGGGGGCCAGTTGCAGCTCCCCAACGCGCATGCCCGACAGCGCTCCGTAGAAAATTTCAGTGCGCTGACTTCCGCTGCCCGCCATGCTGCTGCGTCCGGTGATTTTAAGTTGTTCCAGAACTTTTTTGTTGCATCGGTTGTCGAGCACGTTGATTTCAGCGCCTGTGTCGATGCACAAGAATAGCGGCTTCTCAGCCACATAAACCCTTGCGAAGGCGCCTGTGCCGGCAAATTGCATTTTGCCAATAAGGCTGCACGTACTGCGCGGGGCCAGCGCAGGTTCACCTTTTTTATCGCAGCGGATGAGCCGGAGTACGCCTTGCTGCAAATCTATTTCCACCTCGAAATCGGTGAAGAGGTTCAAGCCAAGCAGGCCCATAATTTGTCTTCCGCGGATATTTTCAAGGTGGCTTAAGTCGATTGCATCCGCGTTGAAATCTTTGTAAGAGAGTCCTTTGATGCGCAGCTCTCCCACTTCCACTTCCTGCTGGTAGCCAATGGCGCCTGTTACTCCGCTCGCCCGGGCCGAGGATACTTTTCGGGCAGATGGAAAGTACATCTTATTGAGCACCAAAGTGGCTGCTCCCGTGTCGAAAATGAAATCGCCTATCACCGAGTCCACCTTTGCTTCTACGAGGAGCAGGTTGCCGGCGCGCTTGAGCGGGAGGGTGAGCACATCGAAGACGTATTCCGGTTTGGGGTCTCTTGCAGAAGGACTTGCCAGGCTGGTTTTGACTGGAACGTGCAGTTGGGCCGGACTTAAAATGGCAGCGCCTCCGGTCATTAAGACCATGCTGGTTAAGAGCAGATGCAGGAGGGTGTTCAG
>DAIRDH010000129.1:0-5100 GCA_036796255.1 Cryomorphaceae bacterium
CTTGCTTATTGCTACAGCGGCAAAGGCAGGCGCGTCCTACCGCTAAAGCAGCATGCAAGCATCCGCGTTCTAACCAGTATAGACTTAAGCTCCCCAGCCCCGTTTCCCAGCCTGGTCCCAAAGCACCATGCACATCACACAGTTCGCTTGAAGTACCATACCCCATAGAGGAAGCTGAATCCAATAAGCATGGGTATGGCGTGAAATTCGGGGGTGTCGCCTTTGATGGTAACGCGACTCATTTCAGAGAAATAACCGAATACCGGGGCAAGGATCATCACAAATCCGGTGAGCACAGCCACATAATCGAATACACTGTTTACCACGGCGGCGGTGCGGTAAATGGGCGAGCGTGCAAACTTTTCAAAAGGCATGTCGGCGTGGCGGCTGGCGCGGGCGCGGGCATCCTGGGCCATGTGCACTTTGCGCAGGTCAGAGGTCTTGTTTTGGTAGCGGCGCCAGGCTTCGCGGATGTACTCTTCGCGCTTGAGCAGCAGTTCATAGGCCTGGTTCACCTCGATGAATTTTTCGCGGGTGTCGGGATCACCACTCCGGTCGGGGTGGTACAACTTTGCGAGACGGCGGTAAGCAGATTTTATGGCAGCGTCGTCAGAGTTGGGTGGCAGACCTAACTTGGCATAATAGGGTTCAAAAAAGCGCAATTTACTCACTGCTGCGTGTTGTGTATTTGCACAAGCCCATTACTTACGCAAACACCACCCGGGGGTTCAGGTCAAGAGGGGCCAACAAAGGTTTGAGGCAATTAAGCTACGTATTCAAACGCAATCTCGGTACGTTTCGTGCTTTAACTTACCAACTTGCCGTGCAAATCATAAGGATCGGCTTCGGTGATGGTCACTTCCGCAAAATCGCCTATGCGCGCATATCCCGATTCCTTGGGGATGATCACTTCATTGTCGACCTCGGGCGAATCGGCTTCGGTGCGGCCGATGTAGGTTCCGCCCTCTACCCTGTCGATCATCACCTTGAGCTGTTTGCCAACTTTAGATTGGTTCACCTCGTGCGAAATGCCCGACTGCACTTCCATGATGGCCTCTGCGCGGGCTGTTTTGACTTCAGCGGGCACGTCGTCGTCAAACTTAAAGGCGTGGGTGTCTTCCTCGTGGCTGTAAGTGAAGACTCCAAGGCGGTCAAAGCGCATTTCCTGTACCCAGTCGAGCATTTCCTGCTGGTCGCTTTCGCTCTCGCCGGGATAGCCAGATATGAGTGTGGTGCGCACCGCAATGCCGGGCACGCGCTCGCGGATGTTGTGGATGAGTTCGGTGGTTTTCTCTCTCGTGATGCCGCGGCGCATGGCTTTGAGCATACGCGTGCTGGCGTGCTGCAGCGGTATGTCGAGGTAGTTGCAAATGTTGTCGCGTTCGCGCATCACATCTAGCACGTCCATGGGGAAGCCACTCGGAAATGCGTAATGCAGGCGAATCCAGTCTATGCCTTCTACCTCTGACAATTTCTCGAGGAGGCGCGCAAGCTCGCGCTTTTTGTAGAGGTCGAGTCCGTAATAGGTCAGGTCCTGGGCAATGAGAATGAGCTCTTTGGTTCCTTTTGCCGCAAGGCCCTTAGCGCGCTCTACCAGTACTTCGATGGGCGTGCTCAGGTGCTTGCCCCGCATGAGGGGTATGGCGCAGAAACTGCAGGGACGGTCGCATCCCTCGGCGATTTTGAAATAGGCGTAATGCACTGGCGTGGTGAGCAGGCGCTCGCCCACGAGTTCGTGCTTGTAATCGGCTTTGAGGGTTTTGAGCAGGCGGGGCAGGTCGCGGGTGCCGAAATAGGCGTCCACATCGGGAATTTCTTTCTCCAGATCGGGCTTGTAGCGCTCGCTGAGGCAACCTGTTACGTATACTTTTTCCACAAGTCCGCGCTCTTTGGCATCGGCCCACTGCAGGATGGTGTCAATGCTCTCCTGCTTGGCGTTCTCAATAAATCCGCAGGTGTTTATGATGACAATTCCGGCATCGCCGCTGTCACTTTCGTGCACCACGTCGTATTTATTTGCCTTGAGTTGGGCCATCATCACTTCACTGTCGTAAATATTCTTGGAGCAGCCCAAGGTGATTACATTTACCTTGTTCTTCTTTAATGTCTTCGTTTTCATACCTTTTCCTTGCTAAATAGGGAATCTACAAACTCGTGCTTGTTGAACACTTGCAAGTGCTCCATCCCCTCACCTACCCCAATGTACTTCACGGGTATTTTAAACTCATCTGAAATGCCAATCACGACGCCGCCTTTGGCTGTGCCGTCTATTTTCGTAAGCGCAAGCGCGGTAACCTCTGTGGCTTTGGTAAACTGCCTGGCCTGCTCCACCGCATTTTGGCCGGTAGAGCCATCGAGCACAAGCAGTACTTCGTGTGGGGCTCCGTCGACCACCTTGTCCATGACGCGGCGTATTTTGGTCAACTCGTTCATCAGGTTCACCTTGTTGTGCAGGCGGCCTGCGGTATCGATGAGCACCACATCCACATCCTGCTTCACCGCCGACTGCAGCGTATCGAAAGCCACCGAAGCCGGATCGGCACCCATACCCTGCTGAACAATGGGCACTTCGGCCCGCTCAGACCATATGCGCAGCTGGTCGACTGCGGCAGCGCGGAAGGTATCGGCTGCACCGAGCATTACCTTCTTGCCCGCTTTCTTGAACTGGTAGGCGAGCTTGCCGATGGTGGTGGTTTTGCCCACGCCATTCACACCCACCACCATGATCACGTAAGGCTTGTGGCCGGCGGGTATGGTGAATTCGGTGGCATCGCCTGAGTTGCTCTCGTCGAGCAGGCCGGCGATCTCTTCTTTCAATATCCTGTTGAGTTCGTCGGTACCGAGGTACTTGTCTTTGGCAACGCGGGCTTCGATGCGCTCAATGATACGGATGGTGGTATTGACGCCGACATCAGAGGATATGAGAATTTCTTCGAGGCTGTCGAGCACTTCATCGTCCACTTTCGACTTGCCGGCAATTGCTTTGCTGAGCTTGCCAAATACGCTGGTTTTGGTTTTCTCAAGCCCGGCGTCGAGTTTCTCTTTTTTGTCGCGCGAAAAGAAGTTCAGGATTCCCATGGTGGTTGATTAAAACGAAAAAAGGCCTTTTCCAAAGGTCGGAAAAAGCCTTAAAAATATCGCAAGCCGGAATTATTTTCCGTCTTTGAACCAGTCACCTACTTTGTCGTTGGTGACGATTTCTTCTTTAAATGAGTACGAACCTGTAACCGGTGACTTCACCATTTTGATCACTTTGGTGTGGTTCTTACCGGAACCGGTCTGTAGGGTTGCTACCGTCTTCTTAGCCATGGTTCAATTATTTTATCTCCCTGTGCACAGTCATGCGCTTGAGGATGGGGTTATATTTCTTCAATTCGAGACGCTCGGAAGTGTTCTTCCTGTTCTTTTTGGTAATGTAGCGCGAAGTACCGGGCTGACCTGACTCGCGGTGCTCGGTGCACTCCATAATTACCTGAACTCTATTTCCTTTCTTTGCCATTGTGGTGCGTTGTTGTAGCCGGAATTAACCAGCGTAGTATCCTTTTTCTTTGGCGCGCTTTAAGGCTTCGTCGATACCAATTTTATTGACGGTGCGCAAGGCTGCAGTAGAAATGGTGAGGTTAACCCACGCATCGGTACCGGCCAGGTAAAATTTCTTTTTGATGAGGTTTGGGTAAAAGCGGCGTTTGGTTTTGCGGTTTGAGTGCGAAACGTTGTTACCAACCATTACTTTCTTTCCTGTAAGCTGACAAACTCGTGACATTGTTCTCCTATTAGGGGTAGTAAAAAAGTGGGTGCAAATTACGGCATTATATTTCGATTATTCAAACGGCTTTGAAAGAATTTCATTGCGCAGCCAATTCAGCGCCATAAGCCCTGACACCGTGATGTTTCCGCCCCTGCTTCGGCCCATATTGTGGAGCTCAGCCAGCGTTTTTTCGGAACCGGCTATGGCCATCCACACCGTACCGACGGGCTTTGCCTCGGTGCCACCGCCCGGGCCCGCCACACCCGATGTGGCAATGGCATAGGTGGTATCAAAGCGCTCGCGTGCACCCTCGGCCATGGCGCGCACCACTTGTTCGCTCACGGCGCCGTGGGTATCTATCAGTTCCTGAGGCACTCCCAGAAGATTTTGCTTGGAGGCATTGCTGTAAGCCACCATGCCACCTTTGAAATATTCAGACGAGCCCGCGATGGAAGTAAGCATATGGGCGATGTAACCACCGGTGCAGCTCTCGGCAAGGCTTAGGCTTTCACCGCGCTTTTGCAGCAAATGGCCCACTACTTCAGCGATGGTTTGCTTCTCATAACCGAAAGCATGCTGGGGCACGCGCCGCTCCAGTTCTGTGATATATTCCTGTATGCGCTCTTCAATGTGCGCGAGGTCATTGTTTCTTGCATTGCCGCTGATGCGGAGCCGCACCAATCCCGGCGAGGGCAGGTAGGCCAGCGCCAGGCCCTCATTGCGGAGGCTGCGCTCCCAGTCGCTGAGCAGGTCGGCGAGAAAGCTCTCGCCCAGGCCCAGGGTGAGCACAGTGCGGTGCACGATGTGGTCGGTTTGGAATTTTTGCTTCAGCATGTCAAAGCCGCCATCGTTCATGATGCCCTTCATTTCATAAGGCACGCCTGGCATGGATATCAGCACTTTTCCGTCTTTTTCAAACCACATGCCCTGGGCGGTGCCGCGTGTATTGCTCAATATGCGTGCGCCTTTCGGCAAATCGGCCTGTGCGCGGTTTACCTCCAGCACGGGCCTGCCGCGGGAGCGAAAGAAGGATTCGATGCCCAGCAGCACTTCCTCATTGCGCTCGAGGCTGGTATCAAAAAACTCTGCCAGGGTTTCTTTGGTGATATCGTCTTGTGTGGGGCCGAGGCCTCCGGTCATGAGGATGATGTCGGCCCGGCCGAAGGAGTCTACAACAGCGTCGCGTATGGCGAGGCGGGTATCGCTGATGGACACGATGCGGTTCACCTTGATGCCCAGTGGATGGAGGTTTTCGGCCAGCCATGCCGAATTGGTGTCAACGGTTTGCCCTATAAGTATTTCGTCACCGATGGTGATAATTTCAGCTTTCATGCGGTAAAATTAGGGAAATT
>DAIRDH010000130.1:0-1826 GCA_036796255.1 Cryomorphaceae bacterium
AAGATGTGTTGATTTTCAACCAGACAGCCATGCAAGTGGTATCGCCTCAGCCATTTATCACCTCATTGGAAGTCGACCTGATGCCCCACATGCTTTCGCAAAAAGACCTGGGCTCAGGGAGCAAGCGCCTTGCTTTTCACTTCAATGCCGCCTGGCATCAGGCCCCTGACGATTTGAGCTTCAGCTACAAGCTTGAAGGCGCCGATGCCAACTGGCAGCACACCAGCGAGCGGCGGGCGGTGTATTCCAGCCTTGGGCCGGGCCGATACACCTTTCTGCTGAGGGCACATGTAGGAGATGGAGTGTACTCTGAGCCGGCGACTTTGCGCCAGGAATTCTTCATCACCGCACCCCTCTACCAGCGCTGGTGGTTCATTGCCTTGGTCTTACTGCTTGTCGCACTTATGGTCTATGGCGCTTTTCGATTAAGGATCAACACACTCAATAGGCGCCGCCTGGCCGAAAGGCGCGAAGTGGAAGGCAAATTGCAACACCTGCGCGACCAGGTGAATCCTCATTTCCTGTTCAACAGCTTCAACACCCTGCTTGCCATGGTGGAAACCCAACCCGGCGCCGCCGCCGATTATGTGCAGCGCCTGTCCGATTTTTACCGAAAGGTGCTGGAACAAGACAACAGGGCATGGCATATCCTGGAAGAAGAGCTGACCATGCTCGGCGATTACGTCTATTTGCAGCAAATGCGCTTTGGTGAGGCTTTGAGGCTGGATATCAATATTGAACAGCGCCAAATGGGCCTCCTCATTCCCGCACTTTCGCTGCAACTCCTTGCGGAAAATGCCTTGAAGCACAACCGCATCACCGGGAAGGAGCCACTTTATCTCGCCATTTTTGTGGAAAACGAGGCCCTCGTGGTGCGCAACAACAAGGTGGCCAAACGGGAAATAGCCGCTGGCACCGGTACGGGCCTGAACAATATTGCCGACCGCTACCGCATGCAGGGTCAGGCAGAAGTTGTGGTGCAGGATGCGTCCGACTTTTTTGAAGTACGCCTCCCCCTACTCAAAAACCTGAAGCCATGATACGCATACTCCTGCTCGAAGATGAAAAGCCGGCTGCCGAGCGCATGCAGCACCTGCTGTCGGAATTGGAGCCCGATGCAGTGGTGGTGGCTGTGCTCGACTCAGCAGAAGATGCTGTGGCCTGGGCAAAAGCCCATCCGGCTCCCGATCTCATCATCAGCGATGTGGAGCTGAGCGATGGCTTGTGCTTTCACTTTTTTGCGGAAGCGAAACCACGGGTGCCTGTGATCTTCGCGACGGCCTTCAACCAATACGCCATCCGTGCCTTCGAAGCGCACGCCATCGACTACCTGCTCAAGCCGGTGCGCAGGGAAGCTTTAGAAGCGGCACTGGCCAAATGGAAGGAGCGCACAGGCCTCGAGTTGCCCCCGAGGGATTATGCACAGATCGGTGCGGATTTGAAAACACCGGCCACAACGTCCTTGCCAAAGCAATGGCTCATCCGCTACGGCCAAAAGATGCAGCTCATCACTGCGCGCGACGTGGCGGTGTACTTCAGCATAGAGAAGGCCACTTTTGCCATGCTGCCTTCCGGCAAAAATCTGCCCATGGAGGAGAGCCTGGTGCAAGTGGAGCAGGCATTGGATCCAGGTATGTTTTTTCAAATCAACCGCAATGCCATTGTGCGCAGAGATGCCATCACCAGCATGGAGCGCCGAAGCAAGGGCCGCCTATGCCTGCTGCTGGAAGCCTCGCCTGAGCTCGATGAAGAGATGCTGACCGTGAGCGCTGGCAGGGCCCCTGACTTTAGAAAGTGGCTTGAGGTGGGTTGACATCCCCGCTCAG
>DAIRDH010000130.1:1926-3668 GCA_036796255.1 Cryomorphaceae bacterium
TTACCTGGATTGCCGCCCTCCTTTGGGTGGTAAGCTCCTGTAAGCACGACCCCATTGAGCCACCCATCACAGATGGCGGGGGCAATGGTGGCGGTGGAGGTACCGGTGGCAGCACCCTGCCCCCCTGCGATCCCGATACCGTTTATTTCACAAAAGATATTTTGCCCTTTCTGGTAAGCAATTGCGCCATATCGGGATGTCATGATGCGGCAAGTGCACAGGATGGGGTGATTCTAACCGACTATAACAACATCATGCAGACGGGCGATGTACGTCCTTTTGACCTCGACGGTAGCGACCTTTTTGAAGTGATCACGGAAGATGACCTCTACAAGCGTATGCCACCCTACCCCGAATACGAGGCGCTGAGCGCCGCGGAAATCAATATGATTGCCACCTGGATCATGCAAGGTGCGCTCAACAATGCCTGCGCAGCCGATTGCGATACGACCAACGTAACCTATGCCATGAGCATTGAACCCATCATCAGCGCCAAGTGCCAGGGCTGCCACTCCGGAAGCAGTCCGCAAGGTGGCATTAGCCTCACCAATTACGGGCAGGTAAGCAGTGAAGCCCTCTTTGGCACCTTGCTCGACGCAGTGCAGCATACCGGCACCGCCACCCCCATGCCATATAACAGTGCGCAGCTGCCCGACTGCGAAATAGACCTTATCAGAATCTGGATTGAGAATGGAGCGCCCGAATAAACCCTTCAAATGGATCGGCATTATGGCCGGCCTGTGCTTGCTGACAGCAAGCATGCAGCGTTGCTACTACGACGTAGAGGATGAAATCTATGGCCCTGTATCCGGCTGTGACACCATTCCTCCCACTTTCACCAACAGCATAGGAGCCATCACAGCGGCCAATTGCGCCACACAGGGATGCCATGGTGGCTTGTCGCCTGCAGCAGGCCTCTTTCTGGAAACCTACCCCCAGGTAAAAGCCATTGCCGACAATGGCCGCCTCATGGAGCGCGCTGTAGTACAGCGCACCATGCCCCCCACACAGCCCCTGAGTGAATGTGACAGGCTGGCACTTGAGGCTTGGATACTCGCCGGCGCACCCCAATAAAACTGAAAACATGGTCAAAAAAATCGGCATATCTGTACTTGTTCTCGCGCTTATTGGCGCTGCCATCGGCTACTATCTTTTTCAAAAGCCTGTGGCCTCCTTTTCCAGCGATGCCCCGGCCTTCAGCCTGAGCAGCGAAGTACTCTTTGACGAATTCGCCAATGACGAGGTGGCTGCACTTGCGCTCTACGAAGGGAAGCTCATCGAAGTGAGGGGCCCTGTGGTCGAGCTGATGGAAAACAGCGATGGCAGTACCACGCTTATACTTGCGGCCAACGATCCCATCTTTGGGGTGAAGTGCCGCCTCGATCCCGGCGAAGCGGAAGTGCCCACGGTAAGTCAAGGCGATGTCGTGCAACTCAAAGGCCTCTGCATTGGCATGAACAGCGATGTGGAGCTAGACCGATGCATTCTTATTTCTACGAACTAAACAAAATACAAACACATGAAAGCTACTACCCTGTTTCTCGCACTTGGCATGATGCTAAGCACATTTGCCGCAAAGGCGCAAGACAAGTATTTCACCCGCAACGGCACCATCGTTTTCTTTTCCACTACTCCTGTGGAGGATATAAAAGCTGAGAATTTCAATGTGACGGCGGTGCTTGATGCCGCCAGCGGACAATTGGAATTCTCTCTACTGATGAAGTCATTCAACTTCAAAAAAG
>DAIRDH010000130.1:3768-5032 GCA_036796255.1 Cryomorphaceae bacterium
GCCAGCGGACAATTGGAATTCTCTCTACTGATGAAGTCATTCAACTTCAAAAAAGCCCTGATGCAAGAGCACTTCAATGAGAACTATGTAGAATCCGACAAATTTCCCAAAGCCAGCTTCAAAGGCAGCATCGCCGGGGCGAACGGGCTCGATTTGAGCAAAGATGGCAAGCACGAAGTAAACGTGACCGGCGACCTGACCATACACGGCGTGACCAGGCAAGTGTCAGCGCCCGGCACCCTCGAAGCAAAAGATGGTAAGGTAATGGCATCGAGCAAGTTTATGGTAAGCCCTGAAGATTACGACATTGAAATACCCGCTGTGGTGCGCGACAAGATTGCCAAAGAGCTTGAAGTGAGCGTTGATGTAGCATTGGAAGCACTGAAAAGATGAGAAAATGGTTTTGGCTGGCGGCGTTCCTGGGGAGTGTGAGCACAACGCTCATGGCACAGGAAGATGAAGGAAGTTTGCTCGACTTGCTCGGGGAGGAGGAGGTGGTGAATTATGCCACAGCGAGCTTCAAAACCACGCGCATTATCAACTCTCAAAGCATTGAAAATGTGGCAGAGGGCGTGCTTGATTTCAAAATTTCCCACCGCTTCGGCATGCTCAATACAGGCGCTTATGAACTTTTCGGCCTCGACCAGGCCAGCATCCGGCTGGGGCTTGATTACGGCATCACCGACAACCTGATGGTGGGCATAGGCCGCAGCACCTGGCAAAAGGCGATCGATGGGTTTGTGAAATACCGCATTTTGCGCCAAAGCTCCGGCAGCCGCAACGTACCTCTGTCGATTAGCCTCCATAGCAGCATGGCCATCAATATGCTGCGTTGGGCTGAGCCGGAGCGGGACAACTATTTCAGCTCGCGCCTCTACTACACCCACCAAGTGCTGCTGGGCCGCAAATTCAGCAACGCTACCAGCGTGATGCTGATGCCCACACTCGTGCACCGCAACCTGGTGCCTACAGCTGATGTGGCCAACAGCGTGCTGGCCATGGGTATAGGTGGCAGGCAGAAGATTACCAACCGCATGGCCCTGACCTTTGAGTATTACTATGTGCTGCCCGACCAGCTGGAGCCCATTTACCACAACTCCCTCTCCATTGGCGTGGATATTGAAACCGGTGGACACGTATTTCAGCTGCACTTTACCAACTCCACCGCCATGATCGACAAAGGTTTCATTACCGAAACCACGGGGCAGTGGGGCCAGGGTGACATCCACTTCGGTTTCAATGTGTCGCGGGTGTTTACGCTGAA
>DAIRDH010000131.1:0-4938 GCA_036796255.1 Cryomorphaceae bacterium
ACGTTTGGAAGATTTTTTCATACCGCCGCAAAGCTAATGAAATGTATGATTTCGTGGGGTTGTGAGTAAGTGACACCCGCCCTGCTTCGCGGCGGGCAGGAAGGAGGGTTGTCAGCGAAGGTAACTTAGCTGGCATGCCGCAAAAATGCAAATTCTATACTGCGGGTGCCGCAGGGTTGCAAACCCTGCGGTGCGGGGCGACGCCCGCCCTGCTTCGCGGCCCGCTCGAAAATGTGTGGGCCGAAAGCTATGCCCAACTGCACAAGCGGGGAGCAATCTCAGCGAAGGTAAATGCTGCGGAGCCCAAACTTTGCCTATATTTGGTCAAGTTTATGCTAACCAAAACCAATCCTTATGTTAAAAACCTTTTTCACGTTCGGCATGCTGGCCTTCGCAGGCAGCATTTTCGCTCAATCGGCGACCCAATCAATACATGATGGCAGCAAGCACAAGCGCCACCTCAGCATTCAGTACGCAGAAGAGCACATCACACCCACTTTCAACCAAGGTATAAATCCCGCGAGGAGCACTTCGCTGTTCGAAAGTGATTTTTCTGATCCGGGTGTTTGGATGATGGTAGACCAGAGCATGCCTTACCCGCTTGGCTGGCAAATCATCAATACGCCCGATGTTTCGCCAATTTCGGCTTTAAATCCACTTGAACTTCCGGGGGCTGCCAATGGTTTTGCCATGGTACTTGGAGACACTGCGAGTGCAGGGGAGGACAGTTTTCAGGATGCGAGTATCCGGACAGTTTCGCCTATGAACTTATCGGGTGAGAGCAATTTAATTATCAGCTTTTTGCAGGTGTCCAGAAACTATCTTACTACTTATTATTTTGAATACAGCCTCAACGGAACGGTCTGGACAAGGGTACCAATTAACACCACCCTTAGCGAAGATGCCAGCACTGCCAATCCTGAGCAGGTTACATTCAACGTTTCAGAATACATAGCAGGCCAGCCTACAGTTTACATTGGTTTTGGCTATGAAGCCAATTGGGGTTGGTTTTGGGCCATCGATGACGTGGTACTGTCGCCGCCATTAGAAAATGACCTGAGCCTCACTGCGGCATACCGTAACAATTGGTCCATAGCCTATGAAGAAGGCATAGCCAATGCAGCTCCTCCTGTGAGTGCAACCACATTTGCAGCAGCGGTTAACGATCTGGAAATGGTGCGTGGCTTCGAATATGGTTTGATTCCCAAAGACCAAATGAGTCTTCATGTGGTAGGATATGTGATTAACAATGGCGCGGATACCCAAACCGGAGTTACGCTTACCGCCAACCTTTTCAGCCCCACTGGCAATTTGTATAGTTTCTCATCGCCTGGAGATGTGAGCCTTGCACCCCTTGAGGAAGTACAGATAGACTTTGAAATAGACATCGAAGCAGAACTTGGCGGAGACTTTAGTAATGGACTATATGCCGTCAATTACGCGGTATCGGCCGACGAAGAGGATGACAACCCGAGCAATAACACGGTGGCAGGCAAACTATTTCGGATTAATCAAGACCTTTATAGCCACGATATTGGCGCTCCTACCGTTACAGGCTGGTTTACAAATATTCACAACACCATTCTGGCCAACAGAATTGCTTTTCAAGACTCGGCAGCCATCACCCATATTCAGTTTGTGATTTTGCCCAACCAAACGGTTCTTCCTAACCTTACCCTGGCGCTTCAAAATATGGTTGGGAAGAGTGTTTATCCAAACGTGAGACGCGCTTCCGTTTTGAAAGCGGAAAGTCCAACGAATCCAGGCACGGCAATTTTCGGACTGACGGACTTGCAGTTTGTCATTGATGAAGCGAGTGTGACCGTAAACAATTCCCAGCCTATCTATATCAACTACGCGCTGCATCAACCTATAGGAATTGATTTGAATGAAGTGTATCATGCAGAGCTTTTCGTCCCGGAATTGCCTGAGGGAGAACTTCCATATGTTTTTATCCCGGGGCGATTTGATCTCAATCCGTATGCATCCATGATGCGTATTTTTGGTGATGAGTCCCTCATTGGACAAGGATGGTACACGGTTGAAGCAAGTCCTATGGTGCGCTTCATCGTAGGAGATCAAGCGCTGAATACATCTCCGGCTGTTCAAATGCTGGACTTCGAAATGGGCCAAAACTACCCGAACCCCGTCAATGGATTTACCATGGTAGATTGGGAGCTGATCAAGCCAGCTAATAATGTGCAGTTTTCCGTTTCTGACAATACCGGTCGAACCGTTTTCACCAAAGACCTCGGCGACCGCCCTGCGGGCAAGCAAGAGCCCATCACATTCGATATGAGCCGCTATGCTGCTGGTGTATACCAGTACGGAATCACCATTGGCAATCAGCGCATTGTGCGTAAGTTGATGGTGGCGAAGTAGGAATCGCCAGGGAGACTCCCTGCGTATAATTAAACCATTTAGCGCATTACGAGGAAGAGCGGACGTTTGGAAGATTTTTTCATACCGCCGCAAAGCAAATGAAGTGTATGATTCCTTAGGGTTGTTACTAAGCGACGCAGGAGCGTTCTCAGCGAAGTTAACTTGGCGACGCCCGCCCTGCTTTACGGCGGGCAGGAAGGAGCGATCTCAGCGAAGCTAAACTCAACGGTGATGCCGCAAAAATGCAAATTTTGTATTGCGGGTGCCGCAGGGTTGTAAACCCTCCGGTGCGGGTTGCGAAATAGGAATCTTCAGGAATTCTCCCTGCATATAAGGGTGCCGCCGAGCATATACTCAACCCAAGCATCCTGGCAGGCATCACGGGAGAAATAGAAGGCTCCAAATCATTGTAAAAAACAATAATTAATCATAATCCCGTCGTCTCCAGACTGATTGGGCGGGTACTTGTGCAGTACTTTTACCAGGACAAAAAAATCAATCAATGAGAAAAAATATTTTTCTTTTTGCAGGTATATTTTTGCCCTTTCTCTCATGCGCCCAGGACGAGTTTGACGAATCGCAGTTCGGCGCATGGTATATGTACTTCGTCAATAAGTCGTTCGAAAACTCGAGGTTTGGCATACAAGGCGATTATCAATTCCGCCTCTGGGATGCAGGACCCGATATGGAGCAAATCTTGTTGCGAACAGGCCTCACATATAAGCCTGAAAACGCAAACATCCTGTTCACCCTGGGCTATGCCAATATCACCACTGGCGCATTTGGCGAAAGCAACAAGACCTTCGGCGAAAACAGAATGTATCAGGAGGCCTTGGTTCCGGGTAAGGTTGGCGAAAGGTTTCTGTTGACACATCGGTTTAGGTATGAGCAGCGCTGGGTTGAAGACCAGGACCTTCGTACACGATTCCGCTACAACTTGTTTATCAATGTGCCAATAAACGGCATGGAGTTGGCCAAAAACGTGTACTACCTTGCATTCTACAATGAAATCTTCATCAATGGAGAAAGAAATATTGGCGGGTTGCAGACTGTTGAACTATTTGACCGCAACCGCACCTATCTCGGGTTGGGATATGGGGTGTCAACTGGCATGAGGGTCCAATTGGGATGGATGCGGCAGCAAACGGATAGCTGGGTGAAAAATCAGGCACAGATCAGTCTGCACCACAATTTCTGATCATTTATGCTTAATCGGGGGTACTTTACTTTTATGCCCTACATGCCTGTCAAGACCATCTTTTTGGGATAAGCCACTGTGTAGCGCAGCGCCAGTTCTTTGCGCATGCCGGGCTCGAGTTGTAGTTCCCAGGTGATGAAACCGGTATTTGTATCGAGCTTGCCTCCGTCAAGGCCATCCACTTCCACTTCTATTTCACTATTGCTGGTTAAGGGCACATGATCAGCTACGCGAAGCTGAATGGCCTTTGGTCCATTATTCATTACTTCAATGTTGTATCCGCGACTCAGCTTGCGTTTGCTGCCAAAGCTTCGCGTTGCGCTATAATCTTTCGCGAGGGCATAGCTCACTTTTACGTTTGGATCGCGCCCCATGGAAATCCTGAGGGTATCATCGGCTGAGCTTAGGTCCAGATAGCTGCGGCCCACCATGTTGTTCTCAAAATATACTGTGGCTTCGCCAGGCAGGAGGTTGTACTGGTCCCAGTCAACCAGCTCGGCCGTGAGGAATACATCGCTTCCATATTTGGGGGTTGCACGGTGGCGATAGCTTGCAGGTATTGAAGTGCTGCGCAGTTCGAGGGTGTACTCGTGGTTGTCACCACTGATGCTGTAGGGCAGGTTGAGTGCAAAAGTGGATTGCATCGTCTGGCGCATTTCTGCGAAAGCGGGCTCCGCAATCTCGAAATCGTCAACGATCATTTCATGCTGCTCGGCCTGCGCCCTGGCGGGCATCGCCCCCATGCTTGCATCATACCTTCGTTCCTTCTGCATCATGGAAGCCGGGTCATTCAAGTAAAGGTACCAGCGTTGGAGCTCGGGAGGAGCGCCACCCAGGTGGGGCGTGCCCGTAAGCAAGGTGAGCTGTACATCCTTCCAGTCTATGCCGGTGCCTTGCTGCACCCTGGCGCGGGTCACAATATCGAGTGGCTTGTCGGTACCTTCACTGCGCAAGTCGTGGTGGGCCACCCAGCCAGCGCGGTTGCTAAAGTAGCGCACCTCAATGCTGCTGCGCAGTGCTTTTCGTGCCTGCACTTCAATCACAATATCGCGCCGGGCGCTGAGCTCACGCGAACGCATGTCGGCGAGGTCGCGCTCCAGCCGTTTGATGCGCTCATTGATTCTGGCTTCTTCTCTGGAAATATCAAGGGCCAGTTTGCGTGTATCGGCAACGCGCTTGCGGACGAAGTTGGCCATTTTTTCAAGTGCTTCAGCGCTCAGCGCTGCATCTTCTCCCCCTATCTGCTGGTTGGCCTGTATCATTTTCAGCTCTGCCTCGAGGGCTTCGCGGGTGATGACTTTGCTCATCAAGTCATACTTCGCCTGCTCTAAGCTGTCGCGCTTGGCCCTGCCGAGTGG
>DAIRDH010000132.1:0-4745 GCA_036796255.1 Cryomorphaceae bacterium
AAAAGCCCAACTCGAGCTGCGCCTCCTCACTCATCATGTCCTTGCTCCAGGGCGGATCGAAGGTGATATCGACGGTGGCTTTGGTGACGCCTTGCACGCTGCCTGCCTTTTGCTCCACCTCGGCGGGCAGCGACTCGGCCACTGGGCAGGAGGGGCTGGTGAGGGTCATGGCGATTTTCACCTCGCCGGCATCGCTGATGTCGATGTTGTAAATAAGGCCGAGCTCATATACGTCCACCGGAATTTCGGGGTCATACACCGTTTTTAGCACGGCGATGATGGTATCTTCCATTGCGCGTTTGTCCGCAAAAGGGCAGTACACAAGGGCTGTAAAGTATAAATCTTAATTTTTGGTCTTTTCTCATTGGCCACAGTGTTTTTATAGCTAAGTTTAGCACCGCAACCAAATCAAATGAAACATGAAAAATCTAACCATCATCTCAATCTTTATCTTGTTCTGTGGCGCTAAAGCCACTGCTCAGGTCATTGCAGACAGTACCTTTATACATCATCAGATTGTAACAGGCATCGATCAAACCGGATATATCTTTGAAGGAGAGGTCGTTAATACGACTTCTTATTGGGATCCACTCGGTAACACTATTTACACGTCAAACGTGGTGCTGGTTAATCAGGTCTGGAAGGAGGTAGGCGGCAGACCATTAAGCCCGGGAAGGCATGTGGAGGTCATCACCAGAGGGGGTACAGTAGCCAATGAAGGTATTCACATATCTCATCAAATTGGCTTTGCGCGGGGTCAAAAGGGAATGTTTTTTTGCGATAATGCTCTTTATCCACCTGATCCAAATACTACCGTTGACCCCAGTTTTCACTTGCAGTTGCACGATGGTATTTATTTTGACTATGACTACTCAAAACACTACATACAAGCGTCTTATGCTCGGTTCAACTATAGTTGCATCGATCTTCTTTACCACACCATTGACCCCGAATATGTCATTGAATGTATAGATGTGTATCCCAATGGGATATTGCAAACACTCTTGTATTCGGAGTCAATTTCAATTTCAAATCAAAAGCAGGCTTCTGCTTCTTCTGGCTCTGGTACCATTACCTACAACTTCGAAAATCCTTCAACCACATCGGAAAATGGAGTGAAT
This sequence comes from Cryomorphaceae bacterium, assembly GCA_036796255.1. Taxonomy (GTDB): domain Bacteria; phylum Bacteroidota; class Bacteroidia; order Flavobacteriales_D; family Cryomorphaceae; genus T3Sed10-241. The sequence goes on from DAIRDH010000132.1 coordinate 1,122, forward strand.
TTTTTCGAATTTGACATTTTTATATCCTCTAGCAACCAAGTGTTCTTTGACAATGGCTTTGTCAGAATTCAATACAATGAAGATGCATTTGGAAGTTATATTGTAGCCAGCGATGGAATAACGGTTCAAAGAGGGGAGATTATGAGTTCGTTAACTGATTATTTTGACCCTTCGCCCGGGGATATGACCAACAACGTCGTGGACATTGTTGCTTTTGCCCCATTTGGAGTGGCGAATAGGCATCCTATTGGCCCAATTCCACAACAATTGATGCATGTCAAGATGCAAATACAGGATTGCACTGAGTTGCCTGAACTGACGTTTACGGATTTACCGACGATGTTAGTACTATCCGTATATACAATGACACCGTCATCAACAGATTTCGAATTATTCCTTGCTATTGAAGCAAGTGATACCGAGAATAGCTCAATGTGCAACATGGATATTTTTGGATTCTCACCCATGACGGTTAATGGCGGGACTGGTGATATAGTTACCATCACCGGGCAATTTTTTGGCCAGCCAGGAACTGTGCAATTACGCAACACCGATGATGGGCCGCCTTGGGTTACATTGGATGATTATGATATCGTTTCATGGAGTGCAAACGAGATTCAAATTAGGATTCCTTCAACTCTGCCCCTTGATGCTACCAACGAGAACCAACTTAAAACTCCAGGAACGGGCAAAATCAGGATCACAACGAACACCATGGACAGCAAAGAAACAGTTGAAGATCTTGTAATTTATTACTCGTGGAAGAATTACAATGCCCCACTTTCAAATCTAAAGAGCCCATTCGTTCTCGCGGGGATAAATGATGTGCTTGACGAAGACGGACAGGCTCAGGCTCCAGGTTATCGCATTGTTCCACACCCAAATATTGCGAATAACCCCGCAGCCATGGAAAGTATTGCTACGGCCTTGCGTCAATGGACTTGCGAAACAGGTATCCGTTGGGAGTTAGCTACGAATGAAACCACGACTTCAGCATCAAATACGGATAATATTTCTTCCATCAGATTCGGCTCAATATCGAATTCAAGTCGTCTGGGTGAAACTACCATTCGCCCTGTTCGTTGCGGTCCTCCGGCTGGTATTGAAGACTTGGGCTTTGCGGCGGAGTTTGATATTGTAGTTTCCAGTGCAGCGATTCATCCATTCTTCTTTGATCATACAGGCTTAGAGGCTCAACCACCTGGCATGTATGATTTTCACTCCGTCGTCTTGCATGAGTTAGGACATGCCCACCTTTTGAGACACATTAATCACGAAGCTGATCTGATGTTCAGGGAGGTTCTTCCCAATAATGCACAGGTAGCGAATTTCAATCGGAAAATATCACTCTCACCATCGAATGTTGACGGAGGATCAGTAATAATGGAGCATAGCGCAGGGATTAATTACAATTCTTGTCAAGACCATGATCACGCCATTGAAACACTCCATTGGACTGATTGTAGCTTTGCTATGCATTCCAGCAACTCATTTGATTACAAGTATAATTCCATCAGAATATTTCCAAACCCTTCAAACGGCCAAATCACTTTAGAATATAATGCTACTGAAGGAGGTCTAGTTGATGTGATAATCATGAACCCTTTTGGCCAAAGGATTCTTGCCGAAACGGAGCTTCACAGCCAGATTGGATTCAATCATTTTCAATTGGACTTAAGACATATGAGCACAGGTTTGTATATTGCTCAAATCGTTGCTCCTGATATTCATTCTACCGTCAAATTCATAATTGAATAGGAATGATCACCAAATCGATTGCCCTCATCATTTTAGCTTTTGTAGTTGGCTTCTTTTATAGTTGCGCCACATCTAGAAACATTAATAATCACGAACGTTGCAAGAGTGAAATACAGGATTTCATTTCAGACAAATGGTTTTACAATGCTGAAACCAATACATACATTGAAACAAAAGAAACCATTCAAATAAATCCACCAGCCTTTTCACAAAGTGACTGTGTGCAATTAATGAGAAAGGATGACCTCATAGATCTTTTCGGTAAACCAAGCAGAGAAGACACAGCCAAGAACCGCATGTTTTATTTTTACATTAAAGAAGACTTCGATAGATGGGATTCTACGAGGTACTGTTTGTATTGTATGTACATTCAATTAACCGATTCCGGACGTGTAAAGTCGTTCGTTTTTCCCGCCTTTGGCTGATGATATAGTTGGTAACCAGAAAAATTTCGCAATCCTTAAATTGGACATCTGGAACTCAGATTAGAAGCAAATGAGCCCGAATAACAGAATGATTGCTATCGTTTTCTTAGTGTTGTTAGCAGCTGGGTTTAATTGTTGCGGTACCTCTAAAGCGCTTACCACCCACAAAAACTGCAAGCAAGAACTCAAAGATTGGCTTGCAGATAAGTGGTTTTACAATACAGAAACCAATACTTATAGGGAAACCCGAGAAACTATTGGTATTCAAAACCCCACTACTACACGAGATAGCTGTTGGCAAACGATGACCAGAGCAGATGCGATAGATCTCTTAGGTGAGCCCAGTAGGGAGGATTCCATTGAGAACCGTATGTTCTATTTTTATTTTAAGGAAGACTTCGATCGATTTGATTCTGTCAGGTTTTGCTCCTATTGCATGTACATTCAATTGAATGATTCGGGCATTGTAAAACTTTTTAATTTTCCTGCTATGGCTCACTAATAAGTCAATATTCAAATGTTTCTTTAGCAAACGAAAGTGTACTGGAAGCTAAATTACCATCCATTTTTAGCTGCATAAACTCCATGTTATGCCCTCTTCCACACCGGCACCGTGCTACAAGGCTCCCCAAACATCAGGCTTTTTACCACGGGGGTGAGCTTCGCCGCAATCTGCCCATAAGCCGCAAAGTCCAAATTTCCCTTGCCGCAGCCTTTGATGATGACGCGGGCGTCACGGTAAAATTCGGGATCAAGGGCTTGGATTTTGTTGGCGACAGCCGCAGCGGTGTAGGTGTCGGGGCTGCCAAAGTGCACCGTTTTGGCGAAAGGTGCGAGACGGGTCGCCACGAGCATGTACGCCCAATGTGGAATGATGGCGTCGGCGCTGCAGTACACGGCAACCGTTTTTCCCGAAAAGGCTGCCCAATCGGTATCGGCTACGAAGGCGCGAAAATCTTTTTCCTTCAGGGCGATGCCCTCCCATAGCTGCGGGGCAATGTCGATGACTTCGGGGGTGTTGTCGGGTAGAAAACTGTCCATCTCCACCACCACGAGGCCGCTCTTGGCCACTTTGTTGACTATGGTCTCTTCCTTGCTCATAGAAATCCAAGTTCCAACTGCGCCTCCTCACTCATCATGTCCTTGCTCCAGGGCGGGTCGAAGGTGATATCGACGGTGGCTTTGGTGACGCCCTGCACGCTTGCGGCTTTCTGCTCCACCTCGGCGGGCAGCGACTCGGCCACGGGGCAGGAGGGGCTGGTGAGGGTCATGGCGATTTTCACCTCGCCGGCATCGCTGATGTCGATGTTGTAAATAAGGCCGAGCTCATATACGTCCACCGGAATTTCGGGGTCGTACACCGTTTTGAGCACGGCGATGATGGTATCTTCCATTGCGCGTTTGTCCATGGCTATTGCTGTTTGGCTTGGAGTGCAAGCGC
>DAIRDH010000133.1:0-4683 GCA_036796255.1 Cryomorphaceae bacterium
GATCGGGCTTTACGTCAAAATCGAATACCGCCCAGACTTCAAGTAAGTGCGCATCTTCGCCTTGTAACACATCGTTTACAATGTGTTCAACCAAAGCGGTTTTGGATTGACCGGTTCCGAACGATTCCACCCTTGCATTGCCAAGAGGAAATGCATTGAAATATGCCGGTTCGGTATTTTGGCCTTCGCAAATGATGAGGAAGGACTTTTGGACTTCAATACTTTTGGCATAAGGCTGCTTGCCCGTCTTTCTGCGGTTCCAGGAATGGTCCCTATTGGTCAGTTTGACCGCCTTCGTCCTTTTTGGCATCGCCGTAAGTTAAGAATGGTTCTTCAAGCACATTGAGGTTTTTTGGTACGGCGCGGTAGCGGCCCAGGAGGTATTCTTTTTCGTACAGGCTGTCATTGCGCACGCCTTTGATCTCCACGAGTGAGTACAGTTCGGTGGCACCATCAGGGCCCTTTTCGGCAAAGAGGATTTGGTCCCGGCGCAAAAGGGCATTGTCCAGCAAATTGGTATCGTGGGAAACGAAAATCAATTGGGCCCCTTTGGGATTGGTGTGAGGGGTGTGAAAGAGCGCAATGATTTTGCGGGTGAGCTTGGGATGCATGCGCGCATCAAATTCATCCACCACCAGCACTGTACCGTGTTGCAGGGCATCAAAAATGTAAGGACTCATGCCATAGACTTTTTTGGTGCCCTCGGCCTCCATCTTCAGCAAGAGGTAGTGGCCTTCTAAGCCATTGCCATGTGTTCTGTTGATCACGGGCTCCCAGTCTCCATCATTAGCGGTCGGTGCCTTTCCGGAAATGCTGTGCACCGTAGGGTCAATGGCACGGATAAGCGCTCCTGCCTTTTCGAGAAATCGAGGGTCTTTCAAACGCCTGTTGGCGGCTTCATAGTACGCTGCGGTGGGATATTCATCCAGGAAGGCAATGGAATTGAAATAGGTGCAAATGCCTTTGGAAACTGGCCCGTTGAATGCTGCAAGCACCCGCAGAAACAAAGAATTCTCTCTGTACACGCTGGGGCTATCTTTGGCTGTTGCAAACCTGCTGCCTTCCTTGAATGTGGCGGCATTCACCTCTACATGCATGCCTTCGCGTTTGAAATGGTATTTTTCCGTATTTCGCTTTGCAGTGCCGCGGTGCAGTGGTTTGCCAAAAAGCCATTCAGACACCACCGTGTTGCCCAATACTTCAAAACCGTATCGGTAAATGACCTGGTCCAGGATAAAGATCAATTGGAAAAAGCTGGGTTCGTCTGGCCTCACCATGTTCAGTTGAAAAGGAACATTGGCCTTTTCAATGATGCGCTCATCGGCAAGGCTGTCATCCACCATTTGGAGCATGCATACCATGGCTTTGATCAGGTTGGATTTGCCACTGGCATTGGCGCCAAAAATGGCTTTGGTCTTCAGGAGCTCAAGTTCATCGCTTGCTGCAAAAACATTGTGCTCGTCAAGCTGATGGTTCTTAGATGCAATCTTAGCGGCTTGCATGGGCAAGGTTTGAAGGTCTTTGAATGACCAGGAGTTAGACACAGAGAATTCGACCAGCATAAACGTATATTTGTAAATTAGGCACAATATACGACATATACTCTTGTATTTGCAGATAATGATGAGTCTTTTTGGCGAGTGAACCACCTTACCGCGGCCTCATCGCCGTGGGTGCCAACTACCGCGCGCAGCTATCCCTTGATTTTGCGGAAAGCATAGGCTCCCGCCTGTGATAAACAAGGATCTGCGATCTGCATTTTATGGTCGGGCAGGGGGAAGGCTGCACATATGCCCTATGGGAATGAGGCATATGCAGGTAAGACCGCTTCCTTTAGCGGCCATCTTCCAAAGCCGACACCTTGCAAAACGGCCTTTGCCCCCACAAGCCCATCCTCCTGCCCGTAGTGCTTGCGCTGGCATATTATCGTCTGGGTGGCAAAGCTGGTGATCCTATATGCTATCCCCGGGGCATTACTTCAGCTCGTCAAACTTCGCTTTCATCGTCGGGTTTCCGTACGTAAGTTTTTTAATGCTGAGATCTTCTGCTTTATTGTTGGCCAGGCGCAGGTTGTTTTCGGAAGAGAGCAATGCATCTTTGGTTTTTTGAAGGTGGATGATCGTCTTATCTATCTCGTCAATGGCTGTTTTGAACTTGCGGCTGGCCAGGTCATAGTTATAGGCAAATCCTTCTTTAAACTTGTTGATCTTCTCTTCAAAATTGGTGATGTCGACATTTTGGTTTCTCATCTGGTTGAGTTCAGCCTTGTACTTCATGGAGTTCAAGGCTGCATTGCGCAGCAATGTGATAATCGGAATGAAAAACTGGGGACGCACTACATACATTTTGCTGTATTTGTGAGAGACATCCACAATGCCAGTATTGTAGAGCTCGCTGTCCGCTTCCAGCAGGGTAACCATAACCGCATATTCGCATTTCTTTTCGGTGCGGTCCTTGTCCAATTCCTTAAAAAAGTCTTCGTTTCGCTTTTTGGTTGCCGTTTCATCTCCTTCGTTTTTCATTTCAAACATGATGGAGATGATTTCATTGCCCTCTGCGTCGTTTTCGCGGTAAATGAAATCGCCTTTGCTGCCTCCTCTGGCATCATTGTCCTTTTCGAAATAGGCAAGTTGAAAACCAGTGGCGCGCAGCTTGTTGAATTCGGCCTCGCAGTGTTGTTCCAAGGTTTCGCCCAGCATCTTGGTCGATAATTTCTGCTTCATGTCCTTGTAAAAGGCAATTTCCTCATCCTTCATTCTGAGGAAATCATCTTTGGTCTTGAGCTGGGCATTGAACTTTTCGTACAGTGATTTTTCAAGCAGCTGTTTCTCAGTTTCCTTACTATTTAAGTCGTTGGCCAGCTTGTCCCGCTCTTTTTCAATGGCTTTAATCGCCTCTGACACGCTGAGCTTTTTCTCCAACTCAGCATTCTGAATTGCTGCCTTCATGTCGGCAATTTCGGCCTCTTTCTTCGCCAGTTTTTCAGCCAGCACACGTTCGTTGGCGGCTTTCAAGTCACTGATTTCACGGTCTTTTTTGGACAGATCTTCTTGCAATACGCTTTTCAATTCGGCCTTGGCCAGCTGCACAGCGCTGATTTTATCTTTCTCAGCCAGGTCTAAACGCTTTTGCAGTTCTTCTTCAAATTGATGGTCGCGCACCTGTTTGAGTATATCGGCAAATCCCGCCTCGTCAACTTTAAAAGCCTTTTTGCAATTGGGACAAATAATTTCGTTCATGGTTTTTCGCGATTACGCACAAGGGTATATCTGAAACGGGCATTTTGCACGTTTTAATTGTTCAAGGAAATAAACAAAGTACTGCTATCCGCTCATGCTCCTTTTCCAAACAAATATACCCATGATCTTCAAAAATCCAACTTAAGGTGCTGAGGCTTCACATTTTCTTCATGCACTGCAGCGCCCCGCAACCAAGGCAATAGGTGCTCCTCAATGCCGGGCCATTTGCCGACGACACGAATTCCTATACGGGCAGGGCCGGATGGAGGGGCAGCTTCTTCTCAGCCCACTCGCCCAGCATTTTTTTGCCGACGACGAAGGAAGTCCGTATGGAAAAGGCAGCAAAACAATTCCTCTTTATATTTTAGCGCTGAAATAACCCATCGATGAAAAGAACAATCATATCGGGCTTGCTCTTAATTGCGCTGATCAGCGCCGGGCTTGCCCAGGATACCACCACCACTTACATCGGGCGAGAAGGAACGCCTGAGTCACGCGAATCGGCCGTATACATGCGCAAGCTGTGGCAAGAAGATGACGGGCTGTGGCAGGTGAGGCAATATTACCTGGAAGGGGGATTGCAAATGGAAGGAACCTACAGCGACAATCAAATATTTACCAGGGAGGGCCCTTTCACTTATTACTACAAAGATGGCAACAAGCACTATAGCGGCAGCTACCACGACGATGGGGTAGTGGGATTTTGGACTTTCTGGTATAAGGACGGCGCACTTATGGACCATGGCAAATACCTGAGGTCAGCGACGGAAACTGAGCGCGACAGCCTCAAGCAGCGGCAGGCAAGGGGTGAAGAGTTGGCACCAACAATGAATTGGGAGGGTTTGAAAGACAGCACCTGGGAGTATTTTCATGAAAATGGGGTGCGCAGCGGGGTGGAGCATTACCTTTCCGGAAAATTGATGGACGCGCAGTACTGGCACGAAGATGGCTCAGAAGTAGCTCCCGGCGTGGTGGTAAGCAAAATGCCCGAATATCCGGGAGGACTTCGCCCACTTATGAACTACCTTAGTAGCAATATCACTTACCCCAAAAAGGCCAGAAACAAAGGAATACAAGGTACGGTGTACATTTCCTTCGTGGTAAATGAAGAAGGCGTACTCGAAAGTTTCGACATTGTGCGGTCCGTGCATCCGGATCTCGACAGGGAAGCCATGCGCGTTGTGCGGTCCATGCCGAAATGGCAGCCGGCCCTGGCCCAAAACCGCCCGGTGAAGGTGCAGTACAACCTGCCGATTCGGTTTACGTTGAAGTAGATTCAATAGGCAAATGGAAACAGGTAAGAGGCAATGGGATAGGCTTATCCGTTGATTGATATTTTCTTTTTGAGCAGGATGTGCTTTGCTTCGTGATCGACAGGGAAGGGATCAAACGTTACACATTGCCAACTTGGCGAATCGATTTCATCGACCGAAGGGAGATAACT
>DAIRDH010000134.1:0-4677 GCA_036796255.1 Cryomorphaceae bacterium
CTCAGGTCGAAATCAGTATTCATGGGCTTCAAAGATAGCCAATCGGCTATTGTGGAGTATAACCTGAGTTCGATTCTTTTTAGATTTCAGACCGACTGCCATTGAGTCATTTGAATAAAAAGAAGGGGTACAGGGTCGTATCCGTTCGATGAACCCCATCTTGTGAACCATGCTTAGGCCCCCTAACCTTGCGCCATGAAAAGATACGACCTGTAGCAGATGCTTGAACTAAACTATATAATCAGTGGAAGGCATCAGGCACGATCAAAACAGGATTTGCCCGGAGTCGGCAAATTGCACCAAACACTTTTTACTATTGGACCAGAAAAATTGAGCGTGCCATGGCGATTCCATCCTCCGCTTTTCATCATATCGAGACCGAGGATCTGCCTATGGACAAGCACCAAGGTGTGCTCATGGCCGCCATACAGCGCCCCCCCGGTTGAGCTAAATGTGCGGCGGTACACACGCAACTGGTGCACCCGACCTAACGGTGAGGGTATCACAATAGGCCGCCACCGTGCGCGTTGTCGAAAAAGGAATATCCTCTAAAAAGCTGGCCGCCCAGATAAAGACCGATGAGTGCGTATATGGCATGCCGCTTCACAAGCAGATAGACAAATAACGCCGCCTGGGGGCCAATATCCCTGCTTCCACCGCCTCTGACTGGATAATCAAAAGCTGGAAACACCACATTCCACTTTGGGCACTGCACAAGCTGATGTTCGTCAACCAAAAATACCTTCAGGTCGATGAATCAACCATCAAAGTACAAGACAAACAAAACCAAAACAAAATCCACACCGGATACATGTAGGTATATCATGCCCACTGTGATAAGCTGGTACTGTTCGACTATCGCAGAGGCCGTGATCGAAGCGACCCAAAAGAGGTCATGAAAGATTAAAAGGCACAATCCAAACCGACAACTACCATGTCTATGAAACGCACTATAGCAATCATCCCCACATGATGCTGGTATTGTATGGCACATGCCCGCTGCAAGTTCGTCGATGCCCTGAGTAATGCCAGGGCCAAGGCCACCGAAGTGCTGGAGCGCATGGGCCAGCTCTATACAATAGAGCAAGATAAAGGCTTCACCTGGGAGCAGCGCACCGCAGAAAGGCAGCTTAAATCTGTAACTGTGCTCGATGACATTCTTAAGTGGCTACAAGACCACGCCAATACGGTAATGCCCATAAGGCCAAATGGCCAATCAATAGCACACACCTTTCCCAGGTGCGGCGGACTGAGCGCCACGGCATCAACGAACGACAGTGGCCCGCCGATGTCCTCGCCTGTACCCAATCCATCAACCACAAGGTACTTTATCAGCTCCTACCTAACAACTGGGCTAAATACTTAGCTGCAAGTTAGGTTAGGGGTGCAGTTCGTCGGACGGATACGCATCTGTCATTGCTGTGATGAAGGTATTGACAGGCCTTTGGCCTTGTTGACACTTTCAGATTTTCACCCTTCACTGTGAAATAAAAATGGGTACTTAGCTTTCCAATAAAACCGAAAATATACTGAAGCTGACCTACAACTGCGGGCAAAATTTTAGATACATTTATCCATGACTTACAAACATAAGTAACCTCCAACAAAATCGGGGCAGGCTGTATGATTGGAGTGCAATGCAGTTTATTAACCGCTTAATGCATTAGTATTTTTCGCACAGTTCATGGTTCGCTGGGCCGGTTCAAGTTGCGAAAGCAGATAAGAAGAAAAAATTGCGCACACCATCGTAGTCTTATTGTGGGAGGGTAGATTCCAAGGGCTGAACCGACAAAGCTGAAGGATAAGAACAACAAAGCATGAAAGTACTATTGCTAGGCTTAACAATATTTTGCGTTGCCGCAGCTACTAAAGCCCAAAAGTATGGCAATGTATGGCAATTTGGCAATCAAATAGGTCTTGACTTTAATGGTTGCAATCCTGTTGTTGTAACAGGAAACAATACGGGATTTGAGGGGTGTTCAACCATCGCTGATTCCACAGGACAGCTTTTATTTTATACCAACTCTGATAAGGTTTGGGATAAATTGCACAACCTAATGCCGAATGGAGATTTACTTTTTACAGGAGGGTCACTGAGCCAGGTCATCATTATTCCAAAACCGCTCTCCATTGATCTTTTTTATATCATAACCACGGATCTTCAAGCCAATGGTAATTTTACGTTGGAATACCATGAAGTCGATATGGCTCTTAACGGTGGATTGGGGGATGTGCTGAGCAGCAATAATGTACTTTCTGAACTAACTATAACAGAGCAAATAGCAGCAACTTACCACAGCAATGGTATAGATATTTGGCTAATGACACATGAATACGGGACAAGTAATTTTTATGCCTTTCTGGTAACATCGACAGGCATTTCATCAACGCCAACAATCTCAAATATTGGACCTTCACACGTTGCTTGCACCTCGAATTTTAATGCGAGAGGAGAAATAAAATTCTCTCCTGACGGAAACAAATTGGCCTTCAATGGAAACGGTATTGGAGGAAATGACCCATCTAATGTATTGGCACTATTTGATTTTGATAACGAAACAGGCCTGGTGAGCAATCCAATAAACCTTCCATTCAGCAGAGGAGAATTCGGATTGTCATTCTCACCCGATAACTCAAAACTTTACGGATCAACTTGGAAAGCTTTCAGCTTTACTTTGAACGATTACAACTATTTATACCAATTTGATCTGAGCAGTGGAATTCCTTCTACCATCATTAATTCCAGGCAAGTGATAGATTCTATGCAAGTTGGATCCAATTATGGCACATTAAAAATCGGTCCTGACGGAAAAATATACGTTCGCCGCACCAACTCCGCCTATATTGGCATCATCAACTCTCCAAATCTATTCGGAGCTGAATGCAATTACGATCAAAATGGCATTTTTGTCGGGAATCAAAACAATCAATATGGACTAAACAATTATATTGAATACGTAGAATATATTCAAAATGAAGTTGTAAGTGAAGCGACACTCGATGAGTCGTATGCGCTCTGCCCCGGTGGGCAAATTGCTTTAGGCGTTATTGAAGAAGAAGGCGCCACTTACCTGTGGAGCACCGGGGCTACAACAGCCCAGATTGAAGTTGTCAATACCGGACCTTTAACTTTGACTGTCACAACAATCGATGGTTGCAGCTTTATATTGCAAACACAGGTAGTACAAGCCCCACCGCCAGTGCTTACAATTTCAGGCCCTGAATTTATTTGCCTGAACGACACCGCAGTTATCACTGCCAGTGTGAATGATTATGAAGGAACCTTCACATGGTTGGATGGCACCATCGGCCCGGAATTCACAGCTTTAAGCGCCGGAAATAACACTGTCAGCTTCGTATCAACAGAAGGCTGCTCCACCAGCGAAACTTTTATGCTGCCTCTAGGCACAGTTCCCGAAATTGAAATTAACGGCTTTGCAGGCTGGTGTCCTGACTTGCCGGCAACTCTGGAAGCTATGAGCACTGAGGCTGAGGGAATTTTTTCATGGTCAAACGGCACCATCGGAAGCATCACAGCCGCTGATACCATTGGCTTGTTCACCGTTACATTCACACCCGTAGCAGGCTGTGAGACTTCAGCATCGATCCTGGTGTTTCTGGATGTGCCAATTGTTTTGGCGCAGGATACAACGCTGTGCGATGGAGACTTTCTGATCTTACAATTCGATTCGCCTAATGCAAATGTCAGTTGGCCGGGGCTTTCAGACAGCGCTTCGGTGCGGCTTGACGAAACTGGAACCTACTTGGTGGAAGCTACAAACAATTGTGGCAGCATTGCCGTAACTGTCGAAGTTGGCGAGCGTGATTGTACCTGTCCTACCATAATTCCAAACGTGTTTACCCCCAATGGCGACGGTTTAAATGATGTGTTCGAAATTGCCATGGAATGCGATCCGCTGAACTACTCGCTTTCCGTGTTTAACCGATGGGGTCGAGAAGTGTTTCAAACTTCACAATATACTGATTTCTGGCAAGGCAACTCCTCGATTGACAAGGGCAATGAGGCGGCTGAGGGTGTGTATTTCTATGTGTTGTCTTATCAGAATCCTTTATTGCAATCGATGAAGCGATCAGTATATACCGGCATAGTAACCTTGATTAGGTAGCACAGAAATGACGGCAGAGTCGAAATAAGCCAACCCTTTTGGAAAGAAGCCGAACGCCCATCCTTTTCTGCACCACGAAAATTCACATTCCACCCACATCAACGAAAAGTGCTGTACCTTTCCGTAGCAGCGTCAAAAAATCTGAAGTGCGAAAGTGGAATTTATTGCAACAGTATGCAAATTTTGCCAGCCCACCAGGCTGTCGCCAATAAAGGTTTACTTTGTGAGGCCGCTGGATTTCTGCGCCGCCACAAGGGCAAACTTCACATCCCATTAAATTATTGCTCCCTCTCGCAAAGGTGAAAGCCGGAAGTGATCATGGCGAGATGTAGTTGATCGGAGGCTTACACATGGTCGACAATTTTAGCGCCATGCCCTTAATAATATCGAAGATACCACCATGGTGGTATTGGCCTTGCCTTATTGGCATTGAAATCAGGTTTATAAAAAAAAAGCCTGCGCGAATGGCAGGCTTCTCATTATTTTTTCGGCTTCATCAACCATGCTCCTCTTCGTCGTCGCTAAGAGGAACGGTTTGGGGCACATAATC
>DAIRDH010000135.1:0-4608 GCA_036796255.1 Cryomorphaceae bacterium
CAGAAAATCAGCTTTTTACATGATATCGCGATCACTGTCAGGTATTCACACAATCAAATACCTGGCGTGCTCTTCGCGAGAAATGAGAGGGTGATGGAGCGCTCTTTTCGAACTACTGCACAGCGCGGAGCAGCTTGCCGGTGCTGATGCGGCCTGTGGGGTCGGCGAAGCGCATGAGGTAGAGGCCCTCAGCCCATGAGGTGGTGCTGAGCTGGTGGGTATCGCCGGTGGTGGTGGTGGCATGGATGAGGGTGCCGCGCATGTCGAAGACTTCCAGTGTGCCCCTGCTGGCCGGTAGGTCGAGGCGGCAGAAGTCGGAGCTGGGGTTGGGCCAGATGTGCAGGTCGGTGGATGCCTCAGCAGTGTTGTCGGTCATGGTGAGGGTGGGATTGTAGAGTTGGGCTGAGATGATAAGACCGTCGACGGTGCTAATGCGCAGCAGCTCACCTTCAATGTCAGGCGAAATCCAGCTGTAATCTACCTGCAATGGGCGCTCAACCGACTGCAGCAATTCAAACTGGGGAATGTTGATGGTGTCAGTAAGCAGGCGCTCAGCCCGCACGCGCAGCACGTCATAGGTTTGCTCATTTGCCGTGAGCGTGCCCCAGGCGTCTACATGGTTGTAGCGCCAGCCGTTCTGCCCGTAGCTTCCCAGCAGAGGTATATCGATGAGGTACTCCACATAGGAGGTATCCATATCGCCGTAAGCCATGGGAAAGGAATAGATGCGGTCGGTATGGTCGTAGGGGGTAAGCAGTGGCAGGCCTTCGATGGTGAAGGAGACGCCTACCTGGTAGTAGCCGTTGTTGTCGTTGCGGTAAAAGGAATAAATGTCTGAGAAATTGAAGGGAATATCTTCACCGAGCTCGCCTACATCGGGGGTTTCAAACTCGATGTAATGGCTGGCCTGTGCATGTGGATTCTGGGTGGGGCCAAAAACGAACTGGTAGAAAAAACCGAGGTTGGAAAGGGGCAGGTACTGCTCAGGCGCCTGGGCAATCGCTGTGAAGTCATCCAGGTTCCAGTCGATGCCCTCCCCTGCCGTTTCCAGATCGAATGCAGGCTGCCAAAGCGGGCCGGCATTGCTGTACTCCAGTTGTGAATTGGCAGCGGTAAAGCCGGAAGCTTCAATAATGGGCTGGGCGGGCAACAAAACCGGGGTCGAAATCAGTAGAAAAAAAGCTGAATAGATTTTCAAAATACGGAATTTAACAGGTGTAAATGACTGACTGCGGCATCCAAATTAAAATAAATCCATGAAATGCAGTATTTTTGGGCGATGAAAAATTTCTACCTCTTCCTCTGCCTGCTCTTTATGTGTGGCTATACCTTTACCGCACAAGGACAAACGCGCCCTGATGACGACGACTTAATTCAGTTTTCAGGTGTTGTAATTACCAGCGACAGCCTCAATCCGGTGCCGTTTGCCAACGTGATTATTTCCAACACGGGTCGTGGAACCGTCACGGATATTTACGGTTACTTCTCATTCGTTGCCCAAAAAGGTGACTCCGTCATTTTCTCGGCAGTGGGATTTGAAAAGGCGAAGTACCAGATTCCAGACTCGCTGCTGTACAACCGCTATTCGCTGATCAAAACGCTGGTGCGCGATACCATTTTACTGCAAGAGCAGGTGGTATACCCCTGGCCTACCAAGGAGCAGTTCAGGCAGGCATTTTTGGACATGGAATTTGCCGAAACCGATTATGACCGTGCCAAGCGCAACCTGGACCGCGGCGAAATGGTGATGCGGATGGACAATATGATGCCCTCGGGTGCTGAAACTTTTAAGTACAGTATGCAGGAGCACCAGAGCCTGGTGTACCATGCCGGACAGGCTGTGCCAATACAACTTATGAATCCTGTGGCTTGGTCACAGTTCATCAACGCGTGGAAACGTGGCGACTTCCAGAGCGAACGGAAGCGCGGGGGGCAATAATGCAAGCATAATTCTGTTATGTTTGCGGTTTTGTAAAATGAATCGCTACCAAGATTGAAATCGGGCATCCTCCTTATGATGGCTATTGTGCTGCTGCCATTGCTTGGCTTGGCGCAAAATAAGGCTGTACTCACAGGTAAACTCACCGACGACCGCGGCAAGCCGATTGAATATGGCAATGTGTATGTGCGCAAGCAGGGCGCGGGCACCTTTACCGATGCCAAAGGCAATTACAGCCTGGAGCTGCGTGCAGGTGAAAACATCGTTGTAGAGGCAAGCCATACCTCATTCAGCAAAAAGTCGCAGACCATAAGCCTGGTGCCCGATGAGGAAGCCACGCTTAACTTCAAGCTGGAATTGATACAGCTGGAAGGGGTAGAAATACTCGAGGACCGCTCCCGCAAGAGCGCCATGCAGTCCGTTCCCATCAAAGACATCAAGATCAACCCCACGGTGCAGCAAGGCATCGAAAGCGTGCTGACCTCACAGCTGGGCGTGCAGGTAAGCAATGAGCTCAGCAGCGTGTACAGTGTGCGCGGGGGCAGCTATGCGGAAAACCTCGTGTATGTGAACGACATTGAAGTGTACCGCCCCTTCCTGGCGCGCTCAGGCGAGCAGGAAGGATTGAGCTTTCCCAACCCCGATATGGTGGGCAGCATTTACTTCAGCGCAGGTGGTTTTGAACCGCGCTATGGCGACCGCATGAGCAGCGTGCTCGACATCCGGTACAAGAAGCCCAAATCATTTGGCGGAAGCTTTAGTGCCAGCCTGCTGGGAGGATCACTATCGCTGGAGAGCACCAGCAAGAACCAGAAGCTTACGCAAATAACCGGGGTACGCTACTTTACGAACCAGTACATACTCGGCTCGCTCGATACGCAAGGCGATTACCAGCCCGACTTTACGGACGTGCAGAGCTACTGGACCTACAAGATCAACAAGCGCTGGGAAGCGGCCTTTCTGGGCAATTACTCCAGCAACAATTACCGATTCGTGCCCGGCACGCGCGAAACGCAGTTTGGCAGCTTCAATGAGGCCCTGCGCTTCTCTGTATTCTTTGACGGACAGGAAGTGACCAGCTTTGAAACCTTCTTCGGGGCGGTGTCGCTGGAGAACCGGCCCAATGAATCGACCCAGTTGAAGTTTATCGCATCGGCCTTCCGCACCATTGAAGAGGAGAATTTTAGCATTTTCGGGCAGTTCAGGCTGGATGAGCTGGAGCGCGACCTGGGTTCAGATGAGTTTGGTAACGTGGTGCGCAACCGCGGCATAGGCACCTTTTTGCAAAATGCGCGCAACTCCATCGATGCCACCGTGCTCAACTTCCAGCACCGGGGTTATAAAACCATCGACAATAAATTTTTGCAGTGGGGTGCATCTGTGCGTTTTGACAACATTACCGACAGGCTCAACGAATGGCAGTACATTGACTCGGCCGGCTATGCCACCCCGATCAATCCGCTGGATGAGATCCGTGTAAACGACCCGGTAAAAGGGGGCAACAACATCGTATCGCACCGCGTGATGGCTTACTTCCAAAACAGCTGGGACCTGCTGCTCAACAACGAGGCCGAGCTCACCGCCACGGTGGGTGTGCGTGCCCACCACTGGAGTTTTAATGGCGAGACGACCATCAGCCCCAGGGGCACATTGGCCTATAAGCCTAAATGGCAAAAGGTGGTCAATGACAGCACAGTGCTGAACCGCGATGTGGTGTTTCGATTCAGCTCGGGCTATTACCACCAGCCGGCATTTTACCGCGAGTTACGGGGTATCAATGGCGACATCAATTTCCAAAACCGCGCCCAGCAGGCCATACATTTTGTGCTCGGTGCCGATGTGAACTTCCGCATGTGGGAGCGCGACTTTAAGTTTATCACCGAGGCCTATTACAAGCACCTGAGCAACCTTGTGCCCTTCCAAATTGACAATATCCGCCTGCGCTATTTTGGCGATCAGTTGAGCAATGGATTTGCCACAGGACTGGACATGAAGGTGCACGGAGAGTTTGTAAGGGGCATCGAGTCCTGGTTTAACCTGAGCTTCCTCAGCACGCAGGAGGATATCGTAGGCGACTCGTACCTGCGGCTGTTCAATGACGAAGGAGCGGAAATTGTACCTGGCTTTACAGCCAACAATACCGCGGTGGATACCATTACTGTGTTTCCCGGCAATATCCCCAGACCCAACGATCAGCGGGTGTTTTTCAACATGTTTTTTCAGGATGAGATGCCGAGCCTCCCCTCCTTCAAGGTACACCTGAGTGTGATATTTGGCACGGGATTGCCTTTTGGGCCGCCCAACTTTCAGCGCTGGCAGCAAACGGAGCGCTACAGGGCATACCGCCGGGTGGACATTGGCTTCAGCAAGGACCTGAAGTCGGCTAAGAATCCGGACAAGGGCCTTTTCGGCAAATTTGAGTCGGCGTTTATCAGCGTGGAGGTGTGGAACCTCTTTGACATCAACAATACGATTTCGTACACCTTTGTGCGCGAGAGCGGCGGGCGGCAGTATGGTGTGCCGAACTTCCTGACGGCAAGGCGGCTGAATGTGAAGCTGGCGGTGAGTTTTTAGGAAGGCGCAACGATGCGGGTGTGCGGACGCATGATTAGCTTCGCTGAGAACGCTCCTTCGTTCGGTTGACGATTTAAGATTGACGATTGGGGATT
>DAIRDH010000136.1:0-4580 GCA_036796255.1 Cryomorphaceae bacterium
CGTGCTCAAAAACGGGGTACAAACAAGCGAGGTGGATGAGGTGCTGAAGTAATCCGTACGGTGTCAAGATGAATAGAATCTCTGATTTTTAAAGGGCCATCCCCAAAAGGAGCGCAAACTCTAAAGCTTTTCCGGTACAGCTGTAGCTTCAGCGAAAGAAGCAGGTACAATATCAGCACCACAATGACCGTTCTGGCCTTGAACACTTCACACCATCCTGCCATGAAATTATTCCTCACCTGCGCCATTGTTACTTTCTCTTCAGCAGTTTTCGGCCAAAACTATCTCACTTTCAGTGGAGAGTACAAGCGAACCAACGCCGTATTCCACCCACAGGGAGTCGGTTTCGATGTGGGCATGCAATTTGCGGTTAATGAGAGGCTAAGCCTTGGGCCTCAGATTGGATACAACTATTATGGAATGAGCGATTCCGGGGTGTGGACACCGCATAGTTTTGGAAACGGCATAGGTGATCAGGCAATTGAACTGGGAGCCGACCGACAAAGCTTCTTCGGTGGGGCCTCGGCCCATTACCTCCTGGCCGGGCTTGACAGCAAACTGCAGCTCCATGTTGGATTCGGATTGAATTGCCACTTTTTTCGCGAATCGACACCCAGGTCTATCGAAGGCAATCAAGGCAATATAGATTGGCTTGCCCGTGTGGAAGCCCAGCTTCCGGTGAGCCTGGTCTATATCCCAAACGAAGAAAAAAGACTGCGCTTGTTCACCTCTGTGATTCCCGCGTATTTTGCCCCTTCCAGCGCCCATCAGGAAATAACTCCATCATTTGGACAAGGCATCGCAATGCTCAGTTTCAGGGCAGGGGTGCAAGTGGTCATGGGGCAGCTCTAAGGTCTTGGTTGTTGAGGTGCTCCTTCCGGAAATTCGGCGACAAGACTTCTATCTGGAGGCAAATCAAGGAAAATAGCCCTACCAAACACCCCGAATTTTTCCAGTATACTGGAAATATTAATCCTAATTTTTCCAGTACACTGGAATTTTTCATGATTCGACCCAACAACCTGTGCAAAACTACCCCGCTTCCCACGCCATTTCCCTTGGCTGAAAACCTAAATTTGCCCCAACATCAAGCCCTACCCTTTGCAACAACTCCTCCAAACCCTTAAAGACGGCAGCATGGAAATCGCCGAGCTGCCCATGCCCTTTCCCGGAAAGGGAGAGGTGCTGGTGCGCACGCATTTTTCAGCGATCAGCACAGGCACGGAGGGCAAAACGGTGAGCGACGCCCGCAAAGGCTACCTCGCCAAGGCCCGCTCGCGGCAGGAGGAAGTGGCCAAGGTCATCAAACTCGCCCGCAGCCAAGGCATTGGCGACACCTACAAAATGGTGATGAACCGCCTCGAAGCCCTCCAACCCCTCGGCTATAGCGCCAGCGGGGTAGTGATGGCCACCGGTGAGGGTGTGCGCGATTTCCGTCCCGGCGACCGGGTAGCCTGTGGTGGCAGCGCCGCCGCCCACGGCGAGGTGATGTGCGTGGCAGAAAATCTCTGCGTAAAGCTTCCGCAAAATGCGCCCCTCGACGAAGCGGCTTTTACCACCCTCGGGGCCATCGCCATGCAGGGACTGCGCCGCGCCGAGCTGGCCCTTGGTGAGCGCTGCGCCGTGATTGGGCTGGGCCTCCTCGGACAAATCACCTTGCGCCTGCTCAAAGCCTCCGGCGTACAATCTTTTGGAATCGACCTGAAGCCGGAACTGGTGGATATGGCGGCTACTTCAGGCGCTGTAGATGCCTGCCTGCGCAATGACGAAACCCTCGAAGCCAGGGTGATGCAATTCAGCAATGGCCATGGTGTCGATGCGGTAATCATTACGGCAGCCACTTCCAGCCTCGACCCGGTCGAGCTGGCCGGCGCCCTCTGCCGGCAGCGCGGCAAGGTGGTGATTGTGGGCAATGTACCCACCGGATTCAGCCGAAAAACGTATTACCGCAAGGAGCTCGAACTGCGCATGAGCACAAGCTACGGGCCGGGCCGCTACGACACCAATTATGAGGAAAAAGGCCTCGACTACCCCATCGGCCAAGTGCGCTGGACGGAAAACCGCAACATGCTCGCTTTCGCGGAGTTGCTCGGCAGCCAGCAGCTCAGCCTCAAAGACCTCATCAGCCACCGATTCGATTTTGCGGAAGCACCCAAAGCCTTTGACCTGGTGGTAGATGCCGCGCACGACAAGATGGGCATCCTGCTCTGCTACGACACTTCTCGCAAGCTCGATTTTGCGGCAAGCAAAGCCGCACAGCGCAATAACAAGACCATCCCAAAAGGCCCTTCCATCTCCTTCATCGGGGCGGGTTCCTTTGCGGGAAATTTCCTCCTGCCCAACCTCAAGGGCAAAATCGACTTCAGCGCCATCGCCACCTCGCGGCCGCATACCGCTGAGGATGTGCGACGAAAGCATGGATTTAGCAGTGCCCACACCGACGTGGAGGCCATGCTCGCCGACGATGCCGCCACCTGCGTGGCCATCGCCACCCGGCACAACACCCACGCCCCGCTCGCCATCAAAGCCCTGCTTGCCAAGAAGCGCGTATTCGTAGAAAAACCCCTCTGCCTCAAGATGGAGGACTATGTCACCATCAAGAAATTGCTCGCCCAAAAGGACGCGCCCGACCTGATGCTGGGCTTCAACCGCCGCTTTGCACCGCTGGTGGTCGAGGCCAAAAAGCAGCTCCAAGGACTCCCTCTGGCCATCAATTACCGCATCAACGCCGGCCACATGCCCGCCGAGCATTGGGTGCACGACCCCGAAGTGGGCGGCGGCCGCATCATCGGCGAGGTGTGTCACTTCGTGGACTTGTGCTGCTACCTCTCTGGCAGCGAGGTGGTATCGCTTTCTGCAAATGCGCTCGACGTACAGCCCCAACACTACGACACCTTCAGCGCCCAGTTGCGATTTGCCAACGGCTCCGTGGCCGCCATCAGCTATTTTTCCAATGGCAATAAGCTGATGGGTAAGGAGTACCTCGAGATTTTCGGAGGGGGACAGGTCACCGTGATCGACGACTTTAAGTCCATGCAGCGCTACGGCCGCAAAAAGCACCAACAAAAACTCAGCGCGCAGGACAAAGGCCATGCCGCCGAAATGGCCCTCCTCGCCGAAGCCGTCCGCGAAGGCAAGCCCTTCCCCATCAGCAGTGCCGAGGGATTGCGCGCCACGCTCACCACCTTTGCCTTGCTGGCTTCGATTGAGCAGGGCGGCCAATTGATCGAACTCTCCCCATTCGAAACCGCATGGACTTCAGCGCCGGAGAACTGATTTACCTCAAGCGCGCCTTTCTCGACACCGAGCGCTACGTGCGCAGGCGGCAATACAAGGGCTACGATCCTTACGATGTGCTGCTGAGCCCATTCCCTTTCCGGAAATTGGGCAAGTGGCCGCCCATTTTGGCCATTCAGCTGTTTAAGCGCAACCCCATCAATTTGCGGCAGCTCTTCCGCGTGCCCCGGCAGTGGAACCCGAAAGCGCTGGGGCTTTTCCTGCACGGATACAGCATTTTGCCGAAGAGCAAAGAAAATCAGGAACGCTGTGCGTGGCTCTACGCCAAATTGATGGAGCTGCGCACGCCCGAGGTGCCCGGCCTGGGCTGGGGCTACCCCTTCCCCTGGGCGAGCCCTGAAAAGTACCTGCCTGCATGGTCGCCTACCTCGGTGGTGAGCGGATTCATCGCGCAGGGGCTCGATGCCTGGTACCGCGCTTACGGCGATCCGCGGGCGCTGGAGGCCCTCAAGGACATTTGCCGCTTTATGACCGAAGCCCTGCACCACACCGAACTGGAAGATGGGGGCTATGCCGTCAGTTACAGCACCGTGCAGCCCGACTTTTGCTACAATGCCTCACTCTTAGCCGCCGAAACCTATGCCCGCACCTATGCCCACACACGTCAGGAGGGCTTGCGCCAAATGGCCATCCGGTCACTCGACACGGTGCTCAGCCGCCAGAAAAACGACGGCAGCTGGAATTATAGTGAGAAGCTCGACACCCGCAAGCAGCGCGTGCAAATCGACTTCCACCAGGGCTATGTGCTCGACAGCATTTTGTGCATCGCCGATTGCTGTAATTGCCACACCGAAGCTGTGGAAAGTGCGCTTTCAGAGGGTTTTGAGTTTTACCGCGTGAAGCAGTTCACCCAAAAGGGCCGTGCCCTGTGGCGCCTGCCCGGCAACTACCCCGTGGATGTGCACCAACAGGCCCAGGGAATGATCAGTGCCGTGCGCGAATACCGCTACAATGCCAACCGCCGCGCTGCGACTATGGCCAAAGCTGCTACCCTTTATGCCCTGGAAAACCTCTACAGCGGCCGCGGATTTTGGTACTACCGCAAGCACAAGTACTTCACCGACCGTACCACCTACATGCGTTGGGGCAATGCATGGATGTTTTTGGCGATGGCGGAGGTGATGCGGGGGATTCCAAAGAGCTCATAAAGCACGCCATTCAAGGGATTTTGAAATCTTAATAGCATTGAGGAGCAGACTGAAATGGTCAACACATATAGAGAGAAGGCTTCTTTTTGTCCTGTGTACAGGATATTTTTATGCATTAGTGTCCTATAGATAGGA
>DAIRDH010000137.1:0-4497 GCA_036796255.1 Cryomorphaceae bacterium
CATCCATATACCGAGACACATCCACAACGGCATTTACGTATTGCGCCTCGAAGGGCCCGATGGAAGTATGGGTGAGAAACTCTTGATTGATCGGTAATCCGATAAACAAAGTATGATATAATGAGCACAGGCGATTTTATTTACAAAATAATTCATGAAAGAATGACAACCTCATTTTTGTCTGTTTCAATTGAGCATCGGCAGGTCTGTGAAAACGCTGAACAACTCGATTTTTCCTCTTGGAATATGTCAGTTCCAATCTTTTTGAATCCCATTTGACCATTGATAAATGTTCACTACTCATATGGTAAAATGAAATTGAGCCGCATTACAATCCTGCTGTGCGCTACCCTAATGTCTATGCTATGGGGTGCAGCCCGTTGCCAGGTTACACAAGTAAGCAATTTCGAATTCAATGATACAAAAGTGCTCCTTTTGGATCTTGACTATGACGTAATGCTGGTGGTCACAATCCATTGGGAGCAAGACCTTCAAATGGTACAGGTGAGCACAGGTGAGGTGATCCAGACTTTACCTGGCAGGGGTCATAGCTTGCAAAAAACGAATGATGGGTACCTTATTCGATCAAGAACCACAAATCCTAGGGTATCCTATCTGAGATATTATCACCAAGGTACCATATCCACGCTAATGGAAGATATTGGATTCCCTTCTTACCCTATCGCAGAGCCTATTCCAAGCTTCACAAGTGACTGGTTCTGCACCCTCACCTCCGAAGGCCTCACCTTTACAAATGGCCAAGAGCTCATTTTTAGCCCAATCGATTCACTGGTGACTTACAGGGGCTTGACAGCTGACCAGGGGCGTTTGTTTGCCTACTTTGACGACGGATATGCCGAAATTGATCCTACCAACTTTGAGGTAATATCGGAGCATAGGTTTCCCGAAGGTTTGCGCGCGCACAGCCAAGGGGCTCACGGAGCTTACGTGTTATTAACAAAAAGTGCGCTCAATGTGCCTTTAGACCTAAGGGTTGCCAACCTTTTAAATGGTGAGATCGTGGATGCCTTCAATAGCGATGAGTTACATGAAGGCTTCGAGGGCACACACATCGAAAATGTTGCTATGGATGGTGAGTATGCAATATTCGGTCATAATATTTTCATGCCCTACCACCTTCATTTTACCACTTATCGGGGGGCGGTAACACGCATTCATCTGCCTAGTGCAACGGGCGCGCAGTATATCGCCGAACATACCTACCGCGATGTGCCTACGCCGATACCATTGAGTATTACAGAGAGGGGGGTAATAGCCTTTGGAAATTTCAAGCTCAGCGGCATTGAGCCTTACCTCATTACAGATTCCGGCCCTGAGTTGATTGCAGACATTCATCCGGGTGTAGCAAGGAGCATTGAAGTACCCGCAGAGATGTATGAATTATGGAATTTGAAGCCATTCTCTAAAATGGTTCGTGACGGCAAGGTATACTTTGTGGCCAATCATCCGCGTGAAGGGAGAGAAATTTGGGCAAGCGATGGCAGCAGTGAAGGCACACGGATGGTATGCGAATTCTACCAAGGGCCCCGAGGCACTTCTGAACTCTTTTTTACCCCTTCTACAGATGACCAGCTCTATGCCGTTTCGGGAGCACAAAGCAGCGATATGCGCCTCTATCATTTAGAAATACAACATGAGGGGATAGAGCCAATAGCAGATGAATCCGGGTTTTGGCAACGAAGCTTTGGATTTCACGATGCCCACCACGTATCAACTAGATATCCCCGCATTTTCGATTCAAAGCCGAAAATTGCATCAGATGGTTCTGTAGCCTCGCTTTTCCAGTCATATGATAACAGAAATCCTTGGATTGCTCTTGATGCAAAGGAATATTTGCCGGAAGGCCATGGCACGTACAATCAAAATGTCTTTTCGGCATTGCATATTTTGAATCAAGACGGTAGCCTCCGCGCATTGAAGCGACTGGCGGCCAGGTCAACTTCTGTACACATGGATCGGAACCCAGGCGATGGAAGCATGGTGCTGGCAGCGGAACACCCCTTCGGCACCACAGAGTATGATGGACACGTTTTCACGAAAAATGCGCAGGGGCTTTTCATTTTTGGATTGGACAGCGCCGGCGGCCTGGCTTGGGACAGGTGGCTTCAAGGGGCAAATTTTGGAATCCGCGATCTAGTCTATTGCGATAATGGAATTTTTATTGCCGGATTTTTCGACAACCAGCTCAACCTAGGGCCTGAAATACCAACTATTTCAGCGTCGGGCCAACACAGCTTTGTAGCAAAGCTTGATGAAGACGGCCATCCTGTATGGAGTATTGCTATGCCTTATGCAAACAACAACTTCGCAGGCAGCTCAGGTGCTATCCACAAGTTACATTTCGATCCTTACAATGAGCTGCTTATTGCGCTTGAAGGCGGTACCGGTTACAGCACCAGTGGCAGCTGTAATTATTCAAGCTTTGATGTCCAAGTGGTTGCTGTCAACCCTAAGAATGGAACACGGCTATGGAACCAGCTGTGGGAATTAGACGATCACATCCGACCGACCGCCATTGCAACAACACCCTCTGGTGGATTATGGATATCAGGACATACAAGAGGCAATATTGCGATTGGAGACCAAAACCTATCCAAGACAGCCAATTATGTAAGCTGCTCGTGGAATGGCTTCCATGCCATTATGAATGCAAAAACAGGCACTATTAACAGATTATTCGCGGACGAACCGAAGAAAGCCAAATTTGTGTTTGATACACAGTATAATAATGGCGTCATGCACACGGCTTCCCTGGTGGTTACAGAAGATATGTATGAGCACTATATCACGGAGCGAGATGTAAACTGCGAAATCCAAATTGATGTCAGGAGTATATCGGGCAGGCTCATGGGCTCCGAGGTCATATCGGTGGCTGCGAGGTCGAGCAACATTACAGGTTCCATTGCCCACCTTAAGTTGGGGCTGGTGCATCATGTTGATTATGGCTATTATCTCAGCGTGACCAACAGCCTTCAAGGCCGTGTTGGTGAAGCCTATGCTCTCAGCTCTCAATTGCTGAATGCCAATTCATTGCTCATTCAACGCTTTCCTTCATCCCATATCGACTTGAGGGCAGAAGAGGATTTATTGACATCGGATATGAACTTCCTGGTATACCCCAATCCGACGTTTTCTGATGCTGTCTTTGTGGACCTTAGCGCAGAGGATAAGGACAGCTTTACGAACGCAACTCTTTTTGATCTTACGGGAAGATTCGTCCACAGCCAGATTTTGGTGCCAGGAACATATACACATCGCATAGGCATTCCCCAAAATGTAAGAAGTGGCGTTTACGTATTGCGCCTCGAAGGGCCCAATGGAAGCATGGGTGAGAAGCTTGTTATAGACCGCTAGCCTTTGCGGCAAAAGTGAAGGTTTATTGAGATTGCCCGGCGCGGTGCTGATTGAAAAAAATTGAAACATCGTAAATAAAAGTGTTCACTGACACTAAATACCAGTGTTCATTGCGAATGAACAGAATTCCTCATCCTTTCACCATACCCACACTGATACGCCCGAGATGTTCAGGACAAGTTTGCTGCACTGGTCGAGATTCATGCTGAGCGCAATGATTATATGTGAGCATTAAGCCGTCTCAACTGCACAAATCCGGAATTCAATCCGAAAACAAGGGCACAATTCCGGATTCTATTCCTGAAATACCCCTTTTATGAACCAATTGCAGCTAACCTATTCGAGCGAATTGACTTTCATATGATGCGGTGGCCTGGTATAGCTCCCTTGCTGATTAGGAATCCCATTCCTGATTATACAAATTTGAGGTGCCTGTTTAGCGCAGTTTAGTTTCGCGGAGAACATTCCGTTGTCGCTTAGTTGCACCTATGCGGCCCACCTCACAAATACACCCCCAAAATACCCACGTAATGACAAAGCGCTCCGCCCAGCACAAAGAGATGCCACACCGCATGGTGGTGCTTGAAAAATGCCCAGAGATAAAAGAGCAAGCCCGCGCAGTACACCACCGCTCCGGCCAGTATCCAGTTGAACTGGGCCGTGGGGATGGCATCGATAAATGAGGCCGGTGCCACAAACCACAGCAAGCCCATCACCACGTAAATCAGCATGGACACGATGCGAAACCTGTCGGGAAAAAAGTATTTAAAAACCCCACCCCCCAGCGCCAGACCCCATATGCCGCCGAGCATCCATACCATGTGCTGCCTTTCGGCAAAAGCGATGATGAGCGGCGTGTAGGTGCCCGCAATCATACAGTAAATGCCAATGTGGTCCCAGATTTCAAAACGGTACTTCAAAGCGGGCCGGCTGAAGTAATGGTACAGTGCCGAAAAGGTAAATACCATCAGAAAGCCGAGGCCATAAACCAAAACCCCTGCAAGGTCGAGATTTCCTGCCATGGGCGAGAGCATCACTACCGCCAGCAAGATGGGAATGGCCACAAGGCCCACACCCAATCCCAGAAAATGTGAATTGGCATTCACCCGCTCTTGTTCCTTG
>DAIRDH010000138.1:0-4245 GCA_036796255.1 Cryomorphaceae bacterium
TCACCACCCCCAACTCCCCTCAACTCCCTTAAAGGGCCCCACCACATCGGCCGTAATCCAACCTCCGTAAAATTCGCCAGGCTGGGGAATTACGGTTTCGCCATTTACGGTGCAGCGCTCGGTGCGGCCGGGGTAGAAGGAGATGTAGCCCGCAATGGCAGCAAATGCAGGAAAAGGTGCGTGGTAGGCCCAGGCGGCATTTTCGCTGCGGCGGCCGTCTACCTCAAGGTGAAAGTAGCTGCCCTTGCCCTTCCATTCGCAACCCGTTTGCAAGGCTGAAGGACGCAAAAATTCTGCCTCTACATCCTCAGGCGGGAAATAATAGCCGGGCGGATGGCTGGTCTCCAGCACCCGGTAACCGCGGCGGGTGCGCGCCACTTCCTGTCCGTTGAAAATTACCACGAGTTCTTTGCTGCAGGCTTCGAGTCGGGGCGGACGTGGATAGTCCCAAACAGATTCCTGTCCGGGCTGGGGTACAATGGCTTTGGGGTGTTTCATGTCGGTTTACTCCTGTGGGAGCAATGCAACAAGGGGGAAGGCGTTGAGGTTCTCTGCTGCCGCAAAAGATTAATAACTGGAATGGCTCGCCGAGTCCACGTACGACACCAGAAGGTTGGGAAACAACGCATGCTCAATCTCAATAGACTTGAGCACAGTTTCGGTACCATAGGAGTATGTGTTAAGGTCGGATACCTTCTGCGGATTGCGCAGCAGCAACCTTCCATCTGAGAGGGTCGACATGGGCTTGAGTGCGCCACTCGTTTCCGAAAAAACCATCACGCGCGCATCGGGCTTGGCAAAATACAAGGAGGCCGAAGAAGCCCTGATATCGCCATCAATCCGCCTGATCACGCCATCTTCAATGACATCGTAATAGCCATCGCGCCTGATGGTTTCCACCTGGCTCCGCACTGAGCCATTGAGGTACACCACTGCCGTGGAACCCTGAAAGACGCCATGCCTGTACACAGACTTTACGCTGTATGACATGGTAACGGTAAAGAGCATGCTGATGGAAACTTCTGAGCGCACATCGTAGTGCGCTTCTTCACCCACAATGCGCTGCACGGCGCGCACCTCTCCCACTTTCTTATCGCCCGATTGCACTGCATAGGTTCGCACATTATGCTGTGCTCCGACGCTTTGCGTTACCGCAAAACAGAGCAAGCAGAGGCCCATCTGTTTCAGAAGCATGAAGCCACAATATGGTAATGCAGTGCGCATATGAGGGTGTGTACGCAAAATGGATTGAGGTGTTGCAATCGGCCACCCACCGCTTTCTGTTAATGAGCTTTGCAAAGATACAGCAATTGCCCGGCTATTGACGCCCAGCTGTAGTGCAATCGCGCTTCCTCAGCGCGCAGTCTCCGCGCTTGAGCGCCGGTATCGATATTTTGGAGCAGTGCCACTGCATCATCTATACGATCAGGATCAAATGGCAATCCCAGATTCGGATGCTCAAAAATATGCGAAAGGCTTGGCGCCGCTGGCAACAGACATGGTAGCCCGCTGCCCATCACCTCAAATACTGAAATGGCCGGAACGGTATACAGCGCAGCATCGCAGGCATTGAAAATGGCGTTGAGCTCCCCGCGATCGGCGTAAGGGCGCATCTCGAAGCGATGGTTTCCGAGGGCTTTTTTCGCCTTTTCGGCAAATTGGCCAGCGTACGCTCCCCCATCGCCGCCCACAATCAGCCAGCGGTACTGAGCCGGCAAAGCGGCAAACAATGGCAGGCAGGCTTCGAGATTTTTCTCTGCCACCACACGCGTGGCGGTGATGATCACTTTTTCATCAGGGGAAAAGCCAAAGTTCTGTCGCGACATTTGCCGCAAGGCCGGGTCGAAATAAAACTGGCCGGGGTCGAAGCCAAGGCTGATGAAGTGGTTCTGGGCGCGGAGCTTCGCTGCATATTTGCCGCCGAGCATGCCCGCCGCTGCCTCAAAGCTCTCAGGAGTGTAGGCCACAAGTGCCGCGCTGCGGTCAATCGCAGCCTTGTAAGTCGAAGCCTTGAGCAGATCAAATTGCAGCTGTGTCTTCAACTTCGCAAAGACACTGCCACCGGCATAGCTGTGGTGGTTGTCGCCAAAAAGGCTGATCACGGGAACATCCAGCGCGAAAACCGGCTTCGGAAAGCGCTTGCCCAGGCCGATGACGATAAGCAGATCGGGCTGTGTAGCCATGACGGCCTCTTTCAGCCCGCGGGCAGTGACCACCTGCCCCAAGGTATATGTTGCCTGAAGGCGGTTGACCTTCACCGGGCCATCCATCTCATTTCCCGGAAGGAGTGCCTCTTGCAGATGCGCCACATAGGGCGGCACCGCCGATGTGGTGACCACCGATACCTGATGCCCAAGCCCGGCCATGGCCCGCGCGAGGTGCACTTCAAGGTAGCCCAGCTTGGGGAGGTAATGGCCGCAGATGAGGGTGATGTTCATATTTGGGAGCGCAAAGTCAACAATGATTTCACCGTTTCAAGCAAATTAAGGCTAATTTCGAGAATGTCTGCTGAAGCTTAATGATCAGCATCCATTTGATCAATGCTCATGTGCTATTTTGCATCAACCGAATTTTGTATTTAAACCGTTCCAGAATCCTTACTTGTTGGTTTGCTAATTGGTCGCGGAAGTTTTGAGGACAAACCATCAATGTGCTCAAAAAGATGGGGCTTGATCGGATTCCACATGGGATTTAATATAAAGTCGATACCTTCTCTACGGGCCAATTTGGCGGCAGGAACGAAATCACTATCACCAGAAACCAATATTATTTGATCTACCTGCCTTTTGAGTGTGATCGAAGCGATGTCAAGCCCTATTTTAATGTCCACCATTTTCTGGCTAAAATCAAAAATCACATCATCCTCACTCAATTCTTCAATTCGTTTACGTTTAGCCAAAAGCTCTTTAGTAATTGAAGGCCTTATGATCCACCTGTTCCTGTCCTCTAAAATGCCCAATCTCAATGCAATTTTTCGTTTCTTCTTTAGCTCTTCAAAGAAAGCACATTGAAATGCATACTGTTCGGTTTTCGAGAAATCAATTGATTTGCCCGTTAGCGGATTGTGTTGCTTCTTGGCATAAGGTAGGCAGTCGTAATAGAAAATTCTGTACAGGTCGCGTGAGGAGCCTTCTTTACCCTGCACCAAATGTTTCAAGCACATTTCCCACGGATCCTTTGCTGTTTTCTCAGGACTGAGTGTCTTAATTTTCTTTATCGATCTGTATCGCTTCAAGAAAAAACCTCCATCCACCAAAATTGCAGTTCGCTTATTCATGATCACAAAAAAAGCCCTAAGGTCGGCATTCTCACTATTTTGATTGAAATTGAGAATACGTTGCCTAGAGCACTATAAAGGCAAAAATAATAAATCTTTCTTGCCTCACAAAACCAAAACAGCAGTCTAGCCAACCTCAAACATTATAAATCCTATCCCTCCATGCCCCGCCTTGCAACAGGTAATCACCGATCCGACTAAATCACAGCTACTTCAAAAGTATGTATCCATCTTAACAAGGCCGTAACCCTCCAGAATTCACTCAAATGGGCACTACTTTTCAATTCATCGCTGTAGAGCTGCTCCAATGCAGGACGGTCGATCCAGCCCGGAATAGGATGGTCAAGCACCATGCTGCGCAATTGGGGCAGCAAGGCCTCCCTCCATTGCTGCTGCGGCGCCACAAAACCCAGCTTGTCTTTGCGCCAGGCAAGCGTATCCAGGCCTTTGCCGGCAAGCAGCTCCCTGATGGGAAATTTGGTCCAGCCGTTTTTGATTTTCTCATTTGCCGCAAGGCCAAGCGACCACTCCACCATGCGGTGATCCAGAAAGGGCACCCGGCTCTCGATGCCAAAGTGCATGGCATTGCGGTCTTCATAGTGCAGCAGCTCGTAAAGTCCCCAGGTGATGCTCTTTTGCGTAAGCGTCTTAAAATCGCTGGAGCCACGTTTAGGAGCGCTAAGGGCTGAGGCTTCAGCGCGAAATTCCGGAGCGATAAGCCCGCTGCCAAGCCGCTCCCGCTTCCGCAAAAAGCGCTGGATGCCAGCGGGAAGTTCATAGAATGCAGCACGTGCCATGGCGGTATTCATCGCCGGGTTAAAATTGCCTTCGAGGGCTTTTTTCGCTTGCGCAAATGCGGCAAACCGGCCCTGTCGGAGCAGGCCGAGCAGGTAGGCGCCTGCGAAAGGGTAATAGCCTCCGAGCACCTCATCGGCGCCCTGCCCGTCGAGCAGCACCTTGATGCCCGC
>DAIRDH010000139.1:0-4148 GCA_036796255.1 Cryomorphaceae bacterium
GCTTCATCGGATATTGAAAGTACTTCATTGACACTTTTCCAACCCGTTAAAAAAGAGCCGCTACGCTATTTCCGCTCTTTAGCGTGGTGACGCCTTTCCTTGGTTTCCATGGTTCAGATCCAAGAGTTGCCAAGGATCTCCAATCTATCCTAAATCTACCGGTCTGGGGAAAAGCAAATCAGCGCCCATCCGCCCAATCAGCGTTATCCGCGTTCCATCTACCCCTCATCTGCGCCATCTCCACAATCCGAGGGCCACTGCCCCTTCAAATTCTTTTTGCATCGCTAACTTTACGCCCGCATCTTTCATTTTAAATTCCATTTTATAAATCCGCACATGACCCACCACTTTAGCGCTTCCATCTCTCACTTTCGTAAAATAGTTGCCTGCGCGGCCATCCTCATATTTACATATGCTCCGCTGAGCGCCCACGAGGGCATGTGGATTCCCAGTACCCTGCAGCAGTTGATCATTGGCGATATGCAGTCAGCTGGATTGAAGCTCAGTGCCGAAGATATTTACAGCATCAACCAAAGCAGCCTCAAAGATGCCATCGTACATTTCGGAGGGGGCTGTACGGCGGAGGTCATTTCCCGAAAGGGCCTGATCCTCACCAACCACCACTGCGGCTACAGCCAAATACAGTCACACTCCAGCGTTGACCAGGACTACCTTAGCGATGGATTTTGGGCTGTAACCCAAAACGATGAACTCGCCAATGCAGGCCTTACCGCCACGTTTATTGTTAAAATCGAAGATGTTACAAAGGCGATGATGGCCGCCGGCGGCGACAAAGAAGGCATGGAGCGGGAAATGGCCCTCAGGGTAAAAGCCTCAGAGCTGATTGCTGAAGCGACCAGTGGAACCCATTACACAGGCGAGATCAAGCCTTTCTTTTACGGCAACGCCTACTACATGATTGTCAAGGAAACTTTTCTGGATGTGCGCCTTGTTGGTGCTCCGCCTTCAAGCATCGGAAAGTTTGGCGGCGATACCGACAACTGGATGTGGCCCCGCCACACGGGCGATTTCTCTATGTTTCGAATCTATGCTGGTCCCGACAACAAGCCAGCGCCTTACAGCGAAAACAACGTTCCCTTCGAACCCCGCCACAGCCTGCCCATCAACATGGATGGACTACAGCCCGGTGATTTTACCATGGTATTTGGCTTTCCGGGACTCACCGAACAGTACATCACCAGCGATGCAGTGAAATTCGTCCTCGACCGTGCCAATCCGGCGCGCTACGCCATGCGCCAGGCCAGTCTTGACGTGATTGACGCGGCAATGCTCGACAGCGATACTGTGCGCATACAGTACGCCGCCAAGCAGTCGCGCATCGCCAATGCCCACAAAAAGTGGATCGGACAGAGCATGGGCCTCAAAGCCTTTGATGCTGTAGA
The DNA here is from genome assembly GCA_036796255.1 of Cryomorphaceae bacterium. Taxonomy (GTDB): domain Bacteria; phylum Bacteroidota; class Bacteroidia; order Flavobacteriales_D; family Cryomorphaceae; genus T3Sed10-241. Next base: position 1,404 of record DAIRDH010000139.1, read on the forward strand.
GAAAAAGCAAAACTTTGAAGAGGAATACCGCACAGCTGCCGCAAAATCAAATCCGAAAGTCGCCGACATTCCCGACCGCATCGCCGAGCTTTACAAGACTTATGGCGACTACGCGCTGGCAAGGGAATATCTTGTGGAATTCTACTACTACGGGCCGGAAATTCTCCGCTTTGCCAACCAATTTGATGCACTTGCATTGCACTATGACAGCCTGGAGCAAGCCGGTATCCTGGATGCAGAACTCAGCAAGCTGAAGTCGGCCACAGAGCGCCATTTCAAGAATTACGATGTGCGGGTGGACCGCAAAGTAATGGCTGCGCAATTGCCACTGCTCCTCAACGATTGTCCCGACATGCTGATTCCTGAGTTAATGCGCGATTACAAGAAGAAATATGGCAGTGATGGTGATGCCATGGCCAGAGTATTCTTTGAAAAAACCATTTTTTCCGATAAGGAAGGCGTCATGGAGTTTCTGGATAAACCCGGCAAGAAGACGGCTTCTAAAATCCTGAAAGATCCCGCCTACATTTCGGCGCAAGCCTTGCTCGACAACTGGGCGGAATCTGTTCGCCCTGGTTACGAAGGCTTTAAAGACGTAGAAAACGCCCTTATGGCTGAATATGTGAAAACGAGTATGGAGCTATTTCCCGACGACACGTATTGGCCTGATGCCAACAGCACCATTCGCTTGAGCTTTGGTAAAATGGAAGGCAGCGATCCCCGCGATGGAATGGAATACCTGCCTTACACCACCCTGGAAGGCATTGCTCAGAAGTACATAGAGGGACACCGCGACTTCGATGTGGACAAGCGCCTGCTTGAGCTGCACGAGAAGCGCGACTATGGGCGCTATGCCACCGATGGCGAGCTCAGGGTGTGCTTTCTCGGCTCCAATCACACTACAGGCGGCAATTCCGGCAGCCCGGCACTCGATGCCAATGGCCACCTCGTAGGCCTCAATTTTGACCGCACCTGGGAGAGCACCATGAGCGACATCATGTTCAACCCCGACATATGCCGCAACATTATGGTCGACATCAAGTATGTACTTTTCATCGTCGATAAATTTGCCGGAGCCGGACACCTCATTGACGAGATGGAGCTCATTTACGCCAGCGAAAATGTGCCCGTACCAGCGGATTGATGCAGTTATTGGTTTTCTAAGCTTCCTGCAATGTGCATACGATCAGCAGACGCGATGTAAGTTTTTTTTACCCCTGCCTGCCGATTAGGCAGGTGCACCATCAGCGTGTTTTTACGCCCTAATCCTTTTTTTTATTCGTGTTATCAGCGCCATCGGAGGGAGCCATTTGCTAGCCCTTTTCACACCGCCCTTTTTTTATCAGCGCCATCCGCTAGTTTTTTAAGCGCTTATCCTTTTTTTAATCCCTGCCTGCCGATTAGGCAGGTGCGCTATCAGCGCAATCCCTGCCTGCGTAGCGCAGGCCAATGCGTCGGCAGGCGGGTGCGGGAGCCTTTTTAAAGCCCATTACACGCCATTCGTTTTTAAGCCCTGCCCTCCGAATAGATAGGTGCGTCATCCGCGGGCCAAAGCTTTGCTGCCCTAAAAAAGTAACCCCCGACACGCGTTAAACGTGCCGGGGGTATCCTACTTAAACACAAGAAAATTCCTGCTTATTTCGCGATCATCAATTTGTGAAAGCCAAAGCCATTCTCATTGCTTATGCGCAAGAGGTAAACACCGGCTGGCATCTCACCCACTGCAAAGCGCTGGTCCTGTCCACTAAAGTTGGCTTGCTTTACCACTTTGCCGTTCAGGTTAAACATGGTCAATATCGTATTTTGACTTGGCGCTTCCGCAAATGAAATCTGCACGTAATCTGCTGTTGGATTAGGGAATACAGTGATGCCCAAATCTTTCAAGCTATTGATCGTGTTGATTCCAAAAGATGGAAACAGCAGCACACCATCGATAACGTGAACCACGCCATTGTCAGCCAAAAGGTCTGGGCCAGTTACTGTTGCATCATTGATCATCACTACGTCTCCGTCTATACTTACTGTAATGTTCTCACCTTGAAGTGTTGCTGCTTCTTGTCCATCACTGAGCTCTGTTGAGAGCACTTGACCGCTGAGTACATGGTATAGCAATACACTTGCGAGCAATCCTGTAGGATCGTCAGTAAGTTGAGCCACCACTTCAGCAGGAACAGCATCAAAAGCTTCATCAGTTGGAGCAAATACGGTGAAAGGCCCCTCACTCATGAGGTCATCATCCAATTCAGCCAAGTCAATCAACGACTTGAGTGTGGTGTGGTCTGGGCTGTTGGCAATGATGCTGTATACAGTAGTTGGCGGGGTTACCACGCCTCCAAAAGTCACATCATCCCAGTAGTAAGTTTGCTCTGGCAGTGGAGTGCCATCCGGACACTGGAAGTTGAAGAAAATGGATGCCTTGGTGTACTCACTTGCGAAGTTGATGTCGGCAGTGCCTTCTACCTTATCGGCTATGAAGTCGAAAACAATGGTTTCCCATTCTTCGGCCACAGTGGTCATCACTTCGGCCTCTACGCTAATGTTAGGATCGTTGAATTTCTCCACCTTGAAGCGCACAGGAACACCAGCAAGCGGCGACCATACACGAACGGACATGGTAGTTTCACCAGGAGCAAAAGGAATCGGAGCGCTGAAGCCGGTATTGTTGGCTACAGTTGTACCCGCGAAGCATTCAGCCCCAGCGGTGCGGATAGATTGCACAACGGTGTTGGTGGCGTCTGTAGGGTC
>DAIRDH010000140.1:0-4049 GCA_036796255.1 Cryomorphaceae bacterium
ATGAGCAAACCGGAATGGAAAAACGCCAAGATTTACGAAGACATCACTTACCGCAAATGCAATGGCGTGGCGCGCATTGCCTTCAACCGCCCGGAGGTACGCAATGCCTTTCGGCCCAAGACGGTGGGGGAGCTTTTCGACGCTTTTCTCGATGCCCGTGAGGACACTTCCATCGGCGTGGTGCTGCTGAGCGCTGAGGGGCCATCGCCCAAAGACGGGGTGTACTCCTTCTGCAGCGGCGGCGACCAGCGCGCCCGCGGACACCAGGGCTATGTGGACGATGATGGCATGCCCCGGCTCAACATACTCGAGGTGCAGCGCCTCATGCGCTTTATGCCAAAAGTGGTGATCGCTGTGGTGCCGGGATGGGCCGTGGGCGGCGGGCACAGCCTCCACGTGGTGGCCGACCTCACGCTGGCCAGCGCCGAGCACGCCATCTTTAAGCAAACCGATGCCGATGTGACCAGCTTTGACGGGGGTTATGGCTCTGCTTACCTCGCCAAAATGGTGGGACAGAAGCGCGCCCGCGAAATTTTCTTCCTCGGCCGCAACTACTCCGCCCAGGAGGCTTACGACATGGGCATGGTCAATGCCGTGGTGCCGCATGCCGAGCTCGAGCAAACGGCCTACGACTGGGCGCAGGAAATACTCGCCAAGTCGCCCACCTCGATCAAGATGATCAAATTTGCCATGAACCTCACCGACGATGGCATGGTGGGCCAGCAGGTATTTGCCGGTGAGGCCACCCGCCTCGCTTACATGACCGAGGAGGCCAAGGAAGGGCGCAATGCCTTTCTGGAAAAGCGCAAGCCTGATTTTAAAGACATTAAGTGGATTCCCTGATTGCAGGAGAAAGTGATTTTCGCATTGTCGAGGTGCATAAAGTGCCCGCCGATGCCCCGCTACAGCGCATTGTGGATTATGCCAATGGCATTTTTGTGCACCTGCCTTCCCGAAAGGGGGTTAAGAAGGCGATAACGCGCGGGCAAGTGCTGCTCAATGGCGCGCCGGTGGAGACCGGCCGCTACGTGCAGCCCGGTGATCTGATTGCGCTAAGGGAGCAGCTTGCCGAAGTGCACAAAACATTTGCCCTCTACCTCGAGGTGCTGTATGAAGACGATTACCTGGCCGTAGTGCACAAGCCAGCAGGCCTACCCGTGAGTGGCAACCGCTTCAAGACCATAGCCCAGGCCCTGCCGCATAATCTCATACCGAGCCCTGCCGCCGATGCCCTGCGCATTCCACTGCCTGTGCACCGCCTCGATGCCCCCACCAGCGGATTGCTGCTCGTGGCCAAAACGGCTGAGGCGTTGGTGACACTGGGCCGTCAGTTTGCCGAAAGGCAGGTCAGCAAGGTGTACCATGCCGTGGTGTTTGGAGAGGTCTCCCTTTCGGGAAAAATTGACATGCCCGTAGAAGGCAAGGAGGCCGAAAGCCTGTGCACGCCACTGCGCAGCGTGCCTTCACTGCGTTTTGGAAACCTTACTTTGCTGCAACTCGAGCCGCTCACCGGCCGCACCCATCAACTGCGCATACACATGGTGGGCATTGGCCATCCCATTGTGGGCGACGCCAAATATGGCAACGACCTTCAGGTGCTCAAAGGCAAAGGTCTCTTTCTAGCCGCCACAGCCATTGCCTTGAATCACCCTATTTTTCCCGAAAGGGAGCTGAAAGTTGAAATGCCGCTTCCGCAAAAATTTGAAACCCTGCTGCTTCGCTCCGAGCAGCGCTGGCAAAAATACCAGGCATAGCAAAAGCCGCGAGGCTCAGGCCCCGCGGCTTAGGATCATGGTTTGATAAAATGCGCTTAGGCCTTGCTTGTGCCACCGTTGGCACGCATCACGAATACGCCGATAATGGCTATCACTGCCGATACGATAAGTGGCGTCCAGTTGGCGGTACTCACGGCGATGTCCATGCCGAGTAAGCTGAATGATTCAGAGTCGTCCATGGCCTGAATGCCAAAGATGATACAGCCCAAAACGCCAAGGATTACGAGGATGGTTCCTAAAATTTTCATGGTAGAGTAGTTTGTGATTTAACCTGACCAAATGCCAAGAACCGCGCCTTGAAAAAGCGAAAGTGTGCTAATTGCTTAAAATCAACACGATGGTTTTTGAGAAAAATGTATTTTAGGCCTCAAGTCGCTGAGGATTTACCCCACAATTGTGGTGTAGTGTAAGCACAGGCGGCTCAATTTATTGCGTAATCCAATCCAGATGGCGCTCAAGCCTTACCGGGGCGATTGCTCTTCTGCGCCCTTGGCCTTTAAGCGGGCCTTTAGGTCGCTGAGCAGCAGCGTAAGCAATAACAGGAAGGGTGCGCTGTGCATGGCCAGGTCGAACCAATCCATAAGCTCCATGCCCTTGGCTCCACCGAGCAGCCACCGCCACTTGCCGATCAAGTGTGGCTCGGGAAAGAAGGGCGCCAGGCCCAGGGTGAGGCAGAGGGCAATGGCCATAAAATAAAGGCTGCGGCGGTTTTGCATGGATTTGAACTTCTGTACCACAAAGGTAGCATGGCTTTCAGGGAATGCCGGGTGACCTGGGTTACAGGGAGCGGGAAGGGATGGGATTGCCGCTATTGCGAAAAGTTAATCAGCCCAAAATTCATTCATGATGCCAAGTCCATGCTTCAGGCAATCTGAAGATCCTGTAAAAGCGCTTCTCGTTAATTTAGGATTACTGAACTGTTAAAATTGCTCGATTGTCGATGTTTTTTGCAAATAAATTTCTACATTGCAAATGTTAAAGAACCAAAAAAACCTTTGCTATGAAAAGAGAGAGACAATTTTTCGCATTTCGCATTTCGCATTTCATTTCCTCGCCATGCTCGCTGTTTTCGGCCATAGCATAATACAGGTACTGCCCGCGCAGACTGTATTTGAAGAATGGCAGAGAGGTCACAGCGCTCAAAACTTGTACATCGAAGGAAAGACGGCTGTGGATCAACAAAACAATATTTATCAGGCAGGAGCGAGCATCAATGCCGATGGTGAGTATGAAGCTGTACTGAGCAAAATAGATAGATATGGCGACCTGGTTTGGATTCATACACGAACGGGTTCTGGCGATGGATTCTGGACTGATCTGGCATTGCTGCCCAATGGCAATGTGGCACTTACTGGTGTGGAAGTCAACGGGAGCCAAACCAGCTCAACCGTACTTGTGGCCCTTATCAATGCTGGCAGCGGCATCGAAGAATGGAGTACCACTTACGCCCATCCCGGCTCAGTTTTTAATGGTGGTGCATCGCTCTCTTTCGACAATGACCAAAACCTGTATATTTCCGGTGCTACACATAATTTGACAAGTTTGAGCGATGTTCTGGTGCTGAAATACCAATCAAACGGCGCTTTGTTGTGGAGTCAAACCAAAGATTTCTATGGATTGAATGATGCAGGGGTTAAGGTGGAATACCAAAATGAACTGGTAATTGTAACAGGTGGAGCACAATTGACTAGCGATACCTGGCGCTACGGCACTTTGAGACTTGATTTCACCACAGGTGCAATTGTAAACGAGCATCTTTCTGCTGGAAGTGTCACAACGCTTGACGTAGCCAAAGATCTTGTGATGGATGATGATGGAAATATTTATGTGACCGGCACTGCGGGCACCACAGCTGAGGGATACAACATGTACACCATGAAGCTCAGCGATGAGCTTGAATTGATATGGGACCACAGCTACAATTACAGCGGTAGCAATGATGATGCTGCTTCTAGTATATGCCTCGATACGCAAGGCAATGTAATTATAGCTGGCCACACCGACTTTGGTGGTGGCAACACGCAGTTTACAGCGGTAAAATACAGCGGTGCCGGAGCAGTGCTGGAAACAATGGCTTACCAAATCAGCGCCGGTGGCGACACTGCCAAGGTGGTAACGACAGATGCAGACGACAATATTTACATCAGCGGTAGCTTTTACAATGGCAGCAACCAGGATGTGAAAACGGTAAAATACAGCCCGGGCGGAACCCTGCTATGGGAGATGGATTACAATGGTATAAGCAATGGTGATGATACTGTGCTGGACATGGTA
>DAIRDH010000141.1:0-3996 GCA_036796255.1 Cryomorphaceae bacterium
CGGCTTGCGGAAACTCGTGGGTGATGGGGGTGCCGGCGGGGACGATTTTTTCGTCAAAGAAAATTGCCCTTTGTAAGAAACGAAGCTGCTCATCTTGATAAAAGGCTATATATACATCCCGAACGATATGGTAACGATCATTGCCCGTTTCATATACGTGTCCAATCCCCCCACCACCTGATTTTTCGGGAGCCTTACTTGAGCTATAACAGACAATTGGCACCATTAAGATGCCGCTGAAATTTTGCCGCTTTAAAAATTCTACAAATTTATTCCGACTCCATCTCAATTCAGGATCAATGAGGGTTGCCAAATCGGGATTATTCACTAGCCCCTCAATGGGAAAGTCATAATCCTTCAGCGCAGCCACTAGCATAGAATCAATCTGTACGTCAAGTGATAAGGTGTCAGAAATAATTCTAGATGTACCTCTTCTAAGCGCTGAAGAATAATGGAATGATGAGATTCTAATGTCCTCTTTGCTAAGTTGGCCTTTCACAGATTTATCGTTTACCAGCCGTTTTTGGGTGTAATATGGGTAATTACATGAACTGAGAAAGAACAAGACCGTGTAAATAATAAACCGATTCATACTATTGAGCCCCTAAAACACCGCGGCTAGCATTGCGCCACTTGTCCAACAATAGCCAACCTTTGGCACGTGATGAATTACCGGTGTAAAATCCTCCCATTGGGTAACCATTCTCCCGTGCTTAGGCACGCTGCTTAATCCATGAAGTAACAGACCATTCTGTGGCATAAGTACCAGCGCCAATTCCAATTCTCATGTTATCACTTAATAGGCCCTTGTCGCCAGTGAAATAGTTATCCGCAATCACACCCGACAACCCCGCCATTGCAAACAACCCCGCGTGCTCCCAACCGGTGCGCTTCGTGAAGTACTTCTCATCGGTATAGGCAACTTCGTTCAGCCTAGTCATCCTTATTGGAATTGGTTTTGTAACCGATGGATTTTCTTGGGATTGATTGTTCTTGGATGAACTGCTTTAGGTAGCTGAATACCAATTCGATTTTCTCATCTTGACTGCTTACCTTCTTTTTGATCTCTTCAATTTCCAAGAGCAAATCTTTACGCGTCAGCAAGACTTCACGTATCTTGGTAAAAACCCGAATGATTTGAATATTCACCGCGATGGCCGTTTCGCTATTGAGGACACTGGAAAGCATGGCAACCCCTTGCTCAGTAAACACACGTGGCAGCTTTCTGCGACCGCCCCAACTTGATATCACATTTTGTGATTTCAAGTCGTCCCATTCCTTTTGGGACAGGGTAAACTTAAAATCTACGGGAAACCTACCTTCGTTTCTTTTGACCGCCTGGTTTAATACGCGGGTTTCCACGCCATAAAGCTCAGCTAAATCAGCATCGAGCATTACCTTATGCTTTCGGATCTCATAGATTTTGCTGGCAATAAACTGTTCAGGCAGGTGCTTGTCTTTCATCGCTTGTGCTTGAATATCTTGATATCACAAAAGGCGTATTAAGGCGTGCCTGACTTAAAGGCACAACAGGCTATTGAGACGACAATTTACAAATCTTCTTATCATCCCCTACTTTCTCTCCCGTTTTGCTGCATTTTTTTTATCGATCTGCTTCAGCAAGGGCTCCAGGGCCATATGCATCAAGGAATCGAGCACGGCCTGCGGAAACTCATGGGTGATGGGGGTGCCGGCGGGGACGAGAACCTGATTGATACGAGCCTTGCTATTTAAGAAAACGATTTCTGAATTTCTGTACAATGCAATAACCAATTCATGCTTTATTATATGACTATCATTACCTGTTGCCGACGAAAAACCGATTGGACCTCCAGCTTCTCTTTGAGCTTCGTAACGAACATAATAATTGATTATTGGAAGAAGGACATAACCTTCTGTGAACAGTTGAGACAAGGCATTCTCGAGATGTTTTCTTTTTATTTTTTTCCCTTCTAATCCTTCAATCTGTGATTTGTTCTTAAGTGCACGTATATAGATATTGGGATGCTTTATTGATTCGGTCAGTGCCTGTTCAATGTCCTCGGTTATACTGACAATCTCATAGGTTTGATTAAGTCCTGTATTTTTTCTTCGGGTCGCGGAAAAATAGAACTCATCAACAAAAAGGGTATCTTGGGATGATAAAAAGTTCCTGTTTTTAATGTACGTTTTCGGCATTTGTCCAACATACCTCGGATAAAGACATCCACTACAAACGAAGATGAGAGCAAGAAGAGTGATTCGAACCATATCACTTATTAAATATGTTCCAATATTGTTCATACCACTTGCCTCCCAGTATCCAGCCTTTGGCTGTTTGAGACCGTCCCGTATAGAAACCGCCTGGTGGATAGCCATTGTATCTTCCATATGCGCCCTGTTTTAAGCGTGAGGATACTGTCCACTCTGTGGCATAAATCCCTAACCCCACTCCAACTCGAGCAAATTTGTTTTGAATGGCATCACCAGAGAAAAACATTCCATCGGACACCCCCGCAGCACCTCCCACAGCAAACAACCCCGCGTGCTCCCAACCGGTGCGCTTAGTGAAGTACTTCTCATCGGTATAGGCAAAGTCGTAGGCGGTACCTTGGATGCCGTATTTCCCAAATGTCTCTGCCCCTTTCCAAAAAGGTTTTGAAGCGAGTTTTTTGCCTTTGAGGTATTTACCAGTACCTGCATATACGGAGAGGGCGCCGCCCGCAAATGCCTGGGCATGCTCGTATCCTCCATCGCCTAGCTCAGTGTTTACGGCAGTATTCAGCACTCCACCTACAAACATTCCTGCAAGCTTTGACCCTGCCCCGACCCCAAAAGCACCTCCGGCAAACCCTGCTCCGAAATCAGCAAATGTTCCAAGCCCGAAATCACTCAATCCGCTTTCAAAATCGTAATTGGAAACGGCATTGATGGTGCCACTTTTGAGGCCGGCCTTGGCCATCAAAGCTTTTTGAGAAACCACCTTAGTAGCTACCGTTTCAGCAGCGACCGCTTTTGATGCGACAGTTTTGGCGGCGACGGCTCCGACGCCACTAGCAACCATAGCCCCAATTGCGGCACCTTTAAAACCACCGAGTAATATATCTCTTCCTGATATGTCAATTCCCCTGTTATCGGCGATTGCTGCTGTGCCCATGGAGCCCGCTATAAAACCTGCGATTATCAACGCCGGCAAAATAAACTCCCCATCCGGATCCACATACATCACCGGGTTGTTTCCCATGGCTAAGTAAGGATTCGAAAACTGCTCGGCCGGGTCAGGCGCGAACCAACTTTCGACATTTATGACCAGAATGGTATAACTCATGGATACTCCAAAGTGAAGTCGATTTGTTGGTAATCCTCCAAGTTATAAAAAAAATATCGCTTCACACCTGCAACTCCATTCCATGTTGCAGGAGAGTAGTTGAGGAGAGTATCCGGATTGATTAAATAGACATACAAGCCGTCTGGATTTTGAACAATTCTTTCCATACTTACCCGTATCCATTCTCTTGATTCTAAAGGGCTCAAGCTAAATAACCTTGTTGAGTCGTTAACAAATAAATAAATTTGTGCTTTGTCTTCAATTGATAGGATTGAGTCAGAGAAACCAACCAATGTTTTCAAATATGGTCTGACTTGAATAGAGTCCTGAATTGTGTTCTGTATGTACATTGGTGTATCCAAAATGAAACCTCCATCGTCAGGATCAGGACATCCTTGACAAAAGAACATTGAAACCAATATGCAGATGGTAACTAATTTTTGCTTCATCACATTCATGGTCCAGTATTTATAAATGCGCTGTAAAAAATATGTCCTAGTGTGAATGGAGGCATATACCACCAAAACCGTCTTGATAATTGCTGATTAGGAAAACGCAGATTAAAATTATCTTGTGCTGTATATCCGCTAAAGATTTCAAAATTTCTAAAATCCTCCTTTCCATCAAAATACCTCCGCGCCCTTGCATTCGCATCCTGCTCAAACCAAGCCTCACCGTGGGAGCCTGTG
>DAIRDH010000142.1:0-3934 GCA_036796255.1 Cryomorphaceae bacterium
AAGGGTGCTGCGCGCTGTGAGGCGTCTTTTCCGGAAGGGAAATTTATAGAAATCGCTCTTGCCGGTGATTCTTCCCCAATCGGTGATACCTTTGTGCACACTCCCTACTGAAGTGTTTTTGCAACATGAAACTCACTGGCTGGGATTTAAGGGATTCCAGTCAGGCTATAAGAAATCGTATTGAAGTCATTCAAGTGGAAGGTTATCGTGGTTTTTGTCATTTTGTCGGCAAGTGTGCTGGGCTTGGCTGGGTATTCCTGGGTGAGCTATACGCGCATTTCCGACAGGGTGGAGCTGATCACGCAGCCTGACCGGAAGTCGGCTTTGCTGCGCGATATGACCACCAAGCTTTCCCTGCTCAGCAACCTCTACTTGAAACGCGGGAGTGTGGATGCGAAGATTGAGACCCACCATGCCTTGCTCAATGCGGTCGATTCATCCTTAAATGCAATCCGTAACCTTTACCACTCGCAGGAGTTGCCTATACCCGAAGCGCTCCAAACTATCCCTGCCCTGCTTGACTCGATTCGTAGCGATCACGATGAGATCATCGCTTTGCGCAAAGCCTACGATGCTGATTTCAAAGGGCGTCTTGAGGGAGAAATCATGCATGCCATTGCCAGTGCTGAGCTTACGGATTCCATTCTTGTGGAAAGCAGGTCACAGCGGGAGGTGTTGCGCATTGTGGAAAGGGAGCTGCTCGATGAGATCACTGAAGCGGAATCGGAAAACAGGAATTTTTTTCAGAGGCTTTTTTCAAAGCGTAATGGCGACAACAGTGAAGCACCGGCATCAGAGGCAAGGGGTTCTGCTTCCGCAAAATACAAAGTTGTGGGTGGAGATACTGTGGTGAACTCAGGCATTGACACCACGAGAATTGTGAACAACAAGGTGGGCGTATTTCAGCGGGAGGTATCGAAAATCCTGAAGCGTGAAAGGGAAATGGTGGGGCAGATCGAAGACAAGGAAAACGCCCTGTATGAGACCAATCTGGAATTGATTGCCAGGCTGGATATGGTGGTGAATGAATTTCGGCAGGAAAGGCAGGAAACCTTAATTGACGGTACGCAGACCACCTTGCATACGACGCAACGCTTCAACCGCACCTTGACTTTTATCGTTTTGGGCTTTGGGCTGTCGAGTCTCATTATGTTGTGGATGCTCTTTCGCGACATCGAAAAAAACCGTTATTACCAGGAGCTGTTGAAGAAAAATGAAGTGCTGGCTTTGCAGCGTGCTGAGGATAAACAACGCTTCCTGAGCACTATGAGCCATGAATTGCGCACCCCGCTCACCGCCATCATGGGCTATACTGAATTGATCAATGACGAGGACAATCCACATGTGAAAGCGATTCAAGCATCGGGTAAGTATCTGCTAAACATCGCCAACGATATTCTGGACATTGCCAAAATTGAGGCGGGAAAGATTGACATTCACCTCGCTCCCACCGACCTTGGGGCTTTGGTTGATGGCCTTCGCGTAAAATTTGAACCCCTCATCAAAAAAGCTGGTCTGGAGGCGCGCTTCAACATACCGGATGCGCCTCTTATAGTGATGACCGATGCAGTGCGTATAGAGCAAGTACTTTACAACCTTTTGCACAACGCGATCAAATTCACTTCACAGGGTTACGTAGGGGTGCGCTTGCACAGTGAATTGCCGGGCAATGGAGAGGCAGAGGTGCAAATCGATATTATGGACAGCGGAATTGGGATACAAGCGAGCGAGCTCGAGAACATTTTCAATGACTACCATCAGGCAGGCACCCATAAGGAAAACGCTCAGGGCACAGGCCTTGGCCTTGGCATTGTCAAGAAAATCATGCGCGAACTGGGCGGAAATATTTCGGTAAAAAGCCAAAAAGATGTAGGAAGTGTTTTCATTGTTAACTTTGCTTGCAAACTTTGTTCATTGGTCGAGGTGAATACAAGCAAAAGCGCCATAACAACGCCATTGCCTCTGGAGGGCAAGAAGATTTGCGTGGTGGACGATGACCCCTTCATCGCCAAGCTCTATCAGATCATTCTGTCCAAATACGGTGCTCAGATTATCCCTTTTATGGAATCGACGGAAGCTTTTAATTACCTAAAAGTTTCAAGGCCCGACATCCTGATTACTGACCTTAAAATGCCTGTGATGGGGGGCAAAGAACTTGTGGAAAACCTTGTGAAGGAAGGCCGCAGACCCGGCGTGGTGATCGCTGCCTCGGCACACATGCACGTAGGCTTTGAAGCCGATCCTCTGCACGCTGTATTCGACAAGGTAATGCTCAAACCTTTCACCCAGGAGCAGTTGCTGGAAACACTGACCGGGGCCGTGAATGGCAAAGAGAATCACCCATCGGCCGATGCAGGGGGCAATGGGCAGCAGGAAGAAAAAAATACGGATCAAGCCTACAACCTTGACGAGCTCAGGCGCATAGCCCAAGGCCATAAAGGCGAGCTGCAATCCATGCTCACAGGATTGTACACTTCCAATTTTGTTGAAATCGAGCGGCTTTCAGATGCCATTGACCAAAAGAATTTGGAAAACGTCGCTGACAACATCCACAAGCTTATGGCCCGGTTTGACCAGATAAAAGCCCAAACAAGTATAGATGCAAGGTTGGTTGAAGGGCGATTGAGAAAGCAGGACAGCACAGCACTTGCCGATGCAGAAGCCCTTTGCGCAGCCTGGACTTCCATCAATGTGCAATTGGGACAAACCCTGATGGATGGCAAAAAGTAATGCAGTGAGGCATTGCGCCACCCCTTTTCAGCCTGAATCTGTTTAGCTCTCAGCGTTGATTGCAGCTTATGCATTCGTTCAAGCGCCTCGCTCATTTGGCAGTACCATAATGCGTTCATGGGTTCCGTCACTGTGGCGTGTCCAGCACAGCTGAGGTCGCTTGTGTGCTTCAAGTGCAGCCATGGCCTCTTTGGGCTCCATCCATTCTTCCCCTTTAAACGGTGGCAGCAGCCAGTCCAGTTTTGCCGGAAGGCAATACAGCACGCCCCTACCCTGTTGGTCCATCATTCTGTTGAACCTTGTCCAGGTCCCGGCCACGGCTTCGGGATTCACTCCGGCAGGCAAAGCGCCTTTGTAGCCTTGCGGCAAAAAGAGCTGGCCTTTAAGGCATGCCAGCTGCCGAATCTCTTGCTGCCCGAGGCCCATCTGTTGAAGCACTTTTAGAAAAAGTGGATGCCTGAGGAGGGGAAATTGATGGTGCCTGAGTCGGTAAAGTTTCGCTTCGAGGGTATCTTTGGCATTGGGGCCTATCCATTGAGGGCTGCCATTGACGTGCTTGAGAAGGTAAAACTTGTAGGCCAATTCGATGTGGAGCAATTCATTGCTTGAGGAATCCTTCACGAGAAAATCTATTTCACCCAAGGTGACGCCCTCGCTGATCAATTGTATGTTTTGAGCAAGTACCTCGTAATGTGGGTGTGATGCGAGCCATGCTGAGAAGTACAGTTCCATCATGTGCCCGAAGCGCAGGTTTTTTCCATCGGGGTTGACAGATGGGGCATGGTTGATCGCGTCGAGGTTGGTATGAAATAAGGGGGTGCCGTCGGGCAATTCGCGTTCAAAGAGATCGGCGCAGTCGAGGAAGTAGCGGAGGCGATCGGTTTCTTTGGAAATCATTGTGGGAAGTTAACTTTTTTGAGTCTAGGGCTGGCAGCTATGGGAAATTTGGCCACTAGCTTCAAGACGCTGGCCGCAGGCTGCTGCATCCAGGCACCGAAAGTATGTTTTGAATTGTTGATAGCGAGATAAAATTGGGGGAAGATTGAGGTGGACTTTTGGGTTTACCGAAAGTGGGACGCAGGGCGCATGCATACCGGGGCATGGCCGGAGGCATGGTAGCGAACACCTTCAATGTTTTTTACCCTCCCCCGCGCTTGCCCCAACCCTTCCTACGGACTAGCGAAAGGTCAGCGCCACCGCACGG
>DAIRDH010000143.1:0-3901 GCA_036796255.1 Cryomorphaceae bacterium
GAACAGCTCCGCTGGGCATACGCCCTGCGGCCCAATTAAAATTACCTTATCGCAGAATTAATTGATGTGGAGCACGAAATGAATGAATAGACGCCGCAAGGAGCAATATGAGTACTTCTTAAAACGGGTGCCGCAGGGTTTCAACTTTGCGACAACGGAGCGTTCTCACTGAAGGTAAACCCTGCGGTGCTTGTCTAAACCCTGCGGTGCGTAAAAAACGATATCTTAATTAAAATTCAGCGCAGCTAAATCAGCTGCTTCACAAACCCGCCACCACATAAAACTCCACCCTGCGGTTACGGGCACGGCCGGCCTCGTCCTCATTGGAAGCGATGGGCACTGCGGCACCAAATCCCTTTGAAGACAGGCGCTCGGACTTGATCCCCCTGGCCTCGAGCCAGCTCACCACAGCGGCCGCTCTGCGCTTGCTCAGGTCTTTGTTGTAGACCTCCCCACCCTGGGCATCAGTATGGCCGCGTATCTCTATGACCAATTTGGAATGTTGGAGGAGTACAGCATGCAGCCCTTCGAGTTGCACCACCGATTCGGGCAGCAGCACGTCCTTATCCAGCTCGAAGAAGATGTTGGGCAGCGATATGGTCGCACCGGTTTTGAGTTCAAGGGCCATTTCCTCAGTGGGCTCTTCATCGCAACGCGACGCGCCATCGAGCATAGGCGCCAGGCAGAAGTCGTCGAAATAATACCTCACCGTAAAGAGGCCATCGGGCCGTATGGAGGCGTGAACGGGAACAGGTCCTTCGTTTCTGGAAGGAGGCCTGTAGCCCTCGGCAATCGGTGCAATGCTGCGACTGGGCGGCGCGCCCTTCTTGAAGCGGTGCTTTCGCGCTGCTTTTTTCTTTTCCTTCAAGGCCTTTTGCTGCTCCTCCGGCGACATGTAGAGAATGGATTTCTCAGCCGGGTCTTGCTCGGCCTTGCGCTGCTGGGCTGCATGCATGCGCTCCATGTCGTCCATAAAGTCGGCCACGAGTTTCTCATCGTACTCCTTGCGCTGCGTTTGCGGAAAGTAGCCCATGGTAAGAAATTGCTCGCCGCCCTTGGCTTCGAGCGTATCGCGCAACACGAACCATGCAAAACGCCCGCTGTCGGGCAGGCGCATGTGCAGCTGCGGGTTGAAGCTGAGGTCGCCCGGTACGTGGGTGTCGAGGCGCTTGTTGCCAAAATGCACGCCGATATAATGGTGAAGCTCGTAATTGCTCGCCTTGATGGTGTAGAGCCGCGCGTGCAGGGTAAACACGTAGCGCTGTCCCGCCACGAGTGGTTCGCGCAGCTTCACATGGAGGTATTCATTGGCCTCGTGGTTATACATACACAAGCCATTCACATAGCGGCCGCTGTGGGCACCTTCATTGCCGAGGCCATCGGTTTTTTCATAATGGTAAAAAGGGCCCTGTGGCTGCACCCATTGAAACTCCTCAGGCGTCATGGTATCTTCAAAACCCGGGTTGGGTATCAGGTTTTGCGCAAGCAGGGTATCGCCTTTTCGGCAAAAGAGTACAAGCCCGATTGCCAGACAACACCGAAGGAAAATTGATATATATCGCTGATTAAATCCCATTTGAAAAGCCACAAAAAAAAGGGGCGCAAAGTTCTGATTGAACGGTTGCGCCCCCGATATGTTTTATCCGCTTAGCGGAACTTACTTCACTTCAAACTCAACCCTTCTGTTTTTGGCCAGCGATACCGGTGTCGACATGTTTGAAACCGGTGATTTGTTGTCCATGGTCTTCAGGCTGAGGCGCTCCTCGTCGATGCCCTGATTTACCATGTAGTTTTTCACCAGGTTGGCGCGCTTCATGCCGAGGCCGCGCAGGGTGGCTTCATTTTCCGCAAGGGCTGCTTCCTCATTATCGCTGTGGCCAATGATTTCGAGCTTGAGCGTGGGATTTTCCACCATCAGGTCAACTACCTTGTCGATGGTGCGCTCAGCCGCCGATACCACTTCGCCTTGGTACTGGTAGAAGTACACGTCGATGGCTTCTACCTTTTCTTTAGGCGTCATCTCGTCGGTTAATTGCGGCGAACCTGAAAAGATCACTTTGCTCTCGGGTATGCGGTCGCTGGCGCAATTGCAGGTTTGGCCAGGCTCAATGGGCTCCACCTTCACATCGTCGATGAAGTAATAGGCGCCCATTTCGGGTCCCGCTTCCGCAAATTGCTCCGGAAGGTCCATGAGCACTGTGGTGGTGCGGTCGTCTGATTCAAAATTGCCGATGGTCAGGTACTTCTCTTTGCCACTTGCGCGGTACAGCGCACAAAACTCCCACCAGCCGTCGCGGGTGTCAACCACTTCGTTGTATTCGCTGAAAAGCGGAGCTGTTGAACTCAGTGAGGCAGTAGACTTAGATGACAATTTGCTTTTGTCGAGCGATGCGCTCATGTTGTTGGCCGCATAGCGCGAACGCTCAGCCAGTGATGCTTTGAACTTTACGCAGTAAAGTCCTTTTTCTTTCAAGGCCTCGGTCAATTCTGTTTGCAAATAGCTGCGCGACATTTTGCCCCGGTAGCCATAGGTCACCACGCCTGCGTAGCCACCGCCTTCGGCAGGCTCCTCTACACCGTACATGTTTTCAGGTACGGCAATGTAGCGGCTCTTCACTGTACCCGAGTACAACTCCGACTTTGCTTCTGTGGGATTGGACCAGCCTTTGGCAAGGTCGAATTGTTCCTTGCGGCGCAGGCCATCTTCGAATTCTTCAAACCCGGAGTTGCCCACCAGGTTTTTCGTCTTTTCTTCCTCCTGGGCATGGAGGCTGGCGGGTAAAGCACTGGCCATTGCCAATGCGATGGCACATATTGTAAACTTATTCATGTTTGAATGATTTGACGGTATCAATAAATATTTTGACAGCTTCGGGCGAAGTGTCGGGGTATACGCCATGGCCAAGGTTGGCAATATGGCGATGCGGACCGAAGGCGCGAAGCATTTCGGTGGTGGCTTTTACAATATCCTTGCCACTTCCGTAAAGGACGGCCGGATCAAGGTTTCCCTGCAGCGTGCGTGCATCGCCCACCATGGCGCGGGCGGCTTGTGGCGGGGTATTCCAATCCACCCCGATGGTATTGCAAGGCAATGCGGCAAGATCGCCGTATGAAAAATGCGCCCCTTTTGCGAAAAGCGTAACGGGCACCTGGCCTTGCAGCGCTTCGCAAATGCGCTTGAGGTAGGGCATGGAAAATTCGCGAAAACTCTCAGCGCTGAGTATTCCCGCCCATGAATCGAATACTTGCAACATATGTGCGCCCGCTTCGACCTGGGCTTTGAGGTAGGCGATGGTGCTTTCGGTGATCATTACGAGCAGGCGGTGAGCCAGGTCGGGGCGCTGCACCAGCATTTTGCGGGCTTTTGAAAAAGTCTTTGAACCGCTGCCTTCCACCATGTAGCACAGTATGGTGAATGGCGCTCCGGCAAAACCGATCAATGGAACCCGACCGTCCAGACCTTTCAGCGTGAGCTTGATGGCCTCGTACACATAGCTGAGCTCATCGGGGTGGGCCACGTGAATCTTGTCAAAATCGGCTTCGCTGCTGATGGTTTGTTCAAACCAGGGGCCGCGCTTCTCGATCATCTCGTACTTCAAGCCCATGGCTTCGGGTATCACGAGGATATCCGAAAAAATAATGGCCGCATCGACCCCGAGCAAGTCAACAGGTTGCAGGGTAACTTCAGCGGCGCGTTCAGGGGTTTCCACCAGCTCCTTAAAGCCGGAAAGGCTCGCCCTCACGGCGCGGTATTCCGGCAGTATTCGACCGGCCTGCCGCATGAGCCACACGGGAGTGCGCTCTGTAGACTGGCCGCGCGCCGCGCGCAGTATAAGGTCATTCTTCAATTCGGTGTGGGCTGCAATCATGGGTGGCAAATATAATGAATTGGTATTGGGTG
>DAIRDH010000144.1:0-3895 GCA_036796255.1 Cryomorphaceae bacterium
TTTATTTGTACTTGTCGTTGAGTCCGATGCCGGTGATTATCATCGGCGTGGCCTTTTCTACGCGGCTTTGGCGGGTTGCGGCGCGCTTGGCTGAGGCAATGTGCTCGGCGTATTCGCGCTGCTTGCCTGGCGTGAGGGCCTTGAAGGCCGCTTTCAGTTCCGCCTTTTTGGCGAAAGCCGTTTTAAGTTCCTCCGGTAATTCGAGCTTCTTGCGTTGGGGTTTTATTTCCTTGCCTTGTCGTTGGTTTTCAACTGCTTCGGCCACGTAGGCCTTTACCAGGGCAGGGGCGATTTTGTCACCTTTTTCTATGCGCCATAGCCGCATGCCGCGGGTTTTGTCCTCTTGTGCATTGTGCAGCACGCCTGCCGGGTCGCTCAGGAATACGCCATGGGTGAACCACAAAGCGCAGTGATTTTTGAAGGCTGCCATGCCTACTACATTTTTGCCTTTGAGCATGTAGGTAGGGATGCCCCACTTAATGCCCACCTCCAAGTCGGGATGGCTCAGGCATTCGTGCAAAAGTTGAAGCTCTTCGGCCCAATCGGGGTGCCGGGCGATGTAGGAAGTGACGTCGGTGGCGGGCATGGGTGAATTTTGATCAAATGTAAGAACATCGTCACTTTTGGCCAATCTGCTTCTTTGAATGAATGCGCCAATATTAAATTTTTGGTTTCATCGCAATTTTTAGGCATTTCGTAGTATATTGCAGCTCCCCAACGATTCATACCGAGACCAATGAACCAGTACAAGCCACCGTTCCAAGCATCAATCAGAAGCCTGCTCGCGCTGGTTTTACTCTTCGTAGGAGCCCTTCCGATTAGCGCTCAACTCACACAAGTATCCGATCACAGCTTCGACTACCAGCGCGTGTGGCGCGTCGAAAACCAAACAGCACTCGTGGGAACTATGATGGACGCACCAGGCGTGGACGGTCACCTTGGACTGCGCAAATTAAATTTACAGACTGGTGCCTCAATTGAGGTCTACTTCAACCATCAATTTGAACCAGTGCGTATGGCGGGGCAATTCTTTGCGATACATAACGGCCAACTTTCATGGTGGAATGGCGAAGATCTGGTACAAATTTCAAACCCCGCATGGGGTTCCGTAATCAAAGTGTTGGAGCCACTTACTGCATACGATACGAAACGATTTGCATTCGCCTCCGACGAAACAATGGTAATTTGGGATGTTGAAACCCAAGAGGCACACGTTATCGCAACCGTCGATGCTTCACTTGGCTGGACTTATGCTGATGGGCGACTGTGGTGCTACTCCGAGCAGCAGATCAGCGAAATTGACCCGGTGAGCTTGGAAGTATTGAACATGATCAGTTTTCCTGAAAATATGTTCGCCATCGAAGGGGCAGCATTGGGGCCATACGTATTACTGAACAGTTATAACGAACCGCAGGAAGCCTTTGTACAGATAGCTCGATATGATGCCCTTAGCAATGAAAGTGTACTACTTATTAGCGAAGAGGGCGAGGAAGCCTTTATTCCTTCGGCAGCTTCTGAAGCCAGGGCCATAGGCAATCATATTTTCCTCTACGGAAGTGGTGCCACCAACGGTACGGTGACCACATTGGCACGTGATGAAATGCGCCTTGTAATGGTAGAACCGGCCACGATGAGCGCCGTCGTTGCCCCCGCCTACTCAGACATGCGCATGCACTGGCCCAGGTCGCCCCTTGTGGCGGAAGCAGAGTTGGGTGCAGTCGCCTTTGGGCTGTTTGGCCCGCAAGGGGCTGAACCATACCACCTCAAAGATGGAGCTCTTCAACCCCTGCAAGACATTTATGTGGGTACGGGGTCATCATTAAGTGTAGCATACTACGGGTGGTTTCACAATGATGTGATTGAAAAAGATGGCAAGGTTTTCTTTTCTGCGGTAAATGCCCAAATGGGCCATGAGGTGTGGATGAGCGATGGAAGCGCTGAGGCGACCAGGCCTTTTGCCGACCTCAGGGAAGGTGCTGCCGGTGCACGCCACATCTATTTTGCGGAAAGCAGCACAGGACAGCTCTATGCCCAGTATGTGGACAATGAGGGGAGTTTCATCTACGCCATGGACACCCAAGTCCCGGGCACCACGGCACCCGAAGAGAATCCGAAAGAGTGGGAACGGGGATTTACCGGGCCTCATACCGCTGGCCTACTTACAAATAAGTTCGAATCCTACAGGCCAAGAATAGCCAAAGATGGGTCAGTTGGGATCTTTCAGCAGGTGAGTACCCACCCTGTGGCATGGATGGGAGCCAATTTAGACTGGCTCTTACCCGACCGTACGGACCATCCCACCCTCGACGATAATTTTTACTTTGTTTTAAACGAGGATGGCAGCCTTAGGTTCGATGTTTCGCTTTCGCATGGCATGTTTGGCGATGTGGTGCTCAACCGTGACCCTTCCAGTGGAGCCACTGCCATAGCTTTCACGAATTCTGAAAGGTTCGTTTTGAATGGACAGGTGGTGAACACTCCATTCAGCAATACCACGGTGCTATCACTGAACCCTGAGGGTGCCTTTCAGTGGTGGCAAAGCTACCCATGGGGCGGTAACATCAATATACTCGACGTCCTCTATGAAAACGAAAACATTTATTTGCTTGGGAGCTATTGGCATACCATGACATGGAATGGCATTCAGCAGCCTATCACGGCACAGGGCGAGCGGCAGGCCTTCATTGCCCAACTGGATGCTAAAGGCAGTCAGGGGTGGATACGCCTGCTCCCGGAAAGCATGAAAAATCCCTCCGCAGGCAGGGCATTCTTAACCTTCGACGAAGAAAGTGATGCACTTTATGCCGCGGTTGGTGGAGCTAAGGATTATGAATTTGATGTGTGCGGACTCAACCTCCCCGTGAATGGGCGTCAAGCACAAGTAGCTGCGCTGAAGGCCTCAAGCGGGCAGTTGTTTTGGCAAACCAACATCAAGGCCAACCAAATGATCAACCTGGGCGGGTTAGTGCACCTCCGTAACGGTAGCCTTTGGCTAGGAGGTTATACCTATGGCAGCCTCGAAGTTCAGGATGCCACTTTGGCTTTTCAGCAAAATCATCTGAATTGCCCTGCCAATTCTTTCCTCGCCGCATTCGATGCGCATTCAGGCGCACTGCTAGCACTTCAAGGCGATGCGCCGGAAGAGGGTAAGCTGCTTCAATCGCTGGTTGCCGCAGAAAATGGTTTCTACACCTTGTCATACCTCCTGGCAGAAGAGCTTATTTACGAGCACCCACTTCATCAATATGGCGGCCGCGCGGCCATGGTGCTGGACACGCGCGATGCTGCCGGTCGTTTGCTCGACGCTGAATTGATACCCATTGCTGCCAATGGAGACCAAAGCGTGAACAAATTCCTCAATTCAGTTGGACTGTCGATGGCCGCGCACCCAAGTGAGGGACTCTACATTGCAGGCCACAACCACTTCAGCGGTTCCCTCGGTCTGATAGGTGCCCGACCTGCTTCCGGAAGCAACATCCGCAGCTATGTGCTTCAAAGGCGAGCTGCCCCGGCCATACCTCTAGCCGAGGTGGATGGAGCGTTTGAGGAAAATGGAGTGCTCCACATCTATCCCAATCCGCTGGATGGGCAGGCAGTTGTGATCAACATACCCAGCCATGAAGTGAATACCTTCCGGCAAATAGCAGTGTATGATGTGCAAGGCAAGCGGGTATTGCAGCGCAGCATACAACCGGGCTCGCAGCAATACCTTTTCGACCTGTCCAGCCTGGGCAATGGATTCTATCTCGTACGGATGGAGGGTGATCGTTTCCAGACAGGGAAGTTATTGATTAATCGCTAGGGCCTAGGATATTCTTAAAAAACCGCCAAGGCCATTCAAACAGCAATTTCTGCGATCCAAATCACAGAATATTATAATTATTTGCGATTTGAA
>DAIRDH010000145.1:0-3852 GCA_036796255.1 Cryomorphaceae bacterium
AAGAAGGCTTGCCTTTTCAAATTTTTAGAGCAACGCTTGCGCAAAAAAAAAGCGTTGCAAAAAGAGCGCATTTAGAAGCGGATTCTTATTCCCGCGTTGCCATAAAAAAAGTTGTTTTTGGCTCCGGAATTTAAGCCTTCAATTTCTTCGAAAACATCAGTAAGGCCAGTTTGATAGCCTAAGTCTACGAAGAAAATGGACAAAAAGTCCAGGCCTATGCCTCCGCTCAAACCAAAGACCACACCTTTAAGCTCGTCTTCGATAGAGGTGTCGCCGAAGGGGTCATCCGTGCTGCCGTTCAATCTGAAAGCCGCATTGGGTCCTGCAAAAACGCGCAAACCGAAGGCGGCATCCTCTTCGCCAATGCGGTAACCCACCAGCACCGGAATGCGCATGTAGGAGGTGCTCAACTGAATCTCATCTGTGCCGCCACCTGGTAAGGTGAAACGCTTCAGGTTGTTGAATGCTTCAAATTGAATTCCGGGTTGAATAAATAATTTGTCTCCAAATTGAACGTCCACCCCTATTTGATAACCGAGTCTGGATTTCCACTCGGAGTTGTCAATCAGCTCTTCACTAAGGTTGGAACTGTTGAACCCGGCATAAGGACGCAAGGCGACCTGGCCGTATAATGAATCAATTTCAGAAAAGGCAAGGGCGGCCAAGAGTGCAAGGGTTAGGACAATGTTGTTTTTCATGATGGTTTTTGTTTTGATCAAAAGTATGTGCTTCAAACCAAACAGCAATGGACTTTGATCACATTAATATGATGACAATCAATCTTTTGAAGGTTTAGTTAAAAGTTTAATTTGGAGAGGAGTGGATTGAGGGGAAGAGGTTAGGGAGCAAAATCAGTATTCAAAACTGTTTTGATACCGAGGCTGTATGGCGTCGCCATCTTCCCAAATCGCCGGTCGTATTTCGCGCAGTACCTTATTTATCTTATTCCTTGCGGCGTCTAATTTTTTATGCTCTCAGGACAATCGTTGACAATCTCTTCCTTCGGCACGGCCATTTGATAGAAACATTTCGTAATTTGGATTCATGGAAGCGTCTAAACTGAAAGAATACCTTTTTCAAATAGCCGATAAATTGACTTCTGAATCAACTCTGGAGGATGTACATGAGCAGCTTGCATTGCTATCAGACATCGATGCTTCAGAGGAAGATGAACGTGCAGGTCGGACACTCACCCAAGAGGAAGTGGAAAACCTTTCCGGGTCATGGTTGAAGTAATTTGGACGGTCAGTGCTGCTTTTGCTTTATGTCTCTCCAATCTTTCTTTAAAACTTCCTCGATTCCTTTGTTGAAAGTCGTGGCCATCTTCCCAAATCGCTGGTCAAACTTCGCGCTGCTGAACACGTAATCCTGTTCGTATTGGTACATCATCTCCACGAGTTCGCGCATGATGGGCACGAAAAGGCCCATCAGTTTGAGCATGCCGCGGCCTACGCTCCTCACCTTGGGCTGGGTGCCGCATTGCCGGGCGATTTCGGCTACCCATTCTTTTCCGGTAAGGGCATCAGCGTGGGTGGGCAGGTGCCACACTTCGCCATAGGCATCGGGGGTATTGCCCAGCAGGGCAGTGGCTTTGGCTGCATCGGGCACGTAGGTGAAGCTGTGGCGGAAGCTGGGGTTGCCGAGCCAGTTGGCAGTGCTGCCCTTGCTGATTTTGGCAAAAACCAGGTCATTGAGCACACTCACCGCTCCGGTACCTGGCCCGTAAAAATCGGCGGAGCGGGCGATGAGGCCCTGAATATCACCGCGATTGTGGGCGTCGAGGAGCATCTGTGCGATCTGCGCCCTGATGGCGCCTTTCTTGCTTGGTGGATTGATGGGAAGCTCCTCGGTGATGTTGCTGAGGTCCTTCCCGCTGTACATGTAGATGTTGTCGAAAAACACCAGCTTGGCTTTGTGGGTTTTACAAGCGTCGATCACGTTGCGCATGATCACAGGCCACTGCGCTTGCCACACTTTTACGGTGTAGGTAAGTCCGGCAGTGAGGTACACCACTTCGGAGCCTTCTACTGCGTTGAGCACTGCTTCAGCATTGCTGAGGTCGGCGGAGATGAGCTCGTCATCGGGATGGATTTTCTTGGGGTTGCGGCTTACGAGGCGCACTTTGTCGGTGTGGTTTCGGAGTTCAGTGGTGAGGGGCCTGCCGATGGCCCCACCGGCGCCGAGGATGGTTTGGGTTTTCATGTCAGGGTGTGTTTGAATTTTTGACATGGCAAAGATGAGGGGGATTTAGGGCTTAGCAGTTGACTTATGTCAAGAATTTAAATTGGAAGTAGCACGCAACTAAAACAAGCAAAGTGCTTGTATTAATTCTCAGTTCTTGACTTTCCCACTTTCCCACTTTCTCACTTTTGAACTTTCAAACTAACTTCCTTTCACAATCTTCCTCCGCACCCGGCTGAAAGTCTCCGGTGTCATGCCCAGCATCGAGGCGATGTATTGCAGCGGCACCTGGTTGAAGAGCTCCGGCGCTTGTTTGAAAAAGTGCTGGTAACGTTCTTCGGCCGTCATGGAGAGGTGGCTGTAGATGCGGTCTTCCAGCATGGTGAAGCATTTTGCAATAAAGAGCTTTTCGAGTTCGTGCCAGCCGCTCACCACTTGGCCAATTTCCCGGTAACGGGCCTTGTCGATGGTATAGAGCGTGCAAGGGGTCAAGGCTTCGATGTTCCACCGAGCGGGCTGTTCGAATACAAAACTGCTGAGGTCGGTGACGAAATAACCGGGGGTGGAAATCCACTGTGTGATGTCCTTTTCGCCATTGTGGGCATACACGCGCAGCAAGCCTTCAGCGAGCAGGCTCATTTGCCGACAGGTGCGACCCTGCTCGGAAATAAAGTGGCCCGCGGGCACCTCTTCCCGCTCAAAGAGTTCGCCGACTTTGCGGAGATCATCCGATTTCACGACGCCAAAGAAGGTGTTGATGCTTTGCTGGAGTGGGGTCATGTGGGAGGGCGATGTCTGGGGCTAATGTAGGGATTTTAGCTTTTTCAAAACATCTTAGACGGACGTGAGTGAGGCCCAACATTCCAACATTCCAACTTTCCACTTTCTTACTTTCCAACTGCCCAATAAACTACATCATCCCTTTCTCACCCCTGCTTTTTGCCTGCCCAAACCACCGGGCATTTGCCTCCTTTGGGTCAAGAAACTATCTTCGACGCTTGATCTTTTTTACGAAAGTGTAACTTGCACACCAAATTGCAGCCCGTTTAACCCCAGTACCCCAGTTGTTCACCACATCAACCTAAACTTATTCCTGTGCCCCTACATAACGAAACCCTCAACGGAGAAACCTGGTTCAAAATAGCCGACCACGACACGATGCGCCCCTTTTTTATGAGCATCGTCAGCGACTCCAACCACTGGATGTTCATTTCCAGCAATGGAGGCCTGAGCGCTGGCCGCAAAAATTCAGATTTTGCACTCTTCCCCTATTACACCGACGACAAGCTCAGCGAATCGACCCACATCACGGGTTCCAAAACCATCATGCACGTGCGCCGCGACGCGAAGGAGGACCTCTGGGAGCCTTTCAGCACCCTGAGCAAGGCCCGCTTCAAGCTTACGCGAAATCTCTTTAAAAACCGCTACGGCAATAAGATACGCTTCGAGGAGCACAACCACGACCTGGGCCTTAGCTTCAGCTATGAGTGGAGCTCAAGCAACCTCTACGGCTTCGTGCGCCGCGCTTTTTTGGTCAACCAAAGCGACCAGGCCCTGCACATACGCCTGCTCGACGGCCTGCAAAACCTCCTGCCATATGGGGTGGGCAGTGACCTTCAAAACAAGCAGAGCAACCTCGTGGACGCCTACAAGCGCAGCGAGCTCATCGCC
>DAIRDH010000146.1:0-3697 GCA_036796255.1 Cryomorphaceae bacterium
TCCCTGCATTGAAGAAGTTGAGCTCACGGTAACCGATGCCAGCATACAGACCATAGACGGAGCGCAGCTTAGGTCAGTTAAGTTAGAAGAACCTGAATTCTATGACATTTTTGACTTTGAGACCCCCTCTTATCCACACCCGGAATACACCTTTTTCGAAGGCGTAGGTCTCAACCTGTTTGGAGCATATGCCTGGTACGACCTTTTTGAATCGTGGGATGGCAGTGGTGAAATAGAAACCTGCGTCTTTAACGGCGTATCGCATGCCATAGCTCCTGAACTTCATCTGTATAGGGATGACAACATGGAGATTGAGTTTTTCTCCTGTGTGCTTTCTACCCGCAGTTTCGAGAACAAAATACTCGGAGTATTTCCCAATCCTGCCCGCGATCAAATCACCCTCAACCTGCCCTCTGCTTCCACACAACTGTTTGACCTCAGCGTCTTCGACCTTACGGGAAAAGTTGTGCTGCAGCAATCTACCCTCAGCTCTGGAAGCATTCTTTCAGTATCAGACCTAAAACCAGGGATGTACCTGCTTCGCGCTTCAGATAATACCAACTTTTATGTGAGTAAGCTGATTGTAGAATAATACCATTTCTTATTTGGTTTTATTTCCAAACGGTACTTTTTGGCTTGCACTGCCTCACAAGGATACTTGAGGTTTTGAGTTCGATTTTTAAGAATAGAGTAAGTCCTCATTTGACAATATTTAGCCCAAAAACCCCATTCCCAATCTTGTCGTAATTTTGGTGCTGTGAAAAATCATCTGGCAACTTTTTTTCTTTGGGGATTTTTCCAGATTTGCGCGGGACAGCCGCTGTTTATCAATGAGTTTATGGCTTCCAACGCAACCTTTATCCAGGATGAAGACGGCGATTTTTCAGATTGGATTGAAGTGTACAACGGAACGGATACCACCATTGAGCTCCTCAGTTATTCATTGTCTGACGATGGCAATCAACTGTCAAAGTGGGCATTTCCGGACACGCTTATTGAAGCAGGGCAGTTTATGCTGGTATACGCCTCCGGCAAAAACCGGGCTGAAGCAGGCGCAGAGTTGCATACCAATTTTAGCCTGAGTGCTGCCGGTGAAGCGCTCTACCTGAGTCACGATGGTATTCCCATACAGATCATTCCCGAAGTTGTCCTGGAGCCCAACCTGAGTTTCGGCCTCTTCCCTGATGGCAGCCATACCTACGCCAACTTCACCAACCCCAGCCCCGGAAGTGCCAACAACAACTCAACGCAGCAGGCTTTGGAATTCTCACATGCCGGAGGCTACTTTTCCGGGAGTTTTTATCTCGAGCTTACAACAGGGCATAGCAATGCAGATATCTTTTATACCATCAATGGCGGCATACCCGATGCGCAGTCTGCCCGGTCTGAGGGCCCACTGTATTTGGATGAAAATCAAATTTCGCCTGACAATATCAATCAAATTCAGATTTCTCCGCCAGGACACCATTATCCGAATAGCCAAAACGATGTGCCAAAAGCAATCGTAATCCGTGCGGCAGTTTTCGGCGAGAGCGGCAACCGCTTATCTGAAGTTTTCACACATACTTATTTTATTGAATCACTGGGAGCGCCATCTTCCAACTTGCCGGTCGTTTCCATCTGCGGAGAGCAGCATGACTTTTTCAATGATTCGACTGGAATAATGGTGCCCGGCATACATTTTGATCCCAGCGACCCGAATTGGACAGGCAACTATTACCAAAGGGGCCGCGAATGGGAAAGGCTTGTGAACATCGAATACTTTGAAAACGAGGAGAGCCGCATCAACCAATTGATTGGCATGCGCATACATGGCGGCAACAGCCGCAGAAATCCACAAAAAGGACTCAGGCTCTACGCGCGTTCCAGCTATGGCATTGCGGACTTTGGCCCATCCTTGTTTCAGGACAAAACCCTGGAAAGCGTAAAGCGACTGGTCCTCAAACCCCTTTCTTCTTCATGGAGTGAAGCCGGAATAGAAGACCACCTCACATCGCGGATGGCTACTCAACTGGACCTGGATTACGTCGCTTCCCGACCCGTGCAGGTATACCTCAACGGCGAGTACTGGGGCATATACTTTCTTCAGGAGCGACTTGATGAGCGCTTCATTGCCGACAATTACGGCATTGACCCTGATTGCGTGGACATGATGGAAAATTGGTCAGGGCTCACCACGGCCGGCACCAGTGATGACTTCATGGAACTCTACGCCTTCATAGAAGCCAATGATTTGAGCGATCAAGCCCATTACGATTATGCCGCCGAAAACATCGATATCGATAATTTTATTGATTACCAGATCTTCGAAATATTCATTGCCAATTACGACTGGCCCGCCAACAACATGAAATGCTGGAAAAGCGAATGTGGCGAAAACAAGTGGCGATGGGTTTTCTTCGATGGTGATGGCGCCCTTATCAATTATGAATTCGACGCTTTCGACCATGCTTTGAGCACCAGCCTAGACTTCTGGCCCAGCAATGCCAAGTCGACCCTATTTTTGCGAAAGCTGCTTGAAAACGAAAACTTCTACGCCAAATTCTTTACGCGGCTGGAAGCGCTGCTGCAAATGGGCTTAAACTATACGCACACCTCAGCAATGCACGCCGTGATAAGGAGTGAAATAGAGGCGGATTTGCCCTTGCAAGTGAGGCGCTTTAAATTTCCGGGCAGCACGAATTACGGATTTGAACAGATCGAAAAAGTGAAAACTTTCTTGCGCAACAGGCCTTGTGTTATGCAATCGCAGACCGCGGATAAATTTGAGGTGTACATGGAGCTTCCCCAGTGCATACCCCACCCGGAGGAGGGTGCATGTGAACTCACCACATTCCCAAACCCCAGCAGTGGCGAAGTTCACCTCTCCGTCCACACCACCAGAGCCACCGAAGCTAAAGTCCAGATTGTGGATGTGACCGGAAGGGTGGTGTATCAATCCCGCACCACCTTGAGTCCGGATGTCTTCACCCTGAATGTGTCAGATATGTCAGGCCCACGCGAAGGTTTATACATTATCAGGATCACAACCGAGGGCTGCGTGTATTCAGCCAAACAAATGTTTGTGAGGTGAGCCACTTGACTTTTTTACATTGATTCAAAGTGCTTCAGGCTTTTCGCCAAAATTGGTTGAGGAGGTCACTCCTTAACTTTTAACTGCCTTTAGCAACAGGAAAACCAATTGCCCGGCTTCGCTTTAGGAGACATTCCGCTTGTGCAGCTCCCGCATGTGCGCAACGGAAGTGGCAATGAGCTCCTTCAGCACGTCCACATCCACATCGCTGAGGCGCTTTACGTAGAGGCATGATTTGCCCGTTTTGTACTTGCCCAGCTTTCCCATCAACTCGTCGTAGCGGTCAAAGCCATCCATGATGTAGAGCGTGAGGTTCTGCTTGCGCGGGCTAAATCCCACCAGCATCCAATCGAGCTCACGTCCCGAAGCGTACTTCAGGTAGCAGTGCCCGTAGCCCACAATGGAGGCACCCCACATTTTGCCCGGTTCGCCGGTGATCTCGGTCATCAGGGCATCCACCGCTTGGGCGTCTTGCTGCTTTTGCGGGTCGGCTATCTTTTCGAGAAAATCGGCTACGGAGGCGGTAGTCTTTTTGGTTTTGAGTTCTGCTTTGGGCATGTGGAGATGGGTTTATTTGTACTTGTCGTTGAGTCCGATGCCGGTGATTATCATCGGCGTGGCCTT
>DAIRDH010000147.1:0-3472 GCA_036796255.1 Cryomorphaceae bacterium
CACCGCCCAAACATTCTCGAGCACCAACTTATTGCCGGCCGGGTTGGGGTGAATACCGTCGGCTTGGTTGAGGGCTTGCACGCCCCCCACATTTTCCAAAAGGAAGGGGATGAGTGCTACATCTTTCGCTGCAGCTATTTCGGGGTAAATGCGGTTGTATTCTGCGCTGTACTCTGGTCCCATGCTCGGCGGCACCATCATGCCAGCCAAGATCACCTGTACTTTGGGATGCGCCTCCCGCACGCGATCGATCATCTTTTCCAGGTTTTCCCGGGTCTGGGCAGGAGGCAGGCCACGCAGTCCGTCATTGGCGCCAAGCTCCAGGATAAAGATGTCAACCACTTGCTTTTCAATCACCCAGTCGATGCGGTTGAGGCCGGTCGCGGTCGTTTCGCCGCTCACCCCGGCATTGATTACTTCGTAGGGCAGGCCCAGGGAGTCAATGCGTTGCTGAATTAAGGACGGAAACGATTCCTCGCTTTCGACGCCATAACCTGCCGTGAGGCTGTTGCCAAAAATGAGGATGACCTTGCGTGTTTCGCGTTCGGAAACGTCCCTTTCGGTGGTGGTATTGGTGTTGTTCTTCTCCTCCGCCATTTGCGGGGCATCACTGCAGGCAGTGGCCAGTATGGCCAACATGCAAATGGCTGGTAAAATCCTAAAAGTGTTAAAGTTCATGGTACTTGTCGTCTCGCTTCGTTTGTTTTGGAACATCTTTGTGCTTCGCAAGTTTTAAAGGTATTCCTTTTCGGTAAAACTGAAAAATACAAAGTACTTCATGTCTTCAGATTCCATACTTTCCATTAGCCATCTCAGTAAAACCTACCAGAGCGGCAGCAAATCGCTCACCGTGCTCGACGATGTGAGTTTTGAAGTGGCCAAAGGCGCGAGTTGCGCTATTGTAGGCCCTTCAGGCAGTGGCAAAACCACTTTGCTCGGCCTCTGCGCCGGGCTCGACCGGCCCAGCTCGGGCTCGGTGCATCTTAACGGTGTGCAGCTCGACAGCCTCAATGAGGACGAGAAGGCAAGGGTACGCAACCAGCACGTGGGCTTCATTTTCCAGAATTTTAACCTGATGCCCACCCTCACCGCGCTTGAGAATGTGATGGTGCCCCTCGAATTGCGCAAAGCTTCCAATATCAGGCAACGCGCCCTCGACCTCCTCGCCAAGGTAGGCCTCGCTGACCGCAAAAACCACTATCCCGCGCAGCTTTCGGGCGGCGAGCAGCAGCGTGTATCCATTGCCCGTGCTTTCGCAAATGCGCCTTCCATCCTCTTCGCCGATGAGCCCACCGGCAACCTCGACGGCGAGACTGGCACCCACATCGAAGAACTCATCTTCGCGCTGAACAAGGACACCGGCACCACCCTCGTGATGGTAACCCACGACCTGGAGCTCGCCCGCCGCACCGAGCGGGTGATAGGTATGAAAAACGGCAGCTTGTTTACAGACACACTCACCGCCACCCCGGCCTGATGCCCATGCAAAACTTCACTTGGTTGCTCAAAATGGCCTGGCGAGACAGCCGCAAAAATGGCGCACGCCTGCTGCTCTTTATGGGCAGCATCGCCATTGGCATTGCAGCGCTGGTGGCCATCAATTCATTTGGCGAAAACCTTCGCGCGCAGATTGAAGGCGAGGCCAAAGAGTTGCTCGGCGCCGACCTGGAGGTGAACAGCCGCACCCCTATTCCGGATCTGGTGCGCCAACGTTTCGACTCCCTTGGCTTTACCCTTTCCGAGGAGGTGGCATTCTCCTCTATGGTCTATTTTCCCAAAAACCGCGGCACGCGCCTCGTTTTCGTGCGGGCCGTCGAGGAAGGCTTTCCATTTTATGGAAATATCGAAACCGAGCCTTCCGGAAATGCCGCCGGATTCACGGAGCAGCCTGAAGCATTGGTCGATCAGACCTTGCTGCTTCAATTCGATGCAACGCCCGGCGACTCGGTAAAAGTGGGTGATATCACTTTTGCCGTAAAGGCCAGTGTGCTCAGTGTGCCAGGGCAATCTGCGATCACCACTACCGTGGCGCCACCGGTGTTCATCCCCTTGCGCCTCCTCGATGCCACCGGATTGCTCCAACTCGGCAGCCGTATGAATTACAAAATTTACGCAAAGTACCCTGATAGCTTTGACCCCGAAGTGTTTACCAGCTACATTGCACCCTGGCTGGAGGACACCGACCTGCGTTTTGATGATGTGAACGGGCGCAAAGAGCAGATCGGCGATGCCTACGCCGACCTCACAGGTTTTCTGAACCTTACGGCTTTTGTGGCGCTCATCCTCGGCTGCATTGGCGTGGCGGGTTCGGTGCACATTTACCTCAAGGAAAAAGTGGCTGCCGTGGCGGTGCTGCGTTGCCTCGGTGCATCCGGCCGGCAGGCCATGGGCATTTTCACCCTGCAAGTGCTGGGCATGGGCATCATCGGTTCCACAGTAGGGGCGGGGCTCGGCGCTACTTTCCAGCTCTTGCTTCCTGGCCTGATGGCCGATTTTCTGCCTTTCGAAGTGGCCATGCAGCCCAGCATTTCTGCCATTGTGCAGGGCATTGTGCTGGGAGCCCTTGCATCGCTTTTGTTTGCCTTGCTCTCCTTGCTCCGCTTACGCAAAATATCCCCGCTCAAGGCCATACGCGCTTCCTTCGAGCCCGCCGAGAGCGATAGGGCGCCATGGTTCGTCCTCGGATTGATCGTGGTCTTCATCTACCTTTTCTCCCGCTTGCAACTCGGTTCATGGCTTGGAGCCCTGTATTTCAGCCTGGGACTGTTTGCCGCTTTTGGTCTTCTGGCGGCGCTTGCGCAATTGCTCATGTGGCTGTTGCGGCGCTTTTTCCCATCAGGGATCGCTTTTGTGCTCAGGCAGGGCCTGGCCAATTTGTACCGGCCGAATAACCAGACGCTGATTCTTCTTGTGACCATTGGACTTGGCACTGCGCTGATTTCCACTTTGCTCATCAGCCAGGACCTGCTCATCAACAAGGTGAAGCTCAGCTCCGCACCCGAAAGCCGGCCCAATATGGTGCTCTTCGATATTCAAAGTCCCCAACTGGATGAGGTGCGTGAACTCACCCAGTCCGATGGCATGCCTGTGATCAACGAGGTGGCCATCGTCACCATGCGCTTGCACAGCCTCGCGGGACGGAGTGTCGATGCCCTCCGCGCCGATACCACCGCCGGCATACGCAGCTGGGTGCTGGGCCGCGAGTACCGCGTGAGCTACCGCGACAGCCTCAGCGATGCCGAAACCCTGCTCGATGGCCGCTGGTATGGTCCACCTGCAGAGCACGGCGACAGCATCTACATTTCACTCGAGAAAGGCCTTGCGGAAGACATGAAGGCTGGACTCGGCGATGAACTGGTTTTCAACGTGCAAGGCGCAATTATGAAAACCTATGTGGGCAGTATCCGCAAGGTAGACTGGCAGCGCATGCAAACCAATTTTCTGGTGATGTTTCCTCCCGGCGTTTTGGAAA
>DAIRDH010000148.1:0-3418 GCA_036796255.1 Cryomorphaceae bacterium
TACCTGAAAGCCCTCGAAGCCTCGGCCGCGGAGCATATCGAGCTGCGCATCGCCAACAGGCTCTGGGCCGAACAAGAATACGTCCTCAAGCCTGAATACCTCGCGCTCAACGCCGAGGCCTATGGATCGGCCCTTGAGAAAATGGATTTCCGGCATCAACACGAAGCAAGCCGCATCCGGATCAACGACTGGGTGGCTGACAAAACCGAGCACCGCATCCTCGACCTCATTCCCGAAAATGCCATTGACCCCACCACGCGCCTCGTGCTCACCAATGCCATTTATTTCAAAGGGCAGTGGAGAGACGCATTTGACGAAAAACTCACCCACGACCGCGACTTTTCCCGTAAGGATGGCAGCACCCAGCAAAAACCCTTTATGCACCGCCGTGGCTATATGAACTACCTGGAGCAATCCGGGTATCAGGCCATACGCCTGCCCTACGCGGGTGAGCAACACAGCATGGTGGTGCTGCTTCCGCAAAAGAACCAGGCGATCGCAGATGTCGAAAGCCAGCTGGACGCCGACTTTTTGGAACGAATTTTTCGGAGCGGAAGCAGCGATGTAAACCTCGCGTTGCCGAAATTCAAAATGACCATCCCGATCAGCCTCAAAGACCAGCTCCAGGCTTTGGGCATGAGAGAGGCCTTTCAGCCGGGCGCCAATTTCTCAGCCATGAGCCCCGACAATGACCTGGCCATTTCGGAGGTGATTCACAAAGCATTTATCGAGATCGACGAGCAGGGCACCGAAGCCGCTGCGGCCACCGCCGTGGTGATGATGACCACAAGTTCGGCTTATGAGGCGCCACGAAGGCCCATCTCCTTCGTCGCCGACCGTCCTTTTCTATTCTACATTGTCGACAATGCCACCCGCTCCATACTCTTCATGGGCAGGGTAATGGAAATTGAAAGTTGATATAATTTCGAATTTCCCATCAAAGGTAGCTGAGCCACCGTTTGTGTCGGTTTTTCGCCTTGTAGTGCATATACCAACGGCTCGGTGGATAGAGCAACAGCAGGGCCAGCACCCAAACGATGTAAACGCTGTAAAGCGGAAATCCTGTCGATTGGTCTTGTGCGAGTGATTCGGCTCCGGCCCATTTTTCACGAAAGTGAAGCATCAGCAACTTGATGATATGCAGCAGGTAGAGGTGCAATACGTAAAAGAAAAATGGCACCCTGCCAAAAACCAGCAAGACCCGCGAGAATGCACCGCGCCATCGCTCCGCCCAGATGAGCAGCAAGGATGCGATACCCAGCATAAGGCCGAAAAACAGCAAGGACGGCGGATATTTACTTACGTCAAAAAAGGCCATTAGCGTAGTCACCGCATCGCCTTGCACCGACCATGGCCTCGGGTCGCCGTAGAGATTGGTATACCGAAGCAGGAAGAACACCAACAGCCCCGAAGTGCCCAGACCAAGCAGCCATTGCCTCCTGCGAGCGTGGTCCACACCGAGGGTGTAGAGTGCGCCGAGGCCGTAGCCAAGCAGCATGCAGCCCAGCCATGGCAAGGGCGTGTATGACAGGCGCAAGCGTGTAAACCCAAAGTCTAGCGTATGCGTCCGCAACAGAAACCGTCCCAGCCTTTCGCCAAAATTGGCCTCTGTAAATGCATGACCATCAAAGGCATTGTGACCCCCGACAAACAGCAGTCCCAACACCAGCAGCGACCACAAGGGCAAATAAATCAGTCCGGCCATCACCACCATGGCAAAGCCAATGGCCCACACCACGCCAAGGTAAATGTAGCTGTGCGTAAGGTCGAATGTCCAGGCGAAGGAGAGTATGGTCGCCTCCGCAAATATGAGCCACAGCCCCCGCGTGAATAGAAAACGGGAGAGCTGGGCCTTCGGTTTTCCCTGTCCGTAGAGGTACGCCGACGAACCTGCGAGCGCCACGAATACCGGCGCGCAGAGGTGGGTGATGATCCTTGTGAAATACAGCAGCGGCGTGGTGGTCTCCAGATTGGTGGGATCGCTGCCCTCTCCGTAAAACATAAAAGCCCTGCTGTGGTCGAGCGCCATAAGCACCATCACCAGTCCCCTCAAAAGGTCAATGGAAGAAATGCGCGCTGTGGGTGCCTTGACCATATGCCATCAAATGTACTGGAGCTGAATGCGGCGGCAAGGTAGTGAAATGAGAGGGAGTCCTAAGCCTATATGTAGCTTGCAAATTCACAGGCCAGCGAGGAAACCATCCTGATACAGCAGGAAGTGAAAGGACAATAGCAATGGTAGAAAGCATAATGCGGTGAAGCGTTTGGATTCCATTCCCATGATTGCCTAACTTTGGAAAGTGAACAAGGAATACAGCATCTACGATTTTTCTCCCCACCTTTTTTGGGATACCCCTCGTGAGGACCTGGATCTGGAACGATCCAAAGCGCAAATCATTGGGCAAGTGCTACAGTACGGACGCATGGAAGATTGGCACATTGTGGAGGCAACGTATTCAAAGGACACCATCAAAGAGGTGGTTACACAAATGCGCAGTTTAGATCCTGTCTCACTTTCGTTTATCGCGCACTACCTCCGCCTCGGACTTAATGAATTCAGATGCTACAAGCCCGCGCAGTCGACGCCCGACTTTTGGAATTGCTGAGGTTCGCCATGGCCCAGCCTGAGTTTGCTGACATGAGGCTCGTGGGGGGCACAGCGCTCGCTTTGAGACTGGGCCACCGAATCTCGGTAGATATTGACTTGTTTGGAAGCATCGCCTTAGATACAGTGGATGTTGCTGAGGTCTTGGGCCGTTTTGGTTCAACCTTACTTATCCAAAAATCGCGAAACATAGCAATTTATGCTGTTGAAGGCATTAAAATTGACATCGTGAACTACCGATATGGATGGTTGCGTCCCCCACTCCATATCGATAACATGCGTATTGCTGCACAGGAAGACATTGCGGCAATGAAGCTCAACGCAATTAGCGGTAGAGGAAGCAGGAAGGATTTTATCGACATTTACGCATTGCTCAAAACATTCTCAATCAAAGAGATGATGGAGTTTTATGAACGAAAATATCATGACGGGTCAGTATTTCAAGTACGAAAAAGTTTGACCTATTTTCAAGATGCAGAACAGGAAGCCATGCCGCAAATGTTGTGGCCGCTGGAATGGGATGAAATTAAAGCAGGGATATTGAAGTCACTGGATTGAATGCCACGATCGTGCAGTACCCTCTAAAGGCATCTGCCCTGCGACATGATTTTCTTAGATCCCTTGGGTGAATCCCTGCACGCTTCAGCCATTCCCTCTTCCATTGAAAATCCATAATTTCAGAAAGCGCTTACTCCAAGTTTTGACCAATTTCCTTATTTTCATACCGTGAAATCAGCGCTGCCTTATGCAATCGTTTTCTTAATGGGCCTAACAGCACATTCATTGCAAGCGCAGTCCCAATCGCAGGTAGGG
>DAIRDH010000149.1:0-3249 GCA_036796255.1 Cryomorphaceae bacterium
AAGCCCGGCAATGCCGGGCTTTGATGTTTATGTTCAATATATAAAAGGCGGTTCCGACATTTCAGCTGGACTTAAGGTCACTTCCAGGCTGTGGCAGATTCATGAATCTCATGAAAATTACTGCTCCGAAAGCTCAGCGTTTACAAGAATCAAACTTTAGAAAGCCATTCATCCTAACCCTTCACCCTGTTAAACCTGAAGCAGTTCAAGAGCCATTTTGGGAGGGATTTTTCCTGGTTGCGTTTGCGCAAATCCATAAACCAGCCCCACTTCTCCACGATGGGCAGCTTGTGGGTTTCCACAAATTCTATCAGCGTTCCATCTGGGTCTTCCACATAGCTGAAGCGTCCTGCTGCCTTGCCCATGTCAAAACTATCGGCACTGTCTACTGTAAAAGGATAGCCGAGTGAGGCCCCGCGCGCTTTGAGCTGGTCCATGCCGCGCACATCAAAGCAGAGGTGAATAAAGCCAAGGTCGCCCCAGTAGCGGTTTTCAAAAATTTTACGGCCCGGCTTTTCGAGGCATTGAATGAGTTCGAGCTTGGTACTTCCAAGCAGGGGCGTGAAGGGCCCTGTGCCTTGATTGGATTGGGTTAGGATTACGCGGCGGTATTGCATCTTGCTGCCCGGCACCGGAGGCAGGTCATCGGGTACACCTACCACATCGGCGAGGATGGTGTCGAAGCCGAGCATGTCCTTGTAAAAACTAATGGCTTTGTTCACGTCGCTCACACCGATCACCGCACCCAGGGCACCGCCGGTGGTGTTGTCATTGGGGCGAAACCAGTCTTTGCTCTCTTCGATGTCAAACCAATTGCCGGCGGGATCGGCAACCCAAAAGTGCAGCACCCCTTCGCCGTTGAGGCTGGGTTGGGATAGTATCTTGACGCCCTTTTCGGAAAATGTTTTGGCGGCAGCACGGGCATCGGGCGTTTTCATTTTCACAGCGAGCATGCCGATATCGTTGAGCGAAAGGGCAAAATCGGGCGCTACAGGCTTGCGGCTGGCGTATTGCCATATTTCAAAACCGCCGCCACCGCGCATGTTCATGGCCAAGGCTGCCACGCGCTTGTGCACTTTGCCCCCTGTATACCTGGTCATCAAGGGCGCTTCGGCGGCATCTTCAAAGATGCGAACATCCATACTGAACACCTCTCTGTACCACTTCCAGTACTCTTGTAGATCGCTAACGCCAATGCCTACTTGCTGTATGCCACAAATGTGCGCACTCATTGTCTTAAAATTTTACTTCTCCTTGTGGGTTTTGCTTCAATGCCATTCGAAAAAACTGGGACGGCCACCAGGCCTTCAAACGCACGCCAAGCCTTTCCTTAAAACTTCCAATGATCACTTCCTGTGCCTCCCGCTTCACGCCTGCAAGCATTTGGCGTACAGCCTCATCAACCGGCATTCCTTTTTCCTGCATTTCATCCATCTGCCCGGTTGGCTTGCCGCTGCCATCCAATGCGTTCAGGGAAATCGGCGTTTGCACCGGCCCCGGACAGAGGAGGGTAACGCGGATGCCACGGCTGTGCAATTCAATGTGCAGCGATTCAAAAAATCCGTGCAGGGCGTGCTTGCTCGCCGCATAGGCAGAGCGCACGCCAAAACCAAATTTGCCGACAAGGCTGGTCACCACCACAAAGTGGCCACTCCCCTGCTTGATCATTTGCGGAAGCACTGCTTTGGACAAGGCGATGGTGCCAAAATAATTGATCTCCATGATGCGCCTGTCTACACTCAAATCGGTGTCGATGGCGTATGAGCGCTGGCTGATGCCGGCATTGTTTATGAGGAAATCAATGCGCTCCATATGCGCGATAACCGTGTGAACGGCCTGATCGAAACCATCGGTGCTCCCAAGGTCGAGCGGCAGTACGAGCACCTTTTCGGGAAATGGCAAGGCAGCCCTCAATGCCTCAAGTTCCTCCTTGCGGCGGGCTGAAAGCACCAAACTGGATCCTTCACGGCCGAGCTGAAGCGCCATTTCACGGCCTATACCTGAGCTGGCACCGGTAATCCACACCACCTTATTTTGAAAGGACTTCATTGGAGGCGCGAAGATAGAACTTTGCATATGCAAAATAGCAAAAAATGTATGAACTCAAGCGCAGGGCCTCTTGCGCTCAGGGCAAAAAATACCGGATATTAAAAAAGCTCCTCTAATGGGAGCCTTTTTAACCAAATTCAAATGCTATGATAAATAAGATGCTTACAAGGCCATATACTGCATTGCTGAGAATAGGTTACAAAAAGGTGAAATAAATTTACAATCATCTCTTAATGAATATTTTTAAATTATAAATCAAGCCTGTCGTGTAAGGGCTAACGAGCACCGAACATTTGATTTAAAGACATTAGAATTCCGCATGCTCCTCACTTTATCCGTCCATTTAAAGTGAATATTGCGTTTTTTAACCTTGTCGCGAAACTTTCATTCGCTACATTTGGGACGCATGAATAATGCAAAATGCTTAAACACCAATTTTTTACCTAACACCAATTAAGATGAAATTACTCCTACCATTTATTGTAGTGGGCCTTTGCATGGCCACACTTCACACAGTGGCCCAGACCAATCCGGTTGGGCATGACCTTGCAAGTGGCGACTTTACTTTCACCGGTTTTACCGATGAGGAAAGCGCCGCTTACCCCGCGCATACGCAGGGCTGGAGCTTCGGTTCTGAGCCCAATGCAACTGTAGTTGGCCCCGCCGCGGCCGACCGCGTTTTGGCTCCTCAAAGCAGCAACTTCACTTCTGGCAGCATCAGAAATGAGGGCGTCAACGGCATTTCTTTTCTCAACTCAGGCAGCAACCATATTGGCGCTTTGGTGATCGCACTGGACGCAACTGGACGCAACAACCTCAGCGTAAGCTTTACCGCCGAAGACATTCGCGATGGCAGTACCAGAGAAAATGGCGTATTGCTGCAATACCGCGTAGGTACTGAGGGCGATTTCAGCACGGTGGATGGAAGCACCTACATCAGCAACCCAACAGGGCTTGCTGAGGCAGAGACTTTCACCAACATTGCGCTTCCCGAAAGCTTGAATGATGAGGCGGTAGTTCAGCTGCGATTTCTCTACTTCTTCTCGTCCGGAGGGGGCGCAAGAGACAGAATCAGGCTCGATGAAGTTACTGTGAGCAGTGAGGATGCCAATGCTGCAGCGAGCTATGACATCACTTTTGCAGTAGATGCCTCACAAATCGACGTCGACGCAGCCGGACTGCACATTGCAGGAACTTTCA
>DAIRDH010000150.1:0-3192 GCA_036796255.1 Cryomorphaceae bacterium
GACCTGTGAGCGTAACCTATTTACGTGGTGCAGACAGACGGACTAGCAGAAAAATAAATTGGTAAAACGAATGATCGTAAAATCTAAAATTATCAAAAGCCCGTTTTGAAGATATGGAGACGATCCATGCTGGCTCATTGCCATGGAGAGAGCTTTGGATGTTGCTACTGTTGATTTATTGAACGATGGATAAGGTGGAATGATTGTGAAGGCAAATTGAGAAATTTATTTTGACTCCGACTCACTTTTATCTGCCCGATAATTCTCGGGGCATGGTGGCGATGTAGGAGGGAAGTCTACGCTTGAAGCTGTCAGCTCGATTTTGTGGAAATTCAACTGCTGCAGCACTGCTCCGACGACTCAATCTTTGGGCTGACCCTATTCTTTTAAACTTGATTTTAATTGGCTAATCGGAAAGGATTTATTATTTTCGATGCTGAACTACGTTCTCCTTGGCATGTGGATTGTTTGACATCTATTTGGGAATCTTTTTGGTGAGTTTAGAAAAGCTGGTAGTAATTTACGAATCGATATTTTTCCATATTAAGCATCTCTTTTGCCTTGACGATTTTTTCTGGCAGGGCATTGGCGCAATGTGCTGCGGATGCGGGAAGTGATACTACCATATGCGTTACGATGGGAGTCGACAACGTTTATCTCGGGGCTGCACCCACTGTTACTGGCGGAATACCTCCATTTACATATACCTGGACTTGCAACTATTCTTTACTGAATATGCTCTTTTTCACAGCATCCGACTTTTTGGATGACACTACATCGGCCAATCCGCAGCTCTTAGAATTTACTGATGATTCACTGGCGTTTTACCTTACAGTATCCGATGCTTTAGGTAACACTTGTGCTGATTCTGTTACCGTTCGCTTTTGTGGAAATTTCGTTATGACAATGGTCTGGAAATATGACAACATAAATCAAGGCGACAGTACCATACTGTTTCCCAGCATTGCGCAGGGATGTGATCCACTCAGCATAGAATGGTTTCCAAATTACAATATTTCAGACCCCAGTAGTTGGAATCCAATTGCATGGCCCGACACCAATACCCAGTATTATTCAATTGTAACGGATGCGGCGGGATGTCAAGCCAATGGAGGTACATTTGATGTTTTTGTAAGTCCATTGAGTACAGGGGGCAGTGAACACCAAATATCTGCTATCAATATATTTCCAAATCCTCTTGCTGTAAGGTCGACTATTTCAGTTAGTTCTGGTAACGTCCTTATGCTTTTCTACGATGTGTGGGGTCGGCAGGTCTTTGAGACAAGAACAAATGGATCGACAGAGTTGCTAAGATCAGATTTTTAAACGGCAGGGATTTATTTCTGTGCTGTGTTTAAAGAAGACAGCTTTATAGGTCAAGGGAAACTAGTGGTGAATTGATAGCGTTCGATAAAAGTAATCAGTTTTCGTCCACTCGCATACCAAGAACCTTCATTAAGCAACGTGCTGGCTGTTCAGGTTGAATTTTACTCTTCGCTGGTGAGCATAATCGATACACCCGCATCATTGTTAATCAGGGCTTCGCGATCTACTTCCGTGATAAAGGACAGGTTGTCAGATTTTGTAGATATCACTGCGATCAGGTGAATGTTGTTGGCTTTGGCGTAAGCGAGTGTTTGATTGGCAAAACCCACTGAAAAAGAAGTCATTTCATCGCGTACCGTGGTGTGGCGGATGTTTTTTTCATCAAATATTGAGATGGCTTTTTCAATCTGTTTTCGTGTTGCCTCGCTCACCTTATTAACAAATCGGTCAATGGTGTACAGTATCACTTCTGAACCCAGGGATTCGGCAAGGAAAGCAACTGCATC
The DNA here is from genome assembly GCA_036796255.1 of Cryomorphaceae bacterium. Taxonomy (GTDB): domain Bacteria; phylum Bacteroidota; class Bacteroidia; order Flavobacteriales_D; family Cryomorphaceae; genus T3Sed10-241. Next base: position 1,833 of record DAIRDH010000150.1, read on the forward strand.
GATCTTGGAATCTATTTTCTCATGGCCGCCAAAGGGGAATAGAATACGTTGAAGTGCATCTGAATTTTTTGGAGCCGCGCCGGGCATAGCGAGCACAGGCACAGCCGATTTCCGGCTGATCTTCAGCAAGTCGGCTCCGAATAGCTTTTGCCTCAATCCCTGGCTCCCATGTGTGCCCATCGCGAGCATTACACAATCCGGGTCGCCGGCTTTATGTGAAATTTCAGAAAATATGCTTCCTTCATACACCACTGGCTTACATTCGATGCCAAATTTATTCGTGATTCCTTGACACAAACTTTCCATATATGACGCCAAATGATCGTGGTGTTCACCTGCCGCTGCCATTAACTTCTCCGTGTGGCTATTGTTCACATGGAATAATACAACGCCAATACCAGCCTTTTGGGCTATAATGGCGGCTTGATTATGTGCATTTTCGGCAGCTTGACTGAAGTCAGTGGCAACGAGGATATGTTTCATCGGGAGTGGTTGAAATACTGGTTTATTGGCCAAAATTTTTTTAAAACTACGCAAATCTTACAAAACCAAGCAGCCCTGAATTTATGCCCGGATTTTTTAAGGTTTACAATGGTTGCTAAGCTTCGTTGGCCATGGGCGCCGCAGTGTATTTTAACAAAGACCTGAACGAACTGCACAGTACCGTGCTTAATATCAGACGAACAGGCATATAAGGCATCCTCTGTGTGACTTCACAAATTTGAATACGGTATCATTTTACCTGCCACCACCACTTGCCAAATCCTCGGTCGGGATCGCTGAGGTTAACCGCTTCGCCAATCATGGGGGTGATGGCCTTCATTTCTTGCGCTTCAGCGTTTTGTGTGACCAGTTCAAGTGGCTCGTTCCATGGGTGGTTGCCCAGAACGAATTTGGCCGAATGCACTGGGAGTATGGCTTTGGTGTTTAGGTCTTTGGCGGCTGTAATTATTTCGTCGGGCAAGAGGTGGATGTAGCGCCATTTGCTGTCGTACTGCCCGTTTTCGAGGATGGCCAGGTCGAAGGGGCCGAATTGCTTGCCGATTTCGGCAAAGTGGCTGTCATAACCGCTGTCGCCACCTATGAAGATCTGCTTGCCCGGCGTTTGCAGCACAAAGGAGAGCCACAGTGACTTGTTTCGACTGAATCCCCGGCCTGAGAAGTGGCGTGCAGGCAGGGTGCGCACACGAAAGCCATCAGCAAGGGTAATCTGCTCGTTCCAGTTTTTCTCCACCAGCATCGCGGAATCGTATCCCCAATGCTCAAAATGGGCGCCCACACCGAGGCCGCAAATTACCTGCTTCACTTTGGGCTTGAGGGCTTTGATGGTTTTGTAATCGAGGTGGTCCCAGTGGTCGTG
>DAIRDH010000151.1:0-1578 GCA_036796255.1 Cryomorphaceae bacterium
CCCTCCTTTCCAACTTTATAAACTTTCAAACTTTCCAACTCATTTCACCCATCACTCATAACCCATCACTCATAACCCTTCGCCCTTTACGTCCTCTTCCTTTTGTTCTCCCAATCACATAGGTATTATCTATTCGCGCATCGGAAAAGATGAGTAAATCAGCCCTTCTCAGGCAAGCGGATAGCGTACTTTTGCACCACAAACAGAACCAACAAAAACAAAGAATATGTCAGTAGTAGGAAAAAAATTTCCAAGCATTAAGGTCAACGCCATGAATGAAATGGGCGACACCTTTCAAATCAACGTTCTCGATGAAGCAGTGAAGAATGGCAAGAAAGTGGTGCTCTTCTGGTACCCCAAAGACTTCACGTATGTGTGTCCTACCGAGCTCCACGCATTCCAGGAGGCCCTGCCCGAATTCGAAAAGCGCAACACACTGGTGATCGGCGCATCATGCGACACCGCTGAGGTGCATTTCGCATGGTTGAATACTTCCAAAGACAATGGCGGCATCGAAGGCGTTACTTACCCCATCCTTGCTGATTCCAATAGAAACCTCAGCAGCCGTTTGGGTATCCTCGACCTCGTCAACGAACATTACGATGAAGAAGATGGACACCTCACAGTAGAAGGTGACAACGTAACCTACCGCGCCACTTACCTGATCGATGAAGAGGGAATGGTATTTCACGAGGGTATAAACTTCTTTCCAGTAGGAAGAAATGTACATGAATTCATCCGAATGATCGATGCTTACACCCACGTGCAAAAGCATGGTGAAGTATGCCCTGCCAACTGGGAAGAAGGAAAAGAGGCCATGACAGCCAACCGCGATGGAGTTGCTTCTTACCTCGGCAAAAACAAATCAGGCGAAAAGAAAGTAGGTGTAATGGGCCAAACCATTGACCAGCAAAACTAAACAGCCATGTTGAAAGAATTAACCCAAGACACCCTCGCTGAAGAGGTGAGCAACAATGCTACGGTCGTGGTGCAATACAGTGCAAGCTGGTGCGGCAACTGCCGGCTCATGAAGCCCAAGTTCAAGAAATTGGCTTCGGAACATGAAGATGTCGCCTTTGTAATCGTGGATGCCGAAAAGTTTCCCGAATCGCGCAAGCTCGCCAAGGTCGACAACCTGCCAACCTTTGCAACATTTCAAAATGGCGTATTTAAGAACCAGGTTCAAACCAACAAGTTTGAATCACTAAAGGACTTGGTCGATGAAGTTACCGGTAATTAAGCATTTGCAACGCAACAACTCCCTTGAAAAGCTCTCAAACACACTCGATGTTTTGGAGTCATTCACCGAGCACCGCTCAGTGACCGACGAAGAAATGGACGTGGTAGGCGAGCTGATCACCAACCTGGCCGGCGCCGTGGAAGTACACCGCATGATAGCGGAAGGCATGCCCGAGCGCGATGCCCTGAACGGCTTCGCAAAGCGCGTTCTCGGCTCCATTGACCAATAACATTTTTTTTTTCATTGTAAACGAAAAGACCGTCCCTCAAAAGAGGCGGTTTTTTCGTTCAAACGCGGTTTATCGCTCTCCCGCTGCGCTGGGCATTCGCCCTGCGCCC
>DAIRDH010000151.1:1678-3171 GCA_036796255.1 Cryomorphaceae bacterium
CCCGCTGCGCTGGGCATTCGCCCTGCGCCCACGCAGTTGCCCTTCAACCTTTTGCCAATTGCTTAGACGCGATTAATCGCGTCTCTACGGCTCTACCGCCCTCCGCCCATACAATCACCCATTTGATTTGCCCCTTAAATTCTCCGTGACCCCGACCTGACAGATTTTTTTTGAACCTGTAAGGTCTTCACAATTATCCTGGTGCAATTTAATTTTTCGTCAATAATGCTCACTTCTTACTTTGTGCCGCTGCGCTGGGCATTCGCCCTGCGCTTACACAATTACCGCCACGCTGGGCATGCCCCCTGCGCCAGTATGCCTATCTTTGCAAACGAATTATGACCATGAATAAACGCGTAGTCGTCGGCCTCTCAGGCGGCGTAGACAGCAGTGTGGCAGCCTACTTGCTCAAAGAGCAGGGCTATGAGGTGATTGGCCTCTTTATGAAAAACTGGCATGACGAGTCCGTCATACTCGCCAATGAATGCCCCTGGATCGAAGACAGCAACGATGCCATGCTCGTGGCGCAAACCCTCGACATCCCTTTCCAGGTGGTCGACATGAGTGCCGATTACAAATCGCGCATCGTCGATTACATGTTTGCAGAATATGCCGCAGGCCGCACACCAAACCCCGACGTGCTCTGCAACCGGGAGATCAAGTTTGACGTGTTTCTCAAGGCCGCTTTGAGCCTCGGCGCCGACTACGTGGCCACAGGCCATTATTGCCGAAAGGACACCGTCGTGGTCAATGGGAGCGAAGTGCACCGCCTCCTCGCCGGGCTTGACCCCGGCAAGGACCAAAGCTATTTTCTGTGCCAGGTAAGCCAGGAGCAACTGGCACGCGCACTTTTTCCGATTGGGCACTTGCAAAAATCAGAAGTAAGAAGCATTGCCGAAACCGCCGGACTGGTCACCGCAGGCAAAAAAGATTCACAAGGCCTCTGCTTTGTCGGCAAGATCAGCCTGCCTGACTTTTTGCAGCAGCAGCTTAAGCCTAAAAAAGGGGAGATCATTGAAATTCCCGCCGATGCAGTGCCCCAGGCCGCCGCAAATGAAGGCGACTGGGAAGGGCTCACCGCTTCCCACCATTTTGCGAAAGCACAAGGAAGCGTAGCCGGCGAGCACAGTGGCGCCCATTACTTCACCATCGGGCAGCGCAAAGGCCTGCAGGTAGGAGGGAAGGCCAAACCGCTATTTGTCATCGGCACCGATGTGGACCACAACGAAGTCTATGTGGGCCAGGGCGACGACCATCCCGGCTTGTACCGCCGCGGCCTCCGCATACCTGCGGCCGATGTGCATTGGGTGCGCAGCGATTTAGCGATGAAACCCGGCGAGCGCCGCCACTACCTCGCCCGCATCCGCTACCGCCAACCACTGTCAAGTGTCGAGCTTTACTTTGACGGCGCACACCTGTACCTCGTATTTGACAAAGCCCAACGCGGCGTCGCTGCAGGCCAGTTTGCCGCCTGGTATGACGGGGAAGAGTTG
>DAIRDH010000152.1:0-3044 GCA_036796255.1 Cryomorphaceae bacterium
ACCTCGCGGTTGCCCAATTTCGTTTTGGTTTGGCCTTCAAACTGCGGCTCCTGAACCTTTACAGAAATTACTGCGGTAAGTCCTTCACGGAAGTCATCACCGGCAATCTCAAATTTGAGTTTGTTGAGCATTCCCGAATCTTCAGCATACTTTTTTAAAGTAGCGGTAAGTCCACGCCTGAATCCCTGCAAGTGGGTACCGCCCTCGTAGGTATTGATATTGTTCACATAGGCGTGAATATTTTCCGAAAAGGAAGTGTTGTAAATCATCGCAACTTCAACCGGGATACCGCTCTTCTCGCCCTCCATGTAGATGGGCTTGCCGATGAGCGGCTCTCTGTTCGCGTCGAGAAATTCAACAAATTCCTTGAGGCCTGCCTCTGAGAAAAATGACTCGCCCACGGGATTGCCTTCCTCATCGAAATTGCGGTAATCTTTGAGCGTAATGCGTATACCCTTGTTCAGGAAGGCCAGCTCGCGCATCCTGTTAGCAAGGGTCTCATAATTGTACTCAACGCTTTCGAAAATGGTAGGGTCGGGAGAGAATTTAATTTCCGTTCCGTTCTCGTCGGTGTTTCCTATTTCCCGAACAGGGTACAAAGGCTTTCCAATGGAATACTCTTGTTCAAATATTTTGCCATCGCGGTAAACGGTTGCAATCAATTGCGAGGAAAGTGCGTTGACACATGACACACCCACACCGTGCAATCCACCGGATACCTTATAGGTGTCTTTGTCGAATTTACCGCCGGCGTGGAGCACGGTCATAACCACTTCCAGGGCTGATCGCTGCTCTTTTTCGTGCCAATCGGTGGGGATACCCCGGCCGTTGTCGCGCACTGAGATGGAATTGTCTTCGTGAATGTTTACCGTTATGGTATCACAATAACCCGCAAGTGCCTCATCTATAGAGTTGTCAACAACTTCATACACGAGGTGATGCAAGCCTTTTACCCCTGTGTCACCAATGTACATTGAGGGGCGCTTGCGCACGGCTTCCAACCCTTCAAGCACCTGGATATTTCCAGCCGAATAATTGGCAGGCTGCAGCTTTTGTTCGTCAGTCATAAATTTGGGATATCGTTTGAGATTCTATACGTGCAAAGATACGAAATTAACCCTGTTAAATCATCCGCAAAGCCGCATCAATACTGGTGATTTTCAACATTTAATTAACATTTTAACCTGATTATTCTCAAGAAAAAATGTCTGTCGTCGAATGGGCTAAAATGAAGGTCTAAAATCCTTAAAAAGCGTACCGAACTCCACCTAAAATGAGCGCCCTCTGGGCTGGAAATCTATAAAAGATATCATACTTGCTTGCTGCGAGGTTATGGCCCTCTACAAAAGCAGCCAAACGCGAGGTGTAGCGGTACTCCAACTTCAAACTTAGGTCGAGATAGGCCGGCAGGGTGACTTGCTCAAAACCTTCAACAGGAAGACCGGTTTCATCGAGCGGAAACAGTGACTTCACATCACGCGAACCAATCCATGAAATGGTAGCTCCGGCAATGAACTTGTCAAACATGTTGTAAGTGCCCTCAAGCGAAATGCGGTGAGATGGAAGGTGCCATGCGCTGGCTTCTGCATCAGTGGTGTATGATAGGAGCTCAACCCTTGCAGTGGCTTGCCATTTTTCCGAATTGGCATAGGTCATCTCGCCCATCATGTTCAGGGTTTCGATGTCATCGTAAATTACAGAAAATCGGTTTTCCTTGCTGAACACCACATCATTTACGAAAAGTGGCGTATTGTCCGTGCGGTCGTAATTCACACTTGCATTGAAGCTCAACTTGTCGCTAATGCTGCCCCGTATACCACCGAATAGTCGGTATCGTGTGATAGAATTTTCGAGGTCAACCGCATTGAGCACCCATGGGTTGGCACTGCTGAGGGTGCGGTATCCAACGCGGTTTACACTTCCGGTAATTCCCGCATAGGGAATGAAAATATTGTTGAACAGCGAATAGCTTACCTCGGCATCCGGAAAGGCATGAAAGCGCGCAATGTTCTGTACCTGCATATACAAGCCGAGACCTGCTGTCGCTGATAGTCCTCCTTTTCTGAGCAGAATCTTGGGCGTGGCATGGATGATCGCGTTGGCATTATTTTGTCCGCGGCTCTCAAGGCCTAACTCATCCTGCATAAATGTAAATGGACGCACAGCTCCTGAAGTGTAGCTCACAAGGTCGAAACCTGTGTGCATGGTGTAAAACTGCTCACCTCGGTAGGCGTGCAATTCGCCTCCGGCAAAAACACCAAATTCGTTGGCTCCCCTCCTATCGGCGAGGTTGTAGATCTTCAAATCGATGTCGTGGTTCACTTTTGAAGAATCGCGGTAATAGCTTTTCCACTTGTTGTCAAGGCTCACCAACTCAAAGCGCTGCCGTATGTCTCCTTTGCTGATCTCCTGATCGAGCGGATCAAAACCGTAGTAATGCCACACATCCCGATTGAAAGAGGCTTTGCTCTCCAGGCTGTGCTGCTTAAAAATCTTCTTGCCCCATGCAGCCACTTCATTTTGGCTGAAGCCGCTGAAAGCAACATTGTTGATGCCCTTATTTGACGACAAGTGGCTAAACTTAACGCCATATGAAAAGTCGCGCTTGCGGGTGCTGGTGTAAAGCGCCTCGAGAAAGGGCGTGTTGTAGGTCCCTACGCCGCCTTTCACATAGCCATTGTACAGCTGTTCAAGCGGTTCGCGGACCTTGATGCGGGCGGGCTCAATGGGCTCAGCCGCCACCGACAGTGAAGGCCTTCGCGGAATGAGTTCGTAGCTCATGTCTCCTCCTTTGGAATCGATCTCTACCTCCTGCGGCAGTTCGGTTATCTTGAAAGCTTTGTCCACGGTGAGGGTGCGGTCGCCAGTGATGACCTGGGTTTGGTCAAAGCCTCCATCCTGCTCCTGAGCTGCAGCGCTGCTTAGGCAAGCTATCGTAATTGCGGTGCCAAGAATGGCTTTATAGTGGCGTATCATTCTTCTTCGCTGTTCAGAGGTTCATCATCAATCAGGTCGCGGTAAGGATCGGGCTCTTCTGGCTGCTC
>DAIRDH010000153.1:0-1446 GCA_036796255.1 Cryomorphaceae bacterium
GGAAGGTCCCCGTTTCGAATCCGGTATTCTCCACCAGAATGATTGAAGACCTTCCGCCTGGAGGGTCTTTTTGTTTTAGGGATGTTTTTAAAAAGAGGTAAATTGACCCAGCAGAAAGCACAATGCCCGTATTTAAACGGGCACATGCTCAGAAAATAAATACAATGGGAGAAAAAAGTGGGCCCAGAAGGACTTGAACCTTCGACCTTCAGATTATGAGTCTGCTGCTCTAACCAGCTGAGCTATGGGCCCTGAAAGGAGCACAAAAGTAGTGCTTCGAAATTGACTCTACAAGATATTTTTTTGAAGCCTTATATTTATCGGAATGAAAACCATAGTTAGCATAAATCAGGCATGGCAAGACGCCCTGAGCCGGCATTTTGAGAAGAATGTTCGCTTGGATATGGTGGCAGTAGTTGGCGGAGGGAGCATCAATGAAGCTAGGACATTGCATACTTCTGAAGGCAAGTTCTTCGTGAAAATAAATGACGCAAAATCATTTCCGGAAATGCTCAAGCTGGAAGCCAAAGGCCTTGAATTTCTTGCGGAGCATAGCAACTTCGCAATTCCGAAACCCCTTGCCTGTGGCGAGGCGGAGGGCAAGCAGTGGATCATGATGGAACACATTGAAGGCGCTTCGCGCAAAGATGATTTCTGGACCCTATTTGCTGCGCGCCTCGCCGATATGCACCGCAAGAGTGCTGATCATTTTGGACTGGAAATGGATAATTACCTCGGCAGCCTCAAGCAGCGCAATACACCAAGGGACAGCTGGCCAGAGTTTTTTACTGCCCAGCGCATAGAACCTCAGCTCAAGTTGGCCAAAGACCGTGGAAGGTTGAGCGCTGAGATGGAACGGAGATTCGAGAAATTGCTGAGCCACATAGAAGATTTCTTCCCTGAGGAACCACCCGCAGCCATTCACGGCGATTTGTGGTCGGGCAACTTCATGACCAATGCAGCCGGCGAGGCCACCATTGTAGATCCAGCTGTGTACTTTGGGCACCGTGAGATGGATGTCGGGATGAGCAGAATGTTTGGCGGTTTCGATGACCAGTTTTATAAAGCTTACCATGAAGCCTACCCGCTGGAGCCGGTTTGGGAAGAGCGCATCGAGGTGGCCAATCTCTATCCCTTGCTCGCCCATGTCAACCTCTTTGGTGGAAGCTATGTGGCCCAGGTCACGGCCATTTTACGAAAGTACACCTAAGCCACCTGTAGCACTTCGCTACCGGTACACACAAAAATTTTATGCTCACTAACTGCCTTCATTTTGTACAAGCCAGTGAAGTCGCCAAAGGAAGGCAACACGCCATAGCGCTGCTCCATGTCGAAATAAAAACAAGGCAAGGTTATCGCTTGCTTCGCGCTGCCCCGCAGGCGCACTCCCGGGTGAATGTGCCCGTGTAGGTTGAAGAGGGAGGGATGCTCCACGCGGTCGTGGCT
>DAIRDH010000153.1:1546-2962 GCA_036796255.1 Cryomorphaceae bacterium
AGCCATTTTTACGGAAGTGATTGGTCTTGCCAATGTGCAGGTCGGCCAGGAGCAGCGCCGATTGTGCAGGCCAAAAGGCACAACGGTCTGGGTACAAGTGCAGCTGTTCGCCTTCAAGTTCGAATGTGTGGTACGTCGCACTCATTTTTCCAATTCCAGGGTCATTTTGCGGATGCGGTCTTCCAGCTTTTCGCTGGTGAATTTTTCGCGCAAGCGATCCACAAGTATAGGAAAACAAAAAGGTGTCGGCTTCTCGGGGTACATCAATTTGAGCTTTTGGCCGGCGATGCGCGTCAGGGCATTGCGCAGCCGTACTTCCTCCACCTGAAATTCCATGATTTCGTCGAATGCCTGGCGGAAAAGCAAATTCTCATTGTCATAATCGCGAAACACGTCGAAGAAGAGTTTGGACGACGATTGCAAGTGCTTCTCCTTCTGCTGCCTTCCGGGAAATCCTTTAAACACAAGCCCGGCTATGCCAGATATATCGCGAAAGCGGCGCCGGGCCATCTCCGTTTTGTTGAGGCTGGCCTGTATGTCCCGGGTGAGGTGTTCGGTGCTGAGCACGCCTTCTTCAAGGGCTCTTTCTATCGGGATGTCAATGTCGCTGAGCAGCTCAAAGCCGTAGTCGTTGAAGGCAATGCTGAAGCTGATGGGCAGCATCTTCGAGATGCGGTAAGCCACCACCGCCGACATGCCCTCATGTACCGCCCTCCCTTCGAAGGGATACATATATATATGGTAGCCTTCGCGGGTTTTGATTTTTTCGATGAGAAATTCGTCGCCTTGCGGCAAATGGGAACGCAGTGCCTGCATGCGAGCTACAGGCATTACGGCCTGCATCTCAGGCTCTTCGCAGGGCCCTGTTGCGAGTTCGGCAATTTTCACCCGCAGGTTTTCCGAGAGCATCGCCGAGAGGGGCATGCGCCCGCCTTGCCAGGACGGCACCTTGCCTTTGGTTTTTGAGGAAATCTTCACCTGTACGGTCATTTCCTTGATGCGGATCAGCTCCAGCGCCCTGCCTGCAAACCAAAATGTGTCGCCCGGATTGAGCTGCGATACGAACCACTCCTCCACGGTGCCGAGGTAGCCGCCCTTCTGAAATTTGACAGTGAGCATGGGGTCGCTCACTATTGCGCCAATCGACATGCGGTGGCGCATGGCTGTGCGTCGGTTTTGCACAAGGTATAGTTCATCGGGCATCACCTCCACCTTGCGAAATTCATCATAAGCCTCCAGCGACTGCCCCCCGCGGGTGATGAAGCTAAGTGCCCATGCCCACTCTTCAGCCGAGATGCTTGCAAAGCAATAGGTGCTTTGCACTTCCGTAAAAATGTCTGCCGGATGAAATCCATCTGAAACCGCGAGGGTCACAAGGTATTGCACCAGCACATCGAAGCTGCGGATGTATGGCAT
>DAIRDH010000154.1:0-2899 GCA_036796255.1 Cryomorphaceae bacterium
TTCCAGGCTTCCACACTATAGCGCTCCACAATTCTATTCCGTGCTGAGGTTCCCATACGTAAACGCAGGCTGTGGTCGCGGAGCAGTGCGCTTAGGGCCGCCCGCCAATTGGCTTCGGCCATGCCCAGCGGGAGTGGCTCGCAGATGTATCCATTGATGCCCTCCTCCACAATATCGGTGTTTACACCCACTGCCGATACCACTGCCGGCATTCCGAGGGCCATATACTGCAGGGCTTTGAATCCGCACTTGCCGCGCTCCCAGTCGGTGTTGAAGAGGGGCATGATGCCAAAATCCATTTCCAGCAGGTCATCGATTTCACGCGCCTTGTTCCATTTGCGGAAGCGCACAAAGCCGGGCATGGCTTCCGGAGCCTCATCGGAAATAAGTAAAAAATGAAAAGCCAGCTCTTTGTGCAGGGCTTCGAGCAGGGGAAACAGCGGTGTGACTTGCTTCAAGGTGCTGTGACTGCCCGTCCAGCCTATCACGGGCACTGTGTCAGCTTTGTGTTCCTTCACACGGTTGTGGTGCAGTGCAGTATCGATGGTGGTTGGAACCATGCGCACATGGTCGCAAAATTGAGCCGCATAGGCAGCAAGAAATGCATTGCCTGCCATCACACCTTTGCTCCAACCGATGATTTTTGCAGTCTTGCCATGGGTCTTCAGCTTGCCTACGAGCTTTTCATTGGCAGCTGAGCTATTGGGCAACCACACCGCATCGTCGAAATCATAAATCAACGTCTTCTTCCAAATGCGCGCTGCGGCCCATTCCCACCAGGGCGGACCCAAGGGAGTTGCTTCGCGGTGGATGAGCACCTTGTGGTAACGGCCAAGGGTGAATAGCAGAAAGAAGCGTCGGATAAAGCCAAGCACTGTAGCATAAACCTTAAAGAGGAAACCTCCTTTTTGGTAAATGGCGGGCCAGTGCTTTTTGCTCCAAAATGAAGCCACCTTTGTTTCGATTCCCTGCTTCCGCAAATGAAGCAGGTACTGCTCGAAGCGAAAGCGCTGCGAGGGCGCTTTTCCGAAAGGGTAGGGGGCTACGATGAGCAATCGCTTCATGGAAGGCAAAGATGGTGAAATGTAATTGCCTGCGTGAACGGACAGCACTTAAATATTGAAAAAACCGGTAATGATGGCCTTCAGGGTTTACCTGCTCGCCACAAGTGACTTGTCGCCTACTTCAACAGCGGCTTTCACAAAGCCAATAAAGAGCGGGTGTGGATTCGCCACCGTGCTTTTGTATTCAGGGTGAAACTGCACACCAATAAACCAGGGATGGGTAGGCACTTCAACGATTTCCACAAGGCTATTGTCTGGATTGATGCCACTGGCTATCATTCCGTTTTTTTCGTAGTCTTCCTTGTAATTGTTGTTGAACTCGAAGCGGTGGCGGTGCCTTTCGGAAATCATATGGCTGCCGTACACTTCGTAGGCGAGGGTATCGTCCTTGATCGCGCAGCTGTAAGCACCAAGTCGCATGGTGCCACCTTTGGCTTTCACCGCTTTTTGATGGTCCATCAGTGCAATGACCGGGTGGGCCGTTTTGCTGTCGATCTCCGTGGTGTGGGCTTCTTTGAGGCCGAGCACATTGCGGGCGTACTCAATAACTGCACATTGCATCCCGAGACATATGCCGAAGAAAGGGAGTTTGTTTTCGCGGGCATAGCGAATGGCTTCGATTTTACCTTCGATGCCGCGCTCGCCAAAGCCCGGAGCTACGAGCAAGCCCTGCAGGCCAGATAACTTTGATTCAACGTTGTCGGCATTTACACCTTCGCTGTGCAGCCATTCGATCTCCACGCGCACTTCATTTTCGGCGCCGGCGTGGATGAGGGCTTCCACAATGGATTTGTAGGCGTCTTTGAGCTCAATGTATTTGCCGACAAGGCCTATACGCACGGTAGAGTGCGGTTCCTTGTGGCGTTTTACAAATTCTTTCCACTTGTCGAATTCGGCTTTGCCTGCACTGCTTAGGCCGAGCTTGTCGAGCACCACTTTGTCGAGACGCTCTTTTTCCATCAGCATGGGCACATCGTAAATGGTGGCCGCATCAATCGATTCGATAACGGCATGCGGAGCAACGTTGCAGAATTTAGCAATCTTGTCTTTGAGGTCGTCACCCAGGTGGTGTTCAGTGCGGCACACGAGTACATCCGGTTGTACACCAAGTTCAAGCAACTGCTTGACGCTGTGCTGTGTGGGTTTGGTTTTAAGCTCACCGGCTGCCGCCAAATAGGGCACCAGGGTAAGGTGAATCACCAGGCAGTCTTTGCCCATTTCCCACTTGAGCTGGCGCACGGCCTCTACGTAAGGCAGCGATTCGATGTCGCCTACGGTGCCGCCTATTTCGGTGATTACAAAGTCGTAGTCGTACTCGTTGCCGAGTATTTGGATGCAGTGTTTTATCTCGTCGGTGATGTGGGGAATCACCTGCACGGTCTTGCCAAGGTAATCGCCGCGGCGCTCCTTGTTGATGACGTTTTGGTATATGCGACCCGTCGTGATGTTGTTGGCCTGCGAAGTCCTAATATTAAGAAATCGCTCGTAATGTCCGAGGTCGAGGTCGGTTTCGGCGCCATCTTCGGTCACGAAGCACTCCCCATGTTCATATGGATTGAGGGTGCCCGGATCGATGTTGATATAGGGGTCGAGCTTTTGGATGGTTACGGAATACCCACGGCCTTGCAGAAGCTTGGCAAGTGATGCTGAGATGATGCCTTTGCCGAGTGATGAAGTAACCCCGCCAGTTACAAAAATGTATTTGGTCTGCTGACCCATATCGCCTGAATTAGATGTGTAACTACGGGGAGCAAAATTAGCATAAATATGGGGATTGGGAAGGATGGGGAGGGATTAAATTCGGGGGGCGATTCTTAATTTCGTAGGTTTAAGGT
>DAIRDH010000155.1:0-2890 GCA_036796255.1 Cryomorphaceae bacterium
GAAGAGGCTGTGGACATGGTTTTGAAAAGCCTGCCATCCGGTTTCAAATCACAATTAAATCCCATTACCTCATGAGCACGAGCACCAATTCAGTAGGCATCATCGGCATGGGCTGGGTGGGCAGCAGCATCGCGATATCACTGCTTCACAATGGCGTGGTAAATAAATTGCTGCTAAACGACGTGCGCGAAGGCATTGCCGAAGGCGAGGCCATGGACCTCAGGCATGGTTCCTCGTTTTACCCTACCGCCGATATTCGAGCAGCGCGCATTTCAGAAATGCAGGATTGTAACATCATCGTGGTTACGGCTGGGCGCGGTGGTGAGCCTGGCGAAAGCCGACTCGACCTTTTGAAAGACAATATTGAAATCGCAAAAGGTATTTCCAAGGAGATCAAAGGTTTCAATGGTATTCTTGTGGTGGTATCCAATCCCGTGGATGTGCTCACGTACTATTACCAAAAGTACACCGGCCTGCCCGCTTCGAGGGTGATCGGTACGGGTACATTTCTCGACACCTCGCGCCTGTGCGAAATCGTGGGCGATAAGCTCGGTGTGGAAGGCAAGTCGGTCGATGCCATGGTACTGGGTGAACACGGCGACTCGGCGGTGATGTGCTGGTCGCGGGCTACCCTCGGCGGCATGCAGCTGCGCGAGTGGAAGGGATGGAACAAAGATTTTGAAACCGAAATTCGCGACGAAGTGCGCGGTGCCGCCCAGGAAATCATCAAGCGCAAGGGCGCGACCAACCACGCCATAGGCCTGGTGACCACGTTTTTGGTAAAGTACCTCCTCCGCGACGACAGGCGCATTGTGACGGTATCTTCAGTGCTCGACGGCCCGCTGGGTCTCAGCGGTGTGGCCCTGTCATTGCCCTGCCTCCTTTCGGAAAATGGTGTAGAGCAGGTCATCGCCCTGCCGCTCGAACCCGATGAAATGGAGGCCTTGAAAGCATCGGCTGAGGTGATCAGAAAAGCGATACAGAAGGTGAGTTAAAAAGTTGGAAAGTTCGTAAAGTCGGAAAGTGTAGAGACGCGATTAATCGCGTCTCCACGAGATTTATTGCGTCTGAATGCGATTTATCCCATCTGCATACGAATACACGCGATTCACCGCGTCTTGAAAAAATATGGTATAACTGTTTTTATCAATAATTTTAAAAATATCAAAATATGATTTTCATCATATTGATATTAAATAATTTCATGTCAAATAAATATGAAATTCAAGAAAAGATGAAATCACATCAACCTTGGCTATAATCAATTAAGCATTTCACTGCGGGAAATACGTAATTTTTACCCTTGGCGGTCTGTAGCCACCGCGCTTGATAAAAGCATAGCCGAGTTGGACTTCCAGGAAGTTGATACGCCTTGACATTGGGATATTGGATAATGGCTCATCTTCCTGACCATCCGTGAAGCCAAATATTCCCGGTTCAGAAGAAGAATAATTCATTACCGGTCTTCCTAAATAATGCCAGGCTACGCCAACATTGAGTTGCTGTTGAAAGCGAAATCCAAATTTAGCTGTGAAACCGGTGCTGACGGCAAAAGGTACAGACATCCTTTGTGTTGCGAAAGTAGGGTGCTCGAGACCGACGGTATTCATTCTGGTGAAATTAATGTTTGCCAAAAGGGAACCATAAACGGACACACGCGCATCACTGCCCTCAAATGCAAGTCCTGTGCTGAGACTAAGAATATCATACCGCGGTATGATGTCTTCATTGATTGTTACGCTTCCCGCTTCTACAGTAGGCATGGACTCAATCTGTGCAGCACTCGCCTGCAGTGTATCCATAAAACCAGCAGTATTAAAACCACTATACGCGGCTCCAAAATACCATCCAGCCTCACCGCCTTCTTTGAATCCTAAAAACAAGCCTGTGCTCAATGACACGCCTTGCAGGGCATAGCCAGACAGGGTGTCTTGAGGATCGCTGGCGTGGAAGTCCTGCAGGGGAAATGCGAAGCCAAAGCCCAGGTTCCAGATGCGGTTGTAGAAGCGCGGGATGGTGTCGTAAACCGAATAGGGCTTGCTTAATTCCGGTGTTTTTGTCGTATCCTTTTTAATGGTCGAGATGCTCAAATAGTCGGCTTGGTTTTGTGAATACAGGTGCCCCGAGAGCAGAATCAGGCTGAACATTGCAAGGGTCGGGAAGTGACGAAAATTGGCCTTTAGGGCACTCTTGCATTCGAAAAAGTATTTCATAGCGATGGTTTTGAAGCCTTAATGATATAAATTTCTTTTGAATTTTCGACGCTGATGGCCGAAAAGGAAGCGCTTGTTTGAAATGTTGTGGTATATTCTCGATTGCAAAAGATACCGCTCAGAGAGCTGAGATTATCCATTAATTACAAGCACCTTTGCAGCTTTTTTCCAAGAATGAAAATAGATGCACGCATTCGGGCACACCTCGCCCTGCTGGTGGTGGCCCTGATATACAGCGCCAATTATGTGGTGGCCAAAGATGTGATGCCTGATTATATCGGTCCGCGGGGGTTTATCTTCCTCAGGGTGGTGGGTGCCACAGCGCTCTTTTTTGTTTTTTCGGCTTTCGCAAAAAGCAAAATGCGCATTGACCGCGGCGACTGGGGCCGCGTAGCGCTCTGTGGCTTCTTTGGTGTTGCTGCCAATCAACTGCTGTTTTTTGAAGGGCTCAACCTCACCACGCCCATCAACGCCTCAGTGATCATGACTTCGAATCCTGTCCTGGTCTTATTGCTGAGCGCGCTCATTCTGAGGGAAAAGCTGAAGCCACTGAAGATTTTTGGCGTACTGCTTGGCGGTATTGGAGCACTCTACCTTATACTCGGTCTTGGCGATGCGGAGCTCATTTCGCCTTCGGTGGCTATGGGCAACCTGCTCATATTTTGCAATGCCACGAG
>DAIRDH010000156.1:0-2677 GCA_036796255.1 Cryomorphaceae bacterium
AAATTGACAGTTAGGCCTTTGCAAGCAAGCCTTCTACGGCCTTCATGGTGCCGCTATAATCGGGCTCATGGGTGATGTCGTCCACGATCTCCACATGCTGGATTACGTTTTTGCTGTCAAGCACCATCACAACGCGGGCGCTGAGACCTTTAAGTGGGCCGTCAATCATCAGGGTGTTGTAATTGCTCGCGAAATTGCCACGGAAGTCTGAGGCGATCTCTACATTTTCGATGCCCTCAGCAGCACAAAAGCGCTTCAATGCAAAAGGCAAGTCTTTGCTTACCACGATGCCCACCACGCCAACATGTCCTGACAGCTCTTTGTTGAATTGGCGGGTTTCCATCTGGCAGATTCCGGTATCAATGCTCGGCACAGCGATGATTACTTTCACTTTGCTGCCGTGGTCTTTGAGTGATTTTTCGCTGAGGTCTTCGCGCACATAGCTGAAGTCAGGTGCGGTTTCGCCTTTGGCGGGCACATTGCCTGCGAGCTTTACGGGATTTCCTTTGAAGTTTGTTGTATTCATGGTTTAGGTCTTTAGTGTTTAAGTTTAACAATCAATGAGCTGCTTCTGTTTCCATCCGCTTGCCCAAAGCATTCTGATAAATTTCAGCGGCGTCGTCAATGAATCCAAAGTGCTGGTCGTCGACCACCATCTTGCCGCGGGTTACGTGGCCCAGCAGGGTGAAGGGGATGCCAATTTCCTGCAGGGTTTCTATAAAGAGGGTCTCTTTTTCGCTGTCCAATCCCACAATGATGCGGCTCTGCGCCTCGCCAAAGAGGAATGAATCCATGCGCACATCGGCATCGCTTGTGATGTCGAAGCCCATGTGGCGGTGCATGCCCATTTCCACCAAAGTGGTGAAGAGGCCGCCATCGCTCACGTCGTGGGCCGCATTGATCAGGCCCATGTCGATAAGCTTGAGCACAGCGCGTTGCACGGCGTGCTCGCGGTCAAGGTCGAAGTGTGGCGCAGGGCTGAGCCTTACGCCGTGGTGGCGCACGAGGTATTCGCTTGAATTGATGTCATCCACCGACTCGCCGAGCATGAAGATGAGGTCACCTTTGGCTTTGAAATCCAGCGTCATCGCCTTCTTTTTGTCTTTGAGTATGCCAATCATACCGATAGTCGGGGTGGGGAATACCGGAATGGTTTCCTTGCCATCTTTCACCGTTTGGTTGTAGAAGCTCACGTTGCCGCCGGTCACCGGGGTGTTGAATTTGAGGCAAGCTTCACCCATGCCGGCAATGGCGTTTACAAATTGCCAGTACACTTCAGGGTTGTAAGGGTTGCCAAAGTTGAGGCAGTTGGTGATGGCTGAGGGCTCGCCACCGCTGCAGGAAATGTTGCGGGCGGCTTCTGCCACGGCGATGGCTGTACCTGTTTTGGGATCGGCGTGCACGTAGCGTGCATTGCAATCAACAGTCATGGCGAGGGCACCTTTGCGGCCTTTGAGGTTGTAAATGCCGGCATCGCTTGGCGCATTGCTGGCCATATTGCCGGTGCCCACCATGGTGTCGTACTGCTCATACACCCAGCGCTTGCTGCAAATGTTGGGCGCGCCGAGCAATTTCATGGCTACTTCCGGCAAGTTCTCCGGTTCAGGGATGTCGTCGATGTTGAATTTTTTGCTTTCCGCAAAATAGGCTGGCTCGCGGAATTCACGGTCGTATACCGGAGCACCGCCACCAAGCACCAGGTCGTGGGCAGGCACTTCGGCGGCAAGCTCACCGTGCATATAGTATTGCAAGATGCCGCCTTCGGTCACTTCACCGATTTGCACAGCGTGGAGATCCCATTTGTCAAAAATATCTTCAACCACTTTTTCCTGGCCTTTCTTCACCACCACGAGCATGCGCTCTTGCGATTCGCTGAGCAGGATTTCAAAGGGCTTCATGCCCTCTTGCCTTGTGGGCACTTTGTCGAGGTCGATGCGCATCCCAAAACCTTTGGTGGCGCTCATCTCGCTGGTGGAGCAGGTGATACCGGCGGCGCCCATGTCTTGCATGCCGATGATGGCATCGGTCTGGGCGAGTTCGAGAGAAGCTTCGAGCAGCAGTTTTTCCTGAAAAGGGTCACCCACCTGCACCGATGGCAAGTCGGCAGCCGACTCCTCGCTCATGTCTTTGCTGGCAAAGCTGGCTCCATTGATACCGTCCTTACCCGTGGCCGAACCGACGATATACACCGGATTGCCCACGCCATAGCTCGTTGCCGAGATCATGTCTTTGGGATCCATGATGCCCACGCTCATGGCGTTGACCAGCGGATTGGTTTGGTACACTTCATCAAAAAATACCTCGCCCCCGAGTACAGGAATACCGAAAGCATTGCCGTAATCGCCAATGCCCTTTACGACTCCTCGCACGAGCCACTGTGTGTGTGGCTCATCGATTTTGCCGAAGCGCAATGAGTTGAGTTGGGCCACCGGACGGGCGCCCATGGTGAAAATGTCGCGGTTGATTCCGCCTACGCCTGTGGCTGCACCCTGGTAGGGCTCGATGGCCGATGGGTGGTTGTGCGATTCAATTTTAAAGGCACAGGCCAGTCCATCGCCTATATCTACAAGTCCGGCATTCTCCTGGCCAGCCTCTACAAGCAAGTGTGGGCCAGTGCGCGGCAGGGTTTTAAGGTATTTGATCGAATTCTTGTACGAGCAGTGCTCAGACCACATGA
>DAIRDH010000157.1:0-2593 GCA_036796255.1 Cryomorphaceae bacterium
TCCGGCGCTCTTCCTTGTTCCCGCGGCTTCACTCGCCGCAGCCATTGTGAAACGCTTCAAAAACAGCCTGCTCTACGTAGTGTCGGTGTTCCTGAATGTGGGGACTTTTGTTTGGTTGTACTATTTTGCGTGAGGTAAGGACTGCGCCTTAGGCTTACTTGCCATGATGTCGCTTAGAATGAACTACACAATAATCCAGCAATATTGTATCTTTGAATCAGAACCCAGCAAGCATCGTCGCAAATGAATATCGATACGGTAAAACTTGAGCTCATCGAATGGATTACCCAGCTCAGCGATCAGCAATCGATCAAGAAATTATTGATGGTAAAGAATAAATTGAGTCGATCTAAAGGTCAATCGGCGTCAAAAATCTATGGCTCCTGAAAGCATCTTATTGATTACGTCGCAGAGGATTTTAATGAATCAACCCCTACCTGCCGAACTGTTTAATTGATTATTTGTCATCCCGAGTTTCAAAAATTGGAAAAAATATACAGAAAGGGAATGACAGATTTTCACGTGTATCCAAATATGGATAAGTCTCATTCACAGCATTCTGCAAAGTGCATGAGATCTCTCCCTGCGGTCGAGATGACGGGTCTATTAGAGGTATTGGGGTTTTGGAGGGGGAAAGAAGGGCGGCGCAGCCGCCCTTCTTTCCCCCTCCAAAACCCATTAAATTCAATTTACAATTGTCATCTCGACCGCAGGGAGAGATCTCATCCTCAGTAAAAGACATACACTGTCATTGGTGCCGACGACCAAAGGGACTGCGTAAGGGAGACCACGAAGGAGCAGCGAAGCTAAACTACTCCTCTCACGCAGCGTAGCAAGTCCGTATGGACGAGGGGATGTGCGGCCTGCCTGCTGCAGTTAAGGCCAGCGTCGGCGCGGGCAGGCATGACTGTGCATACCGTGCCGGCCGGTAGGCGGGTGAGAAATCTCCTTATTCAACACAGAGATTTACCCGAACGCCAGTCTATTCTGAGTCCTCAATGATGCGCTATCACAATTCATAACGGCTAGACAGATTCTCCTTAGCTTAGTCCCACCAAAAGAATTACTAAATCTACAAGCTTCAAACAATGACCAACAACGACGTCCTGCGCCAGGTGCGCTACATCCTTGATTTAGAAGATGCACAAATGATTGCGCTTTTCAAACTGGCCGATTACGAAGTGACAAGGGCGCAGGTGAGCAACTGGCTGAAGAAAGAAGAAGACCCCTTGATGGAAACCATCCACGACAAGCAGTTGGCCATTTTCCTCAATGGCCTCATCATTGACAAGCGCGGAAAGCGGGAGGGACCCTCGCCCGAAGCGGAAGACCCCCTGAGCAACAACATGATCATGCAGAAATTAAAAATTGCCCTGTCCCTGAACAGCGAAGATATGATCGCCCTCTTCGCCTCTGTCGACAGGCAAATCACCAAAAATGAGCTGGGTGCATTCTTCCGAAACCCCAACCACAAATCCTACCGCCATTGTATGGACCAATACCTGAGGAATTTTCTAAAGGCATTGCAGGTGAAGTATAGGGGGTAGAGAGCGCCAGCAGTTGTGTGCCTACTCGCTTGCTCCTCAAGGTCTTTTCGGATTCATTTGCAGGCATTCACTTTCGTAAAATAAAAAAGCCTGCCACCGAAGCAGCAAGCTTTTATTTCATGGAGGATCAAACCTGTTTACCTTTTCATCACGCTCTTCACGTTTACGAATTCTTTCAACCCGAAGCCACCGTGCTCGCGCCCGTAACCTGAATCCTTCACCCCACCGAAGGGCATGGCAGGATCGGCAAGGCCGAAGGAGTTAATAAAGACCATTCCCGTATCGAAATGCTTCTCGGCCAGTTGGAAAGCGGCGTCCTCATCCTTCGAGAAAATTCCACCGCCCAGCCCGAATCGGCTGTCGTTGGCGATGCGCATGGCGTCTTCATTGTCCCTGGCCTTTATCAATGAGGCCACAGGGCCAAAGAGTTCATCGTCGTAAGCCGGCTGTCCGGGCTGCACGTTTTCCAAAACGGTGGCAGGGTAGAAGTATCCTTTGCCTTCCGGGATTTTGCCGCCACAGGCTATTCTGGCACCTTTCTCTACGCTTTTGGTCACCTGTTCGTGGAGGTCATCGCGCAAGTCCTCCCGCGCAATGGGGCCCAGCTGGGTGCTGTCCTCATTGGGATCGCCCGTTTTGACTTCGCTCATGGCCTTCACGAATTTCTCCCGAAACGCATCGTAGACTTTCTCCACCACAATAAAGCGCTTTGCAGCAATGCAAGTCTCGCCATTGTTGTAAATACGGCCCATCACGCAAGCTTTAACAGCCTTGTCGATATCGGCATCTTCGAGTACCAGGTAGGCGTCATTGCTGCCCAGTTCAAGGACAGATTTTTTCAATTCGGCAGCGGCTTTCTTCCCGATATCTCTGCCTGCACCGGGGCTGCCGGTCAGGGTCACGCCCCGCACCAGCTTGTTTTTGATCACCTCATCTGACTGATCGTGGCTGATCACCAAAGTTGTGAAAAGCCCATCCGGAATTCCAGCCTTTCGGTAAATGCGCTCCAGCATTTTGCCCGTTCCGGTTACATTGGAGGCGTGCTT
>DAIRDH010000158.1:0-2473 GCA_036796255.1 Cryomorphaceae bacterium
AAACTTTTGCAATTTTCCGGCAAAGTTTCAATCGTACCTGAAAACTTTAAGCGCTTATCCCGGAAGTTTCATTCATATCTGAAACGTCCCTAAGAGCAGTTAAATAAACTCCCGGAAGAAGAAGAAATTTTGGACAAATATGGAGTCAGACTCCATATTTGTCCAATTTTTTTGTTTCACACATGCACCATCGCTGATAGCGCTAATCGCGCTTTCGGACTTTAAGCTCTGAAGGCTACATTTCCCCCAGCACATTTTTCAAAAAGTAATGCACCCCGCAAACGGTAATTCCCTCCTTCAATTGATAAGGATCCGAATCCGGCACAATCACATAGTTCTGCTTTGCACCCAGATCGTCCATGGCGATGTAGGTGCCCTTGGCCAACTTGGGCGCAGTGCTGAATTTTGCCTCGGCAGTGCTGATGACTTTGGAGGCGCGGGTAAACACAAAATCGACCTCAGCACCGGCATGGGTGCGGTAAAATGACACATCCACATCTTCGGGCTTGTGGGCCATAATTTGCTGAAATACAAAAGCTTCGAATGAAGCACCCAGAATGGGCATGCCCATCAATTCATCATAGGTGTTCACCCGCAGCAAGCGATGCAATACACCCGTATCGGTGATATAGGCTTTCGGAGTGCGCACGAGGCGCTTGCCAAGGTTAACCGCATACGGAAGGAGCCTTGTGAACATGAAAGCACCTTCAATAAACTCCAGATAATTGATGACGGTTTGGTGGGTATAGCCAAGGGAGTTGCCAAATGCACTTGCATTGAGCAGGTTGGCATTTTGCCAGGCCAACATTTCCCACAGCCTCCTGGTAGTAACCGGAGCAGAGGGCAATCCCAACAAAGGTAAGTCGCGCTCAATGTAAGTGCCAATGAAATCATCCAGCCACCTCTTGGCCATTTTGTCATTAGGTGCCAGATAGGCATCGGGAAAGCCACCGCGAAAGTGAAGCTGAATGGGCTTGTTGTTTTCCAGCTCCAGGAGTGAGAAGGGATGCATGCGCACGTAGCTGATGCGGCCGGCCAGCGACTCGGAGGTGCCGCGCAAAAGATCGGGACTGGCAGATCCCAACAAAATAAAGCGCAGGGGAATGCGGTTTTCATCCACCGCTGCGCGAATCAGGGGAAACAATTCCGGCCGGCGCTGAATTTCATCGATGACCAGACAAGAAGATTCATGCTGCGCAAAAAAGTGCTCTGCTTCATTGAGTTTTTGGAAGTCGGAGGGTTTTTCCATGTCGAGGTACACCGATGGTTTGTCGAGTGCCTTCATAAACCCTTTCACCAGAGTGGTTTTGCCTACCTGCCTTGGCCCAATGATGCCAATCACAGGAAAATACTGCCCCACTTCAGCCAGCTCATCGATGTATTTACGTGTAATCATCCTTGAAATTTGGAAATATGTTTTGCAAATATCAAGGTTGAAAGTAAATCAGATTTCGCGATTGTGCAAATTTTTCGATTGGATTTCCAGAGGGAGCCGGCCCACGCTCGCCTCTGGCGAGCGTGGCTAACTCGAGCCTCCGGCTCATTTCTAAATTGCTTATCCAAAACTCAAGTTGCACAAAGGACTTAAAGGCCAAAGACCAAAGTTACCGGCACCACGCATGCGGCGTGGCGACGGCGCTCGCCCACACTCGCGTCTCGCGAGTGTGGATAACTGGAGCCTCTGGCTCGTTTTTAGTTGTGACTCAAGATTCGACTTGTAACAAGGATTATCAAAAGACCAGCGACCAAAGGGAGTGCTGAAATTAGCAAGAGGAGATCGGCGGATTTTAAGAAAATCGAGCATTAATGAGCATTTTTTACTCAATCATGCGCTCTAACCGGCATCAAATCATTTAGTTGTATCCACGTTAACTAAGTCATTCCTCAGATAGATGTAGGTGTGACCCCAAATTCCATCACCTCCAAATGAACTGGTACTAATAAGGGTATAGCCCTCCTTGCGAATCCGGTCGAGAACGGTATGAATCGTGCTTAAATTTTCTACCCAGTTTTTTGTTTTACTTACATTGTTAAGATCAACGGTCTCCGTTTTCCCATCGCCGTAGGATACAACGATCATTGATGGTTGCATCACTCCTGTCTCATAGGACCTGACGATAATTTGATCGCTCGTGACTTCAGAGGACTGCCCGTAAACAGTTTGAATCAAAAAAGAACAGGTGAGTGCGGCGCAAAATATAAGGTGCTTCATAATCAAGCTTTAAAAGCGTAAACCGACAGTAATGGTATTGGAAAACAGGGTATGGGTCAACTCCGTCTCCCCCCACTCATTCCGAAATCGGCTATAGCTCAATAAGTATCCAACTTGCAGATTGGTTGTGTCTGTGAGGCGTATTTCATAACCGGCACCAAATCCCCCCCGTAGCGGCGGTGATACAGAAGCACCGGGAAAGTCCCCGGAAAGAATCGATACGCCTACTTCAAAAATCCCGAAGAATCCTCCGTCAACCGA
>DAIRDH010000159.1:0-2211 GCA_036796255.1 Cryomorphaceae bacterium
CCCGACCTGGAGCGCAAAATGCACATTGCCCAGCGCATCACTTCCATGGTGCTGAGCTTGCGCAAACAAGAAAAGATCAAGGTGCGCCAACCTTTGCAGAAAATGATGGTGCCCATCGCCGATGACACCTTTGAGCGACAACTCCGCGATGTGGAAGACATCGTGCTCAGCGAGCTCAATGTAAAGGAACTCGTGTACCTGCGCGACACCGAAGGGGTGTTTGTGAAGGAAATCAAGCCCGACTTCAAGGCCCTCGGCCCCCGATTTGGCAAAGACATGAAAGCCGTGGCCGCCGCCGTTGGCACGCTCGGGCAAGTCGATATTGCTGCTATTGAGCGTAATGGAAGCCTGCAGCTTACCTTGGCCGATGGCCGTGAAGTGGAACTGCTCCGCAGCGAAGTGGCCATTGCCACCAAAGACATTCCCGGATGGCTGGTGCTGAGCGATGGAGAATTTACCGTGGCACTCGACGTGGCGATCAATGAGGACTTGCGCAACGAAGGCATAGCCCGCGAATTTGTAAACCGCATTCAAAACCTGCGCAAAGACTCAGGCCTCGAAGTCACCGACCGCATTGCGCTGCAGGTGGAAATGCATCCCGAAATCGAACAAGCAATCAAGAATAATTTGGAGTATATTTGCGCCGAAACTTTGGCGGGTTCCCTGGAGCTCGTCGCTTTTGTCGCTGAACAAGAGGCAAAAGCAATAGAGGTGGACGGCAGCATAGCCACGAAGGTGGCGCTCCAAAAAATATAATCCTACCAACCATGGCAGAAGAAAAATCAAGATACTCAGACGAGGACCTCGCGGAATTTCGCGAACTCATCGACAAGAAATTAAGAGAAGCGCGTGAAGACCTTCACCAGCTCAAGCAATCGCTCTCATACGCTGACGACAACAGCACCAACGACACCGCCTCCAGCTTTAAGATGATGGAAGACGGCTCAGAAACGATGTCGCGCGAGGAAACTGCGCAACTCGCTTCGCGTCAGGAGAAATTCATTTCCCACCTGGAAAACGCCATGGTGCGCATTGAGAACAAAACTTACGGAATATGCCGCGCAACCGGCAAATTGATCCGCAAAGAAAGACTGCGTCTCGTTCCTCACGCCACTTTGAGCATTGAAGCAAAGCAACAACAAGACCGCCGCTAATCCGGCAAAGTCGAAGTCGGTGATGCGCCTCGCGCTCATCACCATTGCTGCGGTGCTTGTGGTCGACCAGATTTCTAAATTCTGGGTGAAGACCAACATGTACCTCGACGAATCCATCACCGTTTTTGGCGATTGGTTTTTCATTCATTTTATTGAGAATCCAGGCATGGCATTTGGGCTGGAGCTTGGCGGCGAATGGGGCAAGCTCTTGCTCAGCATTTTCCGCATTATTGCCATTGTGGCCATTGGGTGGTACCTGCGCGAACGCATCCGCGAAGCCGCCCACAGTGGGTTGGTGCTTTCCATATCACTCGTGCTGGCCGGAGCCATTGGCAATATGATTGACAGTGCATTTTACGGCCTCATTTTCAGCGAAAGCCCGCGATTTACCCCCGCTGTAGCGGTGCTCTTTCCATCAGAAGGTGGCTATGCAGGGTTTCTTCAGGGCAAGGTGGTTGACATGCTCTACTTTCCATTGATTGACACCACCTGGCCTGAATGGGTGCCATGGCTGGGCGGGGACAGGTTGCAATTTTTCAGGCCCGTGTTCAACGTGGCCGACTCGGCCATCACTGTGGGTATGGCGCTGATCCTGATCAATCAAAAGCGGTTTTTTCAAACCGACGAAGAGACCAAAGGCAGCGAGGCTTCAGGCGATAAGCCCGAGCCCGAGCAGAATCGCGAATAATTGCGTGATGCTGATTTGCCCTTCCACATAATAAAGCGCATCAGAGGGAAATGAATTGGCGCCGTGGTATACCACGTTGTCATGGTAGTTGTAGAGAATGTCGAGCTGAAACACGCTGTCGCCCTTGTAGATGCGCCCATCCTGATAGGTATACCGAATTTGTGAAGAGTACATGGCGGTACCCGTGTATATTTTGCCTTCGCGAAATGTGTAGAGCAGGTCGAATTCAGATGAAGAAGGCCCTTCCATAATGCGGTTGCCTACTACGGTGTAGCCGGCGTCCATAGCGTTATAACTGTAAGGCGGCATGGTGCGGCCCTGATCGAGGCGCAGCACAGGTTGATTGAAGTAATGACCATCGGTACCGAA
>DAIRDH010000160.1:0-2115 GCA_036796255.1 Cryomorphaceae bacterium
ATCGAAAACGCCTCCCTCAAAAGCCTCAACACCTTTGGCATCGATGTGAAAGCGCGGCTGCTGGGTCACTTCGATGATGCTGAGGGCATTGCGCAGCTATTTGCCGATGAGCGCGTAAAGGGATTGCCCCACATGATTCTCGGCGGCGGAAGCAACATCCTCTTCACCAAAGATTATCCCGGCCTTATCCTGAAAAACGAAATCACAGGAATTGAAAAAATCGCCGAAGACCACGAGCATGTATACGTAAGGGCCGGTGCCGGTGAAAACTGGCATCAATTCGTGCTGCACACCCTTGCGCAGGGCTGGGCGGGACTTGAAAACCTCAGCCTGATACCGGGAAATGTTGGTGCCAGCCCCATGCAAAACATTGGCGCCTACGGCGTAGAAGTGAAAGACCGTTTTCACAGCCTCGAAGCCTATGAAATAAGCAGTGGCAAAACTGTGCACTTTGATGCAGCAGCCTGCCAGTTTGGTTACCGCGAGAGCATTTTCAAGCGCGCCGGCAAAGACAAGTACGTGATCCTCACCGTGACTTTCAGGCTGTTCAAAAGGCCACAACTCAGCACCCATTACGGCGCCATAGGGGCTGAGCTCGCGCGCCTGGGCATCAGCAATCCGGGCATCAGCGATGTGAGCCAGGCGGTGATCAACATCCGCAACAGCAAGCTGCCCAACCCTGCCGTGCTTGGCAATGCTGGGAGCTTTTTCAAAAATCCGGTGGTCTCCCAAGCCGACTTTGAGCGCTTGCAGGCCGCCCACCCCGATGCCCCACACTACCCCTCAGCCGATGGGCAGGTAAAACTGGCAGCGGGTTGGCTCATTGAACAAGCCGGCTGGAAAGGCAAGCGCGTGGGCAATTGCGGCATGCATGCCATGCAAGCCCTGGTGCTTGTAAACTACGGCGGCGCCACCGGCGACGAAATTTGGGCACACTCAGAAGCCGTGAAGAACGATGTGCTCCAAAAATTTGGAATAGAGCTGGAGAGGGAGGTGAATATCGTTTGAGGAATATTATAATTCCCTGGGAACAGAATGCTATCTTTTTACAAAAAGGCTGTTGTCTTATTGCCACGGGGGCGGAAATGATCCGGGGGTATCGAATATTGCGCGTATGCCGAACACCACTTCGCATTTGTTGACGTCGGGTAGGCCTTGAAGGCGCCGTTCTGTTTCAAAAATGCCTGCAGTAAAGCTTGAGCAATCAAAGCTTAGTTTTTTCGTCTAATATTTATGTACCTTTATGGAACATGTGAAAGAAGCACTTTCAGGCAACCTGATCAATGGCTACAGTTGGGAGGTTGAATATCTATGCGCAAAACATATATTCGGTCTCTGAAAGCGCCTGCCGCCACCAGTATCATAGGATGATATGAAAACTTGCACCAGGAAAAGTTTGAATGTTGATTAAATTGAAGTCAAAGATGGAAACAGTATTGATACAAATCAATAACAAGAAAGCATACAAGCTTTTAGAGGACTTGGAAGATTTGCAGATCCTCAAGGTTTTAAAAAAGAGCATTCAGCCCCAGCAAAAGCTTTCTGAAAAGTATGCAGGCAAGCTGCCCTCTGACGTGGCCGATGAACTTCAGAACTACGTGAACGAAAGTCGTGAGGAATGGAACAAACGCGGTACTTGATGGATACCAACGCCGTGATAGACTATCTCGGCAAAAAAATTCCAGCTCCGGGCATGGATTTTATGAATGCTGTGGTGGACGCTTTTCCCAATGTTTCGGTTGTCACTAAAATTGAATTACTTGGCTTCAATACGTCTGAAGAACATTACAGCACACTCACCCAATTTATTGATGACGCTACCGTGTTGGATTTAACCCACCATGTGGTAGAGGGGAGTATTGAAATCAGGAAAAAGTACAAAACCAAACTGCCTGATGCTATAACTGCCTGATGCTATAATTGCTGCTACTGCTTTGGTCTATGACTTGACCTTAATCTCTCGAAACACTTCTGACTTTAAGGACATAGATGGTTTGAAGGTCATCGACCCACATGGTCTGTAAAATTGAGGATACCACGTTTGTTTTCCGTGGTCTCAATTACATTGCCGAGCGGATCGATGGTTTCGCTTTTCGGCGTCCACCAACTGGCCTG
>DAIRDH010000161.1:0-1994 GCA_036796255.1 Cryomorphaceae bacterium
ATGAGAAAAGCCATCCCCCTCGCAGCACTCCTCCTCGCCATTGGCCTTTTTGCCTCCATATGGATGGCCTCCAGCGCATACAAGCAACGCAACCGGGCATCTGACAGCATCGTGGTGACAGGGCTCGGAAAGAAGGATTTTAAATCAGACCTCATCGTTTGGGAAGCCAACTTTGCCCGCAAGGACATGGACCTGCAGGCGGCATTCACAGCCCTCAAAGCCGATCGCGATGCGGTGGTGGCCTATCTCGAAAGCAAAGGCGTAGCCGCTGATGAAATGACCCTATCGTCCGTGAGCATCGACAAGGAATTTGACTACCGCTACGACGACAGCGGCCGCGGCTATTCCGTGTTTACCGGACATGCCTTACGGCAAAGGGTGGAGCTGCAGTCGGGCGATATCGAAAAAGTGGAAGCCATTTCGCGCGAGATCACCGAGCTCATCAACCAGGGCATTGAAATCAACTCGCCGGCACCTCAGTATTTTTACACCCAGCTGAGTGCCCTGAAAATTGAAATGATTGCCTCAGCCACGGAAGATGCGCGCATACGCGCAGAACAAATTGCCGAAAATGCCGGAGCCAACCTGGGAGGACTTCAGTCGGCTCAAATGGGGATATTTCAAATCATTGGCCAGCACAGCAATGAAGATTATTCATGGGGCGGCACCTTCAATACTTCTTCAAAGAATAAAACGGCCACCATCACCATGAAGCTCCGCTTTGGGGTGGATTGACCTGAATTTCATTTGCTGACGAACAAAGAAGTCCTTGCGGAAAAGGCCAACATACCAGAGGCTTTCTTCTCCTTAGGTTGCGAAGTCAACCAGAAAATAAACGCTGATGATGGTGAGCAGCACAACCAGAGCAATCGCCACGACGATGTCACTGTTGTCACTTTTGCGTTCCAGCCTTGCCTTGCGTCGAATTTTGGCTCCGGTTGCTTTATCGTATTGGCTGTTGCGGGCATCCACATTGCTGTACTTGGTATAATCCTGATACCATGCCTCTGGCGCAACTTTTTCTATTTGAAAAGGATTGTCCTTGTTATGCTCCTTGCCTTTGCCTCTCCAATTGCTGGGTGTGCTGCGTGAATTCTGGCTCATTCCTGTTGGAAAATTATGGCTACAAGGTAGATGAATTTGGCCGTGATCATTTGGATATTTTAAGTGCAGATTGCGCAATATGTGTTTCTTCCTCCGGCCTAGGTCCGTATGCCCTCGGCAATCAGGTCATCCACAAAGGCATCCAGGCTTTTGGGGTGTCGCGCATCGTTTGCATCGGCTATGGTGGCTTCGGCGGCAGCTTTGAGCCTCTCGATATTATTGGCGCTGGCATCGGCCATATCGCCTGAGTAGCGCCGGCCTTCTTTGGGCACATCCACGCGCTTGTAATTTTGCGGAAGCTCTCCTTCCAGGCTGCCGAAGAGGTGGGCGAGCTGGTGGTTTACCGTGTCAAAACTGCCATCCATCATCACATCGGGTATGCGCGTGGCCCAGCTGAACATGCCCCAGTTGTGGCTTTCGAAGGCATTTCCCATGCCTGATTCACCTCCCCCGGTACCAAGGGAGAGCATGAGCATATTTTTGGCGCCGGGATTTGGAGGCAGTCCGGGGAGGCTGAGTTTTCGACATTCTGCGTAAGCGCACATGCCGGGATTGTTGGCAAATACGCCTCCATCGATATTGGCCATGCGGGTTTTTCCCTCGCCCGTGCCGGGAATGTTGCGCATGTAGGCCGGGTCGAAATAGGTGGGCGCTGCCGAAGTGGAGCGCAGCACATCGCGGAGGTAGTAGTCGCCTCGGTGCTGCACCGGTTCGCGGCTGTTGAAGAATACGGCCCGCCGTGCGTTGAGGTCGTAGGCCGTGATGAGGCAGGGCTTGAGCAATTGGCTCATGCGGGTGGTGCGCAGCAGCGACCGGAAGAGCGATTCCAGATGGCTCGCGTCGTAAAGCGAGGCCCGCCTCAGGTAGCGGCTGTAACGTGTGAGTCCGCG
>DAIRDH010000162.1:0-1962 GCA_036796255.1 Cryomorphaceae bacterium
TTTGTACTCGGCCATGCTGCCGTCGGCGGAGCGGGTTACGCGGGCTATGGTTTTCACAAAAGGCACGTCGTCATCTTGCATCAAAGTCTCGCCATCCATGTAGTACTGGGCGATGCCGCCAAAAAAGAGGGTGTGCATCTCATTCTGCTCAAGGTCATAAATGGGGATGTGGGCGCAGTGGTAATGGTTGAAATACTGAGAAAAGTCGGGCTGGATGGCGTAAGCATCGGCACTGATATTGACCGCATTGAGGTAAGGCAAATCGACGGTGGGTTGAAACACTCCTGAAAAAGCCGTGAGGCCCTCGCTTCCATCGGGCATAATTTGGGCGGCCACATTGTAATCGCGGCGGTGAAATGCCGCCTGGTCTACCCAGCTGTCGACCATCTCAACGCTGAGGGTGCTACCGTCGTCGTCAATGTCGAAGATGCGCAGCGCATTGGTGTAGGCCTGGCTAAAGGTGGGGTTGTTCATGGGGTTGTACCTGCCATCGAAGCGGTGTCCGCCCACGAGGTAATAATTGCCGTTGAGCATGTGCAGGTAGCCACCGGTTACCGCCAGCAGTTCGTCATTGACGTAGCGGAAGTGTGGGGCAGGGTCGGTACCACCGATGATGGCATTCATGGCCTGGGGCACATTTACCGCACTGAGCCTTGGATAGGTGATGTGGTCGCCGGCAGTGGCGCTGTAGCCGTAGCCACCGATCAGGTAGAGCATGTCGCCGTTTTGGGCAAACTGCATATTGGTGCTGCTGAGCTGTTCGCGCATGGGCGCGGGCAAAGTGCTTAAGGGGGCGGTCCACACCTCAGCGCTTAGAGGATCCACCACGGTGAGTTGGGTGTTGTGTCCGGCCTGGTCGAAGCTGGCCCATGGCTGGCGCCGGTGCAAGCCATCCAGACGCCCGCCGATGAGTAGCCATTTGCCATCGTGTTCGCCAGCAGCGAATGATTGCAAACCACCAAGACCGGGTATGTCCATGGGTTCGAGGTGCACATCGAATGGCGCCTGGGCTTGTGCCGTGAACAGGAAGAGCGAAAAAAACAAGGCAATGGAAGTTCTTAAACGCATGGCTTTACTGGATTGATGTACTCAAAGGAAAGGCATTGTGCACAGCTGCTCTGTGACCCTGCTCACCCCAGCGAAATGGCAGAGGCCCGGCGATACCTCAAAAGCATCTTTTGCATTAGCTTCGTACCTTGAGCCCAAGAATTGCGCATGACCCACAAGACCATTTTCAAACTCCTGCTCTGCCTGCTGTGCCTGGCCGCCATCCACCCCACTGTGGCCCAGCAACGCCTTGGACTGCAGGAGGGCAACATCGCCTTCCGATCGGAAGCACCCCTTGAGCTCATCACCGCTTCTACCACGCAGTTCAGGGCATTGATAGATCCGGCCACGGGTCAGTTTGCCATCAGCATCCCCATCACCGGCTTCACAGGCTTCAACAGCGCCTTGCAGCAAGAGCACTTTTATGAAAACTACATGGAAACCGGCAAGTTTGGCCAGGCCACCTTTGCGGGAAAAATGCTTAATTTTCAGCCTTATCCCTCCGATAACTTCACCTTACTGCTCAAAGGAGCCTTGCGCATACACGGCGTGGAAAAGCAGCGGGTGGTAGAAGCCGATTGCGTCTGGATCGATTCCGAAACGCTCCAAATCACCGGGGCATTTGAAGTGCCCCTTGCCGATCACTCCATCGAGATACCGCGCGTGGTGTACCAAAAAATCGCCGAAGTGATCCGTGTAAATGTAGCGGCCACCATGAAAGTGATTCCCTGAAATGGCGCTGCGTGTTGCCATATTTCTATGCCTGCTTATCGCCGCTTTGCCGGCTGATGCACAATTTCTTTCACAAGAAAGACGCATCGCTATGCCCGCTTCAACCCAAAGCATCAACCACCTATTGACCGATGGCTACGGGATGCTGTGGCTCGCCAGCAAGGATGGATTGTTGGCTTTTGA